>NZ_BBAI01000028.1 GCF_001311175.1 Lacticaseibacillus pantheris DSM 15945 = JCM 12539 = NBRC 106106 | reverse complement strand
GCCATTCCGACCCCACACGCCTCCGCTCACCGGTCCGACCGACGCGGCCTACCGCTACTGTATCAAACTCGTTTCCAGGCACGTAACCCGCAGCCTTCCACCGCGTTTCCGACACCCGCTCGCTAACGGATAAACCGAAATATATCAAATGTGCTGTGTATCCATATTGTCCGTATCCATAATGACCATATAGTTAATTACCTCTAATGGACAACAGCTTGAGCCTATTCCCTGCCACAGAACAACCAAACTCAGTACCCGCATTTCAGAGTACATAGTAGTGTGAAGCCACGTCGGTCGGGTTATTCTTATGGGCTGACAGTTGACCAAATTATCCATGAATCCGCTCACAAGTGTGATTCTGGCCGGTGGGAGTGCCGTGGGGAGCGAAGACGACTGGACCCGGAACGGTGAACCTCCACCGTTGGTCGTACTGGTGTGGTGGCGGAGGTTGAGCGGCTGGTCTCCGCGACGGCTGCATGCCCGTAGCTCTGTTGGAATTAATGTCAGTTGGTGCTTTAGCGCCTACTGACAGTTATGACTTACAGAATCAAATTGGCTAGACCGAGTGGTTTTCTCGGGCTACGGCAATTCGCGGTAGCCCGGCACGGGCGTGAGCGTGAGGCACGTAGCCGGTCGCGGGGACCAGCCGCTCAACCGGAGCCACCACGCCAGTACGACCAGCCACATGGAGCGGTCCACAAAGTCGCAGCACCCCAAGGCACCGCCACCGGTCAGAACCGCCAACTCCACCCATCCCAAAATGCTTAGTGACAAGGATGCTGACGAAGAGTAAGCTTTGCTTGTAGTAACAATCGGACAATCACAAATATTTGTTGGAGGTGCACACATTGAATAATATTCCCGAAGATATGGAACAAGTGACCAAGATGGTGCAGGCGGCCGCCGATGCCGGCCACCCCACCACCGCTGAGGATGTCATCAGCCAAGGACTCCGCCAGTCAGCTCAGGACTACCTGGACGAAGCAACTGAAGGCAGTTACTTCACCGCCCACCTGGACGGTAGCCGCATCACCATCAGCGACATGAACGGTGAACAGGTAGCTGATATCAGCACCGACCAGGCATCGTACGTGGACGCGTTCAAGGCGGATGCACGCGGAACAATCACCGCCATCGACAACGCTCTACGGCACCTCATTGACACCCATAAAATCGCGTTGTAAACCAAAAAACTAAGGGCCTGTGCACATAATCTGCACGGGCCCTTAGTGTATATTCGAGGATTAATTATCCAACAGTGCGCCATTGGCAATGCTGGGGTCCAACGTAATCAGAGTTACTTTGCCAGCAGCATCCTCACTGGAAAGAAGCATCCCCTGGCTTTCAATCCCGAGCATCTTGCGCGGCTTCATGTTAACCACGGCCATGACCTTCTTACCAACTAATTCCTGATATTCCGGGTAGTACTTGTGAATACCACTAAGAATCGTCCGGTCACCCTCATCGCCCGCATCCAGCGTGAACTGCAACAGCTTGCTTGAGCCCTTAACCGGCTCCACGGCCAGAATTTCGGCGACGCGAATTTCAGTCTTGTCAAAGTCGTCAAAGCTAATCTCGGCCTTGCGGGTACCTTCAGCAGCCGCGGCCGCCTTCTTCTTGTTACCCTCAACCTTCTTGTCCTTGCTCTTCGCCATCTCGCCCTTAATGTAAGCCACCTCAGTTTCCACGTCCAAACGTGGGAAGATGGGCTCACCCTTGGCCACGACGGTTGCCCCAGCTGGCAGGTGGCCGAACTCAGGCAACTGCTGCTCGGCGTCGTCCTTGTCGAGACCGAGTTGTGCAAAGATGGCCCCGGCAGATTCAACCAGCACCGGCTTTGCCAACACGGCTATCACGCGCAGGCTCTCGGCCAGGTGTGCCATGACGGAAGCTAGCTCATCGTGCTTGGCCTCATCCTTCGCCAACACCCACGGCTCGGTTTCGTCGATGTACTTGTTGGCGCGCGCGACCAACTTCCACGCGGTATCCATCGCGTCGGAGAACTGCAAGTCGTCCATTTGGGCCGCGTAATCCGCAACCGTTTGCTGAGCCGTTGCCTCCAGATCGTCATCAAAAGCCGTCCGGCCGGCGTCCAGTGCGGGCACCTGACCGTCACAGTACTTGTTAATCATGGCGACAGTCCGGTTCAACAGGTTCCCGAGGTCGTTGGCCAAGTCAAAGTTGATGCGGTCCACAAAGTCCTCTGGCGTGAACACACCGTCGCGGCCAAACGGAATGGCACGAATCATGTAGTAACGCAGGGCGTCCAAGCCGTAACGGTTAATCAGCGTCTCGGGGTACACTGCGTTCCCCTTGGACTTACTCATCTTGCCGTCCTTCATCAATAGCCAACCATGCCCGTACACCTTTTCAGGAATCGGGATGTTCAGAGCCATCAAAATAATCGGCCAGTAGATGGTGTGGAAACGCACGATTTCCTTACCCACAAACTGAACGTTAGCAGGCCAGTACTTCTGGAATAAACTGTCATCGTCACTGCCATAACCCAGCGCGGTGATATAGTTCAGCAAGGCATCAACCCACACGTAAACGACGTGCTTCGGGTTGCCCGGAACCGGCACACCCCAAGTGAAGCTAGTCCGGCTCATCGCTAAGTCTTCCAGGCCCGGCTTGATGAAATTATTAATCATTTCGTTCTTGCGGGATTCTGGTTGGATAAAGTCGGGGTGGTCCTCATAGTACTTGAGCAACCGGTCGGCATACTTGCTCATCCGGAAGAAGTAGCTTTCTTCCTTCACCAGCTGCACATCATGGCCAGATGGGGCCTTCCCGCCAATCACTTTGCCATCATCATCACGGTACACCTCAGCCAACTGCGTTTCGGTGAAGTATTCTTCGTCCTCAACGGAGTACCAGCCGGTGTATTCGCCCAGGTAAACGTCACCCTGATCGATGAGTTGCTGCACAATCTTCTGCACGGCCTGCACGTGTTCAGCATCCGTAGTCCGGATGAACTTATCGTTAGTGATATGTAGCGTTTCCCACAACTTCTTGATACCGACCACCATGCCGTCCACGTATTCTTGCGGCGACTGGTGCAGCTTTTCGGCCTTCTGTTCAATTTTCAGTCCGTGTTCGTCAGTCCCGGTCAGGAAGAAAACGTCATAGCCGGTCTGGCGCTTGTAGCGGGCCAGCACGTCGGCCACGATCGTCGTGTACGCGTTACCGATAGTAAGCTTACCGGATGGGTAATAGATTGGTGTAGTGATGTAGTACGTTGGTTTTGTAGACATATGAGCCTAACCTCCAGAAATATTGTTGATCACCGGCCGTCGCCAAATCGTACTGGCAACAGCCGCAATTGTCATCAGTATACCACAGCCATTCGTGGGCCCTTCAGTTTGGCGTGGGGAAATTTGGGAGCAGCGGCCAACCGCTTGCTTTCCCCCCTTGCACCCAGATACTCCGACTTGGAAAAATAATTGTCCTCGCCCCGTTATACCAGCGGTTAACGTGGGCTACGAACACATGATATTACGCGCAAAATGGACTATGATGACCTCGTAAATAAAAAAACGAAAGGAAGTCTACCCATGACAGTATTCTCAGCTTTCACCGACCAGCAAGTAATTACCGACCTCACCCAAAGTGTCCCTGACGGTCTGGTGGTCACCGACAGCGACACACTCCGCGAGTATTCGTTCAGCAGCCGTATGACCGACGACGACAGCGGCCTCGCCTTAGCCGTAGTCCGCGCCCACTCTGTGCCTGACGTGCAGGGCACCCTGGACGTTGCCCGCAAGTATCACATCCCCGTCGTGACCCAGAACCAGTTCACCAGCACCGTCATCGGCGCGGACGGTCTCGCCGGCAGCATTATCCTTTCCACTAAGGACATGAACCAAATCATCGAGATTAGCAAAGCCGATTCGCTGGCCGTTGTCCAACCCGGTGTCATTAACGGTGACCTTGACGCGGCCGCACGCAAACAGGGCATGTTTTACGCACCCGACCCGGGCTCGAAAAAGATTTCGGGCATCGGTGGTAACGTCGCCACCAACGCCGGCGGGATGAGTACCGTTAAGTACGGGGCGACCAAGGACAACGTGCTGGGGCTCAAAGTGGTGCTGGCGGACGGCCGCGCCATCAAGGTCGGCGGCCGTACCCTCAAGCAGGCGTTTGGCTACGACCTCACCCAGCTCTTCATCGGTTCTGAGGGCACACTGGGCGTAGTGACCGAAGTCACGGTCAAGTTGCTCCCCATTCCGCTGGGGCAATCCGCGGTCGGTATCGCCTTCTTTGACAATATGACCCGCCTTGCAGACGCAGTCGCCGCCATCCGTATTTCCGGCGTTTACCCCACCATGTTGGAGGCTCTCGACGCACCGACCATCGCGGCTTTGGACCAGTACGAGGCACCCACTACGGCGATAACAGTGGCTCCATGCTGATCTTCAAAGTTGATAACAGCACCGATGCCGCCATGACCGTTGTTAATGACCTGCTTGCCCAGCACGGTGCCAACCACGTCCAGGTCACTAGTGACGCACAGGAACAGGCCGCCCTCGAAAAGTTGCGCCAGGACATGTTACCCGCCATCTTTGAGGGTCAAAATCACATTATGGAAGACATGGCGGTGCCTTTGTCCCAGCTGGCAACGTTAATGGATTACGTTCAAGAAGTGGGCCAACGTACCGGACTCAAGATTTACACCGCCGGACATGCTGGCGACGGGAACGTCCACCCAACCATCGTGTGGCCGGAGAATCAGGATATGCCCGCGGCGGTGCCAGGCGCCCTGCAGGACATGTTCCATAAGACGCTCGCACTCGGCGGAACCATCTCGGGCGAACACGCGGTGGGGATGCTCAAAAACCAGTGGAACAACGCGGAACTCGGTGGTGACGTCGACCAACTGCAGCACCAAATCAAAGCCCTCTTTGACCCCATGCAGATTCTGAACCCGCACCGCAAGATCAATTAGTACGCAAAACGACCGCCGTGATGAGCCCCTTTGGCCCGCACGACGGTCGTTGACGTTACATAGCTATTATTTTGCCTGCACACTGATTAATTCATCACCGCGATAGCGCGCCTCCAGGTTCAACCCGTGCTCACGTAGCATCAGCGGCAGCAGTGGTTGCAAGTCCGGCACCACGCCCTGGTTGTCCGGTAGGGTCACCCACTCCGGCTCGAGGGCCGCCAAAATGCCTTCACGGGTATTCCGCGGCAACCGCAACTGGTCATCGGTATCGGCTAGGTAGAGGTACATCACGCCACTTTTTTTGACCGTCAATCACCCAGTCCATGGTGCCCACAAAGTCAAAGGCGGCTTCGGGCAACTCGACCCCGGTCTCCTCGAACGTTTCGCGCATGGCTCCATGTTGCTGGGTCTCGTCCGGTTCGACTTTGCCCCCAATCAGGTTCCACATCCCCCTAAACGGCGGCTTGCGACGGTTAATACCGACTACCCCCTGCGGTGTCCGTAACGCGATGACGGTGTATTCTTTCAACTTCGTTTCCCCCTACGCCAGCCCAGCTGGTCTGGCACCAGCCAGTTAATCAGAATCAACACGTTGATGATGAGCGTTAACGGTGGCCACAGCCAGCCGGCCGCGATGGCGACCACGTTGCCGGCAATCGAGAGGTGCGTCTTGTGCACGGTAGTCCGCAAAACGTCGTCAGCCCCGTCACGCAGCATGCAAATGACCAGCAGATCAAACGCGATGTCGGTGACCAACAGCACAATCCCGTACAGTTGCTCGGGAACCAACGCCACTAACGTCGTCTCGCCCACCCACGCTGTCGCAAAGGGAAACAGTGATAACGTCAGCAGAAACAGCGTGTTCAGCCACAGCGTCTGCCGGGAAACGGTCTGGACGCGGCTGAAAATATAGTGGTGGCTGTGCCAATAAACGGCGACGGTCGCAAAGCTGGCCAGGTAGACCACAAACTGGTGCCAGACACCGAGGAGCGCCCGGAGCGTGTCACCCGCGGTACGTGGAATTCCAGTACCATAATGGTAATAATGATGGCGATCACGCATCAGTTGAAGCCTCCAAACGCGATTTGTCCATAAGTACACCTCAATTCACGGCACGTTTACCGCTCGCTATAGGTTAACTCAAACTCATCCAAAACATCCTTAACGGGCCGCTGGTATAGTGCCTGCAACGCGTCCGCCGACGCAGCGTCACTCGGTAAGGTCAGCACAAAGGCCGTTTGCTCGTCCGTATTACCCTGGGCCACGTAACCCGTTAAGTCGTCACCGTCAACGTTGAGTGACGTTTCATTCAACGTGTACAGTTGGGTTAATTCCAGCCGTAATTGGCGCTGCGACAGCACCGGCGGCACCACCACAAAGTCGGGTAAGCTAAGTTGCGCGTACCCTTGGTCAATGAGGAACTGTTCAAAGTGAGCCAGTAACTTGACCTCGACACCGCGCAACCGCCGCGGCGTGTCCGGTTCGTGTTCGCTAATGAGCGCAAACAGATCTTCCGCCGCCGCCATGGCCGCCGGGTACCGGTTGCGCCAGGCACGCAGAGTGTTATCCGGTTTCGGCATCTGGTGAACGTAAACCAGCCCGTCCAGTAGCAAGAGCGTGCGGAAAGCAATCATGTCGTCGGGATGATCTGGGTCTTCATCATCGAGCTGTTGCTCAAAGCCAGCAATCACTGACTGATCCACCCCGTCGTCCAGTAAGCCATTTTCACGCTGCCAGGCAACCACCATTACGTGTTGGGCTGCCAGTTCCAGCAGTTTGGCCGTCGAAATCCGCATGGCGTCGTATTCCTGGTCATCCCCGTGCAGGGGCATCTCCATCATCAGGTAACCCTTCATGTTCATCATGAAGTGCACTAGTTCATGGCTCAAAGTGTAGTCGATGTTCGTGGTGTCCGTGATGGTCACGGTCACCTGGCCGTCTGCGTTCACGGTTAGGTCGCCCTGATCGTGGTTCAAAACACCGCTTGCGGCCCCCGCAGCTTCGACCTGCACCTGGTGGCCCAAAACGCGGCTCAGTTCGTCGAGTAATCCTTGCACTGGTTCTGCATATTCAGCCATTCTGTACCCCTCTGCTTACATTCAATGTTAGCTTCATTGTACTGCAAGGCGCTGCCTACGCCTAGGGTGTTGCGAACGCGCGGGTGTTACTACGTTTGAGGTTGGCGGCAGCGTAGGCCGGGCCGGTGAGCTGCGGCTTACGTGGGGCGCTCCATGGTAACCACTGCTAGGGCGAAACCTCCAACTCACCAAACCCAGGTGAGTTTCCGGTGCGATTATGAACCTGCCCGGAAACCCACCGGCCGGTCTCGGAATTCGTCGCGTTCTAATGGCTAAAGCCAATGGAGCTCTCGGACTGCTGCGCCATTCCTGCGAGAATCAGTCAGTAAGCGCTAAAGCGCAAACTGACTGTGTTCCCCGGCAGTGGTTACCATTCCGACCCCACCCGCCTACGCTCACCGGTCCGACCGACGCGGCCTCACGCTACTGTGGTAACTAGGCCTCCAGACACGACGCCTCTATCTCAAAGTCCATCCGCGGGTTCCCGATACTTCGTGAGTTGTACTCAAGAACACATCTATTCAGTCTCCATTCCGTATACCACGATACGGGTTACCTGCGCTTTCCGGTAAAATTTGGTACATAGTCCACAGGGTGTTGTTTGGACAAATACGGGTCTCCAAATTTCTACAGAAGTACCACACTCAAAAACATGAGTATTGTTGCGACGTTATCTTGCTATTCGCAAACTGGCGGGTGCCGGCAAAGTGGTGGTGGGGTGGAGGCGACTGAACCCGGAGTTATGACCGCTACCGGGGTTACGCAGGCAGTCTCCAAGTCGCACCGGAAACTCGCGCACTTTGCGAGTTGGAGGTTTCGCCCCAGAAGCGGTCATGACGGAGCGGTTCACAAAGCCGCAACCCCACCACCACTTTGCCAGCACAGTCCACATCCCCCACCACTGAGAACCGCCACTTAACTCGTTGGAACGAGTATAATGAAGTTAACAAGAAAGGAATGACCATGTATGCACATTATTGTGGAAACACCAGAAGGCTATCTCCCAGATCAATACGGTAAGTACGCTACTGGCGAGGATATGCGCAATGGCTTCCCCGTGACCAGCTTCCCGTTTCAGGTCACCGACATCCCGGCGGACACGGTTGCCCTCGCCCTAACCCTCACTGATTACGACGCCGTGCCGGTATCCGGCTTCACCTGGATTCACTGGATTGCAGCCGACATCCCGGTCACCCTCGCCAACATGCCAGCTAACGCCAGCCGTCAGCTGGCCGGCCAGTTCGTGCAGGGTCGCAACTCAAACGCTGGTAGCTACGTCCGCAACACCGACCCGGAGATTTACCAGCGCTATACCGGACCGACACCACCCAACGCGGACCATGACTACACGTTTACGGTTTACGCACTCAATACCACTTTGGACTTGCCGGAAGGTTTTTGGCTGAATGAGTTACGCCACGCATTGCCTGGACACGTGCTCGAAGAAGCTTCAATCGACATTACTAGCCGGGTGTAGTTTGCACGGGTTTACAGGTTTTCAACAAGCATAAAAAAAATCTCCGTCGTTACGACGGGGATTTTTTATGCTTGTTGCTTGTTGCTACGACCAAACCGTTATTATGGGCCGTGGTCAACGCCGCGCGCGTATCACGCAACAAATCACAATAGAACGGCGTCGCCACAATCGCCAGGTCATCCTGTAACTGGTCTAACGCGGCGACCGACTCCATGGAGTGGTCCAGCGCGTCGACCAACGTCAACTTTGCAATCCGTAACAAAAACATCTGCTGGGTGCGGACCGACGGAATTGTGGTTTCCCGGCAGAGATCGATGCAAAGTCGCACGGTCTCACCGTCACCATTTCGCAAAGCTACCTGCTCAGCTCGGATTAGCAGTTGCAGCCACAGGAACGTCATGTCGCCTGGTGGATTCATTGCCGAGTTTAGTAGCCGCCGTTGCTGATCGGCAGACCACTGGTCCCAGAGCCCGTAAGCAATGTAGTAGTCCGCTTTGAGCCAGTAGTTCACCCGGGACAGGTCGCGCCAGTATTTTTGTACTAGTTGCGGAGCGTGGTAGTGGGCAAGCAATGCTGGCGAATCCATCACCAAACGCACGTGGCTGAGGTAAAGTGCATCAACGCAGTACAACCGCACCGCGCCGGGTAGCCGCGTCTCGTTTCGGTTCACAAAGGTGGTCACCCGATTAATCAGGTCATCAACGTTCGTCACATTTTTGAGGTCCACTAACGTCTGATCAAAATTATCTGCCACCTCCGAGCCATAACCCTCTTCAGGCAGTAAACCCAGTAGGTCCCGCAAAGTTTGCATCCGGGACGACCGCAATTCCTGCTTGTCGTGCTCGAACCGGGACAAATCACCCGAACTAGCAACTACATCCAGGTCACGCATCCTGTAGCCACGCCGTTCCCGCAGAGTGGCATAGTATTGTCCTCTTTGGTAAGAATCGGTCATCGTAACCCCTCCTCACACTGGTGCCAGTATCTATACCACCGCCGCAATTCGGTTGCTTGCAAGGCGTCGATGCGGTACAGAGCGCCGAGAAACTTCTCCACTGCCGTAGCGCTGACATCACTGCGTGCCCGGTATTCTGCGTCCACTAGGCCCATAAACCGGTTGATATAAAATTTATACAAATCGGGCTCCTGATCACCATACATCTGGCTCACTTTGTACGCCCAATCAACCGCAGTATCATCATTGTCCGTCGCCCCAGCTTGGAATACCGCCCAGACCAAGGGTTGCAAGGTGATAACATGTAACATTGACGGCATCGTCAACACATCCAGGTCGTTGACGTGATTAATGAGCCGGTGTAAATATTTCGTGGGTAAAAAAGGCACAACTTTGCTAGCAAATAAAAATCTAACTGTACCCATGGCCCAGGCGATAAAAAGTAATGTTCCACCACCACTAATTCCGAATCCAACAGTCCCTCAATTACACCCCGTTTGACCAACACATAGTGATTAATCAAAATCATTAACATTTTTTTTGGCCCAGGAATCCGGCAAAGTGGACGCCTGCAACTCCTCGGCTAATGCAATCAGTTGACGCGGACCAGAATGAAAATCTGCTCGTACAATGCGGCCCATCCAATCGCGTATGCTGATTTCGCTAGCGCCACTATTACGACCCAGATACTCACCCAGATCGGTATCCGTTAAGCCTAGCTGCAGTTGCAATCGATGCAGTCGGTCCGCACTAATGGCCAAGTTACCCCGCTCAAAGCGAGATAGACTAGCAACTGACCACCCAGCTGCAACCTGTTGCAACGTTAATCCGCGGCGTTTACGTACTTCACGAAAAAGCGCGCCAATCTGACCGTAGTCCGCCATGCGCATCCGCCTCCCAGTAACCTTACTCCATAGATCTGCTCATCAACCCCGTATTACTTTGTCCGGTAGTAATCGCTCCAAATCGACTACCATCACCCAGATATTCTGCCTTCTGAACGCTCGGGCTCGCTCTCTACCTAAACGAGCTCCCCCCGAGCAAAAGCCTGCGTGTAACTGACTACGCTGTTGAAGCCAAAACCCGGCTTTCCCATCGCAGTACGTTACACTCCGACTTCTGAACGCTCGGGCTCGCTCTCTACACAAAAAGCCGACCGCCCGCATGCACCCCTGCACACGGGAATGGGGGTAGTGCCACACTGGATGTTGCGTTTATGCAAATCATCTGGTGTTGACACTAACTAACCCAAGTCGGCCGACTCGATTTTTGTTCGTGTTTTGAGCTTCTTTCTACATTACACCACAAATGTAGAAAAATTAAAAGGTTTATTGTCGATACTGATAGCCCCGATTAATTACGACACAATCCATTCGTACATTGATATTATCCACCCGTTATCAGGCTAAAATCACATTAACGACAACATAGATAACACGCGGCTCACTTTAATGGCCGAGAAGATTATCAATTGTCACAATGGCTCAGAAATAAGATTAAATTCAAATTAGTGTTGACAAACTACTTTGCCACGCTATACTAAGTAACAACAAATGCAAATGCGATGAGAAAGACCAGTAGTTACCGTACAACTTTCAGCGAGCTTCGTTAGGTGAGAGGAAGCAAGGGTTGCGGTGATGAATATCCCTTTCGAGCCGGACACCGAACTTACAGTAACGTGTCATGGGGACACCCATTATCGTGTCAACGTATCGCCTGCGGGCCGTACGTGGTGAGGTTGTACCGGTGACGGTACGGCGAATTAAGGTGGTATCGTGCTTAGGCACCCTTAGCTAATAATAGCTGAGGGTGTCTTTTTATTTGCCCCGGGTGATGACACGATATTTATTATTTCTACATGCGCATTGGTGAATACATATTCAACAAAGGGGATGGTGGCCGTGGGCAGCGACATTAGCAACATTAAAACGCAACGACGCAATGAAGATCGGGGCCATTTACAGTTGGCCTCCTAGGAGGAACTATTTATGCAGGATTTAACAAAGGAACCACGATTGTCCAAGAAACAATACTTAGTTGTCGCATCCATGCTGTTCGGCCTGTTCTTTGGGGCCGGCAACCTGATTTTCCCGCTCCACTTAGGCCAGATCGCTGGTCATAATTGGTTGCCCGCCGCGCTCGGTTTCCTGGTGACGGCGGTCGTCCTACCACTACTATCCGTTCTGGCCATCAGCGCCGTCCACGCCGAGGGTGTCTACGACGTGGGTCGTCCACTCGGCCGCTGGTTCGCACTACTATTCATGGTCTTAATTCACTTTACCATCGGACCATTGTTCGGCACACCCCGTACGGCAACCGTTTCATTCACCACCGGGGTGGCGCCACTGTTACCAAAGTCGTGGGAGACTGGCGGACTATTACTGTTCTCCGCCCTGTTCTTCCTGGCGGCATTCCTGCTATCGTACAAGGAACGCAAGATTACTTCCGCTGTTGGTAAGGTTTTGAACCCAGTATTCTTGGTACTGCTATTCTTCCTGTTCTTCGTGGCCTATTCCCACGCGCTCGGCAACCCCAACGCGCAGGCCGCCACTACCGCCTACCGTAACGGCGGCATGAGTTTCTTTAACGGCTTTCTCCAGGGTTACAACACCATGGACGCCCTCGCCGGTCTGGCCTTCGGGGTCACCGTCGTCACCGCCGTCCGTGGCCTGGGGCTAAAGCGTGAAGGTTCCGTTGCCAAAGTCACGGCCAAAGCCGGCGTGATGGCTACTGGTGCTATCGGCGTGGTCTACCTCTTCCTCATCGTCCTGGGTTCCATGTCCGTATCCCACTTCAAGCCGAGTGCTGAGGGTGGCACGGCGTTCAACCAGGTTGTAACCTACTACTTTGGTACTGCCGGCCACGCGCTGTTAGCTACACTACTGACCGTCACCTGCCTCACCACGCCGTCGGTTTGGTCGCCGCCTTTGCACAGGATTTCCACAAGCACTTCCCGGTATTGAGCTACGTTCAGTGGCTCGCCTGATGGCCTTTGCGTCCTTCCTGACCGCTAACTTCGGCCTGGAGACCATCATCGCCTGGTCCACACCAATGTTGATGTTCCTGTACCCATTCTGCATGGTGCTCATCCTGCTCTCCGTAACCGCGCACTGGTTCGGCAGGGACCCCGTCGTTTACACCTTGACCGTGGGCTTCACCACGATTCCCGCTGTGCTCGACATGGTTGCTTCCTTCCCGGCAGTGGTTAGCCAAAGTAGCGTAGGCGTTGCGCTGACGCACTTCCGCGACTCCTTCCTGCCGTTCGCAAGCCTTGGCATGGGCTGGGTCGTCCCAGCAGTCGTGGGCCTCGTTCTTGGCTTAGGATTCCACTTTGCAAGCCAACGCCGCCAAGCCGGTGCTGCAACCAGCAACGACGTTCAGCCTGACAACGCGGACTAATACACGCACACATCTTTTCCACTAAATACAATACGCAAAGGCGCCTGCCAGCCGTAATCCGTAATTCAGGATTATGACCGACAGGCGCCTTTGTTTTGCGTGCAATACACTTACTGACGTTTATGCCGCCGTTGCCTTAACGGCTGGGCGGCTAGCCGACGTATAACCTCGTGCCGGGCCAAAGTGGTATCCGCCGTACCCCACATTGCCCAGCCGGTGACAATCATCGCAATCACTGCCGCAATCATCCACAACCAGATATTCATTACGCCACCCCCACATCGTGACGAATTCACTACTCATCTAGTAACTGTCCGTTATGCTCGTGGTGCAAGGCCACCAACGTCCCGGTGGCCCGGTAGACAACCCACTCCGCGATGTTGACCGACCGATC
The DNA here is from genome assembly GCF_001311175.1 of Lacticaseibacillus pantheris DSM 15945 = JCM 12539 = NBRC 106106. GTDB lineage: Bacteria > Bacillota > Bacilli > Lactobacillales > Lactobacillaceae > Lacticaseibacillus > Lacticaseibacillus pantheris. The sequence continues at coordinate 16,958 of NZ_BBAI01000028.1, read as the reverse complement.
GCCACTTTGCGACAACAGGCGTGCCACCGCCAGCGCTGGTTCCCCGGGAGTGATTGGTCCCAACAGGGCGCGAATCCGCACGTAAAGACGGTCAACTTCACGGTCACTCAGAGCGACTTCCTGCGCAACGCCAGCATCACGCCGAGCGTACGCGTGGACGGCCATCCCCAGCATTTTGCCCACCTGGTTGAGCATGGCGGTCAGCCACACATCAGCCTGATTGTTGGTCGGGTGACCCCTGTGGGCAAAGTTGGTCGTGGTAATCACCGCGATGGCAACCGCATAATCACCGAGGCGCTCCAGTTCGTCGGTCACTTTTAGCAGCGTCGCAATGTCCTGCCACCTTTGCTCGTATCCTGTCCCAGCAACCGCATCGCGCAACGCCAGCTGGTCAATGCGTAACTCATCATCGTTCAGTTGTCCATCCATACTGATGACCAACCGCGCCGCAGCGGGATCCTGTCGTAGAAAGGCACTAGTAGCCGCGGTAAGCTGGTGGCTAGCACGGTGCGCCATCCGCACTAGTGCGTTAACAATGTCATCATCTTGAATCCCAGTTACCACGGCCAGCACGCCCTTCCCGTTGGATTGGTTCCGCCTCTTCACTACACCACCAGTGTAGTCAGCCCGTGTAAAGACCAACACGAAGTTTGCGTATCCTTTGTATGCATGGAGTAAATGTTTGGTAAAGGGGGACATTAAAGCGGTATTCATCCGATTGGGGTTCGCTGACGAATTGGCCACCTATATGTATTATTCAGTGGCACTCAAATGATCACGCCAATCGAAGACACCCTTTCCGGCAGGTTCACCACCATCAGGTCAATCACAATAACAATGTGCATTCATCAATGGATTGCGTATATGCAATCTTTTTGACAGCCAGATTTTGCGTTTACGCAACAGCAGTCACAAGCTTTGCACATCCGCAATAATTGCGGCGTATCAAGCACTTTTAACGACTTACTGCACCCCAATTTTGGTCAGATTGTACACAGCATAACAAAACTGATGCTACAATAAATTTCGTTATATCGGGTTGAGTTACATAACACATTGGAGGAAATAGTCCATGGAGAAGAAACTAAGCAAAACCACATCAGTTGCACTACTGACCGCCGCCGCGTTGGGCGCGGTGGTTTTGAGCAACAAGCCAGTTACAGGCGTCTTTGCTGCGACTAACGATGGGTACGTTGGTACGGCGGAGAATTCGCAGGATGTCGACCCCACCACGCTGACTGAGGCGCAAAAGGCGGCCACCAAACAACGCGATGACGCGCAAAACAAGGTGGACGAAGCCGACGCTGCCACTAGCGCTGCATCGACCGCAGCTGCCAGTGCTGCTGCCGCACAATCGGTAGCACAGACCAGCGTCGCTAGCGCATCCGCCGCCGTTTCTAGTGCGGCCAAGAACGTCACCCCTACCGATGGCGTGACCCAGGCACAAAAGGACGCAGACGTTGCCTCCGCAGCCAGCGCCGTAACCACGGCGACCGCGGCGGTATCCTCGGCGCAGACACAGCAAGCGCAGAAGGCTAGTGACGTTAGCGCCGCTCAAAGCAAAGTTGACACTGCCAACGCCGCTTTGTCCGCCGCACAATCTGGTACCGTGAACGGACAAAAGTCTGCGGACGTGCAGTCGGCCGAGAAGGCAGTTAGTGACGCCCAGGCGGCCGTGGATGCAGCTACGTCGGCGGCGCAGAGCGAGGCGGAAGCGTCGAACGACTTCTTCATTGTGAGCGCGAAGAACCAGGCTAGTTTGGCGAAATCCGACTTAGGATATGCTCAAAATACATTGAGCGAAACACCATCGAGCCTGTCTACAAAGGAATACAGCGGATCAATTGGCGATGGTGAAACGCTGGCCTACGCAGTAACTGCTGGCAAGACCACTGATAAATCAACATATGGGGATTACAACACAAAAAAATTCTGACGGGTCATTTGTTTGGGACGGCAACGCTTTGCCAACTAAGATTGCGGCGTATACAGATGCTCAGGCCGAAAGCTTCTCAATGGATTCTCAAAGTTTTCTCAATCCCGTTACAACCACCGATACAGTCTGGTCAGGTGATTCAATAAACGGTCAGCTCACTTCTGCTCAACAAGCTGAGTTGAATACCTACCTTATCGGTCTGTTAAATACGTACCGTTCAGAATTGGGGCTTCCTGCAATTGCTTCAACCTCCGCAGTATACAACGCGACTCAAAAGCGCGGGCAAACGCTTATTCCTGAAATAGACACAAGCCATGACAAATCTATTACTAACCCTATTTTCGAGTCAGCCGGTTTGGAGGACCCAGCGGAGTGTTTAGCCGGTGTCAACTACGCAGGTGGAACCATGCTTGATATGATGCAGAATGCGGCATTTGCCCTAGAAGACTTTCTAGATGGTGATGCCGACAGCAACTGGGGCCACCGTCAAATTCTTCTGAGTGAAAGTTGGAACGTTGCTGATGGCGCCTTCTCAGTCGTCGAGACTGCCGGTGGTTGGGCCATGGTCTTTAACGGTGTGCAAGAGGTTGATAACAGCGGCTCCGCGCTAGTTAACACCAAGCTGGCTAACGTACCAACTGAAACCACCGTTACCTCAGCCAACCCGGACTACGCCACCGCCAAGGCGGCAGTAGCCACTGCCCAAAAGCAATACGACCAGGCCGCCGCATCACTCAAGACGGCCATCGCTCAATACGCTGATCACCTTGCAGCAACAGAAGGCTATGACGCCAATGTTGCCCTAGACGCCGCCAAGGCCGCACTCACCAAAGCACAAAGTGAGTCCGACACGGCTGACAACACGGCCGCTGTTAAGAACGCACAGACTGCCCTCGACGCTGCCAAGGCTGCGTTGACTAGTGCCCAAAGCGAATCTGACGGTAACGTGGCGGCCACCCAAGCAGCTTTGACTGCCGCTAAGGCCGCACTTACCAAGGCACAAAACGAGAAGGTAGCCGCATCAACCAGTCCTGCTCAGCAGGCACTCGCTGACGCCCAGGCTGCGTTGACCAAGGCGGAAGCAACACTCGCCGAGGCTACTACTATTGCTGACCAGGCGCAGAATGATGTCGCTGCGGCTAAGCAACAGGCGGCCACTGCCGCGGCTGCTTTGAGCCAAGCACAGGCCGCACTCGACGCTGCTAACAAGGCCGCATCAACGCCTACCGACCCCACTAGCACTGGCACCGACAACAGTACGTCTGGCCAGAATACGACCGATGATGGTGACAGTGACACGAACAACCAACCCGCTACTAATAATAGTGACAGCGACACGGACAACCAGCCTGCCACTAATCAAAGTGACAGCTCAAAACCTACTCAGACTACAGGCACAAACGGTCAAACGCCAGCCACCACTGATACGGATAGTAGCAAGCCGGCTACATCAACCACAACCACGAAGGCTGACGCAACTGGTAAGCAGTCTCAGCAGGCCACGACCGTTGTTCTGAGCAACAAGGACAATGCAGCCAAGACCGCAGTTAAGCTGGCGGATGTGCGCTCGACGCAGTCGCTAGCAACCACGGCGACTAGGCCTGCTGCTAGCGCCACCGCAACGACCAACAATACCGCCGCGAAGGCTTACCCTCAAACCGGTGACAACAATGATGTTGCCGTCGCAGAACTGGGTGTGCTGACCGTTCTCGGGACACTCTTCGGCCTTGCCGGGGTTTCTAAGCGACGTCGGAACTAGTCGCTAAAAAGTTACAAGAGTTAAAAAGAATCTGCCGAGACTATTTATAGCTATCGGCAGATTTTTTTCATCGTCCTAATATTTTTGGAATTATAATGACCTCAGGGCTGTTTGTATTTATCTTTTTGGGTGGTGTATCGGGCTGTGTAATCAACACTCAGTTAAACGGAGGAGCAGGCATGCACAAATAGTGGCGTTGGGTTCTTTACTTAATTCAGGTAGTAATTCTAATCGACATCACGCTCAGACAAAATCGTCTGGATAATGGCGTCTACATTTCTGGCCACTCGATTCTGACCGTGATGCTCTATTTAATTTTACTGACGGTGATAAACCTACTGCTTTACTGGCTGTGGGACAGATACCACCGTATGCACCAATAAAATGCAAAAAGGGATTGTGACAGAAGCCTTTAGCACACGAACGATACATCGTGGTCGCGCGCCAAAAGGCAGCTCCCTAACATACAAGACGGCATCAGCAAAAATCCTAAGTTCGGGATTTCCACTGATGCGTCTTGTATATCGGGGGCTAACCGCCTTTTGGCACAGCCCCATTTTTTAACGTCTTCATTTCAATAGTTAGAACAAGCTCAAAATCCAGTTATAGATGTTGGTAAAGAAGCTCACGATACTCTGCCACAACGAACTCCACCAGCTACTGTCGGCGCCGTCAACCGAGCTCTTAATCTTATCAAAGAGTCCCTTCGCCGAACTTTGGATGCTGTTGGCGAGGTCGCTAGCCTGCTGCTTGAAACCGCTACTCTTCAACGCACCCGAGTTCTGGATCTTCACCATCAGGTTGATGATCTGGGTCCGCTGATTGTTGTTTATAATCGTGCCGAGGTTGTTGTTTTTGAGCTCGCTATCCACGATGTTACCAATCTGGTTGCTGGACAACGTCTGCTGGCCGTTGTTACTGTCGGTCGCCATCTGCTTCTTGATACCCGCAACCGCGTTGTTCAGCTGCTTGTCGGTGTAACCGTCTTTGTCCTTGTTCGCCTGCGTGATGTCACTCAGCGTGTTCACTTCGTCCTGGGCAGCCGTCACCTGCGACTGGTTCAACGTGCTACCGTTCGCAGCAAAGGCGGCGTACACGCCCGCCAGCGCACCGGAACCATCAATCGATACCGGGCTGGTAATGTAAATGTTGGCGTTAGTTACACCAGCCGTAATCGCGGCGTTCCGGTACTGGTTCGCCGTGATGGTCGTAATGTTGTTTGTGCCGTTGTAATCGACGATTTTTACGTTAATCCCGCCACTACTAGTTTTCTGCACCAGGCCGATGACCACACGCCCGACGTGCTGGTGAAGCTTTCACCGCTTGGGTTCAAGTACTTCACCAGCGTGGAGCCGTTGACCGTCAACGTGTCGTAACTGCTCCCAGTCCCCGCCGCACTAGTCAGCGTGTTGATTACGCCCTGCTGTTGACTACTGGTCAATGACGAACCCAAAGTAGCAACGGGTTTGTCCCAAGCCGCATCAGTATCAGCGGACACTTTGTGCGTGCCCAAGCCCACTATGGCCACGGCTATTGCTGCAAGAGCAAATAAGAATTTTTTTCATTACATATCATCCTCGAATTAAATTATGACGCTACCATAATTTTACCCAGCAAAAAGGCGAGCCGCTAGCCCGCCGTTATTTCTTTACTAAAACACACGTTTCACTAGCTACGTTCAACCCTCACTAGTGTGTGGTGGAATCGGGGCGTACACCCACTCTTCAAACGTATGCGTCAGCTGCGGATCGGCGTTGTTCACCGTCCGCGCAGACTCACGCCGGTACTGGGACCAGGCTAACTCCACCATCTTGGTGTCACCTTCGACCGCTCCATGAATCCGCGTCACGAAGAGCCTGTCGGGATTGCCCACGGCTTCAACGAAGCTGTTAAAGACGCCCGCCCCGCCAATTACAAAGGCGGTGTCGTGTCCGGCGTCAGTGACCGCCGCCAAGGCCTCCTGAATTGAATGAACCACCAGGACGCCATCAGGCACCGCCAAATCCTGCTGGTGCGTCAAAACAATGTTCAGCCGTTGCGGTAAGGGCCGGCTGCCCATCCCCACAAAGGTCTTACGGCCCATGATGATAGCCTGATTAAGCGTGGTGGCCTTAAAAAAATTGCAGGTCATCCGACAAATGCCACGGCAGTTTGCCATCGCGGCCAATAATGCGGTTTCGATCCTGTGCCCAAATGAATGCTGTTTCCATGCGCTTCGCCCCTTGCACCCTACATACGTGGTTGATGCCCTAATTATACAGCTACCGGTGCCTTAATGGCAGGTAGCGGGTCATAATTGACTGCTTTGATATCATCCATGCCAAAGTCGCTCAGGTCGTGCTTATCTGGGTTCAACCACAGCTGCGGTGCTGGTCGTGGTGTCCGGCTGAGCTGCTCGCGAACCTGGTCCACATGATTCTTGTAGATTTGAGCATCCCCAAGCGTGTGGATGAATTCGCCAACTTCCAGGTCGGTCGCGCGGGCTACCAACGACAGTAGCAGGGCGTAACTGGCAATGTTGAACGGTACGCCAAGGAAAACGTCGCCCGAGCGCTGGTACAGCTGCAGGGACAGCTTCCCGTCGTTCACGTAGAACTGGAACATGGTGTGGCACGGCGGCAAAGCCATGGTGGGCACGTCCTCGGGGTTCCAGGCGGAGACAATCAGGCGGCGGGAATCGGGGTGCACTTTGATTTGTTCAATCACGTTACCCAGCTGGTCGATGGTATCACCGTTGCTGGTACGCCATGCGCGCCACTGACTGCCGTAGACGTTACCCAGGTCACCGTAACGGGAGGCAAAATCATCATCGTGCAGGATGCGGTCATCAAAGGACGCCTTCTGCTCCTGGTACTGGGCGTCAAACGCGGTGTCAGCGAGGTGCCGCCGGCCAAAGTCGGTCATGTCGGGGCCTTGATATTCGGACGACTCCACCCACTTTTTGAAGGCCCACTCATCCCAGATGTGGTTCTTATGTTGCAACAGGAAACGGATGTTGGTGTCGCCGCGCAGGAACCAGAGTAGCTCACTTTTGATTAACCCTAGTGGCACCTTTTTGGTGGTTAACAGCGGAAAACCTTCCTGCAAGTTAAACCGCATTTGGTAGCCAAACACGCTGTACGTGCCGGTTCCGGTGCGGTCGTCCTTGTAGTGACCATCGTCAAGGACGTGGCGGGCAAGGTCTAGGTAAGCTTGTTCAAGCATCGTGGTTCCTCCTCAAGTGTTATTAATTGCTACCATCATAACCCATCCCGCCTCAACTCACCACCACAAGTGTTGCGGGTGTATGGGACCGGCAGCGTTGGTCGGGGTGGTAGGCTACGGCTTTCGTGGGGCGCTCCGCGGTAAGCCACTGCTAGGGCGAAACCTCCAACTCACCAAACCCGGGTGAGCTTCCGGTGCGATTATGAACCTGCCCGGAACCCCGCCGGTAAGTTTCATAACTCGTCGCGCCGTACGTCACTACGTTCTAGGTCTGGCTCTGCCAGCCTTCGAGTTAACTCCCAGTAAGGTGCTAAAGCACCAACTGGAAGTAAACCTACGGCGTTGCACCCTGGCAGTGGTTACCACTCCGACCCCACACGCCTTCGCCCACCACCCCGACCGACGCGGCCTAACACAACCGTCGCAACCGTACTTACAGCGACTCTGGTAGGGATAGGTTGCGCGCCAACCAATAAGCGTACGAGTTAGCCACGAAGTAACGGGAACCTGCGGGCGGCCTTTGGGAAGGAGGCGTCGTACCCGGAGACGTAGTTGCTACGACTCCGAAGCGCCGTAGGAACGCAGTGACGTACGGCGGCAAATTCTGGAGACAAAGTGGTTTTCTTTGGCTCCAGAATTCGTGGAAGACCGGAACGGGCTGGAGCGTGCGGGTGAAGCAATTACGGCGTAGGGTACGTAAGCCGCAGTCCCAAAGGCCACCCGCATGTTCACACCCACTACTCCGCCTTTGCCAACTCCTGTTGTTTGAGGCGGCGCATCGTGCGGAAGTAACTGGCGATGAGGACCGAGACCGAGCAATCCACGCCAGCGGGTTCGCCATCGCGGCCCCCGTGAACCCGAGGCTGGTCACCAGGATGACACCAGCAAAAATACGCATTACGAGCTCAAACACCCCAGCGAGCGTCGGCACCAACGTCTGCCCTAGCCCCTGCAACGTGTACCGCACCGTGAACAACAGTGCCAGGAACCAGTACATGCTGGCGTTAAAGTGGAAGTACGTTTGCGCCAACGCCGTGACGTGCGGCACCCCACTGCCCAAGAACAAGTTAACCAACGGCCGGCCAAAAATAATGATGACCGCGCCCAAAATGGCGGACGTCGTCATGTTGAGTGCCAACGTTTGGTGGATACCCTTGCGAATTCGCCCGTATTCCCGCGCACCTTTGTTCTGCGCCGCATACGTCGCCATCGTCACCCCGAACGAAGCTGCCGGCAGCGACGCCAGCTGGTCGATCCGACCCGCCGCGGTGTACGCGGCAACCGCGTCCGTCCCCAGCGTGTTGAGCATCACCTGGATGATGACCGCGCCAATGGCAATGATGGACTGCTGAAAGCCCATGGGCAAAGCAATCGTCATCTGCTTACGCACCTCAGCGGCATCAAACGTCATGTCACGCCGACGGACCACCAGTAACGGAATACGCCGCCGAATGTACCACCAACAACAAAGCGACGAGAAAATTTGCGCGGTCACCGTTGCCCAGCCAGCGCCGGCCACGCCCATATGAAACTTAAGGATGAACAGCAACTCCAACAGGATATTGACCACGGTCGCCAGCACCAAGAAAATGAGCGGCGTACGCGAATCACCCAGCGCCCGAATCTGGTTGCTCAGCACGTTAAAGGCCATCGACGCGCCAAAGCCGATGAAGATCACCCGCACAAACGCGGCCGATTGTTGCACAATGTTGGCCGGCGTCTGCATCAGGTGTAGCAGCGGCACCGTGAAGGTCACGGACAAAGCCGTACCGATGACCGTGATGATTAGCCCCAACCAAATGCTGGCCACAAAGCTTCGCCGCACACCCCGATAATCCCGGGCACCATACGCTTGCGCGGTGGGAATCGCCAACCCGGACGAGGTCCCCTGCGCGAAGCCAATCACCAGAAACGTGAGGCTCCCGGTCGCCCCGACGGCTGCCAGTGCGTTCACGCCAATGGTCCGCCCCACGATGAGCGCATCCATAAAACTGTACAGCTGCTGGAACACGTTCCCAATCAGTAACGGATGGTAAACAGTACCACCAGTTTGATTGGGTTACCCTTTGTTAATGAACGCAACTTTTATCCCCCTTTGAGTACGTTAGTGTAATTATAGACAACTTTGCCGTAAAAATAAGCCCCCGGCGAACGTAAACCGGAGGCCAATCAGTATTTATTTATGGTCGTGATGACGACCGAACGGCCACCAGCGCAGGCGCTTACGGGCAAAGTCGTGCATCCGCCCCTTACTGCCGTGAATGTGCCCATAAAAATACTCGTAGATACAGGCATTAATCACCGCGCCCACCATCACGATGAACGAGTTAATGAACAGCCATAGTAGTAGGATCACGAAGCCGCCAGGGTGCCGTACGCACTAAACCCGCTGCCAAAGTAGTGCATGTACAGCGCAAACGCGTAGGAAACCACAAGCCATCCAGCCGTAGTAAAGGTCGCGCCGGGCAGAATCGTCCAGAACCGCATCTTTGCGTTCGGAATAAAGTAATAGCACAGGACGAAGGCCACCAGCAGCACCGCAATTGTGATGGGCCACTTCAAAGACTGGAAGGTCCCCACCCACGAATCAGCAATCTTAGTGTGCTGGACCACCCACTCGAGCACCTGCCGGCCAAAGGTAAAGACCAACACCACGGCGATGACCACCCCAATCAGGATGACCGTCAACATCATGGATACGAGACGTGACACAAAGAAATTTTGCACCGTCGCCCGAATACCGTACGCCCGGTTGAAACCCGAACGCATGGACGCAATACACAGACTGGCAGCCCACAAGGTGAAGATGGTCCCAATCCCGACCCAGGTTGTACTCGGCTTGGCCGCCAACGACTGCAGTACGGGCGCAATGGTGGCCATGACGTTTTTCGGCACGACCTGGGTCACGGTTGTACGCAACCCAAAGCTGGAGACGCGACGCGTGACACCAAGTTAAAGACAATCAGTGCGGCCGGAAAAATCGACAAGATGGCATAATATGCCATTGCCGCTGCCGTCTGGTCAATCTGAGCTGCGTTCACCCGCCGCCCAAGCAAACCAACGATGGCACCCCACCGCTCTTTGGTGGATAAGTGCTGTAAATGGATGGGCGCACTATCCTGTTCGTTATGGTCGTGCAGATGTTGCCACGACTCCGCACTCACGCGGTGCCCGAGAACCGTACGCTTGGGCATACCTTCCCCTCCTCAATACTAAAGCGATTACTACCACTACCAGCCAAAAAGAAACGGCTAATCAACACGGTTACGAACACCTAGACGTCCGCCGCCGTGCCAACTAACCGTTATCCGTACCTACCAAGCGTTTTAGCTTAACACGCTATTATAGGTACTTGGCATCAAATTCAGGATCCTGACTCGTCAAAATCTTGGGACCATCATCAGTGATGGCAATGGTGTGCTCGTACTGTGCGCACAAGGAACCGTCGGCGGTCACGTAGTATTCCCAGTTGGTCTTAGGGTCTTCTTTGGCCGTAATCTCCCAGGTACCCGTCGTAATCATGGGTTCGATGGTGATAGTCATACCGGCCTTGAGGCGCAGGCCGTGCCCCGGCTTACCGTAATGTGGCACGTTAGGCGCTTCGTGCATGGTCGGCTGGATGCCGTGACCAATCAGTTCGCGCACGTCACCGTAGCCGTTTTCGACTTCGGTGTACTGCTGGATGGCATGGCCAATATCGCCGATGCGGTTGCCGACAACAGCCTGGTCGATGCCGAGGTACAAAGCCTTCTTGGTGACGTCCATCAGCTTCTGAGCTTCGGGACTGATGTCACCAACGGCATAGTTCCAGCAGGAGTCGCTAATGTAACCGTCTTTGTCCACACACATGTCCACAGCGACAATGTCACCGTCGTGGAGAATGAGGTCCTTACGCGGTTCTGCGTGGGCCACTTCGTCGTTAACGGACACACAAGTGGCGTACTGGTAGCCTTCGAAGCCCATTTCACTAGCGTGGGCGTGGTGGTCGTTAATATACTGCCGGGTAAATTCTTCGATTTCCCAGCTTGAAATACCGGGCTTGATAATGTCGCGCAAGCCCACGTGCACACCGGCCAGCACGGCGCCGGCGCGGCGAATACCGTCAATTTCACGGTCTGTCTTAATGGTAATCAAATATCTCTACCTCCATTTGTTATCTTCACCATAATACACCAAAACACCCGTCATGTGTGACTTTGGGGGTGTGGGTCAGTGCTGGCAAAGCGGCGGTGGGGTTGCGGCTTTCGTGGCCAGTACCGTGATTGCTACGGTAGTGGCTGGCGGCAGCGTAGGCCGGGCCGGTGAGTTACGGCTTACGTGGGCGCTCCGCGGTAATCCACTGCTAGGGCGAAGGCTCCAACCCGCCAAGTGCGGGCGTGTTTCCGCCGCGATTTCAAGCCTGCCCGGAAACCCACCGGACAGTCTCGAAATTCGTCGCGTTCTAATGGCTAAAGCCATAAGAACGTTACACCCCGGCAGTGGTTACCGCTCCGGCCCACACGCCTTCACTCACCAACCCGACCGACGCGGCCTCACGCTACTGTAGAAACCCCACTACTGGGGACGAGGCCTACACTACACCAACGCTTTCCTGGCATCCACCAAGTCATAAAATGGGAGTTAGTCATACACGTAATAGTTGCTGCATATTACTATCATGGATACAATTGGCATCAACACTTCAATCATTGGCTCTCAAACATCCTCTAAGCTGTCTAAGTTAAATCATGATACGCAGTGCATATTCAGGGCTACTGATCTAAACTGCCACGAATCAATCGTTTTTATCTTCACCATGCTAGATGAACACACTTGACCTAGCACGTAGCTCTGGTCAACGGGGCACCCTTCTACTATTCGAAATCCTTCAACACAATCAAATTGTGGATGCTGCTCGCCTAATCCACCTAAATAGCACTCCCGAATTAACGGGTGCCGGCAAAGTGGTGGTGGGGTGGAGGCGACTGAACCCGGAGTTATGACCGCTACCGGAGTGTAACGTTCTTACGGCTTTAGCCGTTAGAACGCGACGAGCTTGGAGCCGGCCTGCCAAGTACGGGCAGGCTCCAAGTCGCACCGGAAACTCGCGCACTTTGCGAGTTGGAGGTTTCGCCCCAGAAGCGGTCATGACGGAGCGGTTCACAAAGCAGCAACCCCACCGCCGCTTTGCCAGCACCTAACACGACCTGCGTAAAGTCTGCTATACTGTTTGGGAGCATTCAACACTAGGAGGTAGCGCACAATGGCTACAGCACGGATTGTATATGCCAGTATGACTGGTAATACTGAGGAAATTGCCGAAATTATCGAGGAAGAGCTGGAAAACCACGGCGTCTCCGTGACCACTACGGAGGTGTCCCAAGCCATCGCCGACGACTTTGCCGACGTCGACATCTGCATCGTGGCCACCTACACGTTCAGTGACTCCGGTAGCGGGATGCTGCCGGACGAAGCCGTCGATTTCTACGAGGAACTGAAGGAAGTCGACCTACACGGTAAGGTGTTCGCTGCGCCGGCAGTGGTGATCACTTCTACACCGACTTTGCGACCAGCGTCGACGACTTTGCCGACGTCCTGGCTGCTGACGGTGCCGTGAAGGGAGCCGATAGCGTCAAAGTCGACCTCGCCCCCGAAGCCGAGGATATCGAGCGCCTCGAACAGTTCGTCAGCCAAATTGTGGCCAAGCAAGCAGAAATTGCCGCTTCATAATTATATTTTCCACCCTAAGGGCCGCCACCGCGGTCCTTTTTCTATGCGGTGATTGTGGCACGCAACAACGAAGAAACGGTGGCGTATCCACTACTTGTGTTAATCACTTCAACGCCAAAAACAGGGGCAAAGCCTCATGACTTTGTCCCTATCTGTTGCTCTTCTTCAAATATTAGTTGGCGCGTGCCATCGATACGATGTTGTCATCGTCAACTTCACTGAAACGCTTGTTCTCGATGAAGTCCTTCAGTACCGACTGTAAAATGTCGATCATCTGGGCGTGCGAGATGTGAATGAACCCTGCAGACATCAAGTCCGCAATCCCAGTCGCCACGATCCAAGCGCCAGTAATGACGTTGTTCTTCTGGGTCTCGGTGAGGTTCTTCACTGAGTCGTACTTGTCGAGCCGCTTCAACGCTGCGCTCATAGCGAACTGACGCATGTCGTCAACGCCGAGGTGGTCCTCAACGAACACTGATTGGTAAAGACTGTTGTTCTCGATGGCAAAGTCGATGTAAGTCAACGCCATGTCAATCAAGGGGTCATCAGTATAGGTTTTCTGGAAGCGTTCCGTTAATTCGGACTTGATGCGGTCAACAACCGCCTGCCGTAAATCCGCCATGTTGGCGAATTCCAAGTAAATCGGTTGGGTTGAGCACCCCATTGATGCCGCAATGTTACGCGCAGTGAACCGCTTAAAGCCCTCTGCAATTACCAGGTTGTACGCTGCGTTCAGGATGTGATCGCGCGTAATAGTTTTCTTTCGTGCCATGTTATGCCTCCCCAAATAAAGTTAGTCTCACAAAATAGAGCAGATGCTCCCCTAAGCACCACAAGATACAAAACACATTGTATCAGATACCGCAAATAAAACAATAGTCATGAAATAAAAAAATATGATTTTTGTTGTTTAATGTTGTCCGGTGTGGCTATCAATACCGGTACTTAACGCCCTCAGCCCCTGTATATGCTAAAATGGTTGCAATAACATGAACGTACTGTTGTTTATCCGGCTTGTACTTTCAGCAGGATTTAACCGCCCTTATTAAAGGAGGAACGAAATGACACTACCTGATTTTGAACATAATTTGGTCAAATACGCCGACCTCGCCGTTGAGACCGGCGTCGAAGTTCGCCCCGGCGATACCGTTTATGTACAAATTGACGTCACGCAGGCCCAGCTAGCCCACCTCATCGTGGCCGCTGCGTACAAGGCTGGAGCTGCTGAGGTGCTCGTCGATTGGCAAGACGATACGCTGAAGCGTCTGGACATCAAGTACCTAGCTGATGACCGGTTGGCCGTGCGTCCGCCGTTTGTGGCGGGGCAATTCGATTACTGGCTCGCACACAACGCTAAACGAATTACGGTCATGAGTGCCAATCCGGATAACCTGGCGGGCGTTTCACCAGAACGAGTCGCAGCTTACAACGCCGGATTCCAAAAAGCCTACAGCCGCTTAAGTAATGCCATCACCACTAACGCCATCAGCTGGACCATTATTGCGGCGGCGGGTGCCGAGTGGGCGGCTAAAGTCTTCCCGGAGGACGACCACGACACCGCCATCGACAAGTTGTGGGACCAAATTTTCACCACCACGCGCGTCTACACTGACGACCCCAACCAAGCATGGCGTGATCACGACGCCCGTCTGAGTACCAAAGCAGAATGGCTCAACCAATACCAGTTTGACGCGCTCCACTATGAGGCCCCAGGCACCGATCTCACCGTCGCTTGCCGCAAAACCATATTTGGCAAGCCGCCGACTCCCAGAACCCACGGGGAGAAACGTTTATGGCCAACATGCCTACTGAAGAAGTATTCACCGTGCCGGATGCACGCCGCATTAACGGTACCGTCGCTTCCACGAAACCTTTGGCATACTCGGGCAATATTCTGGACGGCATGCACTTTACCTTCAAAGACGGTGAGGTCGTCGCCTTCAGTGCCGCCAAGGGTCAGGATACGCTGGGGCAACTGCTGCAAATTAAGGGCGCCAAGAGCCTGGGTGAAGTTTCCCTGGTGCCCGACCCATCACCAATCTCGCAGTCTGGCATTACCTTTTTCAACACACTCTTTGACGAAAATGCGTCCGACCACATGGCGCTGGGCCAAGCCTACCCCTTTGCTATAGTTGGGGGCACCGACATGACGCCCGATGAGCAACGGGCGGCCGCTGAACATCGCGGACACCCACGTGGACTTCATGATGGGCTCTGCGCAAATGAACATCGATGGCATCACCCACGACGGGCAACGCGTACCCATCTTCCGTAATGGCGACTGGGCGTAAACTGGTTATTAGGGGATTAACGGACATGACAACTAACTTGATTTTTGATTTGGACAACACCTTGTTGGACTTCTCCGCGAGCGAGGATCACGGTCTACGTGCAGTGTTCGACCGGTACGGAATCCCGTTTAGCGCGGATAACCAACGCATTTACCAGCAGGTTAATACCCACTTGTGGTCCGAACTAGAACATGGGCACATCACCCGCGAGCAGATTTTCGAGCGCCGCTTTGCCTCATTCCTGGACGCCATTGGTCGCAGTGATGCGCCCGGAGCAGAAATGGAAGTAGCCTATCGTGATCAACTAAATCACGGTTATGACCGGGTGCCTGGAGCAAAGACGCTGCTGACCGACCTGCACGACCGCGGGTTCCACATTCTGGCGGGCACCAACGGCATGGCGGAAACACAGCACCGCCGGCTGCGTCATAGTCACTTAGCCCCCTACTTTGACGGAATATTTATTTCCCAGGAAATAGGGTTCGACAAACCGTCCGGGCGGTTCTTCGACGCCATCTTTGCGGCCGAACCTCAGGCCACTCGCCAAAACACCATCATGATCGGGGACGGACTCAACTCCGACATTCGCGGTGGTGCGAACTACGGGCTGCGCACGGTCTGGGTGAACCTGCACCAGCAAATCAATCACACCGGCCTGCAGCCGACACGCGAGGTCCACTCGTTGCCCGAGTTAGATACACTACTTGTTCAATCCGCTTAGTTTTTTTGGGGGGGCAATACAATGAACGTCATTTTCCATATTGATGAATCGGCAAAGTGGCCCATGGTGCTCAACAACGTGCAGCACTACCACGAATGGCTGACGGCGCACCGCGTTAACGCGCAGGTCGAAATTTTGGCCAACGGGGACGCGGTCACGGCCGCCGTTCAGGGTAGCAAAGTCGACCTCAGCGCCGTGGCCAATGGCAACACCAACGTCTCTGTATGCGCTAACTCCCTGAGCCAGAGACACATTGACCAGGATAGCTTACAGCCTGGCTTGCACGTCGTACCAGTCGGCGTTATCGAATTGGCCCAAAAACAACAGGCCGGCTTTGCATATATTCGTCCGTGATTAATATTCGTCACATCGATGACTAACGGCACGTTCGCAGTTCAGTGCGCTGAACTGGACCAACGTGCCGTTTTTGCACATTATTTTACCAAAATGCGGTGTGCTTTTGGTGTTGTTTTCTGCCGTATTGGGGCATTTGGGGGCTGGTGGTATCGTGGCGTGGATGTAAACAGCGCCTGTCAGCAGAGCGTAAACAAGGGCAAAAGCCTCCGTATAACCCAAAAATCAACCCCAGAGTCCTGAGGTGCGGACTAGTTGCACGTTGCCATTAACCTTAGCGCACTAATCTGGCTCTCCTTAGCTTCCTATTGGCCCTTCCTACGTAAAGTCCATTGCCGAAACGCGCAAACAAGGGCAAAAGCCTCCGTATAACCCAAAAATCAACCCCAGAGTCCTGAAGTGCGAACTCTGGGGTTGATTTTTACGTTATACTGCGGCTTCTGACCGCCCTTGTTTGCACTCTGCGCCCCATCGGAATCGAACCGATGACCTACCGCTTAGGAGGCGGTTGCTCTATCCTGCTGAGCTAGGGACGCGTTAAAACACTCACTAGATAACTGTGCCACAACGGCATGTGAGCGTCAAACATTTTGTCGGCTAATGTGACACCCACCCTTTTGCTGCCAAAGTGCCAGGCACTCGACATACTCCCCAAAGGCCGTTCACGAATTTACAGATAGCTCGTGGGCTTAATGCACAGTTGCATGCGGGGGGCCGTGGGGTGCGGAGACAACTGGACCCGGAACGGCGAACGTCCAACGTTGGTCGTACCGGTGTGGTGGTGGAGGTTGAGCGGCTAGCCCTCGCGACGGCTGCATGCCCGGAGTTCTGTTAGAAATTATTGTCAGTTGGTGCTTTAGCACCTACTGACAGTTATGACTTACAGAATCAAATTGGCTAGACCGAGCGGGTTTTGCTCGGGCTACGGCAATTCGCGGTAGCCCGGCACGGGCGTGAGCGTGAGGCACGTAGCCGGTCGCGGGG
>NZ_BBAI01000027.1 GCF_001311175.1 Lacticaseibacillus pantheris DSM 15945 = JCM 12539 = NBRC 106106 | reverse complement strand
GGCCCCGACGCTGCGGGAATGGTACGGTGCGCCCGCGTTACTCGTGCTTATTGAAACGAGCTCCGCAGGCCAGAAGACGCCGCATAAGGCACTCCACCCAAAAGGCCAAATGCGGGCCCCCACACTGCCGGGGAATGGTACGGTGCGCCCGCGTTACCTTTGCTTATTGAAACGAGCTCTGCAGGCCAGAAAGCGACGTATAAGCAAGACCGGACAAGAATCCAAGTGCGGGATTCTCGTCCGGTCTTACTTATACTCTGCTTTCTAAACGGCCTGCTGTGCTCTCTACTCCCCTAAATGCCTCTTCTTCGGTGCCGTCTTTGCCTTCAAACTATCGCCTTCCTTATAACCAAACAGATAAGTCAAGGTAAAGGCTGCCACAATCGTTACCGCCGCAACGATCCAGAAGTTCATAAAGTTATTAGGGTTGCTAGCACTAGCGAACGACGGGAACCCAATCAAACTGCCCGTAAATCCGTACATATCCACGTGCAAGAACCCGTTCACCAAACCACCAATCGCCGCACCAATACTCGACGTAATGAACACGCGCCCATACTTCAAGTTAACACCATACATGGCTGGCTCCGTAATCCCTGCCGCCGCTGAAATTGCCGCCGACATCGCCAAGCCCTTCAAATCCTTGTTCTTCCGCGTCTTTGCCCAAACGGCCAATGCCCCGGCCCCCTGAGCAATCATCGTTACCGACACAATCGCGTTCAATAAACTGTGGCCGCCCGGAACCGATAGCTCCGCCGAAATAATCGGAATAACCGCCCAGTGTAACCCAAAGATAACCAGTACCTGGTACAAACCACCAATAATCAACCCGGCCAAAATCAGGTTCGAACTCAATACCCACTGCAACGCGTCAGAAATCCCCGTGGATACCAACGTGATGATCGGGCCAACGACTACCAAAACGGTAATACCAACCAGGAAAATTTCCACCAATGGGCTGAAAATCATTCTGAGCACCACCGGCATCCACTTCTTAATCCACGGTTCCACCTTCGATGCCATCCAGGCCGCAAAAATCATTGGGAAAATTGAATACGTGTATTGCGGAATGTGAACCGGAATACCAAAGAAGTTGGAATTAATGCCCATCCCCAACATCGTGCCGGTAAACTTCCCCGACGTGTATATGCTGACCAGGGACGGGTAAATCAGAAATGCACCAATAATGGCCACAATCACCGGATTGGCCCCCAGCTTCTGCGCCGCGGTAAACCCAACCAAAATCGGTAGGAAGTAGAACGTGGCATCACCCATCGCGTTAATGATGACGTAGGTCTGCGATGTCGTTGATACCCCACCCCACGTCGTCAGGATGGTCATAATCCCTTTGAGAATACCACTCGCCGCCAAGAGGCCAATCACCGGCATCATCGAGCCCGTAATGACCCCAATTAGGTTAGAGGCACCACGCTTCGTCCGACCCCACAAACTCTTATCCTGGCCGCCGCCGTGGTCTCCGCCATAATCTTGGCGGTACCTTCCGCGTTGCCAAAGCCGGGGCCGAGTTGCGCAATCACTTCGTCATACACATCACCGACCGTCTGGCCAATCACCACCTGGTACTGGCCGCCAGCACGGGCCACATCCAGTACCCCCGGCGTCTGCCGCACCGTATCGTCGTCAGGAATCCCTTCATCCTTGAGGTAGAAGCGGAGCCGCGTAATACAATGGATGACGCTGTTAATGTTGTCGGGACCACCCACTTCCGCCAACACCTCGGCAGCGGTCTCAGCGTACTTATTTTTATTCACCTTACCCTTATTGGCTTCCGCCTGCGACGCCTTGAGGTCCACCGTCGCTGCAACATCGCCACTGCGCACCTCGCCCTGGTTAACGGTAATCCCGTTTACCACGTCATTGGTGTTCGTGATGACCACGATGATGGTGGTCTTCTTACCCGCCGCGCGAATCTGGTCCAGGTTCATCGAGCCGATACCCTCACCGGCTTTGACCGCGGCATCCATACTCGTATCAATTTCAAAGGGGGCTCCGTTTAGCTCGACGGTATCAATGCCCAGATGAATCAATACTTCGGCGCCGTCATCAGTTCGAATACCAATGGCGTGCTTCGTGTCCGCCAACATCACCACGCGACCACTCACTGGGGCCACAATCTGTCCATCGTCAGGGTCAATCCCGAACCCTTCACCCATCGTCTTCTGTGAAAATACGGGGTCCGGAACGTCCGTAATTGGCATTAGTAAACCGTTGGCCGGAGCCAACAAATCCAATTTGTCTTTGCTCATCATATTGCCCTCCCTAGGGTTGTGCGTGCCTGTCAATCGCCCACCAGAATCGCTACCGTGCTGAAGGCGGGTAGCGTCATGCGTTCAGTCACCCGGATGCCGGGGACGTTACTAATTAATATCCGTCCGCGTTGCCACTCCGCCCCCACCGGGATGGTGACGTCGTGCTCCGCGTAGTTGTTGAGTACCAGCAACCGTGACGCACCGTATTGGCGGATAAATCCGAACACCCAGTCCACATCCGTCGCGTACGGCGTGTAATCACCCATGCTGATCACGGGATACCGCTTCCGCAGGGCAATGAGTTGCTGGTAAAAGTCAAAGATGGCACCGGAAGCCAGTTCATTCTGCACGTTAATTGTGGCTTGGTTCGTCGACCGCAACCACGGGGTCCCCGTCGTAAAGCCGGCGTTCTCGCTACCATCCCACTGCATCGGGGTGCGGCTATTGTCGCGCGCCTTTGCATGGACCGCCGCAAACGCATCATCCGCTGCCATCCCCGCGTCGGTTAACCGGCGGTACGCGTTGTGCGCCTCCACGTCCACGTAATCGTCCATGGTGTGGTATTCCGGATCGGTCATCCCGATTTCCTCACCCATGTAGATATACGGCGTACCGCGATTGAGGTGGATACTGGCGGCCAGCACCTGCGCCGTACGTACCCGGTAATGCTCAACGTCACCAAAGCGGTTCAGCGCCCGCGGCTGGTCGTGATTATTCCAGAAAAGCGCCTGCCACCCGCCACCATCGGACAACCCGGTCGCCCAGTGGTGCAACAGGTCGCGCAACAAGTTAAAGTCGTAGCGCTTTGTAGTCCACTTTTCACCGTGGTCATAATCGGTTTTGAGGTGGTGGAACTGGAAAATCATGCTCAACGCGTGCTCATCCGGACGGGTGTACTCGATGGCGTGGGGCAAAGTCGTCGAACTCATTTCGCCCACCGTCACGCTCTCGGCATCCTGACCGTAACTTTGGGCGGCGAGATCTTGAATGTACCGCTGCACCACCGGTTTATCGGTATACAGAAACTTGCTCTCGGTCCCGGCCGGCGCATCCACTAGCCGTTCGTCTTTGCCAATCACGTTCATGACGTCGAAACGGAAGTGCTCGACACCCTTGGCGCGCCAGAAGTTCACGATGTCCGCCGCCTCCTGACGCACGTGCGGATTATGCCAGTTGAGGTCCGCCTGCGTCCGGTCGTACAGGTGCAGGTAGTAATTGCCTGTATCGCCAAAGGGTGCCCACGCTGGCCCGCCAAACTTGGAGTCCCAGTTCGTTGGGAGGTCACCGTTAGGCTTGGGCGGGTATATCCAGTAATAATCCTGGTAATACTTATCGCCGGCGAGCGCCCGTTGGAACCACTCGTGCGCCGTGCTTGTATGGTTCAGCACCATGTCGAGCATCACGCCAATCCCCGCTGCCTTAAACGCAGCCATCATGCGGTCAAAGTCGGCCATGGTGCCGAAACGCGGGTCAATCGCGCGGTAGTCAGCCACGTCGTATCCGTTGTCGTTTTGCGGGGAAACGAAGAACGGGTTCAGCCAAACAATGTCTACGTTTAACGACTGCAGGTAATCCATCTTGGCGGTAATGCCGGGCAGGTCGCCGATACCGTCGCCGTTGCTGTCAAAGAATGATTTGGGGTAGAGCTGGTACACAACTTTGTTTTGAAATGACATGTTATTCCTCCGTATGCTACGAGCGGCGGGCAAATTCCTGGAACCGAAAGCGGTCCGGGCGGTGCCGGGATTCGGTGTACTGAAAGGCGGTGGTGTCCTCGAGGTAGGCAATGCTGCGGACAACGGCCACCGCGTCGGTTGGTGTCAGGCCCAATAGTTGCTGATCCTGTTCGGTTGCGTGCTCAACCGTAAACTCCTTTTTGGCGTACGCAATGGCCAGGTGCAGGGTCTGCTCAAAGTAGGCGTACAAGGAATCCTCGGCCACGGTTTGGCTAATGTCGGGTACCACCGCGCGGTCAATGTAATCAATGTCGATGATGACCGGCTCCTCGTTAATCCGTCGCAACCGCGTCAACCGCAGAACCGGCATCGCGTGCACATCCGGATCGATACTGACAAAAGGGGTGGTGGGCAACGTCATCGGTTGCTTATCCACCAACACGGTGCGCGAATTCATGTTCATCCGCGTCGATAACTCCTTATAACTCAGCACTCCGGAAACTGGAAAAACGTACTGCTGACGGTTAATCACCGTGGTGCCCTTCCCTTGCTGGGACTGGACGTAACCCTCATCCTTCAAGCGTAATAACGCACGACGGATAGTGTCACGGGAGGCACCGTATAATTCCCGGAGCTGGTTCTCACTCGGGAGTAATGAGTCCTTAGCGTACAAGCCATTGTCAATTTTTGTTTTTAAATCCTGATAAACCAAATTGAATTTCGTCATCGCAGTCACCTTTGTAATCGCTTTCTATAATTCAGATTATACTTGTACGAACAAGTTGTCAAATTGGCTAAAGCTAATATCTGCGGCTTGTACGGCGATTGTTCGTACAAGTTGAGCGCGCAAATACGGAAAATAAGAGTTACATTCATTAAGCGGTTTCATCGCTTAGTATCATGCACAAGGTAAACATTACCGTTATTTTCGGTTGCCAACGTCCGGTGATTGCCCGGCTACCGGGTAATCACCATTCTTGGACAGGACAATTGCGCAACCCTAGTAAAAAAAAATTACGGATTATGCCACTTATTGTTACCGGCAAATAAGTGCGGTGGGCGGAAGATGCCGCATACGGCTCTACAATCAAAAGGCCAAGTGCGAGCCAGCCACACTGGCCGGGGAATGCTACGACGTTCGCGCGTCACCTTTGCTTATTAAAACGAGCTCCGCAGACCAGAA
The DNA here is from genome assembly GCF_001311175.1 of Lacticaseibacillus pantheris DSM 15945 = JCM 12539 = NBRC 106106. Lineage (GTDB taxonomy): Bacteria > Bacillota > Bacilli > Lactobacillales > Lactobacillaceae > Lacticaseibacillus > Lacticaseibacillus pantheris. The sequence goes on along the minus strand of NZ_BBAI01000027.1, from coordinate 27,279 downwards.
ACCGACGTATAAGTAAAACCGGACAAAAATCCAAGTGCGGGATTCTCATCCGGTCTTACTTATACTCTGGTTTCTAACCGCGGGGCTGCGCTCTCTGCTTTCTAAACGGTCTGCTGCGCTCTCTGCTTTCTAAACGAGCTCCGCAGACCAGAAGACGCCACATAAGGCACTCCAACCAAAAGGCCAAAATCGGGCCTTTCGGTTGGAGTGCCTTATGTTCTGTCTTCTAAACGGTCTGCTGCGCTCTCTGCTTATTATTCAGCATCTGCCTGCGCTACCGCCAACAATGCCACCTGGTTCAGATAATTCACCGGCTGGTCGAAATGCGGGTTAAACAGCGTATCCACGTACGCCAAGTCATCAATGGTGTTCTGGTTCTGGATGGCGAGTGAGAACATATTCGCCGTCTGGCTGATGTCGTGCGCGCAGTATATTTGCGCTCCCAAAACCCGCCGGTCCGCCGCACCATACACCAACTTGATGGTAATCTCCGCGTTTGGCGTCATGAAGTCAGGCCGGTAGTTCGCGCGATAAATAACCGCGCGCACAGCGATACCATCTCTTTTGGCCGCCCTTTGCGTCAGGCCGCTCGTTGCCAACGTGCTCTTAAACAATCGGAGCGCCGTCGTTCCCTGCGTTCCCGGGTACCGTTGCACGTGGCTCGCAACATTCCGCCCGGCAATGTGTCCCTGCCGTTCAGCGTTCGTCGCCAACGGAATGTACGCCAAACGGCCAGTCGGGTTAAACCGCACGGCGCACGCATCCCCAGCGGCCAGAATATCCGGGTCGGACGTTCCCAACCAATCGTCGGTAACAATTGCCCCGTGGCGATCCAACTCAACCTGTCCCCGCAGCAAATCCGTATTGGGCACAAAGCCGGCGCAGACAATCACCAATCCCGCCTGGTAATCAGCCTTGTTGGTATGAATCAGCACCTGATCATGGTCGTCGTCAGACTCAAAGTCCTGCACCCGGGTCTCCAGTTGCACGTCCACCCCGTGTGCACGGAGGTCATCAGCCACCCGCGCGGACAGCTCCTGGTCAACGTAATTATTCAAAAGTTGGTCGTGGCCCTGCAGCAGCGTAACCTGGTGATCCGTGTTGGCGTACGCTTCGGCCAATTCGACCCCGACGTACCCACCACCAACGATGAAAACGTGGTGGTGGTTCTGCGCGGAGGCAAAGATGGCCTCGGCCTGCCGTGCGTCTTTGCACATCAGCACGCGCGCGTCGTCCACCCCCAGCACTGGCGGGACCACCACGTTGGAGCCGGTCGTCATGATGAGCTTGTCGTACGTATCGGTGAACACCTCCGCCGTGCGCAGGTTTTGCACCGTCAGTGTGTGTTGCTCACTATCAATGCGGAGCACGTCATGCTGATCGCGGACGTGCACGCCCAGTTCCCGCAAATGCTCCGGGGTCTCGTAGAACATGTCCTCTAGGCGCGACACCTCCCCACCCAGATACAATGCAATGCCACAGGAAAGGAACGACACGTTATCGTCACGCTCGTAGATTAAGACCTCCGCCTCGGGATGATCGTGCCGGATAGCCTTAGCCGCCGCCACACCCGCATGGGTGCAACCCACAATCACAACTTTCATTATAAATTCCTCCGCAAAATAATATTTACTGCTCGGGATCACCGGCATCGAGCTTCAGTAGCCGCGGCTTACCGTAGAAGTAACCCTGACGCAAATTCACCCCTAATTCATCGACGATGGCATCGTCACGGGCATCCTCGACACCTTCGAGAATAAACCGTAGGCCCCGCGCACGCGCAAAGTCGCGCCAAAACACCACCCGCGCACGCATGTCCGGGTCGTCCAACCCACCATCAAAGTTTTGGAGGGCAAACTTAATTTCGCTCGCGTACGGCACCAACTGCCGTACGTGATCCAGCTGGTTTTCACCGCTGCCCACATCGTCGAGGCAAACCTGCATTCCCCGTTCAACGTACGCCTCAAGCATGGGTCGCATTTGTGCCATGGTCACGGGGGCATCCTCCTTCTCCTCCGTCAGTTCGACGTTGAGACGCAGGGGACGCAAAAAGTTTTGTGCTTGTATCAATGAGCGATTGATTTCTGGATTCAGTAACTGGGTCCGGTTAAGGTTCACGGACACGGACCCGATTTTCAACGCCAACTTTGCCGTCGTCTCCACCAGCACCTCCGCGATGGTGTGCGCGGGGATGGACGCAAAAGAGCGCGGTGGCCGCCAACCATCGTGCACGTATTGCTTCATTAACAGCTCATAGCCAATCAGCGTGTGGTTGATTTTATCAAGCTGTGGTTGGATAAAGTAGCGGTACATGGGCATTCTCCATTCACTGGTTAGATGCTGCCCGTTCAATTGCCCCGCAACCGCAGCGGGCGTCACCTACTCGTAACCAATTCTAACCCAAAGTGATGGTTAATACCTAATGTTATCCATCAGGCTCACTCAACAGTAACAACGGTTGGGTGGGTGCGAACACGCGGATGGTCTTTGGGACTGCGGCTTACGTGCTGCGCCCCAAAGACCATCCGCGGGTTCCCGATAGTATGTGGTCCCTAATTTAAGATGCATTAATTCAGAAATCGTGCATTCGGCCACGCTAATTTTGAGATAGACCATTATTTGGGCCAGTAGTTGATCGAATCGTTCATAAAATTATCCGCAATGTTGGTTATGGCCGTTGGAGTGCGTAGATGACTGGACACGAAACGGTGAACATCTGCCGTTGGTCGTACTGGCGTGGTGGTGGAGGTTGAGCGGCCGGTCCCCGCGACGGCTGTATACCCGTAGTTCTGTTTGAATTATTGCCAGTAGTGCGTTAGCACGTACTGGCAGTTATGAATTACAGAATCAAATTGGCTAGCCCGAGCGGGGTTTGCTCGGGCTACGGCAATTCGCGGTAGCCCGGCACGGGCGTGAGCGTGAGGTTCACAGCACCGGTCGCGGGGACCAACCGCTCAACCTCCACCACTACGCCAGTACGACCAGCCACCTGCAGCGTGCACCGTGGAGTGGTCCACAAAGTCGCAGTACCCCACGGCACCCGCGCCGGCCAGAACCACCAACCTAAATGGACAAGTCGGCCGCAATGGTCAGCGGGTGTGGTCGTCCAAAGAAATAGCCTTGCACAAGGTCGGGTGCGAAATCGTGGATGAGCGTTAAGTCCGCCACACCCTCGCACCCTTCCAGCGCAAACTGATGGTGCTGTCGGTGCGCACGCTGCGACCAGTACGCCACCTGCGCGCGGATTACTCCCACGTTCACCGTTCCACGCACGTTTTGCAGTGCATACTTGTACTCCGTGACCACTGGGTCCAGCACGTCCACCAGTTCCGGTTGGTTAGCCCCGGTGCCCACGTCGTCGACACAGACGCGTAGCCCCGCTTCCTGGTATATCCTCGCCGCCTCAACCAGACGGACTGGTGTGACCTGATTGGCACCCACACCCATTCGTTCCGTTAGTTCAATAATGAGTTGTGGCCCGCCAGATTGATGCCAACGTCCGAGTTGAGCAACATAATCGGGGTCAACAAACTGCTCTTGATCAAGGTTCAAGGACACCAACTGTAAATCCTGGGGGAGCGTAGCAACGTGGCCCGTAGCAGTTCATCAAAGTCACGGACGGCAAACGCGCCAAAGTCGGCGGGAAGATGCCATTCGCTTCCCGCGTTGGTCGTTCACGCAAAAATAGTTCATAACCCGCCAATTTACCCGTCGGTACGCTAAATTTTGGCTGTCCCCAAAACCTAATCATTTCCAGACCTCGATCCGTGTGCGCCGTGGCGCATTGATTTTGCTGTCATTAGTATCATTTTAGTTATCGCTGATACGAATGATACGATAATTTTTATACGAACTATGTTAGCATACTACCCGCACGGCCTAAAATAAATACTTTTTCACGTAAACGGCCACCATTTACCACTTACCCACACCAGTTTTGGGCCTAAAAGCACTCCGGTAATGCATCATTATGCAAATAAACACACGTAGTAGTAGCCCAATTTCTGAACTATTACTACGTGCGTTAACGGACGCATGCTGGCCATTAACGGCCGACCGTTCGTCATTTTAACTGAGTGCGACACTGGGCGTGCGCATAGCCGCACGGATATTGACCAAGGTCATCTGACTGGTATCCGCAAAGTTGATGTCGGCGGCCCGCAACACGGTTGCATCACCAATCCCAATCGCGGTTTCCCCCGCAGCGACGATGCCCGCAACACCGGCTGCCGCATCCTCGACGCCAACGCAGTGCGCTGGAGCAACTTTGATTAGCTCGGCCGCCCGCAAAAAGATTTCCGGGTCCGGCTTCCCGTGATGTAGCGTACGTGGATCCACCACCTCCGGAAAGTAATGCGTCAAGCCCAAGTGGTGGAGCACGATCGGCGCGTTGCTGGAGGCCGATGCAATGGCCATTTTGTAACCGTGGGCATCCAAATCATCAAGAAGGGACTGCACGCCCGGTAAAATATCGGCTGGCGTTAAGGTGGCTACCAACCGCAAGTACTCAGTATTCTTCGCGGTAGCTAGTTTCTCTTTCTGCTCATCGCTATAAGTGTGCGCCAGACCGCCAGCCCTCAGGATCAACTCCAGTGACTCCATGCGGCTAATACCCTTCAGACTATCCTGCAGCCTTTGCGACCACGGGGTGCCCACCTGGTCGGCCACCTGACGCCATGCCTTCGTGTGTAAGCGTGCCGTATCGGTAATGACTCCGTCCAGGTCAAAGATAAATCCTTGAATATCTTCAAAATTAGCTTTCATCGTCTCCTGCTCCTCTCTCAGCCTAGGTCAACCTGCAAATCACGATTATCCGACTTGGCTTAGTACCGGATCTCTTGCTGTTGGTTAGCTACCAATTGTATTTGCTGTCCAGCGACCATCAAACGAGTTGCGTGATCAGCCGTTAGCCGCACCGTGTGGCGACTAATCATAAACCGCAGCTGTACCCCGCGAACCTTTATCGAAAAGTTTAGCCGGTGCCATTGCCGCGGTAAGTGTGGATTAACTACTACCTGGTCGCCCAACACGTTCACACCACCATAAATACTCGTCGCGACGTGTAACGTGGCGCCCATGACACCCAGATGGATACCCTCCGCGGTTGTCCCACCCTGAATATCGTAATAGTCAGAGAATAAGGCCTCACGGAAAAGCTGCCATGACTGATCGTAGTTACCATCCTGCTGGTTCAAAGCGGCGTACACAATACGCGATAAGGTGGAACCATGCGTCGTCCGGTCCAGATAGTACTGTAAGTTGTGCGTGAAGTAGTGTGCTGGCAGCCGGTAGCCCATCGCGGTAATTAGAGACTCCACTTCATCCCGATTAAGAACGTAATAAGCCATCAGGCATCCGCCTGTTTAGCCACTTGGTACGCGTCCGGTGTTTTACCCTCAGACTTCAAAATGCGGTCGAGTCGGGCAATATCACCGTAACGCTGACGGTAGTGGTCAAAATCGAGTCGTGGTAAATCAAAGTAGCCCTGAAACTGCCCGATAATACCATCATCATTAATGTCCAACTGTAAATGCGTCCGCACCTGGTCTAACTGTTGGGTAGCCTCGCTGGACCACCCCGCACGGCACTAGCTGCTTTAACGGTACTATCAGGCAACGTTTGCAGTAGGTTCGCAACCACTTTGAATAGCCATGCCACCATGATGTTGGTGTAGGCGTTATTGCTTAACCCACCACGCTTGCTATTGGGATACTCCTCATGGAATTCATCGGGGCCCATTACACCGTTGATATCATAACGGCCAGTCGTTGAATTCTTGGTAGTTAGACTTAACCAGAAACGTACCACCGACAGCAGTATATCCAAGCCGTAACGGTTCATGAGGTCGTGATCACCAGTAGCGTGGTCGTACAACCATACCTCGTAGGCCACGGACAGCGATACATGACGTTGACGCCGACTGTTATCTGGATCCCACTGGTTGGTCAATGGGTTCAGGTGCACCGACTGTGCCTGCTCGTCCCCATACATAGCGGATTGCCACGGGAACATCGCGCCACTTTGTCCTGCCGATTGAGCGTACTTTCGCGCGGCTCCTAGACGCCGGTAACGATACATAATCATTGCCTTGGCAATCGCCGGGTAATGCTCAACGTAAAACGGGAAACAGAACATTTCGTCCCAGAACACGTGGCCCCGATACGCCTCGCCATGTAGTCCTCGAGCGCCGGTGGAGGCATCCAAGTGGCCTGCACCCAGCGCCGCACCGGCAACCAACATGTGGAACGTATTCACCCGTAACAATTTTTGGCTAGTGATATCGCCAGTGACGGTGATATCGGTCCGCCGCCAAACGTCATCAAAGTAGTTCTGGGTAGCCGCGGTCGAGTCCTCAAAGCTGCCCTGCTGTAGCTCGGCCCGCACGCGGTCGGTTAATGCCATATCGGCTCGCTCGCCGTCGTGATCAGTCACAACGGCCACGAGCTTATCTACGGTGTACGTATGGCCCGCACGAACCGCCAAATTGACGGTCTGCCGCGCCGCGTTGGTGGTATGCGTCCCATTAACCGCATTGCTGAGCACTCGATCTGGACTGCTTAACCGACTCCCAATTGCAAAGTGAACGTTAGAATGCCGCGTGTGTCCGGTTAACCAGGCGTCTGTAGCGTCAGTTTCAGTAGCGTCGACCACCACGTGCCGTTGATCAAACTGGTTGTAGCGGTCAACGTTTCCGTTGGTCACCTGCCCGTCAATGGCAGAGTGGATTTGCAATGAGCCGTCGAAGTTGATGGGTGTGACCTCGTAGCGGATGGCGAAGCGGTGGTAATGGTGCATATCTGCGATTTTGGTTGCCGTCACGGCCAGTTGGTGGCCCGTCGCCAGGTTCAACAGCATGCTGGTCCGCAGCTGTCCCGTCCGTAGATCCAGGCTCCGGTACACGTCACGGATATCGCTCGGTCGTATTTTGAATAGGTTCCCATGATCCACGCCGAAGGACAGGTACTGCGCGTTGGGCAAGTTAACGAGATCCTCGTTGACGACATTGCGACCATTAATGTTAGTGGTGTTCTGGTTATACACCCCCGCAACGTACAGGCCAGGATAGTTATCGGCATCGGCGACTGCTTCGACGTAGGCACCGCGCAACCCAAAGTAGCCGTTGCCAACCGTCAGCATGGCTTCCTGACCATAGTTACGTTTACCGGAATACTCGCCGTAATAGTCCAGGTGCCAGCTGGCATACGCAACTTTGTCCGCGACGGCGGCGGCCAGCCCCCGCTGACGTACCGTCGGCCGCGCCACAACGGGCACGTTGAACATGTTCATGAGGGCCAAACCGATATCAATTCGCCGGTGGTTGAGGCCTACCACCGTATCCGTGAAGGGATAGCTGAGCGGGTTATCCACGATGACGACGTCAAAGCGAAAGCCGGCCATCCTGACACGCATGTTTTCGAGGTTGGCACCAATCGTCTGTTCCGGATTGTACTTAATCGTGGTTCGACGACGCGTGTGTTGGGCGTCGTCGTCCTGATAGTTGATTTCTAGGCTATCATCATCTACTTTTACCGCTATGGGTACCATATAATTCCCCCTTAACAATATGGCTTTTCAGTCAGTATCTAAAATGATTAACCGTCTAACTATACGTTAGTGCTGTTTGAAACGATAATCAAATACAGCGAGTATTGAGCGTGCGGATGGTGTTCGGGGGTGCGGCTTCCGGGTCCTGCAACGTGAGTGGTTGGCGGCCGCGTTGGTCGGGTTGGTGAGTTGCGGCTTCCGTGGGCGCTCCGCGGTAATCCACTCACCAACGACCGATGCAGCCTCTCACTACTGTATTAACCGCATCTCCGGACATGACGCCTCCGCACCAAACGCCATCCGCCCGTTCCCGATACTGCGCACACTGAAATATATAAATTGAACGTTTAACATCGTCCTGTATGGCGACGATAGTGGTTACCCATGTGTTCTTATTGAACTCGTGAGCACTCAAAGACATGTAATCTGGGCAGATTGTGTTTACCAAGTAGTAAATCGTGAATTACCCATCAACTTTCGTGGCCAAATTAGAATGTCAATTAGTTGAAAGTGATTAATGTCAAGCAATTAGCCTGTGTGAACACCATGGAACACACCATTCAGATTATTTTAACTACCCAACTTGTGTCAGTCGCCACGGGTGTGAAAAATAACTGCGTAGCCCCATAACGGTAACAATATACTGGACTAGAATCATCGCACCTAGATACACATTTATCACCACAACATTGGCTTGCCAGCACAAAACCACAAAAAAAGCTCCGCCCACAATTGTGAGCAGAGCCTAGTGTTGACGCCATCCGGCGATGTCGTCGGGCGTGAAGTCGTATGTTAGTGGTCCCCCGTATGCTTGCTCGTACGCCGCAACCTTTTGTTGGTAGTCCACAGCCATCATGTGCTCGCTATTCGCCCGCGCATCCAAACGTGGATCCGGATAGATCAGCGGCAGCACGTGTTCAACGTACCGCACCTGGTTGAACTCCGCGTTATCCACTTTGCCAGTATCCTGAATTTCCACGAAGCACGATACAATCGGCACCCCTAGCCGTGCCGCGTAGTAGTACGCACCCCGCTTCACCGGTCGCGGCTTGCGGTAATTGAACCACATCTCCTGTTCTGAATACATCAAAACCAGCTGATTAGCCGCCATCACGCGCGCCAACGCGTCAGGAAATGTCCGCGCCATGTAGCTCGTGCTGGGACTAATCGGAATTGTGTCCGCGTAATTCATTAGGAACCCTAGCCCGCCGTCAAAGTCCAGGTTGGTGGCCTGACTCACGATGAACATCCGCCGGTGCAAAGTCTTCTGCACCAAACGTCGCTCAATCAAGTTTTCCAGCGGGTTAAAGTGATTGCTAGTAATAATGGCGCCACCCCGCAACTGCCGCAGGTGGTCCATCCCCGTATACCGCGTATGGCGATTCACTACCCGCGCCGCTACGTTCATGGCCCCGCGCGCCATCAAGTTGTTCACATGGTAGTCCAATCGGTCGTGGCGAGCCAACGCCCGTTCAGCGATGGCCGCCTGGGCCGCCACGGTCATCTGGGGATCGCCGACCTCGACTTTGGCATTGAACTCACCGGCGCGCACCCGCTCCTGGATGTTGGCGATCACCGCCTCTTTGTCTCCGCCAATAATCATACACGCACCTGAACGCCCCGCTCGTTGGCGTGCTTGAAGTTACCCGCGTCGGCAACCAGCGCCGTCGCCTTGGTGACCAGTTCCTCAGCGTTGGCGTCATCCGTAGCCACATCGTCCTTGCTGTAATTGCGTTTAGCCAAAGCAATCTCGTCGGCATAACCGGAATCAGGGACGTACTGCCAGAAGAAATCGGAGTACATCACGTGGTCATAGTGCCACGGCTTGGCAAAAAGGTTGAAGTGAATCACGTTCGGCCGGGTTAACGCCTGATTCATGGTCGGCAAAGTCGGCATGGTGTTCCACGTCTGGTCGAGCCGCAAAATGTGGTCGTGCACCAGCGCGTTGATGTAGTCCTGGTCGGGCGCGATGGTATCAAAGTCGTACTGCTGCAGCAACGCGAGGAACCGGTCGCCGAGGTTGCACTGTCGCAACGCCGCCAGGTCCATCAACAGCACTCCAGAATTAATGTAACTTTGCATCGGCACGCCCACGGCATCCTCAACGTACGCAATGGTCACGGGGGAATCGGCCAGGTAGGTATCCATGCACCCACAGATAGTTACCGTGCAGGTCTAACCCAAACATTTGTGCAATATCCGTGGTGACCACAACGTCTGCATCCAAATAGATACCCTTGTCGTACTCGGGGAACATGTCGGCAATAAATAACCGGAAGAAAATGGTCAGGGTGTGATAGTCACAACGCAGTTCGGAATGGTCATTCGCCATGCGTTGGGCAAAGGCATCCCCCATCTGGACGAACCGTACGTGCACGTTATCCGTCGCCAACTTTGCCAACCGGTCCTGGTGCTCCGGGGCTAAGTGGTCGTGGAGGATGATGGCTTCATACTGTTGCTGGGAGTTGCTGTTTTGAATAATTGAGGTTAACGTTACCGCTAAGTATGGCGCATACCGGTCGTCAACCGCGAAAAATAACGGAATAGTCCTTGTTGCAGTCATTAGTTTTTATCCTTTAGTTGGGGTTCCAAACGGTCATATTCATCAAGCACGTCGTCATACTCGTGCAATTTCAGCTGGTCGTGCACGGCCGTGACCTGCCAAGCTTCACGGTGAGCGTGTGTACCCACGGCCACAGCCGAAAACTTGTGGTGAAGTGCTGAAAAACGGTGTCCGCGTGTAAGCGGCGCTGGTCGTTATAGCGACGTGGCATGATTCGCACTTCGGTCACCAGCCGGTTCAAAGCCGACTGGTCGGGCATGAACATCTGCGTGGTGACGCACAACCGCCGGGCCCGTTCAAACAATCCCGTACGGCGAATTTCCTTGAGGTTGAGCAGTAACACCCCGGAATTCAGGTAATCAAACCGGATACCCCGATTGTGGAAGAACCAGCGCCCGTAATAATCCAAAGTGCCGGCCAATTCGATGCCATCCATGTTCTGGTGGTAAAACTCGCTACAGTCGCGACGACTCACCACGTCGGTATCCAGGTACAATATGCGGTCGGGCAGATCCGGCACCTGGTCCGCAAACAACCGTAGCACACAGTTGGGCGTGAAGATGGTGTCCATGTTTGCCAAGGGTGGCTCCATGTTGAACAACTCGGTCACGTCGTGCTTCACCACCGTGTTCGCCGAATCAACCTGTTGTACTTGCTGCAACAGCAACTCCACCGTTTCGTCGTTGACGGGGCGATATTCCTTCATGCCCACGGTAATGTGCGCCGTTAGAATGTGTACGTGTAACGGTTCCTGCACGGTACGCAGTAGCGACAGCACCGAAATCAGCAGGCCATCTGCCATTTTGGCGTCACCACAATATAGGACATCCATACTAGTCCCTCCTTTGGTACGTAATGTATGTATACGTGCTTTCAGCGGAGCGTTGCCGCATTTGCCTTGCTACCATGTCCGCGAGTTGTACTTGTTGTTGCTTCCGGGACAAAGTCACGTTCGGGCGTAACGGTCCATCAATAAACACCGTCATCCGCGGGTGCCGGCCCCAACGCCGGTGCTGATAGGTCACGGTCATGGTGTACACCGGTGCCTGCGTTGCGACGGGATAATGAAATGCCGCCGCACTGAACGGACGAATACCGGTATAGTACGGCCACACGTGGGCTTCGGGAAAGATGGCCACGTAACGGTCCGCGTCGATCTGCGTCCGCACGGCGTGGTTAAACCGTGCCAGTCCGTGCATCCCCTCCGGTATCGGCAACGCGCCTACCCACGGTAAGATACGCCCCAGAAACGGTATGCCCAGATTGGCACCACTAACAACAGCCGCAAAGCCGCGTGACTGGCCGGCAGCCAACATCAGAAACGGATCGCCCACGGGTTGCGTGTGGTTAGCGTAGAGGAAGTAACCCCCTTTGCCCGCATTGCGGAGTGCCGCCCGGTTAACCCAGCGGACGTGCCAGCCCACGTGCAAAATGAACCACCCCGCAACCCGAGCCAGGGCGGTCACCACGACGCGCCGTGCCTGCCACCACCAACCAGAGTGTTCCCACTGGTAATCATCGGGAATCCGGATGTCCTGGTGTGCACTAGTCACAAAGTCATCCGTGACGTCGTCGTAATACTTAATCATTCGCGCCAATCGGATTGCCTCCTCACGGTTTGACCAGTTTGCTTATTCAATTTGTCATTATAAAGGTATCGTTGCCCCCATACAAACGCCCGTATGAATGGGAACGCTAACATTTTTATCTTTGTCTGGTTAATCGACATTTTGTTCTTAATTGTGGCACAAAAAAGCCTGATTAAGACTGCGTTAGTCAATCAGGCCGTGCACACGGGTCCGCAATTCCGGCACTACTTGGTCCTTAAACCACGGGTGTTGCTTAACCCACGCCTGGTTGCGTGGGGATGGGTGCACAATGGGAAGCGCGTCTGGCAAGTAATCCGCGTAATGCTCAACGGTCGCGGTGAGCGTCTTTTGCGCCCGCTGACCCAAATACCACCGCTGAGCGTAACTGCCAATCAGCACCGTCAGCTTAACCTGCGGCATCTGGTCGATCAGTTGGGGCAGCCACTTGTCCGCGAACCCTTTGCGTGGCGGGAGGTCGCCACCTTTGCCCTTACCGGGAAAGTAGAAGTCTAGCGGTAGCACGGCAAAATTGCGTGGGTCGTAAAACTGGTCGCGCGTGACGTCCATCCATTCCCGCAACCGGTCGCCACTGGGATCGTTAAAAAAAACAACCGTGCGTCCTGCGCCCGCTGACCCGGTGCCTGCCCAATGAGCAAAATTCGTGCTCGCGGATCCGCAACGTACAGTGGCTCAACACCCGCCGCGGTGTACGCGGCATTCTGCGGGTCCGCCGTAATGGCCGCACGGATGCCCGCCTGCGTGTCCGTAATTGGCGCAGCGGGACGCTTACTGGCGCGCATGGTAACACGCCACTGCAACTGTTTATTCCATATAATTGCTGGTCGCATTACAGTGTCCCTTCCTGGTGGGCCCGTTTACTAAGCGTCACTGCGTCGTCGTCCACCCGCGCGACCACGTCAAATTGAGGTTCATCACTCAGTTGACCCAGCATAACGAGTGCAAAGTCATCATGCTGCTCCACGGTGAGTCCGCCCTGATACAGCATCCGTTTCAGGACGTGCATATCATCAAAGTGACGCTGGGCCTCGGCCGCAGCGTGGGCCAACGTGTACCCCTCGTCCATCTTGGTTTTAATGTAGACAATTGCGGCAACGCTGCCGTACGGATACCGTTTATTTTGCCCGTCACCATGACGAATCGACCGAATGTAGCCTTTCTTCTCCCAATAGCGAATTTGCGCCGGTGTTACGCCGCTCACCCGACACGTTTCCCCAATACCCATTGAAAAATCAAAGGACCGCATCTTGCTCACAAATTTTTCCATGTGCTCCATTTATTTGGACCCCGTTCATTGACTTTCTGAAAATCTAGTTGTAACATTTGATATCGTAATTGTAACACAATGCGATAAACGTGTCGCAAAATAAATTAAAAGCTGGGCAACCGTAATGAACAATATTACTGATAACAACGGGCGCAAAATTAATGTGACCCTATTGGTAGCGACGCTAATTGTCGGCGTTTTTACTACCGTTTTGAACCAAACCATTCTCAGTACGGCCTTCCCGACTTTGATGAAGGCCTTCGACATCTCCACCGCCACCGTGCAGTGGTTGACCACGGGGTTCATGATGGTCAACGGAATCATGATTCCCGTGACCGCCTACCTGACCTCTAAGGTACCTACTAGGCGCCTGTACCTCATCGCCATGAGCACGTTCTTGCTCGGGACGGTGGTGGCGTTCACCGCACCCAGCTTTGCCTTCCTATTGGCTGGCCGTTTAATTCAGGCCGTTGGTGTTGGTATCACGATGCCATTACTGCAGAACATTATGCTGACCATCTTCCCACCAGAAAAACGTGGTGCGGCCATGGGTGTGGCCGGCATCGCCATCGGGGTGGCACCAGCGATTGGACCAACCCTGTCCGGATTTGTCATTGATAACTTCGGCTGGCGGACCCTCTTTGGGATGCTGATTCCAGTCACCATCCTGGTCATTGTCTCCGCCGTATTCTTCATGCGTGACGTACTGCCACAACATAACCCACGTCTGGACATTCTCTCGCTGATTGAATCCACCATTGGGTTTGGTGCCTTGCTGTACGGGTTCTCCGAAGTTGGGGACAAAGGTTGGGGCTCACCAGTGGTTTATGGCACCATCATCCTTGGTGTCGTAGTAATCGCCCTATTTGCCTACCGTCAACTCCACATGGACACACCATTCCTGGAGCTCCGGGTATTCAAGTCCCGTATTTTCACGCTGTCAACCGTATTGGCGTCCATCGCCAACATGGCCATGGTGGGTGCCGAAATGGTTATCCCGTTGTACCTACAGATTATCCACGGTAAGTCCGCGCTGGAATCAGGTTTGACGTTGCTACCTGGTGCCCTGATGATGGCCGTCATGAGCCCGATTACCGGGACCATCTTTGACCGCATCGGTGCCAAGCGACTCGCCAGATGGGTCTGTTCACGCTCGCGGTCGCAACCATTCCGTACGCGTTCGTGACTGCCACCACGCCATCCATCTACATCACGGTGCTGTACGCAGTCCGGATGTTTGGGATTTCGATGACGATGATGCCGCTGACCACCAACGGGATGAACGCGCTCAGCCAGGACCTGGTTGGGCACGGGACCGCCGTCAACAACACGCTGCGGCAAATCGCCAGTTCGATCACGACGGCCATCATGGTCTCCGTGCTGACGAACGTGACGAACCAGCACAGTCCGGCACATGCGCTACTCAAAGCCGACCCGCTGGCTTACAAGAACAGCTTCTTTAACGCCACGCTGGACGGCTATCACGCCGCATTCTGGATTGCCGTGGGCTTCAGCGCACTCGGCTGGATCCTGGCGTTCTTCCTGAACACCAAGATGAATTCCACCGAAGTTAAGCCAAACAAAGCAGCAAAGGAGGCAGCATAATGATTCTCTGGATATTAGTCATTAGCACCATCTTGCTCTTCATCTCCTTTGTCACAATGAAAAACTCCTGGTACCGCACGCTCTTTGTTGCCGTTACGGGTATCGTCATGCTCGGCTCAATCTGGGCCATCTATGATAACGACCAAAACCACCTGGGCATGAAGCAAGTAACGACTACTACCAGCCAGGTGGTCTACTCGGCCTCACCGAGCAAGGCGTTACCGCTGCTACTCCACCAAGATGTGGGGACGAACGGTGACCACAACGTTTACATCTACAAAATTAGTGATAGTAGCAAGGCTAAGGCGCAACACACCAAGGCTGACTACCGGATTCACAACCGGGTAGTGACTAGCAAGACCGATGTGGCGCAGATGCAGACCACTAAGCGTGAGTGGGTATACAAGAGCAACTTTACGAAGTTGATGTTTAACGGGTTGAACAACCACCACCTGATTAAGCAGACCAACACGTTCAAGATCCCGTCTACGTGGTACAGTCTGACCACTAGTCAGGCTAAGCAGCTGAGCAAGAACATGAAGGCGGCGCAGAAGCAGTCTGCCGCCCAGAAGGCCCAACTGCAGATGGCCATCCAGCAACAGGTCGCTGCCGCAAAGGCTAAGAACCCAGGCATGACCACTGCCCAAGAACAGGCATTGGCTAAGCAGCTCGCAGCCAAGTACCAGCAGGCCGCGATTGACAAAGCCGTCAAAGCCGTCCAAAAATAGTTCTCCATCATAACCCCCGTAGCCTTCGTGGCTGCGGGGGTTTTATGCTCTACGGGTGGTGGTGGTGGGCGGGTGCAGGCAAAGCGGTGGTGGGGTTGCGGCTTTGTGAACCGCTCCGTCATGACCGTTTCTGGGGCGAAACCTCCAACTCGCAAAGTACGCGAGTTTCCGGTGCGACTTGGAGCCTGCCTGCCAAGTACGGGCAGTCAGTCTCAAAGCTCGTCGCGTTCTAACGGCTAAAGCCGTAAGAGCTCTCGAACTGGCTCCACCATTCCTGCGAGTAGCACGCAGTAAGCGCTAAAGCGCAAACTGCCTGCGTAACCCCGGTAGCGGTCATAACTCCGGTTCAGTCGCCTCCACCCCACCACCACTTTGCTGGCACCCGTCACTTCGTAGATGACAAGCCAATATCGCATGGACACGAATGTATGTGTCAGTGCTTTACCCCGTTAAGTCGCTGACTTTTTCGACACGTGCCACATCCTACTATTTCTAGTTCTAGAACTATACGTAATGAGCACTAAATGTTAGGTGAGCAGATTACAAATTGCCAAACACCAGGCCCACGTTTGGCCTTTGCGACGTAATCACCGCGTTAAGAGGCGTGGCAGCCACGGTAGCGGGAGACGGCGTGGGTCGGACCAGGGAGCGGAGGCGTGGAAGTACGCAATGACAATCACCACCACGAAGTGTCGAGAACCGCGGGCGAGATTTGGAGTGGAGGCGTCATGCCGGAAGACGTGACCTCCGCAGTATCGTGCGGCCGCGTCGGTCGGACCGGGGAGCGGAGGCGTGTGGGGTCGGAGTGGTAACCACTGCCGGGGTGTAACGCAGTAGGAGCCGCAGGCGACGTACTGCGCGACGAGTTCCAAGACCGGCCGATGGGTTTCCGGACGGGCTTGGAATCGCACCGGAAACTCACCCGGGCTTGGTGAGTTGGAGGTTTCGCCCTAGCAGTGGCTTACCACGGAGTACCCCACGAAAGCCGCAGCTCACCGGTCCGACCGACGCGGCCACCCCATCCCCGTAGCAACCGCTCATGCACAAAAAGTGACCGGTTAGGCGAAAAGTGTGTACGAGCACGGACAAAAATGGTGTAATAATGGCAACGACGAAGAGAAAAGGAGGCGACGCCAATGCATGTGCGTTTTGAACAGGACGACCAGCTCGATGAACCTGAAGTGGTCATCCGCGCCGCCGCCCCCTCCGCCGAAACCCAACGCCTCCAACAATTGCTGGCAGCGCACACCATCACGGCGTACCGCGATAGCAAGAGTTCTTCCTTGATCCAGCGACATCATCTTTGTCCAAACCGAAGAACGCACCGTCCAAGTACATACCGCCGACCAAATTTACCAATCAAAGGAGCGGTTATACGCGCTGGAGGACAGTCTCCCCGGCTACTTTGCCCGCGTCGCTAAATCTACCATCATCAATCTCTACCAGGTTAGCGCCGTCAACCGGTCACTGGCCAACTGCTGGATTAGCTTCCGTCGCTCACACAAACAGGTATACGCGTCCCGCCGTTACTACCGGCAGCTGCAGGACCGACTAAACGAAACGAGGTCATCTCATGAATAAACACAATTACTGGCAACCATGGTTCTGGGGCATCTTCCTCATTGCTTGCGCTGGCACGCTCGGCGCCTCGCAACTGGGGTGGCTACCCGTCCACCTCGGCTTCTGGACCATCCTTCTCACCATCATCCTGGTTGGCGCCACCATCGCCAACCTGATCAACCTCAGTATCGGCGGCACCATCTTTGGCCTGGCCTTCCTGGGGATGCTCTACGCAAAACCGCTCGGCATCAGCGCCCTAACGCCGTGGACAATCCTGGCCATCGCATTACTGCTCACTATCGGCCTCTCCCTGATTTTCCGGCCGTTCCAAAAGCGCCGCTGGAAGCGCTGGGCCAGCCAACACGTTAGCGAGCACATCGAAGTTCATGGCGGCACACATCAAGACCACGTTCGCGCCCACTACAGTACGAGCACCGGGACCGACGACGAAAGCCACGTCAACTTTGCCGTCAGCCTCGGCAGCGCCGTCCGGTACGTCCAGTCGCCTGATTTCCAGTCAGCCGACATCAGCGCCTCCCTGGGTGAAATCAAAGTGTACTTCGACGACGCCACCATCCTCGGCGACAGCGCGACCATCACGGTCAGCGGGACCGCCAGCCAAATCTCGCTGTACATCCCCCGCACCTGGAACACCATCCTGGATATCCAGCCGATGATGGGCGAAGTAACGGAGGTCGGCCACAGGGACCACAGGGACACCCCGCGTGTGTACATTAACGGCGGTATCAAAATGGGTGAAGTGACCGTCAACTATATTTAGTCTGCACGCAAAAGGCGCTAACTTCGCAGGTTGAGGTTAGCGCCTTTTGCTACGGTCCCACCAACCTAGTCGTGGTCCGCATGTACAAAGATGGCCTTACTGAATACGTAGTTCAATACAATCACAATGACCTGATCCACGATTTTCACCAGTACCGGACCGCCGTGGAGCAGGTTCAACCCCACGTAAAGGATGGCCGTATCCGCCAAGAGCGAGGCTCCACGCAACCCGAAAAACAGCACGGCCTCCCACAGCGCTCGGCCAAGGCTATTAAACTGCGAGCCGAACACCGCGACTTTGTTCGTGACGTAAGCAAAGGCGACGCTCAGAAACCACGCCACTAAATTGGCGGCAAACCACGACCAGCCGAACCACATAGTGAGGACAAAGTACACCACCAGGTTAATCAGGGTGGTGAGCCCGCCCACAACTAAGTAGCGCAGGGCCATACCGTATTTTGAGTATAAACGTAATGCATAATTCATCACTTTGCCCCCTTTGGGCTAATCACCGTGGCCTTTTTCAACGCCACGTGTTTTTGCATACTGGTAAAAATCAGCGAGCGACTATCATACTGACGGCCGTCCATAATCAACGGATATTGCGCCATACGGTAGCCGTACGTCCTGATGATGTCCACAGACTGTGGTGTTGGTTGGTTATTCACTACCTGTATCTGGTAACGTCCCGCGCTAAGGTGACGCCGTAGCCGGTATACTTGTCCGGCGCGGTAGAAATGGTACGTTTCCCCGGTGCCAACCTTGCTGATGGTGACGCTGACGTGCGCGCCCAGGTGCGCCTGTACGGAAAAGTAGTTGGCCCAATCATGAAGGTCGACGTCTTCAACCAATACGGATCCTGAACGGACAACTGCCGGACGCGCGTTGTACTGCGTCGACAGTTGCGAGCGTTGCGCGGCCACTATGAGGTTCTCAGGGTACCTGTGCGCGACCAAGGCCGAGCCACCCGCCAGACCGCCCACGCCGGCTAGGGCCAACACCGTCGGCATCCACCATGATACGGTGTGCGTAGTTACGACCTCACGCTGCTTTGCGGGGACCAAGGCCAGCAGCAGCCAAAGCATGGGCCAAATAACGGCGCCATAGCGAGTCTCGGTTTCCCACACCAGGGTATGGAAGGCCAAATACCCCAACGCAATCACAACGGCCAACAGGGCGACACTAGTCCTACCCTGACCGAAGTCGGGGCGCCAGTCAATTAACCGGCCAATCAACGCCACGAACAGCTCAATCAAGGCCACAGCGTTCACGGTCGCTAGCACCACGCGGATCGTACCAGCATGGCGCAAGTACCACCCCGGAGCGGCCCGGTAGCCACCGTTGTACCAATCCTGAATGTCTTGACCGTTCAGCAAAATGCCCATCTTAACGAACCAATGCTTGACCAACCAATTGGGCCTAGCCTAGTAATACGTTGCTGGATAGTTTTTAAAGCGTACCGCTGCCGCGCCGCTTTACTAGGCAGGTTAATCTCACGACCTACATCGTGACCGCTATACTTACCCCGACTACCAGGATTAAGCCCCATCATCACCCACGACGTTGTGGGCAACGCGTACGTATTATTGTTCTGAAAATTACTGAGTCGTTGAATACCTGCCGTAGCCGGAAAACTAAGGGCAATGCCCGCCGCGACCATCAAGCTAGGCCACATTAGGTGATGTCCCCGCCAACGACTAACGCCCACGACCAGGGCCACAACCACTAGAGCGGGAATGATAATGATTAGATTAGGACGTGTGATTTGGCCGAACAAGGTCACCAACAATAGCAGCACACCATTAATTAGCCTGTGTCGCAGCGTCCACTTTGGCCAAAACAAGAATGTCCGGACTATGACGACTAGGCACAGTAAGGCCGGCAAATCGGAGTAAAACACCTGTAAAAAGTACGTGTAGGCAAAGGGGGTCAACGTGAATAGTGCTAACAGCCCCACAACAGCGGTATTCCGGGCATGAACTTGGCGAACCGTACGGAGCGTTAAGACGATCAATCCGTCTAGGAATAGGAGGCTCAGCACGTGGAGAACGCCGTTGGTGGTTAAACCCACCAACCACCCGCACCGAATGGCCCAGGATAACATCCAGGCCAGCGGTACGTTGTTGGGGTACCGCCAAAAATACGTAATGTTCCAGGTATAGTGTCCCGCCGCCATTTGGTCCGCCTGTGACAGCACTCGGTATGGATCGTGGTAAACGGTCACCGGCATGTAAATCAGTACCAGACATTGAATGACCACCGTGACCACTAACGCCGCGCCAATTAAAACACTCACTTTGCGCGGAGTCAGTCGTTCAATGAACGGACGCACTAGGCGGATAACCGCCCATACGAGCACGCTCATAACGGCAATGAGTACACCAATCAATGGGGCCTGCACGCTCACCAGGTTGGCCACCACGCCGACAGCTAGGCAACCCGCTAGAATTAATGGTAAAAAACGTGTGCGGATCATCTGTCCCACGCCAGCACCTCCAAGTTACTGATCACAGGTAATTGCTACTGAAGTTTGTTTTGAATCGTATACCGCGGACGGTGGCGTACTTCCGTAGTCACTTTGCCAATGTACTCACCAATTACGCCCAAGCTGATCATCTGTAGGCCACCAAGGAACCACACCGAGACCATCAATGACGACCAGCCATGCTCTGCAAGGCCCAACACCTTGACCGACACCGTGTAAATTAGCATAATGACAGCCAGCATGGTCGCCAACACGCCTAAAATTAGAATGAGCCGGACCGGCGCAATCGTTAACGACGTGATGCCGTCCCACGCGAACGCCAGCATCTTTTTGAGCGGATACTTAGACTCGCCCGCCATCCGAGGCGTACGTTTGTAGTATACCGACGCACTCGGGTAGCCCAGTTTAGGCACCAGCCCCCGAATAAAGATGTTGCGTTCGTGGTAGGACAGGAACGTCTCCACGGAACGGCGCGACATCAACCGAAAGTCCGCGTGGTTGGGAATTAAATCCACGCCCAGATGCTTGAGCAGGCCGTAAAAGGCCCCCGCAGTGGTGCGCTTAAACCACGTATCCGTATCCCGATTATTACGTACGCCGTAAACAATGTCTATTCCGTTCGCGTACTGTTCGACCATCGCCATAATTTTGTCGGGGTCGTCCTGCAAATCGGCATCAATGGTCACCATGAGGTCAGCGGTCTTAACCGCCTCCGTCAACCCGGCAATTAAGGCCTGCTGGTGCCCAAAGTTGCGGGAGAAACGTAATCCCCGCACCCGGGAATTCTGACGGTGTAGTTGATCAATTAGCGACCAAGTTTTGTCACTAGAACCATCGTCGACAATTAAAATATCCGAGTCAGTCGCGAGGGTGTACGCCGCAACCACCTGGTCTTCAATTGTGAGTAGGCTTGCCACCGAGCTCGCGAGTACTTCTTCCTCGTTGTATGCGGGAATCACAATGGTTAATTTTTCCATTTAATGTGCACTCCTTTGCAATCTTGCCGGTAAATGGTCGTCCACGAACGCCATCACTGGGGTCCGCGCCGGCCGTAGCGTAAGCCACAGGGCACCCGCAATCAACACGCTGCCCGCCAAGTCCGTCGCAAAATGTTGTGCAAGGTACAGGCGAGATGTCGCCACCAAGCCAACCCAAACCACGCCCATCAGTACGGCCACCAGCCCTACCTCCTGATCCTTTATGCCGGGCAGGAAAACCATGAGCAGCGTTAGCACGAGGATGGTGGTACAAAAGACGTGCCCGCTGGGAAAGCTGTAACCAGTGTCTGGCAGCAACTCGTGGACAGGGCGGTGCCGGGCCACGATTTGTTTAACAACCTCAACCAAGGCCGACCCACCATACTGCATACCAGCAGCCCACAGACTCAATGCCGGTCCCCGGCGGAACCACAGGTACACACAAAGCACAAAGGTTAACGACAGGCTGACCATCGGACTACCTAAAAACGCGATGACGTTAAACAGCGTAATGTTGTTAGCAGATGGTGCCCCCATCGCCTGGGCCATCATCGTATCGATGGCCCCGACCCAACTAGCATGGTGAATGACGCTAACGGCCAACCCAATAAACATCAGCCACAAAACTGCGGCTCCACAATAATCAACCTTATTCCGCATCTGTCTGTCCTTTCCGTGAACGTAACCCGACTATGATTACCGGTATGAGTGAGATGGCCACAATCGCCAACATAATGAGTTCGAAGTGGGCCTTAATGAGGGGAATGTTACCGAAAAAAATAACCCGCCCCAACGGCGCTGCCTACCCAGCTGACCGCACCTAAAATGTTGTAAACGGCAAAGTCACGGTAGTGCATATGACTAATACCAGCAGTAAAGGGGATAAAGGTCCGGACAATCGGCACAAACCGGCCCAGGAAAATGGCCCCCTTACCGTGCCGGTCAAAGAACGTTGCCGATTGCTGCAAATACTTTGGCTTAATGAGCCGCCGCCAACGTTCACTATTCGCTAAGTACTGACCGAAATGTTGACCGATTTCAAAGTTCATCGCGTCGCCGACCGCAGCGGCAACTGATAGCAAGCCGAACAGGAGCCAAACGTTCAATGAGTGTTGCCCCACCGCGGCCAAAGAACCACACAGAAATAACAGTGAGTCACCCGGCAAAAAAGGTAGCACCACCACACCGGTTTCAATCAAGATCACGATAAACAGGCCCACGTAGATGAGGTTGCCATACTGAGTTATTAACTGTGGCACCAATTGACTGATATTCGGAATCAGTGAAGTTAACAGGATTACGGACATATACTTTTCTCCATTCATAATTAAGTTTGTGCGGGTGATCTACTGAAGCCCACGTGTACCGAGCAGCAGGCCACCAAGATAAACGCAGTAGAGTGCAAAGGCCAATACAACGTTTACGTTGGCCAAGTATGGCAATATCCACTGCGCAAGGATAATGGCAAGCCCAGTTGCACCCAGCAGCTGTCCGGCCTCATCGTGTTGGTGTGCATAGACCAGGCTGGTCCCCACTAATACCGTACCGATGAGTGTTCCCCATTCGCCAGAGTAACCGAGCCAGGCTAACAACAACTGGAAGGCAATTACGCTCAACGTGCGCACTTGATAACGTTTAGCCACCGCCAAGAGTCCTACCGCCACAATCAGTAGCACCGCGCTATCCACTTCGGCTGTGGTCAACATGTTAAAGGTAATTGTGACCGCAATAGCTAGGGTGCTGGTACGAATTGAATCTATTGCACCGGTCCGGTGATGGTTCGTTGCTGGCAGACCCACCAGCGTCACCAAAGTGATTAGAAACATCACGGGCAGCGACATTGTCGCCCCCAAGGTGATGGTGCCGACAATACCGGCAAACGTCATTAGCGCCGTTTTGATCGTGCTACCGGTTCCCTGACGAAACCGGACTGCTCCATTGATACGCATCTAGTCACCGCCTTCAATGCTCGCTGGCTGCCAACAAAGAGCAGCTTACCGCCCCATCTTCGAGCGGCCCACCCACGAAAAATAAACTAATTCTGATGAAAATTCAGAATGATTCACGCTTGCACTACGTCACGCACATGCAGCCTGAGTTTTTCTCAGATTTTCCTTACTGGTCGTTGAAAAAAATAATTAATAGCCGGTGCTAACCACGCAACTGAGCCTAAAAACACGCATTCCCCTCAGAACCCGGACTCAAAAAAGGGACCTGCCATAACAAGGCAGATCCCACCATTTATTATCAAACTGAAAAACTAACCGAACAAACACGCGTCGTTAGGATTCATTAACCGCCGTCGCGGATAGCAGTGGCAGCGTCACCAGTATCTTTGCCCCATACGGTTCGTGATCCAACACGCGGACTTGCCCACCCATTTTTTTTGCACCAGTTGCTGCACAATTGGCAGGCCCAAACCGGTCCCCGCTACGGTCCCACGCACATCGTCGGCCCGGTAAAACCGTTCGAAAACATGCGCTTTGTCATCATCGGCAATTCCCGGACCCACATCCGTGACGCTTAACTCCGCTAGCGCATCGCGTTGGATCAAAGTTACCGTAATTGGGCCCTTGGCAGGTCCATACTTGGCTGCGTTACCCACCAGGTTATGGACTACATGCTCAATCGCCACCAGGTTACCGTCTATCGATAAGTGCGGCTGAATATCGGTGTGCACCGACGCCAATACTTCCGGAGTCAACTTGTTCACGGCCTGCTCCACCGCGGCGCTGAGGTCAATCTTGGTCAACGCGAGCGTCACCTGATCAGCGCGGGACAAAGTTAATAACTCATCGATTAACTGCTGCATTTGCCGTGACTCCGCCGTAATGTAGTCCACTGACTTAGCCACAATTTCTGGATGCGCCTCACCATGACGCTCAATCAACTGAGCGTGGCTCCGAATCGTCGCAATCGGTGTCCGTAGCTCGTGCGCCGCATTCATGATAAACAATTTTTGTTGTTCCTGCCGTTCGTGCAATTGCGTAAGTAATCCGTTGAAGTCCTGTGCCAAATTGGTCACTTCAGTCGGCTGACTGGGTACCGGCAATTGCGCGACCGTATCATCATTAGTCGTTTTGCTGGTCGACCGCGACGCCTCTGATAACTGCGTCAGCGGATCCGTTAGGCGGTGCGTCAGGCGGCGAATGAAGAACGGGCTCAGCAACATGGTCAACATCAGTAGGACGACAGTGACTTCGACGACCCGTTCCAGCACCTCCACTTCACTATCCATTCGCTGCCAGACGTCGTAGCGAATGCCAGCGGCGTGCCCCGTTTGGTGATAGAACAGTCCTTTACCGTCACGGTAATACAGATCCTTGATGAAGGGCACGCGGACTGGCGTCTTGCGTAACAACGTGCGCGTGTACGGCGAATAGTAATTCCGCCGCCTGGCATCTTTGCGCATATTGTGCACCAAAACCCGACTTGAACTGGTGTCCAAGGTACTGTTACGCCGCCAGTTTTCCCAGTCGTCATCCCCGTCAATCACGGTCTTCTTGAGGCTCTGCACGATATGCGTCGTATTGACCCGGACTTGTGTTAATAATTGGTTGCTAACGGCAATCACGATTAAGACGCCCAGACCAATCGTGATAGTCGTTACCAGTCCCATTACGTTGCGGAGCATGATGCCGCCGCTAGTCTGATCCTTTACTTTCATGTTAAATCCCCGCTAAACCGTGGCCACCTGATCCGACAGCATGTAACCAGTGCCCCGCACCGTGTGAATCAGTTTCTGCTGGTCGGGTGTATCGATTTTATGCCGTAAATTCCGTACATAAACGTCCAGGATGTTAGGCTGACCGTCAAAGTCCTGTCCCCAGACCGCATTGAGTAGCTCATCTCGACTACACGATTCATTTTGGTGTTTGCTTAACTCGACCAGCAGCTCGTATTCCCGCTGGGTCAAGGGGATAATTTGTCCGGCCCGCGTCACTCGCTTCGCGGTAGTGTCCACGGCCAAATTAGCAATACGCAGGGTACCATTCTTCTGGAACTCCGGTTGACTGTGGCGCAACGCTACTTCCACGCGCGCGGCCAGCTCTTCCATCTCGAATGGCTTGGTCATGTAATCATCGGCCCCACCGGTTAACCCCGCAACTTTGTCACCGACGTAGTCCCGAGCGGTCAACATGATCACGGTACCTGGCTGTCTTTACGGATCCGCCGCAGCACCGTGAAACCATCCAACTTTGGTAACATCCAATCCAAAATAATGAGGTCAATTTGGCCGGACTGCTTGCGAAAGGCGCTGAGGGCGGCCTCACCATCAGCCGCCCACAATACTTGCATGCCTTCCAATTCGAATTCAGTCCGCAACGAGTCAGCCAGTGCCGCCTCGTCTTCAACTAACAAAATTGTCGTCATCGGTTCCCCCACCCTTCTGCATTTACGGTCACTAATTGACTTTATTTTGGCACAAAAAAAAGACCCACTACCACTAGTGAGCCATCAATAGCAACGAATATTTAACGCCTATTCCGCGGCAAAGACGTGATCTTCATCCAGCATGTACTGAAAATCAATTTGGTTAGTAATGAGGCTAATCCGAAACAACCCCGCCATCTCGGTCTGCGCGTCAGTCAGCGCAACAAAGTATTCGTGGTCACTGCCCGCAACCCTTTGCATCGCACCATACTTACCCTGAAATCCCTGCTGCCGAAACTGCTTGATGATGCGAATCATTTCAATCTGTGTAACTGCACTGTCCGTGTTGCTCATAAATTACTTTCCCCAATCATTCTAATACTTACACACATATGTTTAATGGCCGCCACAATGGGGCCATATAAAAAGCACTCCCCCGAAAGTGGAGTGCCGTTAGGTCAGCGGGTAATTACTTGCCCAGCTTTTCCTTGTTAGTAACCTTCAGCTTGTCATCAAAGTCGTAGACAACTGGTTCGCCAGTAGCCATTTCGACGTCCATGATGTCAGCGTCGGAGATGTTTTCGATGTACTTAGTCAGAGCACGCAGGGAGTTACCGTGCGCAGCGATGATTACGTTCTTGCCATCAAGCAGGTCTGGAGCAATGTGGTCTTCCCAGAATGGGATAACGCGTTCCAGAGTAACCTTCAAGTTTTCGCCACCTGGGACGATACGTGGGTCCAGGTCAGCGTAACGACGGTCCTGTGCAGCAGACTCTGGGTCATCGGCGTCCAAGAGTGGTGGCAGAACGTCGTATGAACGGCGCCAAATGTGTACCTGTTCGGCACCATACTTCTCGGCAGTTTCTTCCTTGTTCAGGCCCTGCAGAGCACCGTAGTGACGTTCGTTCAAACGCCAAGTCTTCGTTTCTGGAATCCACAGCTGGTCAGCTTCTTCCAGAGCGTAGTGCAACGTCTTGATTGCACGAGTCAAAACGGAAGTGTAAGCCTGGTCAAACAGGATGCCAGCTTCCTTCAGCTTCTTACCAGCTGCTTTAGCTTCTTCAACACCCTTTTCGGACAGGTCAACGTCGTGCCAGCAGTAAACTGGTTGGACAAGTTCCATTCGGATTGACCATGACGAATCAGAACCAATTTTGCCATGTTAACAATTACCTCACTTTTTTTAGTTACCAAACCTTGCTTGGCATTTACCCTTTCATTCTACACTAACTCCCGTTGCGGTTCCAGAAGTTCCGGCGGCTTACGTGGAGTGCTCCATGGTAATCCACTGCTAGGGCGAAGGCTCCAACCCGCCAAGTACAGGCGTGTTTCCGCCGCGATTTCAAGCCTGCCCGGAAAACCACCGGTCAGTCTCGAAATTCGTCGCGTTCTAACGGCTAAAGCGCAAACTGACTGTGTTCCCCGGCAGTGGTTACCATTCCGACCCCACACGCCTACGCACACCGATCCGACCGACGCGGCCTCACGCAACTGTAGTAACTGGATTTCTGGAATCGACATTTCTGCCTCTAAACCACCAATTAACACGATAAAACAAAACACATTAGCGACCACTCAACATTGCCGCGCCATCCACGAACTGGCGGGTGCCGGCAAAGTGGTGGTGGGGTGGAGGCGACTGAACCCGGAGTTATGACCGCTACCGGGGTTACGCAGGCAGTTTGCGCTTTAGCGCTTACTGCGTGCTACTCGCAGGAATGGCGAAGCCAGTCCGAGAGCTCTTACGGCTTTAGCCGTTAGAACGCGACGAGCTTTGAGCCCGCCTGT
>NZ_BBAI01000026.1 GCF_001311175.1 Lacticaseibacillus pantheris DSM 15945 = JCM 12539 = NBRC 106106 | reverse complement strand
CGGATTGACACCAAGAGAATACCGACAACAGTTTAAGCTTTCCAAAAGTGTCTAACTTTTGTGTGGCGCTTCACCCACTTTGTCTCCATAATCTGCCGCCGTACGTCACTTCGTTCCTACGGCGCTCTGGGGTCGCAGCAACCACGTCTCCAGGCACGACGCCTCCACCCCAGCCGCCACGCCCAGCTGCCCCATCAACCTCCACCACGACCAACCTTGACGCTGCACTGACTATGTAAAATCCGGGCTCTGTCATATCCACCAGGAGTGTCCCTAACTTCTCGCATGGGCATATCAGTGTGTACCACCGCGACATCCAAAAAAAATGCATTAAAAAAAGCGGCTGCCATCAAGCAACCGCCGTCCAATTGGGTATCTAGGGTTCGTACCCGGCACTTCACTGAATGCTGTTACGCCGCCATTTGACGGCCTTTTTATGGGGATGAACAGCCTCGTGGTGTCGTCCGTGGTGTCGTTTGCTAGAAATTTAGGTAGTTTGCCACCATTTGCGCGGTCTCTGAATTCTGGTCTTTGGTGACGTGAGTGTATACGTTTAACGTCGTCCCCGCGTCCTCGTGACCTAATCGCGCTTGCACCTCCGGAATGCTAGCCCCAGCCGCAAACAAAGCGCTAGCGTGGCTGTGACGGAACCCGTGAATGGTAATAGTGTGCTGAATGTTATGCGCCTTCTCAATCGCCTTGAGCCATTTTTCAGGCTGGTTCAAGTACATGTGCGTATTGTTCCGAGTACTAAACACAAGCTGATCAGGACGGTTAGCATTCATCCCCAATGAGATGAACAGCTTCATCTGCTGAATTCGCCAATAGCGGAGAGCCTGTACGGTTTTAGGGTCAATGGTGACGGTTCGCCGCCCCCGCCGCGTCTTAGGCGCCTGTACAATCTGGTGACCCTTGAGGCCTTGGGTAAGCGTCTTATTGACCCGTACCGTGCCCTGGGATAAATCAACGTCCCCCCACGTGAGCGCTAAACACTCGCCACGACGAAGACCACCAAAGGCCAGCACTCTAAACAGAGCATTCTTTTTCGGTTCGTCCTTAGCGTCAATATAACCAAAGAACCGCGCCAATTCGTGTCTGTCCCAAAAGTTAGGCAACTCATCTCCTGGTAATTCCTGCTGTTTGGGGATGGTAACTCGCTTGGCTGGGTTAACGTCCAAATAGCCACGCTGAACAGCGTAATCGAGCACCCGGGCCGTGTGATTAAACCAGCGGCGATAATTGCGTGTTGCTATCTTAGCCCACTCGTTTACCGCCCGTTGTAGCATTGGCTGGGTAATGTTGCTTACCTGCTTATCACCAAACAGCGGTAGAATGTGGGTATCGAACATGTTACGGGTGTGCGCATATGTGGACTCCCGCACCGTGTTGATATAACTCGAGTACCATTCTTCATACACCTGTTCAAACGTCCGTGGGCGACGGTTGGCAAGGTCACTTTTAGCAGAGGCTAGTTCCATCCTAGACGCTGCTAAAGTGGCCTCTTTTTTTCGTTCTAAAGCCACGCCGGTGTACCCTTTTGCCCTTACCCGTAAGTGCGTCCTGACCCACATATAAATAAAACTCATAACGTAGTTTGCCGTCCTTGGTTTCGTACTGTGCAATGTTAGCCATATCCTTGTACCTCCATATCACCAGCGGGCAGGCAGGTATGTATTTCGGTATGGGTGCAACGTGGCACCCTATGGCGGGGGATGATCACCATCCCCGTTTATGTGGTTCACGGTCGATAATTCGACAGTGAGAACCTGACAAAACCTGACATCAGACAACACGCAGCGAACATTTTGAATACTACATAGTTTTCGGACATATCGGACACCCTAAAAAAGAAAAGTAAGCGGCAGCGTTTCGCGGCTGAATTCTAAGCCGCCATTTTGACGGGTCGGGTCTTTATACAGACCTCCCCAGTTTTGGGGACATCTCCGACGACCTAAGCAATACTTAGACCGGCGCAAAATTGCGCACATCTATTCAGTTTTGGACAAATATGTCCATATCCCACGGTCATCATGGGGTACCGTTTTAGACCCCCATCACCTAACCAAGTTCAGCATAGACAGGATATACGTTAACGGTGAACGTTTTGTTCACCCTTTGTATAATCAATACATTGGCTGGGGTAACGTTTCGTTCTGGCAGGTCAACCAGACTACCGCTTACATTACCGTCATAAACCATGACAGTAATACACCGCGTGGTTTGTCGTATTTCCCGACGCCCTTTTCCCCAGTAACGGGGTAAAGTCATTACACGGCGCATTCAAGGGGTCGCTTTTTTTTGTAGACCCCCTGGAGTACCGTTCTGGTACCCCAGCCGGTTCCCAGGTGTCGCCACTTTTGGCGGTACCCTGTACCAAAAAGTACATCCGAATTTTTGAGGGTGTAACGAATCGGTACCCCCAGAGGAATACGTACAATGACGCTGGTTTAACTGGATATGTCCAATTCTGGACACATCTACAGCGGAAAACTCCGCGCTACTCACTCGGGAAAATTCGGCCCCGAGTCCGAATTTGCGCGCGGCGCAATTTTCCGCCACGAGATTGACCTACAGGCCATGACTTGGTGGTGTCCCCAATTTTGGGGAAACTACCTACGGGGTCATCAATTTGGTGACCCCTGTCCCCAACATTTGGCACGCCAATTCTGGCGTATCACCTCCGGGGGCGTCTATTCTGGATACCCCTATAGCCCGAAAATTCGGGGCTACTCACGGCCAAAAATTAGGCCATCAAATAATGGTTAGCCACTGGGGTATGCGCAACTTTACGTAGACCAACCATCACGACAACAGGCCGCGTGTTCTGTACTCAATAACGAGACGTTATCAAGTCGATAGCCCATACGATTGCTAATTAACGACAGTTCAATGCTTGGGAGCATTTTTTGGGGGCGTTTTCTGAAGTTCTTTAAATGCCATAAATACAGATTCATAGGCAAAATCAAAATCAGCACGCTTGTTTTCTGATTTATCAGGAGATTCAACCCACATTTTTTTCTAGGGTCTTCAGTGTTAAAGCCATAAAATCAAAAGCCACGGAAATATAATCGCCTTTTAGCTCATCATCAGCGCTTTTCTGATCAAACAGTTTAGTGTCTCTGTCTAATATCACACCTTGAATATCATCTGGAGATGCGGTTTTAATATCTGGATGGTGATACATCCTACCTAGCCTATCAGACAATTCTTTGGGCGTAATATTAAGCAACATATACGCTCTTTCGTCCTCACCGTCTTCCCGCACAGAAAAGCCTTGTAAGTAGGACACTGAAACACCTAGCACGTTAGCTATTTTTTGCCATTTTTCAATCTTGGGTTCCGTATCCCCACGTTCATAGTTGGCGACCGTGGTTCTAGATACATCTAGCTTATCTGCAAGGTATTCCAAACTAAACCCTTTTGCCTGCCTGACCTCTCGAATTCTGTTTTTCGTAACCTTCACCTCCTAACTAGTTCAAAACTATTTATACACCAAGTGCAAGTTTTTTTTGCATTAATAATTGACAGTGCAGAAAACTTGCACTATTCTAATACCGTTCCGGTGCAAGTTTTCTGCACTAAGAAAGGGGGTGCCGCTACATGGAACTTCTAGAGCAGTCCGCTGTGTCACAGCTCATTCAAAGCAAAGGACTACAAACTATGGTTGAGTTGGCTACCGCAACTGGGGTTAACAAATTCACTCTCACCCAAATAATGGCGGGTAACCGGCGCATTGTACGGAAAGAGACGGCTACGAAGATACGCCATTATTTGGCCCGGCAGCACATAACAACGAATTAACAGGCGCAGAGAGGCCAGAAACGGAGGTGACTTATATGCAAATCAATTTACCGGTACCAGACGAGTTCACGGACGAACTACGCCACGAAATGCAACAGGTGGCAGTGGCAGCGTTCAAGGAAGCCGGGGCCAAGCACGCCGCAGCGGACTACATGGACGTGAAGCACGTTGCCGAGTACCTGGGGGTATCGACCGCCACAGTACGCAAGTTCACAGTAATGGGGATGCCACGTATTCAAATCGACGGCGTGACCCGTTACAACAAAGCGGCAGTAGACCAATTCATGCACAGTTACGAACAGTAAACAGTAATCAGCGGGCAGGCAGGTTACTACAGCTCCACCACAAAGTGGGCTATTTCCGCTTTGGAAAAAGCCCGGTACTATCATCAGCAAATGGGGATGGTGATCAGGCCAGCATTTGCGCCCAAGCGCAATTTTGAATTCATCACCGTAACTAGATGGTAATTCGGCCCGGGGCCGAATTTGAGTTAGAAGACCAATTTACTATCTAGCTCCCCAATTCTTGGGGACGGACTCGAACGGTATTATGCACACCATCATTTCACTGGGAACAATCTAATTCGGAGGTATCTCACATGGACATCAACAGAAGCGCCCTAGGCATGGTATACGCCACAGCTAAGGACATCCAGGACATTGACCCCGACAGCGTTACCCGTGTACTAAAGCGTGTACCTGGGCAACCTGGTAAGTTCAACGGGTTAAAGTATCTAACCCCTATTGGTCTCGCAAAGCAATACGCGGAACAAATTGCTAGCACTCTGGACGAGGCCACCGGAGGCCGCTTATCCACCGACCTACACGAGCACCAGAGCCGCCCAGATACTAGCGACGCTAATATACTCGACCTCATTCAAACGGCACTAGAAACAGCACAGGACGGCGTAGAACGGGAAGCCCCCGCAACGTTGTTAGCCGCGCAGGACTTGCTAGACATGGCTACAGGTCGTATTAGTGCCCTACTTTCTTCCAAATCTGGAAAAAAACAATTAGCCGCTGGGGGCGTGGTTACCATCCCCAGCCGCAAAGCACAGCGTTAGCACCAGGCATTTACTCAATTCTGAGTAAAACACCAGACGGACACACCGGCCGAACCATCTAAAAGCGTTCGTATGCACCACCCGCAAACAAACGAAGAGGTACAAAAAGGGCGGCCCAATTCAGGGCGTCCCACGTAATCAGACAAAAATAAAGAGGCCTATCCCCAACCGGCAAAGTTGAAATAGGCCCCACACACGCATATCTATACCGAAGGACACGGCCAACATCCGTGGCTTCTACGTCCTAAGTGTACCGAAATTACGCGTGGTAGACAAGGAAGGTCATTCAAATGCAACTAACAGAAGCTAGGTTTGATGAACTAAGTGCCGCAATACTGAACCACGGGTATAACCCGACCATTGGGGAAACAGAGGCAATTTACAAGCACCTAATTGACGACCCCAATACGTCCCCCGTTTACCGGCAACGTTGTATAGCACACTGGCACAAGATTGTTCGACGTCTACGCACTGAACTGAAAAGTAAGGCAGGTCATCCACATGCAAAAAAAATTGATACCGAAGAACTGATCACATTAGCCATGAATCAAACTGGACTCATTGAAATCATGAACGATTATCTGGAGGACTTAGCTACCGTTTTGGGGCGAAGCAAACGCACGGGTGATACTCATTTACTCGAATACACGGTACAGCGCAATATGGGCCGCTACGATAGCCTGGTGGCTATGCTCCGGAACAATGCGGCAGAACTAACGCAAATGGTCGACGCCGCCGAGGGGATGGTGACCAACCATGATTAGCTTTACCTTCCCCGCCCTGGTCATCACCCTATTAACTGCTGTATTCCTGGGCTATGCCATTGGTGGTCACTGGTTCGGTTGGGACGACGAGCACGACCACAAGGCTAAACACACCACAGAGAGGAGGGGCCGCGCATGAGCTCATCAGGTTTCATAAAGCTACACCGTAGACTGTTGGACTCAATCACCTGGCAGCAGTCCGCACCACCACAAAAAGCGGTGCTAATCACGGTGCTGTTGATGGCTAACCACGCGCCCCAGGCATGGAGGTGGCAAGGCCAGAACTTCACAGCACAACCAGGGCAGTTTATAACATCCATCCCCAAACTGGTAAAAAAAATGCCGGTGTATCAGAAAAGAATGTCCGCACCGCACTAAAGAATCTTGTTGCCATGAAGTTCATAACAGAACAAACAACGAAGCACGGGCGGCTGATAACGGTCGTCAATTGGTAAAAATATCAGGCACTCCCAAATGAGTTTATAGCACCCGAAAATGAGCCAAAACAGCCTTGGGGGTGGCAGACAAACTGGCAGACAAACTGGCAGACAAAAAAGAGTCAACGAGCCCCGCCCCGATAACGTTTCTAGCCCAAAAACAGCCGAAGGGTGGCAGACAAAGCGGCAGACAAAGTGGCAGCTAACAAGAAGTAAAGAAATAAAGAATAATAATAGTGCCCCTAAACTGGAATCTCAAAACAAGGGAATCGTAAAAGAGGTACTAGCGTACCTCAATCAAAAAAACCGGGAAACGTTTCAGGAACGTAGACAGTAATTCTAGATTAATAAAAGCAAGAATCAACGAAGCAAGTTATTCCCTTGATGATTTTAAAACGGTTATCGACTCTAAAACACAGGAATGGCTACAGCAACCAGAGATGGTTAAATACCTACAACCCTCAACCCTGTTTGCCAAGAAACACTTTGACGAGTACCTAAATGCTGCTCCCTCAACAAGTAGAGCAACACCGCCAATTACAAGCAACACCACAAGTTGGTTCCGTCTCGTTGCTGACAATTGTCCGAATGGTGAGAGCCTACGCCGAGAATGGAAACGGCTAACGCCCCGTGACGTAACCAGAGAACAGCTAGAACAATATATAGCCCAGCACTATAGCTAAGAAAGTGAGGCACCATCATATGGCAACCAATCAGTTAGCGCCATCCCCACAGGAAGCACATGATCAACAGGCAGACCTTGAGGCCACAATACTGCACAGCTTGGTATTCACACCGGAGTTGATACGGTCGATTGACCTCAACCCAGAATGGTTTGTGAGCATACAACACCAATTGCTAGCCACCTACCTGATTAATGCCCATGGGGAGCAGTCCTACATGCACATTCGTGACGGTATTGAGGACGACAGCCCAGGAACGATTACACAGGCAACCTGGAACGCAATTCTAGAGAATGAACCACTTCCAAACATGTTCAGCTACCAAGTACATTCACTCGACCATGCTTACCGCAAGCGTAAGGTGCTACGTAGTGCGCAGGCATACAGCAAAACACCAAGCAACAGCAATCTAGAGGCCGTGGCCACCGCCACCCAGGCCCTACAGAGTTTCGAGCAAGAAACTACTGTAACGCTAACTATGGCCGACCTTGAGGCGCAACTGTTGGACAAAATGGCCTCCAACACCGCAGCACCCGGCATTAAGGCCTTCCCGTATCTGGACATAGCATTGAACGGTGGCTTATGCGGGGATGCTTTTAACAATTGGCGCCCGTCCGGCGGTAGGCAAATCAGCATGGGCCCTAAACCTGGCCGCCCAGGTAATTAGCAAGCAACCCGAAGCACGATTAGATTATTTCAGTCTTGAAATGACGGCTACCGAGCTGTACAAGCGACTCGTGACTATGACCGTCGCCACAAACTCCATTATCTCTGGCCGCGTCCACAGTAACATTAACGGTGGTTCGCTAAATGCCCCGGGCAACTCGTTGAATGCTGACCAACAAAAGATGGTGCATAAGGCCACAAGCTACATTAGTGCCATGGACATGCAATTTCACACCGGTGACCTGTCACTAAATAAAATTGTCCAGGTTATCCGCCAGCGCAAGGCCGAGGCTAGCCACGAATACGTGGCAATAATTGACTATCTGGGACTAGTAAACGTCTATCCTCGCCACAAAGACCACCGGCTAGATATCGAAGAGATCACCCGTCAACTGAAACTGTTAGCCATCGAGCTTGAAATTCCGATTGTGTTACTCACCCAGTTAAACCGTGGCATTGAATCACGCCAGGATAAAAAGCCAATTCTATCTGACCTCCGGGAAAGCGGGGCAATCGAGCAAGATAGCAACGTGGTGGCATTCTTGTACAACGACACCGCAAGCGACACCAAGGCCGACTTACGAAACGTTGTACTGTCCATCAGTAAAAACCGTGAAGGCAAGCTAGCCGACCTAGGTTACACGTTCGACACCCGTCACATGTATTTTGCCGAAGTACGCTAGAGGTGAGCCATGAATGACAACCCTAATCGAGTTTGACACCATCATGCGGGCCAATGATTACAAATACACCTATGCCGTATTTTCATGGCTAGAATTGGCGAGTATAGACACGAAAAGCGCAAAAGAGGCAACCAACAACACAGACTATTGGCTACATCAGGCCGAGCTAGACAAGCAGGACGCCCTCCAAACAGCCGAGCACGAGCATACCTACGGGCCAATGCTGACCGAACAACAACTAGCGTATATGTCCAGCGCCCAAATAAATAGCGCCCACCAAATGGCAGACACTTGGACAGAAATTATTCAACGTGTGCGGCGGGTATCCGCAGAGACCCACCCGCCATAGAAAAAAAAGGGCCGGTATCCCTCCGCCCCTCGCTCATTCCATCTAGCAAGCATTATAGCAAACAAACGGGGGTACTGGTCATGGAATCACTGGAATACGACAGAAAGCAAACACGCCGCAACGCGGACAGGTTGTTACGTGGATACCGACAAACGGCCCGTATGGCCGGGGATGAGTTCGTGCCAAAGCTAACGGCCACGCTCACGTTAGAACCCGTGTCGCATACAGCACCCGCGGCGCGCCAATAGAAAGTCACGTATCCCGTAAGGTTGATGCCCTGGCATACCTACGGGACGTTACCAGGGCAATGAATCAACTGGATACCCAGCAACGCGAATTGCTGTGGTACCGCTACTGTGATACCCAAGCCATGACGGATATACAAATCTACATGGGCATTACACTTTGCAGTGAGCGCCAATACTACCGCCTGCTAGAACGTGCATTACTGGCATTTGCGAGAGCTATCAGCATGGCCGACTAATCGCGGAATAAGTCCTAAATAGTGCCGCTATCATCCCCACAGCCCCGTTCATCCCATCCCCATCCGAACCACAACCGCGTACCAGAATAAAAAAATCGCGTATAAGCGCGTCTAAGGCGAGTTAGGGCAATTACGCCTAGTTACCCGCAAAAGTTTCTAGCGTCCAGCACGCGCAAATTCTGGCACCAAATTAACGCATTTACACGAAGGGAGAACCTGGGAATGAGTTCAAGAGTAAACGCCACTCCGACCATCAACCAACGAGCCACCGAAGCAAACGTAATTGCAATACTACAGGGGTACGGTATAAAGAGCGCCCGGCTACGTGTTGCCCGACGTGCAGGACTACAATCACCACGGCTTGACGGTATGCCGCACGGTACAAGCACCGATAACGTCAACGAGTCCCGCATAGTGCGCAACCTAGGGGATGAAGAAGAACTAGAGGCAGTTAAGGCTGTACTGGAGGAGCTAGAGCCAATTGACGCCGCCATACTCAAACACACATACATGCACCCACTACCAAGCAGAGCCGCTATACAAGAGCGTGTAGGCCTCGAGCATTCGCAACTTTACCGCCGTTGCCGAAAAGCGCTGGTACAATTTGCCCAGCTATGGCCCCTAAGCAACCTAGTTGTGTACGACTGATTAGCAACCTCATACGTTACCACCAACCGCCCAAATGGTGTGCACCCATTTGGGTTTTTGTGTGCACCCTTTTTGGGTTAGGGTGCACCCGTTGTATTCAGGGGATGGGGTGATATGTAATGCGAAAATCAGCACCAAAGTAGCGCAAGTTTGACGCCTTATAACCGGAAGAGTGTAACGCCACTAACACAGCTATTGACGCAGAATACAGCCCCATGCATGCGCACATTAACGCTACAAAACTACTACAAATTACTACTATCGCCAAATGTATTACTAAGCGCATGGCGGCGGCCGATACAATGCTAATAAACACTAACCCTATGTTGAAAAATGTTGAGGTTATGGGAACGGTCGTTGACGTGATTAACGCACCCAGCACCCTTTCATTCAGCCCATCATATGCCATCATTTTCAACACGGAACGCTCACGTCAAAACGGTACACTCCGTTTGTTGTAGTCGCTACGTGATCATGGCTATAGGTATCCCCAGGTGTTGTCGCTAAGGGCAATACCTTGTAAAATGACCACGAAGAGTTGAGTAAGCGGAAAGGTGGTCAGCCAAAATGATGTACTATACACTTCTGAGTCGCGTAGATGGATATGAGGAATTTCTGTTTGAAAACCCAAGTACCGGCTTAAGTAAAAGGGGCACATTTAACCGGGCTACAGGCGATTTAACGCTTGAGCCGGGTGAACTTGGCTGGCCCGCCGAAGACGGTCGGCTTCGAGGGATAATGCTTAAATCTCAGAATATTGAAGTTGGCTCCAGAGAAATTAAGGCGTTTGGATAGTTAAGAACACATTGGTTTTATGACGTAGCACTCACTAATTAGTGGGTGTTTTCTTTTACACAAATATGATAATTTTAGGCACTAAAAAAACCACCAGCACTAACGCTAGTGGCACCTACCTACCCGCTTATTAATAACGATTACTGAACTATTATTTCACCCTCGACGACACCACAAGCGACACCACGAAATGGTAACGCTGCTGGTATCGTTATGGTGTCTTCTGGTGTCGTCTCTGCACGCTCTGATTCGGTGCTCGAGTAAACAAAAAGCTGATAACACCGGGCTTTATAAGCTTACGCCATCAGCAAAATACCGTCGATTGGGTATCTAGGGATCGAACCTAGGATTATGGATTCAGAGTCCACTGCGTTACCACTTCGCTAATACCCAATAATATTCAATTCCGTGTCAAGCACAATAAATACTATACGCAGATTAGGCGTGCGCGTCAACAGAATTGACGATTTTTATTCACATATTCCGTGACTATCCCTTTGACCATCATTTTATTCGGGTATGCACACCGCACGACCATCGTATTTGTTCGCACAATTTAATCTTGAAAACAACCCCACCAACGCGTAGACTAGGCACAAATTTACGGGGGGTGTTTAAATGTCGCTAATAGTGCTGATTGGGGCCCAGGCGGTTGGCAAAATGACCGTCGGCAAAGAATTGGAAAGCTCCGGAACCGGTCGATTATTATTCAACCACGAAACTATCGATACCTTTGCGCGATTCTTGGGTTACGGATCCACAACCTTCGCCTTATCCGATAAGATGCGGAAGGACTTGTTTCATGTGTTTGTTACCAATACCGACACCAACACTACGGATACCATTATCTTTACGGTTATGATTGACTTTGACTCACCCGACGACACAAATTTTCTGCGGGACATCAGCGATATCTTTCTTGATGCCGATCAGGATGTCTTTTTCGTTGAGTTGACTGCTCCCCTCGACACGCGTATTGAGCGTAACGTGATGCCCGATCGCTTAGCAGCAAAGCCCTCAAAGCGGAACGTCAAGAAATCGCAGATGATGCTTTTGCAATCCGACCATGATTTCCGGTTAGTCAGTCATCCTGGCGAACTGGAGGCCACCTTTCCCAATGTTCACTGTACTCAAATTGATACAGCCAAAAGCACACCTGCTACCAGCGCGCACACTATTAATGCGTTTATAAAGCAGTATTTGGCATAAGCACAGTTGCATGGCCGTAACCGTCACCATCTCTCACAATCGGTTACTTCAGGAAGCCTGGTGTACTGGTATCGATAAAAAATGGTAGCAACGGGGTCATTAGTCCGTTGCTACCATTATGATGACTGTGATTGGGTATCTAGGGATCGAACCTAGGATTATGGATTCAGAGTCCACTGCGTTACCACTTCGCTAATACCCAATATCATTATTTGCGTGTTATGAGCACGAAAAATATATTAACCCGAATCCATGGCCGTCGTCAACACTTTCAGCCAACTTTTCAATGCAATTTAGTAGGAACCAGAGTAAACTGGAGGTACTAATGACGAAAGAGGGAGTTAAGTCTATGAGTTTATCCGCATGTACCTCAATCCTGGTCGGCAAAGCAGCCAGCCTGGACGGCACGACCATGATTGCCCGTAACGACGACACGTTTTTGCCCCTGACCCCGCAGCGTTTCTATATGCATCCAGGTTGGAAGGGCAAGAAGGGTCAGACCGTCGCCTCACCTTTGAACGGGTTCACGGCCGAACTGCCCGAGAACGGCTACCGCTACAACGCCGTACCGAACGTTGACCGCGAACACCTGGGGGATTACGAAGAGAGCGGCATCAACGAGAAGAACGTTGCCATGAGCGCCACCGAGAGCACGTACGGTAACGAACGCGCCCTGGCTCACGATTCGCTGGTCAAAGACGGCCTGGATGAAGACCTGATTGTGAACATGACCCTCCCCTTCATCGAGTCCGCACGCCATGGTGTTGAATACCTCGGTCAGCTCATCAAGCAATACGGCTCGCCGGCCGGTAACTCCGTCCTGTTCTCCGACCGCGATAACGTCTGGTATATGGAAATCGTGACGGGTCACCACTGGGTCGCCCAGCGCATCCCCGACGATGCTTATGCCGTTGCTGCTAACCAGGTGGCCATTCAGCAGGTTGACTTTGACGACACCGACAACTTTGCGTGGAGCGAAGGTATCCGTGAATTCGTTGAGGAACACCACCTAAACACCGACAAAGAAGGCTGGAACTTCCGCCACATCTTTGGCACGATGAACGAAAAGGACCGCCACTACAACACACCACGTGTATGGTACGGTCACCACATTCTGAACCCCGAGGTCGACGAAGAACCTGAATCCGCCGAGCTGCCATTCATCATGCGGACCAGCCACAAGATTTCCGTTGAGGACATCGCCCAGATTCTGGGTAGTCACTACAACGAAACCAAGTACGACCCGTTTGGCCATGAAGGTAGCGAGCACGACCGCCTCCGTTACCGGCCGATTGGACTCAACCGCACCCAGAACTCCCACGTGCTCCAGGTTCGCGGCAACGCTCCGGCCGGTGCCGAGGGCGTGATGTGGCTGTGCTTGGGCTACCCAACGTTTAGCCCGTACGTACCGTTCTACACGAACGCCAACGACACGGACCCATCGTACAGTTCCACACCGCTGAAGCTCGACACTGACGTCGACTCCGCTTACTGGATGTACCGGACGCTATCCACCATTACGGAAAGCCACTACAGCAAGTTCATCCAGCAAAACCGCGACTACCTGACCGCCCTGTACCGTCGCTTCCGTGAACACGTCGCGGAAACGGATACTGCTGCCAGCGAACTCAGCGGCAAGGAGCTGACCAAAGCCCTGACTGAGGCCAATTATGCCATTGTTGCCGAAACTAAGGCCGCCACGAAGGCGCAGATCAACGAGATGTTGATGGAAAGCATCAACCTGTCCCAGCTGACGTTTAACATGGATAAGAACCTATAATTGCTCCGCACACAACCGCCCAGACGCTATCTTGATGACCGCGTCCGGGCGGCTTTTGCGTACTGTTTAATCAGTTAACAGGATGACCAGACACCGTCACGCACACGTGGTAAAATCGGGCTGTAGACCGATACCTCTCGGGCCACTTTGGTCAATAATATGGTTGTGCCGTTACACTGTCAC
This sequence comes from Lacticaseibacillus pantheris DSM 15945 = JCM 12539 = NBRC 106106, assembly GCF_001311175.1. GTDB lineage: Bacteria > Bacillota > Bacilli > Lactobacillales > Lactobacillaceae > Lacticaseibacillus > Lacticaseibacillus pantheris. Next base: position 19,372 of record NZ_BBAI01000026.1, on the reverse strand, counting down.
TGCTTGTGGCGGCACAAACTGGAGGCCAAGCTATGACTCTATTCGCGCTATTACTAGATTTATTGGCGGCGGGTTCGTGGTATATACAAGCGCAGACGCTCACCCACGGCATCTTTGTGGTCGGATGATTGTCCAAAGCGTAATCGCGTTAATACTACTCGGGTTCACCCTGGGGTACCGTGGACGCCGCAACTCACGGACGTGGGCTGCTGATGGTGGTTACCACCCGTTCACCATACGCTATAGCGTGATCGTGATGTCGTTCTTGGTTAACGCCATCATGATATTCTTGTATTATCTGAACCTGACCGGTCGTAATGCTGTTATTTTTGATTAACACTACTCAACCCATTTGGAGGAATTGATCATGGCAAATGCAAACATTCTCGTTACCACTACGGAAAACATCCCCGGCCAAAACTACACCGTGATTGGTGAAGCGTTCGGCCTCACCACCCAGTCCAAGAACTTCGTATCCGACATTGGTGCAGGCCTCAAGAACCTGGTCGGTGGCGAAATCAAAGCCTACACCAGTATGTTGCACGAATCCCGGACGAAGGCCATCGAACGGTTACGCGATGAGGCCGCGAACATGGGCGCCGACGCGGTCGTCATGATGCGCTTTGATTCCGGATCCATTGGCGGCGATATGCAAAGCGTCGTTGCTTACGGTACTGCCGTTAAGTTTACCGACTAATTTACCACTGTATTCTGGCTAACATTCCTGTATAAAGAACATTGACTGCACCCACTACCGGGTATGGTCGATGTTCTTTTTTTTATGCGGTGACATTTCTTGTCAGTGGCCAGCTAATGCTGACAGTACTGGTGGAAAAATTTCCAACTACCCTTTAGACAAATTGCACAATTTGTCTAAAATCCCTCCCCAAACAAAACTTTTTTGGAGCAAAAGTGGGTGATTTCGGGCTTGTTTCACCCCAAAACAGCTACTAAAGTTGCCAAAGTTTGTCACAAACACGCACCACGTTAATCGCTTTGTAATTTTTTTGTAAGTGAGCCATCACCCACTAGTTGCCTGCCCCTCACTTGCTTTTAGTAAGCGGTTTCTTCGAGACCACTTTTGTGCACAATGTATTTATTAGATTTAAAAATATCTTGTTTACGAATAACCCAACACTTGTTACTATCTTTTTGTAACCGCTATCATAATATTGTTTTTCAAAGGGGGTTTTACTATGGCCACGTCAAAGTACGTGCTCGCAATTGACGAAGGTACTACCAGTACCCGGGCACTGATCGTCGACCATGACGGTCAGATGGTTGCCGACGCCCAGCGCGAGTTTACGCAATACTTTCCACAGCCGGGCTGGGTGGAACATAACGCCAACGAAATTTGGAACGCCGTTTTGTCCACCATTGCCACTGCATTTATTAACAGTGGTATCCAGCCCAAAGAAATTGCCGGGGTCGGTATCACCAACCAACGCGAAACCACGGTGGTGTGGGACAAAGCCACCGGGCTGCCCATCTACAACGCCATCGTCTGGCAGTCGCGCCAAACTAACGACATTGCGGAGCAACTCAAAGCCGATGGGCATAGCGACATGATTCACGAACACACCGGCCTGCTAATTGACGCCTACTTCTCGGCCACCAAAATTCGGTGGATTCTCGACCACGTGCCGGGAGCGCAGGAACGCGCTGAGAAAGGCGAGCTGCTCTTCGGCACCATCGACACCTGGATCTCGTGGAAGTTATCCGGCGGCGAGATTCACGTCACCGACTACACCAATGCCAGTCGCACGATGCTGTTCAACATTCACACTTTGCAGTGGGACGATGAGATTCTGCAATTACTCAATATCCCCCGGAAGATGTTGCCGGAAGTACGCAGCAACTCCGAGGTCTACGGCAACACCGCCGCCTACCACTTCTACGGGAGTAGCGTACCCATCGCGGGGATGGCCGGCGACCAGCAAAGTGCCTTGTTCGGCCAGCTGGCGCTCAAACCAGGGACCGTCAAAAACACGTACGGTACCGGCTCCTTCATCGTCATGAACACCGGTAAGGAACCGGTGATGTCGGCAAACAACCTACTGACGACCATCGGCTACGGCATCAACGGCGAGGTCAACTACGCACTGGAGGGTTCCGTGTTCGTCGCGGGTAGCGCCATCCAGTGGCTGCGCGACGCTATGGAGCTGGTGCAGCACGCACCGGACTCCGAGCACGCCGCACGGACTTCGCAAAGTCAAGATGAGGTCTACGTTGTGCCCGCGTTCACCGGCCTCGGTGCCCCGTACTGGGACGCCAACGCCCGTGGTGCCGTGTTCGGCATCACCCGTGGGACCACGCGCAACGACTTCATCAAGGCGACTTTGCAATCCCTCGCCTACCAGAGTCGCGACGTGGTCGACACGATGTACAAAGACACCAAGATTAAGATTCCCGCACTCCGCGTCGACGGTGGCGCCGCCAACAACGACTACCTGATGCAATTCCAAGCCGACATTCTGGGGACACCAGTCGAACGGGCCGCTAACCTCGAAACGACCGCCATGGGCGCATCGTTCCTAGCCGGGCTGGCCGTCGGGTTCTGGCAGGACACCGACGAGCTGCAACATCTAGCCAAAGTCGGCAAGCGGTTCGAGCCGCAAATGTCCGCCGAACGCCGCGAGCAACTGTACGCGGGCTGGCAGCAGGCCGTCAACGCCACCATGACGTTCAAGCCGGACCAGAAGTAACCAATACTTGAGGAGGAAATTATTATGGCTTTTTCAGCAAATACGCGTCAACAAACAATTGAGCACCTACAAAACACACCTTTGGACCTACTCATTATTGGTGGTGGGATTACCGGTGCCGGCGTTGCCATTCAGGCCACCGCATCCGGCATCAAGACTGGATTAATTGAAATGCAGGACTTCGCTGAAGGTACCAGCTCCCGCTCCACCAAGCTGGTCCACGGTGGTATCCGCTACCTCAAGACCTTTGACGTCGGCGTGGTCAACGACACCGTCAAGGAGCGCGCCGTCGTGCAGGGCATCGCGCCGCACATTCCGCGGCCGTTCCCAATGCTGATGCCTATTTACGACGAACCGGAATCAACGTACGACATGTTCTCCGTCAAGATTGCGATGGACCTGTACGACAAGCTGGCTGGCGTTGACGGCACCCAGTACGCTAACTACACCATCTCAAAGGATGAGGTGCTTCAGCGCGAGCCCGGCTTGAAGTCCAAGAACCTCAAGGGTGGCGGCGTCTACCTCGACTTTGTCAACAACGACGCCCGCCTGGTCATCGAGAACATTAAGGAAGCCGATGAACTGGGCGGCCTGATTGCGAGCCACGTGAAGGCTGTCGGTGTGCTGCACGACGACAACGGCAAAGTTGTGGGTGTGCACGCACAGGACACGATTAGCGGCAAGGAGTTCGACATCCACGCCAAGTTGGTGATCAACACCACCGGCCCATGGGTCGACAAGCTACGTGACCTCGACCAGAAGCTGGACCACACGCCAATGATGCGGCCAACTAAGGGTGTGCACCTCGTGGTTGACGAATCACGGTTGCGCGTACCCCAGCCAACCTACTTTGACTCGGGTGCCCACGACGGCCGGATGATCTTCGTTGTGCCACGTGAAGGCAAGACCTACTTCGGGACCACCGACACGGACTTCAAGGGCGACTATAAGCACCCAACCGTCGACCAGGACGACGTGGATTACCTGTTAGCGGCCATCAACAACCGCTACCCGGACGCCAAGGTGACGCTCAAGGATATCGAGGCCAGCTGGGTCGGCCTGCGCCCACTGATTGCCACGAATGGTAGTTCCGATTACAACGGTGGTGGTGCCAACACTGGCAAAGTATCCCAGGAAAGTTTCGACAAGCTGATTAAGACCGTCGACGACTACGAGGACCAGCAGGCCACCCGTGACGACGTTGAGAACGCAATCAGCAAACTGAAGACGGCCCACGCTGAAGAGACGCTGAGCCCGTCGCAGGTATCCCGGGGCTCCGCGCTCGATACCGAAGCTGACGGCATGATTACCCTGTCCGGTGGGAAGATTACCGACTACCGGAAGATGGCGGCGGGCGCTCTTGCCCTGATTCGGCAGACGCTGAAGCGCGACTACAACGTGGATAGCAAGGAAATCGACTCGAAGAAGCTGCAGGTTTCCGGTGGCCACTTTGACCCAACGAACGTTGACGACACGATGGACTTCTACACCCGCATCGCCGTGGACGCTGGGTTGCCACAGGAAGACGCGGCGGACCTCGCCAACCGTTTCGGTAGCAACACCGGCCGCGTCGTCACCTACGTCGAGGAGGGCGCCGCGGAGGGCTTGTCGCTCAAGGAAACGATCTCCCTGCGCTACTCCGTTAACGAGGAACTGACGATGACGCCGGTCGACTACTTGCTGCGGCGGACGAACGCCATCCTGTTCCACGCGGACACGCTGGCCCAGCTGCACGACCCGGTAATTAACGAGATGGCCCGCCTGCTGGACTGGGATGCCGACACTAAGGCGGCCATGACCAAGCAGTTGGACGACGCGATTGCGGAATCAGAGCTGGCGGCACTGAAGTAACAGAGCGGAGCAGGCCGCTTAGAACGCAGAGCATAAGTGACTTCAGCGTAAAGGCCCGGGTTTGGCCTTTGGGCTGGAGTTGCTTATGTGGCGCGTTCTGGCCTGCGGAGCTCGACTATGACAGAGCAGAACCGCGCGGTTAAAAGGTAGAGTGTAAGTGAGTTGGGGCCAAAAGCACGTACTTGGCTTTTGGTGCCGACTTGCTTACACGGCACCTTTTGCGCGGTGGAGCTCGGCTATGAAGGGAGGTCTCCCCATGCACAACCCCATTATGACCCAAGCGTTAGGCGAGTTTATCGGTACCCTCGTGTTGGTACTCCTGGGTGACGGTGTCGTCGCCGGCGTATCGTTGAAGAAGTCCAAAGCTGAGGGTGCCGGCTGGATTGCCATTGCCCTCGGTTGGGGACTGGCTGTCACGCTCGGCGTGTACTCCGCTGCGTTCCTCGGCCCGGCGCACCTTAACCCAGCCGTGACCATCGGCTTTGCCGTCATCGGTAAATTTCCCTGGTCCGGCGTAGCGCCATTTATCATCGCCCAAATGCTGGGCGCGTTTGTTGGTGCGGCACTCGTCTGGCTGCAATACTACCCGCACTGGCGGGAAACGCACGACCAGGCGGCCATCCTTGGCACCTTTGCTACCGGGCCCGCAATTCGTCAGCCGCTCGCGAACCTCTTCTCCGAAACGCTGGGCACCGCGGTGCTGGTATTCATGCTGCTGGCCTTCACTAAGGGCCAGTGGACGGCCGGCCTGAACCCCATTGGCGTCGGCGTGCTAATTACCGCGATTGGTTTCTCCCTCGGTGGGACGACCGGTTACGCGATCAACCCCGCCCGGGACCTCGGCCCGCGGTTGGCGCACGCGGTGCTGCCAATTGCCAACAAAGGTGGTTCCGACTGGAGCTACGGTTGGATTCCGGTTGTGGGTCCGGTGATTGGCGGTATTGTTGGTGCGGTATTGTTTGCCATTATTTAATGTAGAAACAACGAAACCGGGTCACCACCTACGCGTATCAGCGTGTGGGTGGTGACCCGGTTTTTGTATGTTTGAGCTAAAGCTAAAAGTGACTACAGCATCAAACAAACGGAAGGTTGCTCATAATTACATCCAGCATTCAAAACACTTCCCTTCGGATAATATCCTACCAACCAAGATGAAAAGCAATCGGCCTAAAACTACCTCAGTCACACATCATACCCAAGTTGTAGGTATTCCGGTTAAACATACTAGTCCAGATCATCCTCGTCATCCCGTCCCCGCACACCCCGAATGATGGTAAGCACGCCCGCAGCGAGCCCCAATGCCCCGCTGAGTAACGTAATCCCGCCAGATACCGTTGCAAGAATACCGTTGGTAATTAGTTTACGATCTGCCATAGTTAACACCTCCCGGTTTGTTGGCTCGATAATTAATGTTATTATACTATAATAGCGTTTACAAGAAATAGTGGTTGGTCAGATATCTTTGTTACCAACACAGAAATCGGTGAGTCTGGTCTACTTTGCTTGGGAGAGTTTGCAGAAATTTCGCGCAAACCCATTGACATTTTCGCTGAATCCCGTAGAATGTAACAGTACTCAATTGATTGACATTGCCCGTTGGTCAAGGGGTTAAGACGTCGCGTTCTCAGCGCGAAAACACGGGTTCGAATCCCGTACGGGTGATACTTGGAACCACCAGTTAATTTTTCAAAGGGAGGAACGTTGTTATGACAATGTTCCTCCCTTTTTATTGACCATCATAGGCACATCTTTTTTGATTTTGGGCAACTTTTTACAGGTGCTATAATAGTCGGTAACATCATTTACCACACGGAGGCAACATGGTTCAATTAGTACTAGTTCGTCACGGCGAAAGCACCGCCAACTTTGATAATACGTACACCGGATGGTCGGACGTAGAATTGACCGACCACGGTCGCGAACAGGCACACACGGCCGGGCGCCTGATTGCGGCCAGTCACATCGACTTTGACGCCGTCCACACCTCCATGCTGCGGCGGGCCATCATGACCGCGTACATCATCCAGGACGAACTCCACGCTAATTGGTTGCCCATAACCAAGAGTTGGCGACTGAACGAGCGGCATTACGGGGCGCTCCGAGGCCTGAATAAGGACAAAACGCGGACGCTATTCGGTCCGCAGCAGGTAGCCCAGTGGCGGCGTAGCTACACGGCTGAGCCACCACACCTCGCACGCGCCCACCACCAGCGCCGTTACGCCGCCTGGCCAACGAGCATCATCCCACCGGCGAAAGCCTGGCCGACGCGAGTGCACGTCTCCTACCGTATTGGAACGACCACGTGGTGCCGGCTTTACGCGCGGACCACAACCAACTCATCGTCGCCCACGGGTCGACTTTGCGGGCACTCATCAAACACCTCGAAGGTATTGCGGATGCTGATATTGACGGGGTCGAGGTGGGTAACGCCGCACCGATTGTATATACGTTGGACGAACGGCTGGCGATTGCGACAAGACTATATTAACAACGGAGTAACTCAAAGGGGCTTACCAGCATCGTGTGGTAAGCCCCTTTAGCGTCTCCAGTTATTTTGATTGGCGCTTCATTGATGGAAGCGATCATGCGCCCGGCATTCTGATCACTTTAGCTCCACCATAGTAGCTATGCTTCTCATGCTCAAATTGATCAAAAAAAATGTTGATCAATGCCAAAAAGATTGATTAGGAACTGAGGCCGTACATGAAATAGTGAACGTATATGGTCAACGGACGTCAGCCTTGACTTCAACACAAATTCCATTAATGCGCGTAGCTTCCCAGGTCGAATCGGTACAATTTTATCATCCAACGGTTCAAGTTTACGGTAGTGAAGGGTATTCATTCGGCCACTGAAATACCTGTACTCCTGATAATCTAGTAATCCTAAATCATAGGCGCGGTGTCCCATGGCTGCAATTGATACTAGATATTGCGACTTCAGATCAACATAATAATCTGGATTAGACTTACGCGCCAAGGTGGCAAATCCACATGCAAATTCTGCACCTGGCAACAAGAATGCACCAGCAAAACGATTGGCTTGTAGTTCAATTTCCTTATACTCTTCGTTAGTCAGCAACTCTATATTTTGGTGCTGATGCATCAGGAGGTGACCAAGTTCATGTGCAATGTCGAAGTTTCGGCATACTGCCGACTTTTTGTGCGTGCCCAAAACAATATAGCTTCTACCAGATTTACTGATTGTACTGTACGCGTCGATTTCTTGGCCTAAATTTCTTTCAACTACGCATACGCCGCTATTTTCAATTTTATACATCAGATCCCTATTACTTTGAATACCCAAATAATTTCTAGATACCTCGGCTAGGTTTTCAATCTCCAAATTCTGTTCACGCTGTGAGCCCGCGTACTGAATTTTATCTGCTTGTTGTTTAGTCATTGAACGCAACGAATCAATACTACGTTCCTCTTGTGTCAAAAAGCCCTCAAAATAATCGACAAAGGCCTCGACGTAACGCAGGTACGTTAATTCAGTGCGAGTTTTTTTTGCGCGATTTCCTATCATCAGCGCGATATGCAATATGGCCCTCACTCGCGACCCCCCGGGTAACCATATTGGGTTCAAAGAGGAAGCTCGTATCAACTTCCATTAAATCCCGTAGAGCATTCAACACATCAATTCTCGGAGTCACCTTATCTGACTCATACTGCCACACTGCCTGCTCCGAAACTGATAATTTATCGGCCAAGTCCTTTCGCGATAAGCCATTCAACTCGCGTAACTCAGTTAACTTGTCGCCATAAAACAAAGTTAATGGCCTCCCTTCTGAAACTAGTACTAACCTTCCTGATTCTCTTCCGAGCCAATTATGAAACCGAAAGTGTTATCTGAATTGTAGAATCGCTTTATACTGGTAATCATACTGCTTTGATTTACAAATAACAGTACAACGCATGAACAGTTATGGTGGCTACAAGCCAACCGTTGTTGCAAGCAAATGCCATCACAAAATCAACAACCAAAAAGGGCAGCCGCATTCATCACGCGACAAGCCCCTTTACTGTGGCACTATTTACTTTTTCTCGTCGTCCTTCTCGTCAGCGGGCTTAATGGTCTTCACCGCGCCAGACTTCCGGGCGTTTTTGTTCTTGTTTTTGGCTTCATCCTCTTCGGTGATTGGCGCCTTAACCGGCTTGCCACCCAGAGTGATGTTTGCAAAGTTGATGACGGTCTTGTGCTTAAGGTCTTCAACCACCACGGAGTCTTCCGTGTCAAAATCGTCAATTGTCAGCATGGCGGAGTTGGTGTAAATCTTCTCCACGGTGCCCTTGAAGCCGTTCGGAACGCTAGTCCCCTTGGCTACGTCAACCTTGTTGCCAACGGCCAATTCTACTGCGTTAGCTGCTACTTTAGCTTTACCCTTTGCCTTTGACTTTGAATCTGCCATCGTGCACCTGCTATATAAAATGTGGAAGAATGTCTCTTGGACACCAATAAAGGTTTATATATTTCCTTTCTTGATTGACATTCTACATCTCACTTAGTCCCGTCATCATCAGTATTCCCCTTTGGAAAAATATCCGCACGACATTGACTGACTCCTGAACTTTATGGTATTAGCCATACCCAGAATGATTAGTTGACCATTGCGTACTGGATTAAGTTTTCCACTGCGTTTTGGTCGCGGCGCATACTTGCACCGCATTGATAACACACGTATTGATTGTTACCGGTATGATGCCGGCGATTACCCTCTAAGTCGATCTTGTTCGCACCGGTTTTGACGAAGCTACATTGCGAACACCGCTGGGTGCTCGGATAGAAGCGATCCACCATGACTAGCTTCACGCCAGCCCATGAACATTTGTACTGCATGATTGCCTTGAACTGGCCAAACAGTGAACGGTGCAAGTTTTTGGCTAAGTGTTTGTTCATGCGCATGTGCAGGTTATCGAGGTCCTCAATCGCAATCACGTCATTGGTTTGTACTAACTGATGCGTAAACTTGTGCAGTAAATCCATCTGAATTCGGGTCACCTTTTGATAATCCCGCTGCAACTTGGCTCTCGTTGCGCGGTAGTTATGGGACCGGAAATGGGACGGATTTACCAACCGTTTACGTGCCAACAACCGTTGATAATGGGTGATACGCTCGTACAACCGCAGTAGCTTAGCACTCATGGTCGAAACCGATTGGTAGCCCGTGGCATCGCGATAGTCAAAGCGGGCAATGTTGGCATCTACGCCGGTAACAACGTGCCCGGATTTAACTGCGACACTATCGTCAACCTCAACAGCTAGCGCAACATAATAACCATCAGCTTCTTCGACTACGGTCGCAGTTTTTAGCTTGCCAATCCAGCGTACCGATTCAGCCATCCGGATGTCATACCACGATGTGTAACCATATGGTCGATCTAAGCGCAGTTTGTTGTTAACCACCTGTGCCCGATCAGTTGTGAATGTATTGCGTGACCGTTTCCTAGACTTAAACCGGGGTTGCCTGTGGCTGGGCATTTGCGGATTGAAAAAGTTCCGCCACCCCTGAGCTAAGTCATGTACTGCCAGCTGTAAAACGCGGGCTGAAAGTTCGTACTGCCAATCCTGCTTGTTGTTGACCAGCTCATTCCTTACCTTACGTTCGTTTGGCCGTAATGACTTATCACCCATTAACAATGACTCATCGTACATGCCGTTCCATGATTCGAGTGCCAGGTTATAGCAGTAACGTCGGTAATCAAATAACTGCTGGAACGCGCGGCACATGGTTGCATTGGGGTACAACTTAATTTTGTGTGTTTTAATCATTCTGGCTCACTCCCCAAACGTAAACATAGAACACCGCAGCAACTATTCAACACCTTAAATTTTACGCTGGTATTGAGGCACTCAACAAGCGTGATTTGATAGTGTTTAGTAGCTTTGCCTATTCTACGCGGTTTACAATTTGGAGAGTAAGTTATGGCAGTTCGCAAATTGCAACAAATGATTGCATTTAGTTGCAACTACTACATCTGGGTATCAAGATGTCTTCCACTTAATTATTGCGTCTTGATAAAATCCCGTTATTACACTTTGTTCCATGATTTAAAGTACAGTTAACTACCTCCTGCTCTGTTCTATCGCCACCTGGCGATTACGTCGAAAATCATTATAACCGTTTTGGCGGTGTGAGTCGACCGTGGGAAATAATGATTCCGTACAATCGATGCTAACGAACCTCCTCGATTGCCTGGGCTACATGATCTTTAACTTCAGACCACAACTCGTCACTTTCACGGTCAGCCGCAGCAATCTTTACAACTTCTGTAGCCAGCGTAATCTGGGCATCCGGACGAAGTTCATAGCCATTACGCATCAAAAAACATACAAAACTGATTAATGCCGTTCTCTTATTAGCATCGTTAAAGCAATGCTTCTTCGTAATCTTGATTAAGTAATAGGTGCCCAACTCAACAGCGGAACGGTAGAGTTTAACCCCAAAGACTTCCTGTTCAGCAGATTGCACAATGTAGTCCAGAGCTACGGCGTCACGAATTGCTGGTTCGGTCCCAAACCGTTGCTGCAACCGTGCATTAATCCGAATAATATCGGCCGCCGAAAGATAATGCATCTACTTGTCCTCCAGATACTTCATTGCATCCATGTAACGGTCAATCACCTGGTCAATTTGGCGCAAATCGTCGTCACTAGTAGCCTCACGCTCGGGCCGCGCAACTATTGCACCGTCCTCTAAGGATACGGCTAACCGTTCTCCTTTGCTTAATCTGAGCCGTTCGACAATATCCGCGGGTATCGTAAAATACAAACTGTTGTTCACCTTGCCCACTGTCCGTTTGATACCTTGATTATCGGTCATGCTTACCACCTCTGGTTTAAGTATGAGGTATATACACAGTATAAACAAGTACATTGAGAGCCAGCCAATAAAAAAAGCTAGCAAACGCCATCAAATGCGCCTACTAGCAATACAGTTGATTATGATTCGTGCACGAAAGCACGCGTCCTCACTAACTTATGGCACACCGATTCGGAAAGATTCTGGGTAGCCATCCAATAAACCAACTAAATGGTATTATCAGTCCGCAATCCTCAAAATCGTACCCAAATCATTCCGCTCGGTTCTCAACGAGTTCAACCGATTATCCTTTGCAAAGCCGAGTGCGACCCCCATCATCAACGACTCATCTTCGGGAATATCAATCTGCGCCCGGACCTCAGCTGGATGACGAATAAACTCGTACGCGGGAATTCCGCGTAGGCCGTGTTCCTGAGCCGCCAACAGTAAGCCGTACCCAAACGCCCCGGCATCGTACGCCGAATAGTGTGATGCGTCCTTAGGAATCGTGATGTAGACAATGGCAGGCGCGTTGAACAGGTTTTTATTGGCCTCAAAAAGTTCCGGTGTGGCATCACCCAAAGATTGTTTGGTTGCGACCAACCACTGGTCAATGTTGCCCTGCGTGTACGCCGACCAACTTTGGGGTGGCACAACCTCCGTCCAACTCTTCGTACCCTTGCTGGCCAGGTCAAAGTGACTCGCCCGGATGCGCTTAACGGTTTCCCCGGTCGCGACGTACGCCTTCCACGGCTGTGAATTTTCCCACGATGGGGCCAACGCGGCCTCACGCACGATATCCTTGATCACGTCCACCGGAATTGCTTTGTCCTCAAACGCTCGCGCTGAATGACGCTGCACCAAGATGCTATTTTGATCCATGATCAAATCCCCCTCACCTAATAATTACACCTGAATACCAATATGCTCTACTTGCGCACCTGTCCGTTTCCATTAATCTCGTACTTCGTGGTCGTCAGGGCACTCAAGCCCATTGGTCCACGCGCGTGCAGCTTCTGGGTGCTAATACCGATTTCCGCCCCAAAGCCGAACATGAAGCCGTCGGTGAAGCGGGTCGACGCGTTCACGTACACACAGGCCGCGTCCACCAGATCCTGGAACCGCCGGCTGTGCGCCAAATCGTTCGTAATGATGACTTCCGAGTGCTTCGTGTTGTGCGCATTAATGTGCGCAATCGCGGCGTCCACATCATCCACCACTTTGACCGCCAAAATCAGATCGTTGTATTCCGTGTCCCAATCTTCATCCGTGGCGACCACCATGTCTGGCACGATGGCCCGCGCCCGTTCATCCCCACGCAATTCCACACCGTGCGCGCGGAGGTCGGCGGCCAAAGTTGGCAGGTACGCCTCCGCCACTTTGGCATTGATCAGCAGTTTCTCCGCCGCGTTACATACCGATGGCCGCTGGACCTTAGCGTTCACCACAATTTTGCGCGCCATTTCTAGGTCAGCCGCATCGTCCACGTAGATATGACAATTACCGGCACCCGTTTCAATGACGGGGACGGTAGCCGTTTGCACAACCGCACGAATCAGGCCAGCCCCGCCACGTGGAATGAGAACGTCCACGTACTGGTTGAGGTGCATCAGTTCGTTCGCCAATTCGTGGCTGGGGTCGGTAATGAGCTGGACCGCATCCGCCGGTAAATCGACGCTGACCAGTGCATCACGCAAAGTCGTGGCGAGGGCGCGGTTGCTGTTCAACGCCTCTTTGCCCCCACGCAGGATGACCGCGTTGCCGCTCTTGAAAGCCAGGCCCGCCGCGTCCACCGTCACGTTCGGCCGTGCCTCGTAAATCATGGCCACCACGCCCAACGGTACACGCCGCTGGGTGATGGTGAGCCCGTCCTCAGTCACCCAACCACGGTCAATCTGCGCCGTCGGGTCCTTGAGTTGGGCAACCTGCTGCAAACCGTCGGCCATGTCCTGAATCCGTTCCGGCGTCAACCGTAGCCGGTCCACGAACCGTGGGTCAATGGTGGCCCCATCCAGATCTTGCTTATTGGCCGCCATAATCGCGTCCGTCGCTGACACGAGGGCATCCGCCATCACGTTCAGGGCGTGCTGTTTGTCGGGGTCAGGGAGCTGCGCCAAGATTGCCGCCGCGGCTTTGGCTGCCCGGCCCATTGCCTGCAAATCGTTTGTCTGTACCATGTCCATGAGCTTTCCTCCTATGGGTTAGTGTCGCAAAGTCGCCTGCTCGTTGCCCGGCATCATGCTGGCGGGACAGAAACGGGTGCCGATATCCTCGCCGGCCATCACGCGGAGCACGACGCGTGGATCCGCGCCGTTGACCAACACCATTTCTTTGCCCGCCTCAATCATCGTGTTCGCCGCCTTCAGCTTGGTGACCATCCCGCCAGTACCAAAGCGTGTAGAGCTCCCGCTAGCGCCAGCCAGGATGGCGTCCGTCACCCGCGTCACGTGGTGCAGCAGGTGTGCGTCGGCATACTTGCGCGGGTCCACGTTGTAGAGGCCGTCAATATCCGACATGACGATCAGCACGTCGGCGTCCACCTGGCGGGCAACGAGCGCGGACAGCTGGTCGTTATCGCCAAAGGTGGTGCGGTGATCCATCTCGTCCGTAGCGACCGAGTCATTTTCGTTGATGACGGGGATGATACTTTGGGCGAGCAGCGCCTCAATCGTGTCGAGCACGTGAATCCGGCTGACGGGGTAGTCAAAGACGTCGTAGGTCAACAACAGCTGTCCGACCATCGACCCGTAATCGGTGAACCGCCGCGTGTACAGCGACATCAGTTGCGATTGGCCGATGGCGCTAACGCCTGTTGCCCGGCGATGGCCGCGGGCCGGTCGTGTTGCCCCATGAGATCCAGCCAACACCAATTGCGCCAGAAGAAACTAACAGGACCTCGCACCCCTGGTTCTGCAAAGCCGACAGGGCGTACGCCAAGCGGTCAATCGTTTGTAAATTCACTTTGCCGTCCGGGTAGATGAGGCTACTCGTGCCGATTTTAACTACTACCCGTTTTGTACGCGTCTGTGCCATCATGGTTCCGTCCTCCACATACCGTCTTGTGACAAAAAGCGCTGCCCGACCGAGGCACCCTTACCGGGCGGTACCATCCTCGTTCGAAGCAACGCTTCACTCTTTTAATTACTATATTAACTTGTTCACCCTAGCTTGGATTCGTGCGCGCTGAACGGCTTGCAGTCGGCGACCGTTCTTCCTGTGAGGCACTACTATGACTGGGGGGCGGGCGGCTCGCCCGATGCTGACGTTATCATAGTCTGCCGGCTTACTTTTGTCAAGCGGGTTGTGGACCGAGTCGTGCTGTGCTGGCAAAGTGGTGGTGGGGTTGCGGCTTTCGTGCCCTCCGCCGTGGCTTGCTACACCCGCACGCTCCGGACGTTCCGTCCTCCCACGAATTATTGAGTTTGAGAAATGCACTCAATCTCAATAATTTGCCGCTGTACGTCACTTCGTTCTTACAGCGCTACGGGATCGCAGCAACCACGTCTACGGACACGACGCCTCCACCCCACCACCACTTTGCCGGCACCCGTCAGTTCGATAAACGGTACCCATATCTCGTGCGAATTCACTAACAGGCATCGCGAACTACACGATGTTTTTGTGACTGACGCAACGTAACTGGAAAAATGGATACTACAGTAGCGTTAGGCCGCGTCGGTCGGTATGGTGCCTAACGCCAAGTAGCTGGTTGTCACGGGGCGGTATTTCTGGTTGGGTGAGCGGCGCGGTGAGCTACGGCTTACGTGGGGTACTCCATGGTGACCACTGCTAGGGCGAAGGCTCCAACCCGCCAAGTACAAGCGGGTTTCCGCCGCGATTCTGAACCTGCCCGGAAACCCACCGGTCAGTTTCAGAAGTCGTCGCGTTCTAACGGCTAAAGCCGTAAGAACGTTACACCCCGGCAGTGGCCACCATTCCGACCCCACACGCCTCCGCTCACCGCGCCGCCCATCCAACCTCCTCCACCATATCGTGATAACCAATACCTGTGGGTAGGTGCCACATCAGTTCAATTCGGACACACCCCCATAAAAATGTACGCGCTCCCAATTTCCACTAAACTTTTCCCGCCCCATAACATATACTATAGATGTTTGGTTTTATTCCAAGGAGACGCCGCTAACAGCTTGGTGCCCGGACTGGGGTAATTCGCGCACCACCATACCTGAGGAGGTAGCCTTCTTGATCACTCTCTCCAACGCACAATTCACCGCCACCATCAATCCACTCGGTGCCGAACTCACCACACTCACCCGCCGCTCCAACGGCCGCGAGTACATCTGGTCCGACACTACCGGTAAGTTCTGGGGCCGCCACGCGCCCATCCTGTTTCCTGCCATCGGCCGCTCCAACGACGACCACTACTTAGTCGACGGCCAGACCTTCCCCATGCGTCAACACGGCTTCGCGCGCGACTTTGAATTCGACGATGTCCAGCAAAGTAGCGATGAAACCGTCATCCTGACCCTGCACGCTAACGCCGAGACCAAGGCGCTGTACCCGTTTGACTTTGCGCTATCCGTCACCTATACGTTGACGGAAACCGGCCTGCAGGTGCAGTACCACGTCACCAATGCTTCTGCGCACCCAATGCCGTTCGCGCTGGGTTCACATCCTGGCTTTGCGCTAGAACAGCCACTCGGCCACTACACGGTCACGCTGACCGGCGCAAATACGCCGCTCACCAAGTTTGGTATTGGCCCCGTACCGTTCCGCAACGGGGCCGTGGAGCCATTCGCTGAATCCGATGGGGCCGCGATTCCATTAAGTCACGAACTGCTTGACGATGGCCTGATTATCATCAATGCACCCGAGGCCACCAGCGCTACTTTGGCCGCTAACGACGGGAGCTACCGGGTCACCATCAACCTGGCGGACTTCCCCTACCTGACTCTGTGGAGCCCGGAGCACAAAAACGCACCGTTCGTCTGCGTTGAACCGTTCCACGGGCTGCCCGACGTGGCCGGTGCCCCTACTGACTGGTACCAGAAAGCGGGTAACACTACCGTCGCCCCTGGCGGCACTTCAGCGTTTGGCTACGACCTCACGCTGAACTAAGCGTCACGCAAAACGCGCACCGCGTTCTCTTTGCAGAATGTGGTGTGCGTTTTACTTCGGCGCGATTAATCAGCGCTATAACTGACCACTTTGGTGCCCGCATCGCTACCGTACACAATTTGCTGAACCTTGACCGCAATCGTCTTAATCCGGCTGAAGTCGAGGGTGGTCTGGTTGTGCCCGTGCGTCATAATTACCAAGATGTATTTGTGCCCATCACTGGTGGTCACAATCGCCGCATCATTGTTAACGTCATCCAGGAAGCCCACCTTATCGGCCACCGTGGCCCCGCTATCCACTGACGCCACGCCTGCCGGGATGCCTGACCGGTAAACCTGCTTTTGCATCAGGCCCAACAAGTAGCTACGGTCGCTGCTATCACTGAAGACCCCCGTGCCCGCGTTCAAAGCCTGTAACACTTTGCGGAGACTCTGACTCGTGGTGCTGGCCGCCTCGTCACCGTCGTGAAAGACCGGACTGCTCCACCCTTGGCTCTTGATGAAGGCATTGATGCTGTCGGCACCATACTCGGCGAGAATCTCTTCCGGAAAGGTATTGCTGGAATTCACGACCATCTGGTAAAAGCCACTCTTGTTGGCAGTCGTCCAGCTGAATTTGCCTTCCTGGTGTAGGTGAAATAAGTACGCCGCGATAAACAATTTATATGTACTGGCCGAAGTCGCGGTAGTAGTGGCGTTACTGTCGGCCACAATCTGACCGTCACCATACGTTAATTGGTCCGTCGTACTGTCAGCGCTGCTACCACTGGTGGCGTCCAGACTGTAAAAGCTGACGCTGGCGTCGCCGTCAGCCGTAACCTTATCCAGATAATTTTGTAGGTTTTCCTGAATAATACTCCGTTTCTTGTTCGCGGCCGTGGTTGCGCTATCGGTGCTCGCCGACGAACTGGTGGCCGCCTGGGCGTGTTGCCCATTGCCAGTAGTGTCCCCGGCCGCCCGCCAGCACAGCAACGCCACGGCCATTGCACCAAAAATGACAACGATCGCCGCAACGTACCGCTCACGCTGGTGATTACTTACATGTTTCCGCAAAATAAATGAGCCCCCAAACTGTTAATAAAGACAGTTTAGCGGGCTCATTTTGCGACTTTGCCGTTAAAATATGACCAAATTGGGACTTTTTGTCGTTAAATCAAAGCAGCGGTGGTCACCGTACTGCTTTACTTCGCGTTGAGTGCCTTTGTGGCCTCTTCAAAATCGTCAAAGTGGTGCTTCGTGTGACCGATAATCTGGTAATCTTCGTGACCCTTACCGGCAATAAGCACGACATCCCCCGGCTTGGCGGCCTTAATGGCATACTGGATAGCCGTCCGCCGGTCCGTGAACCGCTGGTAACTGCCTGCAGGAACCGCGCTCACCACCATGTCGAGGATACTATCTGGGTCCTCCGTGCGTGGATTGTCGGAAGTGAAAACGGGATCAGTGGACAAACGCACCGCGATTTCACCCATAATATGGCGCTTGTTGTTGTCCCGGTCACCACCGGCGCCCACCACACAGAAAATGCGTTGCTTGGCGAACTTGCGGATGGTCGCCAGGACGTTCTCCAGCCCATCCGGCGTGTGCGCGTAATCCACGAGCACCACCACGTCTTTGTTGTTCGGCACCGGCTGGAAGCGCCCGGGCACGCCGGTTGCCGACTCGATGCTGGCAATAATGTCAGGCACCGCAATGCCCTGACCGTACGCCGCGCCAAAGGCAGCGAGGACGTTGTACACGTTAAATTCGCCAACCAGGTGCATGTGTACCGGGTAGGTCTGCCCGTAAAACTGCAGGTTGAACCGCGTCCCGTGGTTGGTGGTTTCGATATCGGTTGCCCGTACCGTTGCCGCCTGGTCCACGCCGTACGTGATGACGTTAGCCACCGTGTGGTCAGCAATCGCCACCAGCTTGGCCCCCGCCGGATCGTCCGTATTAATCACAGCCGTTTTGCTGCGACCGTTGTGGCTCATACCGCTCCCAAGCTCGCTGAACAGCAAACTTTTGGCCGCAAAGTAGGCCGCCATGGTCTTGTGGTAGTCCAGGTGATCCTCGGTCAGGTTAGTGAAAACCGCAGTGTCAAAGTCGGTTCCCCAGTTGCGGCCCTGATCGAGCGCAATCGACGATACCTCAATGGCCGCGGCCGCGTTACCCGCGTCGCGCATAGCCGCCAGCACCCGTTGCATGGTGTTGGCATCGGAGGTGGTATTCACCGTCGGCAGCTTTTCGTCACCAACTTTGTTGTAAAGCGTCCCCATAATCCCCGTGTTCATGCCGTTATCGCCGAGAATCTTGCTAATGAGGTGGGTGACGGTCGTCTTACCGTTCGTCCCGGTCACCCCGATGACGTTGAGGTCACGACTAGGGTTGCCGTTAAACGTGGCGGCAAGTTCAGCCAGCGCCTTGTGGGTGTCCGGCACCGTTACAACGAGCCCTTGGCCCTGGTACGTCACGGCGCGCTCAACCACGGCCATCGCGGCCCCGGCGGCAAACACTTCATCGAGGTGGTCGTGACCATCAAAGTTGGCGCCGGCAATGGCGACGAAGCATGCACCCGGACGTACCTCCCGGGTGTTGGCGGTCACCATGGTGATATCCATGGCGGCTTGGTGCAGCCGGTCCCGATCCGTGGGCCCGACAGCGAGAATATTAGTCAGCGTGTGTACCTGCATGCTGTTCTTCCTTTCTGAAACCGCTAATTGTTACATTCCTGTAACACTGATAGACATAGTATAACGTAAACCAGCGCGGCATGACTGCTTGTAACGGTATTTTTATTGCTTTTTCGCAAAAACATCACAATGCAACGTGACTGTGCAATGTGGTAAGAACATGCGGACAGGGTTGGGAGTTGCGGCTTACGTGCCTTCCGCCGTGGCTTGCTTCACCCGCACGCTCCGGCCGTTCCGGCCTCCACGGATAATTGAGCTTGAGAA
>NZ_BBAI01000025.1 GCF_001311175.1 Lacticaseibacillus pantheris DSM 15945 = JCM 12539 = NBRC 106106 | reverse complement strand
CGGGCATGCAGCCGTCGCGGGGACCAGCCGCTCAACCTCCACCGCCACGCCAGTACGATCAACAGCAGATGTTTACCGTTACAGGTTCTACCGTGCGAGAAACCACGGCATCATCCCCAGACAGTCCACATTTGCGCATGGATTTATAACCGAATTGGTCAACTGCCATCTTCCTTAGCATGGGAGCATTGTAATTGACCAACAATGCTAAGTATTAAGCGGTGAGGTATGCCATTTCGAACTATCGGGAACCGCGGGTGGGCTTTGGGACGGAGGCGTCGTGTCCGGAGACGTGGTTGCTGCGACCCCAGAGCGCTGTTTGAGCGCAGCGAATTACAGCGGCAGATTCTGAAGACAAAGTGTTTTGTCTTTGTCTTCAGAATCCGCGGGAGGCCGGGACGGCCGGAGCGTGCGGGTGTAGCAATCACGGCGCAGGGCACGTAAGCCGCAGTTCCAAAGCACCCGCGTGTTCGTAACCCACTTTGCTTTCTAAACGGGCTACTCCACACTCTCATTCCTTGTTACAATAGACCATGATCAGCACAGAGGGGAGTCACATCTAGTGAATATGCAAGACGCCTTAGCGGCTTTAAAAGAAAAATTTGGTTACAGTTCGTTTCGTCCCGGCCAGGAAGAGGTGATCAACCACTTGCTGAACGGCGAAAACGCCCTGGCCGTCATGCCTACCGGGGGTGGTAAGTCACTTTGTTACCAGATTCCCGCCTTACTCATGCCGGGAATCACCATCGTCATTTCACCACTCATTGCGTTGATGAAGGACCAGGTGGACGCCCTGAACGAAGAGGGTATCGCAGCGACGTACATTAATAGCTCACTCTCATTTCCCGAGATTGACCACCGCTTTGCCATGGCCGCTCGGGGTGACGTGCAACTACTCTACATTGCCCCCGAGCGCCTCGACTCCGACCGGTTTCTGCGCGAGTTATCGTCCCTCAACGTCAGCATGGTCGCCGTCGACGAAGCCCACTGTATTTCCCAGTGGGGTCACGATTTCCGCCCTAGTTACCTGACCTTGACCGAGGCGATCGCTCAGCTACCTTCACATCCAGTCGTGATTGCCCTGACGGCGACCGCCACACGCAAAGTCGCGGCGGATATCCGTGCACGTCTGGGAATCCCCGACGCGAACGAGGTGAACACCGGCTTTGCACGTGATAACCTGAGCTTTAGGGTGATTAAGGACCAGAACAAAGATACCTACCTACTCGAATACCTCAAGCTGAACAACGACCAGTCAGGCATCATCTATGCCAGCACGCGTAAGGAAGTTGAGCGTCTGTACCACTTGTTGGAGGCCAACCACGTCGCCGTGACGTATTACCACGGGGGCATGAGCGAGGGTGACCGCAATGCCAACCAGGAGGACTGGTTGTTTGACCGGAAGCCCGTGATGGTGGCGACCAACGCCTTTGGTATGGGTATTGATAAGAGTAACGTACGCTTCGTTATTCACGCCCAGGTCCCCGGGGACTTGGAATCATACTACCAGGAGGCTGGGCGTGCGGGTCGTGACGGTTTACCTAGTGAAGCCATCCTGCTCTTTAAACCCAATGACCTCCAAATCCGGCGGTTCTTTATCGACCAATCCGAAATGGACGATGAATTTAAACAAAACGAGTACCGCAAACTCCACGAAATGCAGCAATACGCCAACACGCAGGACTGTTTGCAACAGTTCATTCTGCGCTACTTTGGCCAAACCGGCAGCCAGCCATGTGGCCGCTGCAGTAATTGTCTGGACGAACGGGCGTTTCAGGACGTCACCGTTGACGCGCAAAAGGTGCTCAGCTGCGTTAAGCGTATGCGGGAACGGTTTGGTAAGTCCCTAGTTGCGCAAGTACTGACGGGGGCCAAAACCGCGCGTGTGCGGGAGCTGCACCTCAACGAGTTACCGACGTACGGACTGATGAGTAGTCAAACTCAGTCACATATTAATGAATTTATCGACTTTTTGGTCGCTAGCGGCTACTTGAATCAAGGTGCGGGTCAGTACCCAACGCTGTCGGTGAGCGACCAGGGTGTGTCGGTACTGTTAGGGAAAGCCCAGGTGCAACGCAAAATGGCCGTCAAAGCCACGAAGACTTTGCCGGTTGCGGACGACCTGTTCCAGGCACTGCGAGAGTTGCGCACCAACTTTGCCGAACAACAGCACGTGCCGCCATACGTTATCTTCTCGGACCAGACACTGCGGGAACTGGCCGCCCAGCGACCAACCACCCGTGTCGCCATGCTCAACGTTCGTGGTGTCGGGCAAAACAAGCTGGACAAGTACGGCGATGCCTACCTTGAATTGTTACGCAACTGGGAACAAGGCGCGGATTCCTCCGCGGCGGTTGCTAATACGGAGGCCTGATTTGAGCGCGCGGTATGCTATAATATTGCGGTTAGTTTAGAAGGGATGGATGCATGTGAGCGGCAAGTACGACTGGCAATTATTACCACAGGCAGAACCAGCGGAGATTAAGCGGGTGGCACAGGAATTGGGGGTTACCCCGTTGCTGGCAACATTCTTGTACAGCGCGGAATTACTGATGCCGACGCCTGGGCCAACTTTACCCAGCCGGAATTGAGCCGCTTGCACGACCCCATGTTAATGCACGATATGGGCAAAGCGTGGCGCGAATCACGGCGGCCATTGAAAATGGGGAACATATCACAATTTACGGGGATTACGACGTTGATGGCATCACTAGTGCCACCATCATGAAGGAAGCGCTGGAGAGTATTGGCGCGGATCCGGAGGTCTACATTCCCAACCGTTTCACTGATGGGTACGGCCCCAACTTGGCGGCGTACCAGCGTTTAGCCAACGCCGGGACGCAACTGTTAATTACCACTGATAACGGTATTGCCGGCGCTGAACCGATTGCGTGGGCAATGGCGAACGGGATGGACGTGGTGGTGACTGACCACCACGAACTAGCACCCACGTTGCCAGAGGCCGTAGCGGTCGTTCATCCCCGTTACCCCGGTAGTGAGTACCCGTTCGGTCAGCTCAGTGGCGCCGGGGTGGCACTCAAAGTTGCGACGGCACTCCTCGGTGAAGTGCCCGTTGAAAGTATTGACCTGGCCGCACTGGGCGCGGTCGCCGATGTCGTCAGCCTGACGGATGAAAACCGTATTTTTGTCCAGGTCGGCCTGCAAATGATGCGCAACAATCCGCGGGTCGGGTTGGCGGCGCTCATGGAAGCCGCCGGAGTGGATCCCGCAACGGTGAACGAGATCACCATTGGCTTTGCCCTAGCCCCGCGCCTGAATGCAATTGGACGGATGGGGGATGCAACTGAGGGGGTGACGTTGCTATCCACCTTTGACGAAGACGAGGCTAAGTTACTGGCCGGGAAGATTAACCAAACCAACAGCGAGCGTCAGGCACTGGTGAAGTCGATTTACGCTGAAGCCAGCGCCATGGCCCGTGATGACCAGCACCGCGGCTTGGCAGCGCTGGTACTGGCTCATCCGGATTGGCATCAGGGCGTGCTGGGAATCGTGGCGAGTCGTATCGTTGAGGATACCGGCAAGCGACAGTTATCCTGAGTATTGACCCGGCCAGCGGCGCGGCCAAGGGGAGCGGCCGGTCCGTTGCTGGTTACAACCTGTTTGACGGTCTAAACGCCAGTCGCGACCTCATGACCCACTTTGGCGGCCACGCGATGGCGGCTGGTTTGAGCCTGCCGGTGGACCAGGTGGCGGCGCTGCAGGAGGCCTTGGCCAAAGACGCGGCAGGTGCGAACATAGGGACACCAAAGCTAGCCATTGCGGCCCAGGTTGACGTGCAGGACCTCACGATGGACGCCTATCGAGAACTGCGACGGCTGGCCCCGTTTGGCGAGGGCAACCTGGAGCCAGCTTTGCACTCAATACCAGCGCGGTGGACGATGTGGCCCAGATGGGGGCGGACAAGAGCCACCTGCGCTTCCGGGTGGGCGGCAGTATTCGGGCGGTAGACTTCGGCGCCGGCGACCTCGCGGAGGGGCTGTCCGCCGCACAGAAGGTCAAGGTAGCCTTCCACCTGGCCACCAATACGTATAAGGGCAACACCTCGTTGCAACTGATGGTCCAAGATATCCAGATGCAAAGTGATCAGGTTATCGACATGCGGATGCCGCAGTTAACCCAAAGTCAGGTGGCTGGTGCGCACACATACGTGTTCTTCAATCCCCGGCTGGCCAAGCAACTTACGCAACGTCTACAGTTCGGGGGACCGACCGTGATGGCTAATCAGCTAACCACGGGCACGACCGATGTGGTTTTGGTCGATTTACCGTCATCTGAGGCCGAACTGGCGGCCACCGTTCAGCGAGTTGATTTACCCGTCGGTGCGCTATTCTTTGCGCCTGCCAAACAGATCTTGGCAATTCCCAGTCGGAATGAATTCGGCGCGGTGTTGCGTTTTCTAGGCGCACATCCGCGCTTTGATAAACACCAGTTACCGATGGTGGCGCGAGCTACCCATCTGGATACCAGTCAAGTTATTTTCGCTGTACAGGTGTTTTTGCAGCTGAAATTTGTTACTATAGACGACGGTGTTTTCATTTCGACAGTATCGCACCCACAAAAACAGGCGCTTGAAGATGCTCCAGTCTATCAAGAACGTGTGGCCCAGCTGGGTCTGGCCCGGCGGTTGCGGACAGCGTCACGCGCCGATTTACGGGCTACTTTGTTGCGGTACCGACAAGAATTGTGAGGATTCAAGCATATGAGCATTAACTTCAAGGATTACATTGCGAGTGTCGACAACTTTCCGGAGCCCGGCATTGTCTTTCGGGACATTTCGCCGTTGATGGCAGACGGTCAGGCCTACGCAGCGGCAACGGACGCAATTGCGGACTTTGCCCGTGAACGCAAAGTAGACATGATTGCCGGTCCCGAGGCGCGCGGATTCATCGTGGGTTGCCCGGTTGCATATAAGCTCGGCGTCGGTTTTGCGGCGGCCCGTAAGAAGGGTAAGCTCCCCCGTGAAACGGTTAGCGCTAGTTACCAACTTGAGTACGACACGGCAACTTTGTACTTACACAAAGATGCAATCCAGCCAGGACAGCGCGTGCTGGTCTGCGACGACCTCCTGGCCACCGGTGGCACGATTGCGGCCACCATTGACCTAGTTGAGCGCCTCGGTGGTATCGTCGTCGGGACCGCGTTCATCGTGGAGCTAACGGATCTTCACGGTCGCGACAAGATTAAGGATTACGACTTGCTGGCACTCACTCAGTACGAGGGTGCTTAACAAGGTGTGATGAGCATACACAAAGGGCCGCGCAATTGCGCGGCCCTTTGTGTCCAGTGTGTGGACACCTGGGATATATGTGGCTCCTGACTCTAATCGCGTCTGTGCACACGGGCGCGTGCGGGAACCGGTGGTTGAATGGCTACAAAGGCTACCACGGGGGTGACCACCATCGCAATGGCGGTAGCGCCAACTAGCCACGGTGCAAGCGCGCTGAATTGGCGCGATACCGTGGAACTAACGTTGAATTGTGCGTTACGTTCGCTGTCCGTCGCGTTGCCGGTTGCACTATTAACCGGGGTAGCGGCGGTGCTAAATTCAATCTGGCCAATCATTGCGTTGCCGCCGCTAGTAGCGACGAATGTGATGCCAGTTGCGGCGATTAACGCCAACAAAATTGCAACCAAAATATGTTTAACCCTAATCATCTTGAAAACGCCTCCAGTTGTTCCAAAATCAGTATAGCATGGAAGCGGTTACTGGTGAAGGGAATTCGGTCAATCCCTTGCATTTTCTATGTTTTCGGCTAAAGTATAAACCAAGGATAACGTGCAGGGAGGTGGAATACGAATGAGCAAGAAGAAACACAGCGGCCCCAGCAAAACGCTCGTGGAAAAGATGTTGGACAAGGCGGGTGTGGAGTACGCCCCCGTCGAGTTTGACACCTATCAAGACGGTGATGTCATGCAAATTGATGGGGCCAAGATGGATGTACCCCGGCACGAGGTTTATAAGACTTTGGTTCTGACTGGCAATAAAACTGGTCCCGTCGTTGGCGTAGTGCCTTTGGACATGCACATTGACTATAAGCGGTTAAGCGCCGTTTCTGGTAACAAGAAGGTGGGCATGGTACCATTAAAGGACCTCATCAAAACGAGTGGGTATGAACACGGGGCGAATAACCCCTTGGGTATCTATGCTCGACACCATTACCCAATTTATTTTGCACGAGAGGCAGAACGGGCGGGCACAATAATTATCAGTTCCGGTGAAATTGGCCGGTCGGACCGCTTACAGGCAGCTGACTTGGCCCGACTGGTCAAAGGACAATTTGCCGACTTTGCTACCGCCACTGAGGAGGGATGATTATGTTTGAAGCACAACACAGTCGTTTTGCGACATTTGGCGTTATTTCCAAAATACCTGGTGAACTGATTGACCGGGTGTGGTTCATTATTGATAATGATTTACGCGGTTTGGTGCCACTGGACAACCTGTTGAAGTTTAAGCTCGTTAATAACGACGGCCAGGTTAGTATCCATTTCTCGCAGCAGGATCTCGATACCGAGATGGCCTTTGACCAGGATCTCGATTACGGGGATGAGTATCCCGACATGGTTCTGGCGTACGATGATGGTGACATTCAAACTATCCTCTTACCAGAAGAGGCCAATGAACACTAAATTAACCGAACACACAAAATGGGCTAACGTAACTTTCTCAAGTCGCGTTAGCCCATTTCGTTTTGCTGTGGTTCATCTGTATTCACTATCACCGGTTAGCCACCATACCGCAATAACCGAACTGACCGGCCTGTAGCCGCAAACCATCAATATAGGCGCCAGTCATCCAGTCGAGGGCAGTACTTTGCTTAACTCCCATCCGGAAGGGCACTTGGTCAACGGATTCTGGATCAATGGCGTCAACGATATCCTCAATGGCATTCCGATAGCGGTTGACCGCCCGCACAATGTTATCTAGTTCGCATTGGTAGGTACGCGGCACGTGGACCGTACGCAGGGACTGTACCAGCGGGTTAAAGTGCATTAGGTTACGCATCAGGTACTTTTTGAGGTCACCAAGCGTATCGCGTGCGAGGCAATTACCGGTAATGATGTTTTCACAGGTATGAATATGTTGGTTAAATACTTCTTTAAATATCAGCAGCCGTTCCAAAGAAGTGGTTAGTGGCTGGATTGACGTTGTATTTGCAGTCATAATGAGTTCTCCTTTGTTTTTTGGGGTGGGCTGTTTGCCCACGAATAGTGATGAGCATTACGCACTTGGTGAACGGTGTCACGACAGGCGACGGGCACGATTTAAAAATAGGCCACGCGTGTGTAACTGAATCCAACACGTGTTGCAAAACGCTCTGCGACGGGCTTCTGGTACCATAAGCAAAAACCATTTTTACTGTAATCGATTACAAATTAAAGATTAGCATAACCAAAAATGATTGTCTAGTATAAGCATTAAATTAATTATTATCGAACGGCTGTTACTTTAAATACAAACGTTGGCTAATTGTGCCGTTTGTGGCAAAATAACAGGGATAGCGAGTGGAGGATAAACATGAAAAAAAAACTATTTAATAATCGTATGTTTGGTTTGCGGACTGGCTTTAGCGGGGTGCGGACAGGGAAAGAGTAGCAAGAATTCGTCCAGCAGTTCGTCAACCACATTGGTCACGCATAAGTACACGAATACGCAGTTGCAGAGTCGGTACGACCGTATCTGTGATCTGGCCGTTAATCCGCTTCTGAAAATGGTGCACGGTACGAGTATTGACGACCTCAAGCCAACTTTGAAGAAAAACCGGGCTAAGTTGGAAGACTTAGCCTAGAGTTAAAGAACAACAGTACCAATGCGGACACAACCAAGGCGTTATCTGGCTATGTGACTGATGCGGAGGCCGTCCTGACCGCGGTAGGGGATAATAACCAAACGGAGTTCAACACGGCGACCAAGAAGTTCTTCAAAACTTCGTCGACGATTGGTCGGCAAAGCTTTGGCGGTCACACCCCAACTTCGCTGGTGACGTACAGCCAAGCGGTACAAAATACCGCCAAGATCAGCAGTAGTTCCAGCAGCTCGGCAAGTAGTAGCAACTAGATTTGAGTGGTTGAATGATTAAATAACACGATAATTGTGAAAATAGCTAGCATCTTTTAAGTGGCTTTGCTATAATTGTTATTGTTGTTATGGAGAGTTGGCAGAGTGGTAATGCAACGGACTCGAAATCCGTCGAACCGGCTAATACCGGCGCGCAGGTTCAAATCCTGTACTCTCCTTATTTTTAATTGATAAAGCCTCGCAAACGTTGACCTTAATGGTCTTGCGCTTTCGAGGTTTTTTTTTTCGGTCAGAATATTTTATCGATATGTTGTTTTACATGGTTAGTACGCTTATTTATGTGCGCTCATCACAGCATTGTACTGATTGCCCCAGGTCTCCATTGCCGCAATGACTGGTGTCAAGGTCTCACCAAACGCACTCAACTGATAATCAGTCACCAAATTGTTACCTGGGTCTGTGTGCTTCAATACGATACCGTCGGCGATCAGTTCGTGCAACTGGAGTGCCAACATACGTTCAGAGCAGGCTGGAATAATTCTGTTAAGCTCGCCGAAATGGATCGCATCCTTTTTGATCAAGTGAAAGAGGATTACGCACTTCCATTTCCCGGAGATTAGCTGGAGTGTACTTTCTACCGGACAGCCGGGCCGGCAATCATATATATGGCGTTGCATGCTATCACCTCAACGTCAGTATACGCCATACTTACAAAATTCTCAGGATTGCCATCTAGCATTCGACCAACTATGGTTGATTCGAAAGGGTGATTTGAAATGAAAGCAATCAACACAATTATTGGTGCGTATCAGCGCCACAGTTTTGATGATGTTAATGCGTTTAGTATGGTTAAGCGGGATACAGCAATTCCCACCGGACACGATTTGTTAGTGCATATCGCTGCGGTGTCAGTTAATCCCGTTGATGTTGGGGTTTATGCCGGCATACGGCGGCCGCGTGCTACGCCGAAGATTCTGGGTTGGGATGCCGTCGGAACGGTCGTGGCCGTGGGCGAACAGGTTTCCCTGTTTAACGTTGGCCAACGGGTATTTTACGCGGGAGACTTTCGTCGGGATGGTAGTGACCAAACTTTTCAGTTAGTAGATGAGCGCATCGTTGGTCATGCTCCAGAAGAGTTTGCGGATGAGGAGCTGGCCGGATTACCGCTGACGTCTTTGACTGCGTATGAAGCGCTCTTTGAACAAATGCACTTGTCAATCGCCGACATTAAACACAATCGGCAGAGAACACTCCTAATTATTAACGGTGCCGGCGGTGTCGGTTCCATCGCCACGCAATTAGCCAACCATGCGGGATTACGGGTCATTGCGACAGCCTCCAATCCGCAAAGCATTGCGTGGGCGAAGCAACATGGCGCGGGACTAGTTGTGAATCACCACCAAGATTTGGTGAAGCAGGTACATGCGTTAGGTATTAAAAACGTGGATTATATCCTCGGGCTGAGTAAACTAGACGAGCACTTTAACGAAATGGCGACCTTAATTCGGCCGAGTGGGATCATTGTCTCAATTACGGAAAATCGTCACCCAATCGACTTGAAAAAAACTGACGAAAAAGCGCGCCACCTTTGCATGGGAATGGATGTATAGCAAATCCTACTATCAAACTGATGACATGATTACTCAACACGAAATCCTTGATCAGATTGGGCAATTACTACAGGCAAAGGTGATTGTGCCAACCACCACCAAAGTGTTTAACGGCCTGAATCCGGAATCGTTGCGGCAGGCGTTCAAGTTGGTGGCTGGGGGACACATGATTGGTAAGGTTGTGATTAAAGCCGAGTAACCAAGGCGTTGATTAAAAATACGAGCTTCACATGGTGTGTAAAAAGCTTCGCTAAGATACCAGTCGGACAGTCTGGGATGGGTTGGCTTAGCAAGTGTAAAGGCGGTTGGCCTCTGCGCACTATTGCGTTCCCCATAGAGCGGGGATTACAATCATTCCAACGGTATTTGCTAGACTCAATGTAACTAAGTTGAAAGATTGAGGCTAATTTTTATGAGTAATGATTGTCCTTTTTGTAATCTCGAACATAACAAAGTTATATTACAAAATAACACCTGTATTGGCTTCTTTGATTTGAGCCTGTGTCGCGGGGACATCTCCTGATTATTCCCCGGCGGCATGCGGAAACCTTCTTTGACCTCACCGAGACCGAGCGTTCGGATATGCTAAAACTCCTTGATGAGGGTAGGCAACTTCTGGATCTTAAGCAGAATCCCGATGGTTATAATGTCGGGTGGAATTGTGGTATGGCGGCTGGGCAAACGGTAATGCACTTCCATTGTCATCTGATTCCGCGGTTTACGGGTGATACGCCCAATCCGCGAGGCGGGGTGCGCGGGGTAATCCCGAAAAAAAACAACACTACGAATTCGATGTGCTCAGAGGCTATCCCAGCGACCGGGCCGTGATTAAATTAATTGATCAATTTAACTCTGAATTGATGCAATTGAACTGATATACCGTGTTTCCTCGCAATTAACACTGGCCATGCAGTTGACGTTGACCAGAAAAGTGGCAATCAAAGTTGAAACCTAATTTGTTTACATGTGTATACTTATAGGTATTTACTAGGAGATGGACATTTTGAAAAAAAGCGGTATTTGTGTTACGCAATGAGTGGGCTGATTGGGAACCCGCATATTTAGCGAGTCAGCTCAATCAGTCTAATTTATGGACCACGGAGTTTGCTTCAGACGTTGCGGAACCGGTGTCCATCGGCGGATTGAAGGTCGAAGCTTCGACTAATTTGTACAAGCTTTCGGAACAATCCGATTTGGTGGTTATGATCGGAGGAAATTCCTGGGATACAGATGACGAGCGGTTAACAAACGTTATTGGACAAAGACTAGGGGCGGACAAAAAAAACTGCCGCTATCTGCGGGGCAGTCGACTTTTTGGCCCGCGGAGGTTTACTTTCGCAATTTAAGCATACTGGTAACGCTCAATATTTATGGAATGATTTTTCACGATACGTCAATCGGGACGATTTCATAGAGCAGCAAGCAATTCGTGACCGGAATCTGGTTACTGCTAACGGCACAGCACCGCTGGAATTTGCAAATTTAACTTTGAAAATGGTCGGTCTCGCGGATGATGACAGTATCAATCGCACCACGGACCTGTACCGGATGGGCTATTATGCATACAGTGAGAAATACGGTAATCCGTACGCGTAAGTTTGAATCCTCGGTTACCGTGAATCTGTGAGCTCGTGTATCCCGAGTAGTAATTTTGAGATAACGGACCACTGAATGGGAGTGGGAGTAAAAAAATGATTGACCTAAATAGTACTGAAATTTTAGGCGCACGTGAGGCCGCAGAAATATGGGGTAAAAACAAGACATACGTTAGGACTAGCCTGAAGCAAAGTCCGCATAAATGGCCTAAGGGATCATGGCGTAAATTTGATGACCACCAATTAGTTGTCACCGTTGCCGGCATGGAAGCCGCTACCGGACAGCCAGATCCTCGCAAAGTGGAACAAAACAACTAGGTTTTTAAATTCGTCCAAACTATGTTTACTTTTAATTGTCTTCAACACAATTTGTTTTAAATACCAATTTCGCGCACACTGCCACCTCCATCACGAAAGGGGCCACGTGTAGGATTTCCCCAAGTCCTGAATGCGATTAATGCTGCCAAAGGTGGTTTTGCTCATCGTAAAAGTTAGGCTCCACAATAAAACTCCGGGCATGGGTACCAACTGCGTAAGTTGGCGCCTATGCCGTTTTTTTTGAACCATAGCAATCCTGTTTGTAGCTTTCAATCGCAAATCAATCACGGCCATAATACGCCAGTCTGTTGTGCAATCACTAACCGAACTGTAGTTACACCTATACCATCAAATTGGCTGCCGTGCTCGGCACAGGCTGTAGCAATGTTTATAGAATTGAATGACTTCTAAGAGTTTGTGGGGTTAAGCGAGGATTGACAAAGCCCAATCGGTAATCTATATTAGTTTCATGACAATCGAACAGTTAAGTGATGACGAATCTAGAGTAATTATTTTAAAGGCAGTAGCGGATCCGATGCGTTTAAAAATCGTACGGATGCTATACAAGCACCGCGGTGAGATGAACTGTGGTGAAATTGGCGAACAGTTGAACATTCAAAAATCCACTGTATCGTATCACTTCCGTACTCTACGTGAAGCGGGGCTTACGACTACTCGCAAAAGCGGGCCCAACAAGTATGTTGAACTCAGGCTGAGCACCTTTGATACGTATTTACCCGGATTTTTAAATACCTTGTAAAAGGTATTTTTTTTCGTCCTAGAGTTCGATTGTTATAAAACAGTTGCACAAGGAGAATGCTATGCGTCGTTATTCGAGTTTATTTTTTTCTGGTTATGTTTTTGATAGGGACGGATACATTTTTAGTCTCGCCACTTTTACCGACACTTAGCCGGTTATTCGGTATATCTACCGCCGTTTCGGGCTGGTTGGTGTCGGCTTACGCACTAGGATACGCCGGCTTTGCCGTGATTTCAGGACCAATTTCGGACCAACATGACCGTAAGCAGATTTTGCTTTATGGGCTGGCCGGCTTTGCGGTGTCAACAGCACTGTGCGGGGTTGCCACCAGCTTTTGGCTGATGCTATTGTTTCGTTTCCTTGCCGGCGTGGCTGCCGCCTTCGTTACGCCGCAGGTATGGGCATCAATTCCTGATGTCGTTGAGCCAAAGCAGATTGTAAAGGTGATGGGATACGCAACGGCCGGATTGTCAGTCGCACAGTTAGTTGGGATTCCAATTGGCAGTTATCTGGCTGCGGGTTCCTGGCACACACCGTTTTTCGTGATTGCTGGCGCAGCGGTACTGCTGATGGTTGTATGCTGGCAAGCATTACCTGCTCTCCCTAGCCAACATGCTCACATCGGTTTCTGGCGGACGTATAAGCAGGTCATTGGTAACCACAAAGCGGTGAGTTATTTAGCGGCCTACTTTGTTTTTCAAACCGGTAGTTTCACGGCAATCACGTTTATTTCTACTTGGTTTACTCGCGATTTTGGTCTAACACTAACCGGGGTCGGCACGGCAATGATTGGTATTGGTGCTGGTAATTTACTGGGCTCTTTACTTAGTGGGTACTGGGCAAAGAAAGTGTCGTTCACCAGGGCGCTTGCACTGAGTTTTGTTGCCTTAATCGTACTCTATATTGGGTTAACCTTTTCACCTAGTTTCATTGTTAGTGAGATTATGGTGACTACTGTTTACGTGTTTAATGGCCTTATCTTCCCGTTGTTAATGACCACTTTACAACAAACCGTCGCAAACGCTCGTAGTACCATGAGCTCCTTGGCAAATGCCGCGATGTACTTGGGTGAAACTATGGCGGGTGGTATTGGTGGCCTGCTTTTCAATGCGTGGGGATTTACTGGTATTGCGTGGTTTGCCGCGATTGTCATTGCTTTTGGGGGGATGTTGTACTGGTACCATGGGGCACTGAATACGACGGCGTCATAATTCGTGACTCTTGCAACGTATTATTGTTGAGTTAATATTTGACCCGGTTGGTTGTGGTTTTTCCCAGAGTTTGCCTGGAAATGGCTCCCTTCTGAGAAAGCGTTATAAAGCCTAAGCTTATTGCGCCAGACGGTCGAGCAACTCACATAACCGCAGAGTTATTGGGCAAGCTCGACTGATAATTCACAGCTACCATTTGTGCCCATTTTTCACAAATGCCGCCATCAGTGGTACGCTAATAACATGATGATATCTGAAAGAGCAAAGATGACTGCTGGTCAGCCATATCAACAATTTGATTCAGAACTAATCGCTCGGCGTAAGTTGGTCCGTGAGCAGTTACTGCAAATCAACCAACTAACCGACAATGAGGCCCGCAATGGTCAGGCCAAAGCATTACTGGCGGAGGCGGGGGATGATTTCTTCGCCGAGGCGGGTATTACCTTTGACTACGGCTTCAACGTGCACATTGGTGATCACTTCTACGCCAATTACCGTCTGACGTTGCTGGATACGTGCCCAATTACGATTGGGGACCATTGCTACATTGGCCCCGACGTTGGTTTTTACACGCCGGTCCACCCGTTGTCCGCGCAACAGCGTGACGCGGATGTGGAAATGGGTAAGCCCATCACCATTGGTAACAGCATCTGGATTGGTGGTCACGCGACGCTTTTGCCCGGGGTAACTCTAGGCGATCGCGTTGTGGTTGGCGCCGGGTCGGTGGTAACCAAGTCCTTTCCTTCTGATGTCGTAATTGCCGGTAACCCTGCGTGTGTCATCCGCCGATTGGATGAACACGGTGAAGTGATTACTGACAATAAGAACTAGGCCAAGTCGCGCGGTAGTTCGTGCTGATTTGGTGATTGCGAATACGCTATTGTCTGGTTAAATCCGGACCCTTGCGGCCATCACAAAACATGGCTACTGGTACTACCGACTGCGCCTATGACCCGTTGCCCGGCAGGAACGTGTTTACAATGGGGGTCGACGGGAACTAGGAGTTCTTTATTTTTTTATCGACATAACATCAATAAGTGTCTCTTTGTACCAACGGTAGCGTTGTTTCTAATCATGTCCGTGACGCTGTTACTTGGTGGCAACCAACTCAAAGCCGCGCTGGCAGCACTAATGACATTCATCACTGCCCGGTTTAGTTGGTTATACTTTGGCATTTACATTGTCAACTTTGTGTTTTTCATTTACTTAGCCTGCAGCCACTTCGGCCGCACCAAACTGGGAGCGGCGGACGACAAGCCGCAGTATAGCAACTTCCAGTGGGGGAGCATGGTCTTCGCTACGGCGATTGACGCCAGCATCCTCATGCTGAGCATGGTGGATCCACTCCGGTACGTGCAACACCCACTCTTTGGGGCCAAAGCGTTATCGGCACAGAACTACCAAAATGCGCACATGCTCGGGCAATTTGATTGGGGACCAATGGCGTGGATGATGTTTGCCTCCGCTGCCGTCCTCATCGCGTACATGATGTTCGTTAAGCACGTTCACGTGATGGCGCTCAGCGACGCTATCCCCATGCTGCAGGGCAAGGGTTCCGTCAAGCGGGGTCTCCGCCTCGGCGTTAACTTCTTGGTCGTGTTCGGCATTATGGGTGGTATTGGCTCGTCGGTCGGGATGGAAATTCCCGTCTTATCCAAAGTCATTGCGCAGTTGACGCACATTGACGACACCATCTGGTTAAAGTTGGGGATGTTCATCGTATTGCTGGCCATCTTTGCGTTAACCATGGTACGCGGCCTACGCGGTGGCATCGACAAACTGAGTGCGGCGCATATTTGGACGGCCATTGGTTTTCTGATTATCGTCCTGATGGTGGGCCCGACTGGTTCCATCATTCGCTCGGAAGTGCACAGCATCGGCCTGTTAGTGACACACTTTGTGGCCATGAGTACTGGCTTCACGACGAGCATGGCACACAGCGTTGATCCGGTGAAGTCCGAGACGGTCTTCTACTGGGGTTGGTGGCTCACGTACATGCCGTTCATGGGACTGTTCATTGCCCGGATTTCCAAGGGCCGGACGGTGCGGCAGGTAATCCTGGGTATGCTGGGCTACGGTGCCCTGGGCTGCATGAGTTTCTACGCCATTCTGGGTGGCTATTCTCTGTTTCTACAGCAAAGC
The DNA here is from genome assembly GCF_001311175.1 of Lacticaseibacillus pantheris DSM 15945 = JCM 12539 = NBRC 106106. GTDB lineage: Bacteria > Bacillota > Bacilli > Lactobacillales > Lactobacillaceae > Lacticaseibacillus > Lacticaseibacillus pantheris. Next base: position 18,374 of record NZ_BBAI01000025.1, on the reverse strand, counting down.
GGTGCGGTAGACTTACTGCACACACTTAACACCCAGGGACAGGCGGCGACGATTGCACAAGTGTTGTCGACTTTGCCGCTGAAGTACGTGATGTTGGTGGTTTACGCCGCATCGTGCTTCATCTTCCTGGCGACCACCGTGTCCTCGTCGGCGTACATCGTTTCGGCGTTTACCTCAACGCGGCTCCGTCCGACCCAGCAACCTAGCCTGGTTAACCGACTAGTATGGATGGGAATCTTCATGTTATTCGCGTTCGGGATCGTGTTTGTGGGCGGCTTCAAAACGGTGCAGGCGATTTGCTCGGTGGCTGGTTTCCCACTCATCTTTGTTTCGGGACTCCTCATCGTTTCTACTTGGCAAGTGCTGGTTCGCGACCACGACGTCGCGCCCGCACCAGCCAAAGCGGTTGTGCGGCACAAGGTCAGAGCGACCACGCGGATGCCGGTTGCGCATAATTCAATTGATGATTAGCTGATTACATTAACGTGTAAATTAAAAATTCAATCAAGTCTCGCAATTCGTTGCGGGGCTTTTTATTGTGCGCTGATATGGAAGGGCATACAATAAAAGCGATTATAGACAGAAGGGAAAATGTACACATTGGGGGGCATGATCATGGTGCCAAAGTCTGGGCGGCAAGTGGCGTGGCTAATTGGGGGCATCGCGACGTAGCAATTTTGGGCACTATCACGGTGCTATTCGTTCCGCGGGTATTTGATGGTACGGCGTCATTCTGGATTCCTTTGGGAACGTTTGCTTTTGGCACGCTGGATACATCATCAGTATGTATATGGTGCGCAAATCATGAGAGTACGCAGAGCTAATAAAGTAATGGGCTAGTGTGTGTCAGGTTCCGCCTTAAGTCCGAGGAAAGCGCTATCATTAACGTCTATTATTATGGTGTTAACAGATTGATGTTGGGTTAAATGGGGATGAGGGGGAACAAGTATGAGGCGAATCATATTCGGCGTCTTGATGGTGGTAACCATAATGAGTGTGACAGCGTGTGGAACGCAACGTGGGTTACCGGCGGCCAAGAGCGGCGACTACGCACGGGTATACAACCGCGCTGGGCGGATGATCCGCACCGTCAAGAGTCAGCGGGACGTGAACTTTCTGAGTAAAGTGGCGGGGGACGCACCGTCAGTGCGCCGTGTGCAGGGCAAAAACGTCAATCATTGGCGTTACCGGTACGTGCTCTACGACGTCAAGGCGCATCAACACGTCACCATGTGGGTATACCAAAAGAAGAATCAGGTACGCATGCGGATTCCGGTGGTTGGCGAAGGTGTCTGGCGGATTAACACTGGTAACCGCCAACGCCTAAACAAGCCGCAAGCGTTGCAGTAGGTGAATGCTGCCAGCGGTACTGACGTGGCGGCTCCTGTTGAGCGCCTGCTCCGAACAGCGGCTGATGTTACCCGCAAGTGCGTTTGACATCCACCCCTGACCATGGGAAAATTATTGGATTGTTTTGATATTTACGCGAGAAATCGGGGGGCTTGCTCTCACGCATTTGCTGGTCGATTCTCAATATTGGGGGTTACTGATTCATGTTTAAATTGATCCGCCGCATGACGCAGAAGGAGGATCCCAGTGTCTACGAGGACAAAGATTCACACCTGCCGCGCGTGCTAACAGTCAAAGACTTCCTGGCGCTCGGTGGGTACGATTGTTTCAACCACAATTTTCACCCTGCCGGGAATCGTGGCAGCCGAGCACGCTGGCCCCGCGGTCGCACTGTCCTGCCTGTTTGCTGCGATTGTCGCCGGCCTCGTCGCCTTTGCATACGCCGAGATGGCTGCGGCCATGCCGTTCGCGGGTTCCGCTTATTCGTGGATTAACGTCGTGTTTGGGGAGGGTTTCGGCTGGATTGCCGGCTGGGCCCTCCTGGCTGAGTACTTCATCGCGGTTGCCTTCGTCGCGTCAGGTTTGTCCGCTAATTTTCGGGGTTTGCTGGCCTCCTTTGGGTTAAGCATCCCCGCCGCGTTGGCCAACCCGCTCGGTAGCAAAGGCGGCCTGGTGGACATCGTCGCCGTGATTGCCGTTGTAGTGTGTGCCGTCATCCTGTGGCACGGCGTCCGGCAGGCGGCGCGCGTCGAAAACGTGTTGGTGGTCCTCAAGGTATTGGCTATCCTCGCATTTATCGTTATCGGGCTGAGCGCCATCCACGTGCAAAACTACGTACCGTTTGTCCCCAAGTACCACGCCAACGCCGACGGTTCTGCGTTTGGAGGGTGGCGGGGTATTTACGCGGGGGTATCCACAATCTTTTTGGCCTACATCGGCTTTGACTCCATTGCCGCCAACTCAGCGGAGGCCAAGAATCCCGAAAAGACCATGCCTCGCGGAATCATTGGTAGCTTGATCATCGCCGTAACTTTGTTCATGGCGGTGTCGTTAGTGCTGGTGGGCATGTTCCACTATACTCACTATGCGGGTATCGCCGAGCCAGTCGGGTGGGCACTACGGCACTCGGGACACACTGTTGCCGCTACCGTCATTGAAGGGGTGGCCGTTATCGGTATGTTCACCGCCCTCATCGGGATGATGATGGCGGGATCGCGTCTGCTGTACAGCTTTGGTCGGGACGGCATGCTGCCGCGCTATCTCGGTCAGCTAACGAGCAAAGACGGCCTGCCTAACCATGCATTGCTAGTCTTATCCGTGATTGCTGTGGCGATCGGGGCGTTCTTCCCGTTTGAATTCCTGTCCGAACTAATTTCTGCCGGGACGCTAATCGCGTTCATGTTCGTGTCGCTCGGTATTTACCGGTTGCGTCCACGGGAGGGTCGCGACATTGCCGACCCGGCGTTCAAAATGCCATTCTATCCAGTGCTACCGGCCCTGGCCTTTGTGGGTGCACTCGTGGTGTTCATGGGCCTCGACGTCCAGGCCAAAGTTTATTCCGGAATTTGGTTCGTGGTGGGTTTAATCATCTACTTTGCGTACGGTGTGCGTCATTCAGCACTTAACCAACATTAAAAAACAGCGTGCGGTTGCCATCCTTCTCCGGGAGGACGACATCCGCACGCTGTTTTATCGTTGCTCCCCATCCATAATTCGGAATAAGGTATCTTCCATCAAGCCACGAAACTCGTTCAGCGTAAACGTGGTTAACTCCGCGGTGCTGGGTGTGTGGCCCAATGCCTTAGCCCAGGCGTCCGCGCGGTCTGCGATGAGGTTCTCCGTAAAGTTACGGCTCACGGCCTGATCCGCCGCGGTACTAATCCGCGCACGTAGCATTCGCTGTTGCTCGGTTAATTGTTCCATTATGATAGCCTCCGTAAATTCGAAAATTCTGTGTAATTGCACCGTACACCCTGCGTATTGCTTTTGTCTACAGCTAAAGTGCGGTAGAATTAACGTCATTAATGGAGTTTGCGGACTAAGGGGGACGTAAAATGGCAACGCAGATGAACATGCTTGATTATATTGGCAGCAAAATGGACGCGATGGACTTTGATGGTGACCTGAACCTCAACTGGGATAAGGACGCCCACGTCATTGAATTGGAATACACCATGACGGTGCTCGCCAGCGCCGACTTTGATATTGAAGACAACGACGGCTCCGTTATGGACGACGGTAAGGTGCAATACACCGACGCCGTGCTGTTCTACGACGAGACACGCATGGACGGGCACGATTACGTCAATGATTACCTCACAGTGATTCCGTTCAGCGGCAAAAAGGGGATCGATCAGGCAACCGTTGATGGTTTCTTCAACTACTTCCAGACCGTTTTGGATGAAGGGGAGAGTGACCTGCTCGACTTTGTTGATGGTACCAGTGATAGCGATGAGTTTACGGTCGGTTTTAGCCAAAGCCAGTTAACCAACGCCGTGGCGGAAGAGCCAGACGCAAAGCTGGATGTTTACCTGCCTTACCCTAAGTATTAATTAGTTAATTGGAGGAATAGCACGTGGAATGGACTGCCATCACGGTGACGACGAGTATTGACGCAAGCGAAGCGGTCTCAAACATGTTTGCGGAACTAGCGGTCGGCGGTGTACAAATTGACGACCAAGCAACCAACCCGGAGCTGGACGACCAAACCGTCCAGGTCACGGCCTACATACCGTCAAATACTGACGCTGCACCACTATTGGCTAGCGTGCGTGACGGATTGAACCATCTGTCCGACTTTGGCCTGGAGGGCGGCGCTGGCACGGTGGCGACTACGACCATCGATGATGGCCAGTGGACTAACGTGTGGGAACAGTATTACCACGCCGTCCGGTTGACACGGTACCTCACCGTCGCCCCGCGCTGGGAGGAATATTCCCCGTCACAACCTGGTGAGCTAGTCGTGCGGTTGGACCCGGGTCAGGCTTTCGGCACCGGCACCCACCCGACTACGCGACTCGTGCTCCAACTTCTCGAAGCTGTTGTGCGCGGTGGGGAACGGACGCTGGATGTCGGTACTGGCTCCGGCGTGCTGGCCGTTGCCGCCGAACGGCTAGGCGTAGGGAGCGTACTGGCGACCGATATTGATGCAGTCGCGGTGCTAGCGCCGAAAAGAACATTGCGCTGAATCCCGTTAGCCACATCACCGTCATCGCGAGCGACTTACTGCGGTCGGTACCAGACGACCAGCAATTCGACTTGGTGCTCGCTAATATCCTCCCTGACGTTTTGGAACGGCTGGTCCCTGAGGTGCCACATGTGCTTGCTGAGCGTGGGAAGCTAATTTTGTCTGGTATTCTGTTGGCTAAGGAACCCCGCGTCCGTCAATGGCTGACCGACGCGGGTTTAGTGGTGACGACTACCATCACCGATGGTAAGTGGGTGGCATTACTGGCTACCCGGCCAGACGGGGAGGTGGCGTAGGTGCAGCGGTACTTTACTGATGAGTCTTTGACCGAAGGCGCCAGCGTCACCCTCCATGGTGCCGTTGAACATCACGCCATCACCGTCTTACGGATGCAGGTGGGTGGACAATTTGAACTCGCCGGTGCGCAGGGCCACGCCTTTGTGGTAACAATTACGGGCATCGACCCACTGACCGTCCGCGTGGAGCAAAGGATTGCTGCCAACCACGAGTTGCCGGTCGCGGTGACCATCGTTTGCGGCATTAGTAAGGGGCAAAAGGCGGAGCTCATTGTCCAAAAGGCCACGGAGCTGGGTGTCACACGCGTTTTGTTCGTGAACACCCAGTGGGCCACCGCGCGCTGGTTACCGGATCGTGCCGCCAAGAAGGTGGCGCGCCTCCAACAAGTGGCCCAGTCGGCGGCAGAACAAAGTCATCGTGACGTTGTACCAACCGTGGGCTTTGTTCCGCTACTGGACGCCGTCATGCGGTTGGACGCCGATGCCAAGCTGGTCGCCTACGAAGAATCAGCCAAACAGGGTGAACACGCGCAGTTAATCCAAACGGTGAGTGCGCACCCCCGGAGTTTACTGGCCGTCTTTGGACCGGAAGGCGGGCTCGCCCCCGAAGAGGTAGCGGCCTTAAACGCAGCCGGTTTTGTTAATGCAGGGTTGGGACCCCGAATTTTACGGACGGAGACCGCGCCGTGGTACTTACTCGCGGCCATATCCACATATACTGAACTACAGGAGGATTCACAACATCTTGTCAACTCTGAAAAAAAATTAACACTTGGTGGCAGCGGCCACTCCCACTGGTTATTTTGACCAGCGTCGTCATGGCCTTCGTGGCCCCGTACATCTTCAAGCTTTTGCACATGGCCGTTGCTTGGCGGGTCGGGCTACTATTCATCGTTCTCGACAGCATCTTTGCCTGGTGGATTGGTCGCCAAATTAAGCAGCACCAGCTACCTTGGTGGACCATCATTGTGTTCCCCATCCTGTTTGCGCTGATGGTTTTCCTGCGGTTCACGAAGTATGATTACTGGATGGCGCTATCTACTTGTGATTAGCGCGCTTGCTTGGCTAAAGGACTAGTTTTTTTTATGCTATCCGGGTTATATTTAAATTAAGAAATTTTGAGTGTAGGAGGTCGGGACAAAGATTCGTTTGTTCCGATTTTTTTTCTCATTAGGGAGACGGTGGCAATGGCTGAAGAACCAGAACTGACGCAGGAACAGGTTTATGATATCTGCGCAAAGTACATGAATGAAGAACACTTGGCCTTCGTGCAAAAGGCGTATGACTTTGCGGCGTACGTCCACAAGGATCAGCTACGGAAGAGTGGCGAACCGTACATCATCCACCCGATTCAGGTGGCCGGTATTTTGGCCCAGCTGAACATGGATCCGGCGACGGTGGCTTCCGGTTACCTGCATGACGTGTTGAAGACACCAAAGTGACTCTGGGCGACATCAACGAGCTGTTCGGCCGTGACGTTGCGGTGATTGTTGACGGTCTGACCAAGCTGAGCAAGGTCAAATACGTTGCCCACAAAGACGAGCTGGCCGAAAATCACCGCAAAATGCTCATTGCGATGGCTAAGGACCTCCGCGTCATCATGGTCAAATTGGCCGACCGTCTGCACAATATGCGGACGTTGATGCACATGCCACCGGACAAGCAGCGGCGGATTGCCCAGGAGACGCTGGACATCTTTGCCCCGCTGGCTGACCGACTAGGGATTAGCACCATCAAGTGGGAGCTCGAAGATTTATCGTTGCGGTACCTGAACCCGCAGCAGTACCACCGAATTGCCTCACTGATGAACTCCAAGCGGTCCGAACGGGAGCAGTACATTCAGTCGGCCATTACGGACATCAAACGCGGTTTGGCCGACCTGCACATTGAATACGAAATCTATGGGCGGCCGAAGCACATCTACTCAATCTACAAGAAGATGCGCGATAAGCATAAGCAATTTGATGAGCTGTACGACCTCCTCGCCGTGCGGGTCATCACCAAGTCCATTAAGGATTGTTACGCGGTACTAGGTGCCATTCACACCGAGTGGAAGCCGATGCCAGGGCGTTTTAAGGACTACATTGCCATGCCCAAGGCGAACATGTACCAAAGTATCCATACCACGGTGATTGGTCCCGAAGGCAAACCTTTGGAAGTACAAATCCGGACCGAAGAAATGCACCAGGTCGCTGAATATGGGGTTGCAGCGCACTGGGCCTACAAGGAAGGCCAGACCAGCGAGGTGCAGTACGACGCGGCGGGGAAGAAGCTCGACCTCTTCCGGGAAATCCTGGAAATTGGGGATGAGTCCACGGATGCGCACGACTTCATGAAGAGCGTCACGGGTGACGTCTTCACGGACCGTGTGTACGTCTTTACTCCGAAGGGTGAGGTTTACGAACTCGCCAAGGGGAGTAATACGCTCGACTTTGCCTACATGGTGCACACGGAGGTGGGTAACCACACCGTGGGGGCCAAAGTGAACGGCAAAATTGTGCCGCTCACCTACCAGCTCAAAAACGGGGACATCGTCGAGATGCTGACGGCCAGCAATAGCCAGCCCAGCCGCGATTGGATTAACCAGGTATTCACGTCGCGCGCGCGGAACAAAATCCGGCGCTACTTTAAGCAGGCGGACAAAGGCGAAAACGCCGAAAAGGGCCGGGACATGCTGGAGCACCAGCTACTCGATATGGGTCTGCACCCGGGGGACTTCCTGACCGGTGCGCCACTGAAGACGGCTCTCAACCGGTTTAATTTCAATACGGAAGACGAATTGATGAGCGCCATTGGTTACGGCGAACTCACCGCACAGGTGGTGGCCAACCGCCTGACCGAGCAACAGCGACACGCCAAGGAGGAGCAGGACCAGCGCGACCGTGAACGGGAAATTCTAGAGTCTAACCAGAAGGTCACCACGGTGGCTAAGGAGCGCAAACAACCGCACGCGGGCCAATCAGTGACGGATGACGGCATCATCATTGAGGGTGTCGACAACTTACTGGTGCACCTGGCCAAGTGTTGTCTGCCGGTGCCGGGTGATGAAATTGTGGGCTACGTGACCAAGGGGCGTGGGGTGACTATTCACCGCGCAGACTGCCCGAACATCACGGCGCACCCTGAAGAGGCCAACCGGTTGCTGGAGGTACACTGGCAGTCCAAGACGGATCAGAACCAGAGCTTCAACGCGGACCTGGAAATTTACGGCTACAACCGCAACGGCCTGCTCAATGAAGTGTTGCAGGTACTGAATGCCCAGACCAAGAACCTGAACAACATTAACGGGCGTGTGGACCACGACAAGATGGCGGACATTCACGTAACGGTGGGCATCAACAACCTGGCTCACTTGGAACGCATCATGGAGGCCATCAAGAACGTACCGGATATCTACGAGGTTAAGCGTACTAACGGTTAACTTTATTGGGGAGGATTTTATGCGAATAATCGCGCAACGGGTCAGTAACGCCAGCGTGGCCATCGCGGGCAAAGTAGTGGGTGCTATCGATGGCGGCTACATGGTATTAGTCGGCGTCGGTCCCAACGACGCACCGGAAGAAGCGGATAAACTGGCGCAAAAACTGGTTAAACTCCGCGTATTTAGCGACGACGCGGGCAAGATGAACCGTAGCTTGTTAGACGTGGGAGGAGCGGTGTTGTCCATCTCTCAGTTCACGCTGTATGCTGATCTGAAAAAGGGTAACCGACCGAGCTTCACCGGCGCGGCGGGTCCCGAACTGGGGCGCGCGCTGTACGAACATTTTAATGCGGAACTCGCACGGTTAGGCGTTACCGTCGCTACGGGCGAATTTGGCGCGGACATGCAGGTGACGTTGACTAACGACGGGCCGGTGACCATGACGATGGATACGGAGGCGATGTAGGGTGGACGTAATCTGGGACTTTGACGGGACGCTGTTCGACACGTATCCGGGGATGATGGCCGCTTTACGGGCGGTTCTCGCTGGCTACGGTGACCAGCGCACTACGGAGGAACTATTAGTCGCGGCCAAGCAGGATTCGGTTCGCGCTATCCTCCGTGACTTTGCCCAAACGCACCCGGACGCAACGCTGGCCGGCCTCGACCAGGCGTACCACGCCAAGGAGCACGACACCAACCTCCAACCGCTACCGTATCCGGGCGCACGCACCGCACTGGATGCGGTGGTGAAGGCTGGTGGTCGCAACTTCCTGTGGACGCATCGCGATGACGTTGCGTGGCGGTTGCTTGACCGCAACAATCTCCGCGGCCTCTTTGCTGGCGGGACCACAATCAGCATGCACTTTGCGCGTAAGCCGAACCCCGAGTCACTGCTATACCTACAACGCGAGTTCGGGTTAAGCGCCACCGGACGGTCGTGGTGGGGGACCGCGCGTTAGACGTGGCGGCAGGTAAGGCCGCGGGTTTTGCCACCATCTACATCGACATAGATGGTCTGCATGCTGCTCCTGCCGCGACGGAGACGGTCACGGCACTGACTGAGGTGCCCGCGGCATTGGCACGGTTAGCACAAATGATGGACTAAAAAAAACTTTGCGGCATCCCGTTTTGTGGGTATGCTGCAAAGCTTTTTAGATGCTACCGCGAGCCACTCTCAAAGTAGCTCCGTAATCCGTTCACCACGTCGTTCGCAACTTTTTGCTGGTAAGCGGTGGTTTGAATTTTGCTGAAATCCGTATCGTCATTAATGTAACCCATCTCTAGTAATACGCTGGGCTGCTTGTTGTCCCGTAACACTTCAAAGTCGCCGAACTCGATACCGCGACTAGGCGTACCCACACCTTTGAGGGCAACGTTGAGGTTGCGCGCGAGGCTGATGTCCTTCTTGGAACTGTAATAGTACACGGTGTGACCGCTGGCCTCGTTAGTGTCAGGCGTGGAATCAAAGTGGATCGAGATAAACGCGTCCGCTTTGACTTGATGCGCAATTTTAGGCCGCTTCGCTAGGCTGACAAAGCTGTCATTGCTGCGGGTCATGACTACGTTGGCCCCCGCAGCGGCGAGGGCGGAGCGAATAGCCTCGGCCGTCTTGAGGGTGTATGTTTTTTCGTATTTATCCGTGGTCGAAAGGGCGCCGGTATCGCTACCCCCATGGCCAGGATCAAGCACGATGGTGGCCTCTGCTAGACTCGTGGAGGTGGCGGTGCTGGCCCCATTGCTAGGCGTGGAGACGACCCAACTCGCAATGTATCCCGTGGTGCCATCACTGGTCTTAACCTCGTACCAGTCGCCGCTTTCACCAACGACGGCCAGACTAGTGTTAGCTGGGAGCTCTTTGGCTACGGAGCCGTTAATTCCGGCCGTGTGCCGTAGGTTAGCGGTGCGCTTTGTCTTAACCGTTAAGTTGGCAGCAGCGGCGGCGCTCGCCGAAGCAACGGCCTGGTCCGAGGTGGAAACGGTCGTGCTGGTCCCACTCAGTTTCACGTACTTGCTACTAATCCAGGCAGCGGTGCCATCATAGATAATTTGGCTCCAGGCACCCTCCTGGTAGACCACTTTGATTGCGGCTCCAGCTTTTAGTGAGCCTAGCTTGCTGGCACTCTCGGTTGAGGAGGCCCGCACGTTGACGGCGGCCGTAGTTACACCAGATTTGGCTGCACCGGTGGTGGCCTCGTTATTATTCACTAACCAACTGGCAACCCACCCAACACGGTTACCGGGCATCCGCACTTTGTACCACGAATTTTGTTTATCGATAATAGCTAATTGGGTACCGTGGGTGACCTGCCCCTCGACGCCGTACGAAAGGCCGGGGCCTTGACGCACGTTGACGACGGTGGCATCCACGTCCACATTCTGGGTGTTGGCCAACATTGCGGTGGTCGCGATGGCGATAATTAAAAGAATACTGGTGGTAATAATGAGGGGCCACCGTTTGAGGTGGGCCCGATTGGCTTCGCGTTGTTCCTTACGCATGTTGACACAACTCCTTGTGGTAATAAAACGGCGATCGGTTGATCCCGTTCACCGTTACTTAAACAAATCCTAGTATAACAAAATCAGTGTGATTATCGGGAAGAATGACCACACAATCACAAATATTTACGGTTTAGCAACTATGGGATGAGTGCCAGCGGCGTTGGCCGGGCTGGTTAGCTACGGCTTTCGTGGGGCGCTCCATGGTAATCCACTGCTAGGGCGAAGGCTCCAACCCGCCAAGTACGGGCGTGTTTCCGCCGCGATTCCGAGCCTGCCCGGAAACACGCCGGTCAGGCTCGGAATTCGTCGCGTTCTAATGGCTAAAGTCATAAGAACGTTACACCCCGGCAGTGGTTACCATTCCGACCCCACACTACGCTAACCAGCCCGACCACCGCGGCCTCTTACTACCGTTGCATTAGAATCTTCAGTTATGAGATTCACCATCGGATATATTTCTACCAGCGGATTTTCAATATCCTGTGGAAACATTTGGCAAGTAATTCTGCTAACTGTCATGCTATTGTTAGTGGAACAGCCATGGTCGAGTGATACTGTACGCGGTCCGCCCTGTGCTATAACCGGACTTGCTGGATTTGCAACAATTTTTTGCAACTTTTTTTTAGAGGATTTATTATTCGACAAAAAGTGTGTGTTATCCAACGCCTCATTGGTATGGTATCTAGAATAGATAAATTCTATTCCTCAGTCTGCAGAAATGGTAAAGAACGATGAATCATTCAAAGATTCCTACGCATATGTGGTTCTGAACGTTGGTGGTGCTGTGGGGTGCGGAGCGACTGGACCCGGAACGGTGACCGCTGTTAGGGAACGCACGCAGTTAGCGCTTCAGCGCTTACTGCGTGCTTCTCGCAGGAATGGCGTAGCAGTCCGAGAGCCTCATTTGCAGGCGACGTACAGCGCGACGAGATTAAAGACTGACGACGGTTTTTGTCGGCAGGCTTTAATTCGCACCGGAAACCGGCGTACTTTGCCGGTTGGAGGTTTCGCCCTAGCAGCGGTCACCGTGGAGCGGTCCACAAAGGCGCAGCACCACACAGCACCGCCAACGCTCAGAACCGCCACCTTTAGCAACTTTTGCAAACGTGGTTGACAGCCATATTGATAATGGTTAGTATCATTGGTGAATACTTTCGTAGCCAATGATGGACGAGAAGAGACCGCACGAAGCGACCCGGGATGGTGCAAGCCGGGAATGGTCGACAAGACAATCCTGAGGCTGATATTACTCCGGTCGCCACCGTTATGGTTGAGTAAAACAGTAAGGTGGTACCGTGCACGCACCCTTCGTCCAACGACGGAGGGTGCTTTTTATTGTCCGGCGTCGCGGGCTCCATTTGATCCTGCGACGCCGGGCGCGAAAGCACGACAAAAATTATTCACGTGGGTGGTGTGCAACCTCACCGCCACACAATAGGGGAGAGAACATATGGCATATCAACGACCAAAGGGTACTGCGGACATTTTACCCGGAGACAGTGAATCATGGCAGCACGTTGAACGTGTCGCAACGACATCTTTAACCGCTACCGCTACCACGAAATACGAACACCCATCTTTGAAAGTGCGGACGTCTTTGCCCGTTCGTCGGGTGAGACCAGCGATATCGTGTCCAAGGAAATGTATACCTTTAAGGACAAAGGCGACCGGATGATGGCGCTCCGTCCAGAGGGCACTGCCGGCGTCGTGCGGGCTTACGTCGAGAACAAGCTGTACGGGCCAGAGTTTGGTAAGCCGTACAAAGTATGGTACAAGGGCCCCATGTTCCGTTACGAACGCCCACAATCCGGACGTCAGCGCCAATTCCATCAGATTGGGGTGGAAGCATTCGGCAGTAGTAGTCCCGCCCTGGACGCTGAAACCATCGCAATGGCCCGCGACCTGCTCACCACTATGGGCGTGGCCAACCTGAAATTCGTCATCAACACGTTGGGTGATCCGGATAGTCGCGCGGCCTTCCACCAGGCGCTGATCGACTACTTGACGCCGTTCAAAGACGAACTGTCTGACGATTCCAAGGTGCGTCTTGAGAAGAACCCGTTGCGCATTTTGGATAGCAAGGATCACCACGACCAGGAAATTGTGGCCAACGCACCATCAATCCTGGACTACCTAACCGACGCCGCTAGGACCCACTTTGAGGCCGTGCAGCAGAACCTCACGACCTTGGGGATTGAATACGAGGTCGACAGCACCATGGTCCGGGGGTTGGATTACTATAACCACACCATCTTTGAGGTCATGAGCAGCAGTCCAGTCTTCGGCAGCGGCTACACCACCGTGCTTGCTGGTGGGCGCTACAACGGCCTGGTTGAGCAGCTCGGCGGCCCGGACACGCCCGGCGTCGGCTTTGCTATGGGGGTTGAGCGCTTGATGTTACTCCTGGGTGACCAGGTTGAACCGGCCCAGCTGGACACGTACATTGTCGCGATTGACCAGAGTGCCCAAGAGACGGCGCTCCAGTTAGCAACCGCTATTCGCGGCCAGGGTTACAGTGCCGACATGGACTTCATGGACCGGAAGGCCAAAGCCCAGTTTAAGTCCGCGAACAAAGAGGGTGCCCGGCTGACCATAACTCTGGGTAGCCAGGAATTGGCGGATCACACGGCCAGCGTCAAAGTGATGGCTACGGGGCAGCAGGAAGTTGTGCCGCAGTCCGACCTGACCAGCGACTTTGCCGCCGTTGTGGCACGTCTCACTGCCACCAAATAATGGGTATTTTGAAGGGAACTGATACTAATGAATAAACGTACAATGTATGCGGGTGACGTCACGGCCGCCAACCTTGGCCAAACCGTCACGCTGATGGGTTGGGTACGGAAGCGACGCAGCCTGGGTAACCTGATTTTTGTTGATTTGCGCGACCGTGCCGGCCTCGTGCAGCTGGTCTTTTCGTCCGCGCTCGACCCGGATGCGCTTGCGGTTGCCAACACGTTGCGTAGCGAATACGTCATCGCCGTGACCGGTGAAGTTAAGAACCGCGGCGAAAAGGAAATCAACCGTAACCTGAAGTCCGGCGAAATTGAGGTGGAAGTCCACGCCATTGAGATTCTGAACAAGGCCAAGACGCCACCATTTACGATTGAAGATAACGTCGACGCCACCGAAGAGTTGAAGTTGAAGTACCGCTACCTGGACCTCCGCCGGCCAGAGATGCAGGCGGCAATCATGACCCGTTCCCGGATCATGGCTTCCACCAACCGCTACTTTGAAGACCATGACTTTGTGAACATCGAAACTCCCGACCTCACCAAGAGCACGCCAGAAGGTGCCCGCGACTACCTGGTACCGTCACGTGTGTACCCAGGGACATTCTACGCATTGCCACAGTCACCCCAGCTATTTAAGCAGCTGCTGATGGGGGCCGGCTTTGACCGGTACTTCCAAATCGCGCGTTGTTTCCGTGATGAGGATCTGCGTGGTGACCGCCAGCCAGAGTTTACGCAGATTGACATGGAGACCTCATTCCTGAGTGCTGAAGAAATTCAGGACATCACTGAGGGCCTGATTGCCCAAGTAATGCAAGACGTGATGAACGTTGAAGTTGAGCGTCCTTTCCGCCGGATTACGTGGCAGGACTCTATGGACCGCTTTGGTAGTGAGAAACCCGACCTGCGCTTTGGTATGGAAATTCAGGACGTCTCGGCACTCGTCAAGGACAGTGATTTCAAGGTGTTCAGTGGCGCCGTTGCCAACGGCGGCATGGTGCGTGCCATCGTCTTGCCTGGCGGGGCGGACAAGTACTCCCGCAAGGCCATCGACAAGCAGGCCGATTACATCAAGCGTTTTGGCGCCCACGGTCTAGCTTGGCTCAAAGTCACTGACGACGGTATTTCTGGCCCCATTGCGAAATTCTTTGGTGATGGTCGCGAACTGACTGACGCGTTAGGAGCCAAGAGTGGCGACATGGTCATGTTTGCTGCCGACAAGTTCAAAGTGGTGGCGGATACTCTGGGCTACTTGCGTTCATACTACGGCAAGGACTTGGGTCTGATCGATGAGAACCAATTTGCCTTTTGCTGGGTTGTGGACTGGCCACTATTTGAATTCGACGAGGGCGATAACCGCTGGGTTCCAGCACACCACCCGTTCACCATGCCGAACGAAGAGGACGTACACCTGCTCGACACCGACCCACACAGTGCCCATGCTCAAAGCTATGACATTATCCTGAACGGTTACGAGTTGGGTGGGGGCTCCATCCGTATCCATACTCGCGAGATTCAGGAGAAGATGCTGAAGGCGCTCGACTTCACTCCCGAACGAGCCAATGCCCAGTTTGGTTTCCTGCTAGACGCGCTCGAGTACGGCTTCCCGCCGCATGGTGGTCTGGCCATCGGCTTGGACCGCTTTGCCATGTTGCTAGCACACAAGGACAACATTCGCGACGTGATTGCTTTCCCTAAGAACAGCAAGGCTAGCGAACCAATGACCAAGGCACCGACAGCAGTTGCTCCAGATCAGCTAGTGCCACTCGGTATCGACGTAACCGTTGACCCAACGGCAGAGGAACATGACGAACCCGAAGAATAGTTTAGTTTATAAAAATTGAAACTATCAAACAATACCCCCAACATAGTGCTGGGGGTATTTGCTTGAACTCCGAACCACGTTTTGACCGTCATCCCAGTGGGGGTTGGTCTGCGTGGTATACTTAGGGCACGATTAATTACTGGGAAGGAACCGCTATGCAAGAGCTTGACCGTTTAATTAGGCGTCACCAAAACTGGAGCCGGCTATCCGCCGCGTTTCTGTACGCCGTCTGTGTATCCGTTGCTTTGAACATGTTCTGGGAGCCAGGAGGGGTCTACGCCTCCGGAATCACCGGTGCCGCGCAACTAATTGCGGCGGTCGTCCAGCGGTGGTTCAACTTTGCGTTGCCCGGCGGCATGAAGATGAGCGACATTTTTCCAACTGGGACCTGGTTATTCCTGCTGAACGTCCCGCTGTTTATTCTGGCCTGGCGTAAAATTGGCCACCGGTTCACGATGTTCACGTTCCTCGCCGTCGTATTCTCAACCATCATGTTGCGGTTAATCCACGTGCCAACGCTCACGACCGACCCCATTATCTGCGGTATCTTTGGCGCGGTCGTGAACGGCTTTGGGACAGGCTTTGCGTTGCGTAACAATATTTCGACCGGGGGCCTGGATATTTTAGGCATCGTCATCCGGAAGCGGACCGGCTCGTCTATTGGTCAGGTGAACATCGCGTTTAACGTCGTCATTGTGATTCTGGCTGGTGCCATGTACAGTTGGCCACACGCGCTGGTATCAGCCCTCTCCATTTTCATCAACGGGCGCATCATTGATTCACTCTACACGCGCCAGCAGCGACTGCAGGTGATGATAGTGACGGCAAAGCCGCACGAGGTCATTAATACCATCCAAAGTGAATTACGGCACGGCATTACGATTGTGCACGACGTCGAGGGGGCCTTTAAGCACGAAGAAAAGACCATCTTGTTCACTGTTATTAGCCGCGCAGAGATGTACGACCTGGGTAGCGCAGTGAAGAAGGCCGACAAGTATGCCTTTGTCTCGATGACCGAGGCCGTCAAAATTATGGGACGCTTTTACGAACCGCAAATTCGATGATTAGATACAAAAAAAACCAGTACCGGAGCACCCACAATGTACGGGTGCTCCGGTACTGGTTTTTGATTAGTGTTACTTGTTGTTGTCGAACACGTCCATCCCAAGTGTTCCATGATGAGTGTGGCCGTCTCTTCAATTGACCGGTGAGCCGTGTTGATGACGGTACAGCCCAACTTGGCGTACAGTTGGTTAGCGTAATCCAACTCTTGCATCACCTGTTCTCGAGCTGAGTAGGTGGTGTCAGGGCTTAGTCCGTAAGCCAACATACGTTGACGACGAAATTCCATCAAAATTTGCGGATCCGTGGTGAGCCCCACAACTTTCTGTGGGTCAACCTGGTAGATTTCGTCCGGAATTGTGGATTTAGGAACGATGGGCAGGTTTGCCACCTTAATGTTGCGGTTAGCGAGGTAAAGGGACAAAGGCGTCTTGCTAGTGCGTGACACACCGAGGAGTACCAGGTCGGCTTTGAGGAAACCGCTGGGATCCTTACCATCATCGTAAGTCACAGCAAACTCAATGGCATCAATCTTGTTAAAATACTGTTCGTTCAAATCATGCACCCCACCGGAAATGCCGCTGGGTTCCTCGTCAAAATGTTTGCTGATGCCGCGGACAATGGGGGAGAAGACGTCGTAGTTCAACAACCCAATCTGCTCGGAATACGCCACGGCGTCCTCGGCGAAGTCGGAGGTGGCCAGCGTATTGATGACGATACCGTCGTCGCCTTTGGCCTTGTCCAGCACCTCGTGCAGTTGTGCGTGTGACTTAATGAATGGGTACCTTAAATAACGGGGGGTTAACCGGGGAAACTGGGCCGCAACTGCGTGTGCAAGTTGCATGGCCGTTTCGCCCACCGCGTCGGACAGGATGTAAAAATTAATTGTTCGTGACATGGGACCATCGACTCCTTCTGCATGAAAATGCGTGCTTTTTTTGATACCGCTATCATAGCATATTACGGCAAATCCCCGAAATAATCCGTACCATCTGGTGTAATTTTCAATTTTTATGCAGGATAGCGTTGACGCTGGTGCAACGGTTAGCTATAATATTTAAGAATTGTTGGGCCGATTCGTCCGCAATTACACCGATCCGGAGGGAGGGATAACACATGGCAAAGACAGTTGTTAAGAAAAACGAATCTCTCGACGATGCACTCCGCCGGTTTAAGCGGACGGTTTCTAAGTCTGGTACTCTGGCCGAATACCGCAAGCGTGAATTCTACGAAAAGCCAAGCGTCAAGCGTAAGCTTAAGTCAGAGGCAGCACGTAAGCGCAAGAAGCGTAAGTTTTAATTAGAGTGTACATCGAAGGATACCCGCAAATTATTGCGGGTATTTTTTTTCACGTTTTGACGCTTGACGCCTGATATCATTTCGATTGCCAAGCGATCATGTCTCGTTCTTCGTCAAACATGCGCAACGGTGACCGCTGCTGGTGGCTGGTCGTACTGGCGTGGTGGCTCCGGTTGAGCGGCTGGTCCCTGCGACCGGCTACGTGCCTCACGCTCACGCCCGTGCCGGGCTACCGCGAATTGCCGTCACGGGGACCAGCCGCTCGGTCTAGCCAATTTGATTCTGTAAATCGTAACTGCCAGTAGGCGCTGCGTACCAACTGGCATTAACTCTAACAGAACTATGGGCATGCAGCCGTCACGGGCCCCAGCCGCTCAACCTCCGCCACCACACCAATACGACCAACGGCAGAGATCTAACGTTAAGTTTACGAGTCAGCTAATAGCACCAATCCCTAATGATAAATCAATTCCAAACAAAACTGTGTGCATGCTCAGGTGACTATTAACGTCTACCAGTACCAGTTCAGCTGGGTAAAGTTTGGCCACTGAATCAAAGTTCTTTGGCTTAGAGTCCACGAACTATCGGAAACCCCCGGGCGTACTTTGGGACGAAGAAGTCACGCCCGGAGACATAGTTCCCACAGTAGCGTAAGGCCGCGTCGGTCGGACCGGTGAGCGGAGGCGTGTGGGGTCGGAATGGT
>NZ_BBAI01000024.1 GCF_001311175.1 Lacticaseibacillus pantheris DSM 15945 = JCM 12539 = NBRC 106106 | reverse complement strand
TACCTGCTGCGACACGTTTTTCTCAAAAATCAGGCTGCGTTTCACCTGTAACTCAAGCATAGCAAGTTCTGTCGCCGGTAAATTATTGACTTAGCCCGACAGATTGAGAAACAGTAGGACTGAAACCTTGCATGCAGATTGCTCACATAATATGATGAGTGTCGAGGTGAATCTTATGATTGAAAATATTGGGCGAAACATTAAACGACTCAGAGAACGGCACCACGTCACGCAAGAAGATCTAGCAAACGTGGCGGAGGTTCAACGTGATACCATTTCAAAGATCGAGCAAAACAAGCGCAATCCGAGCTTTGACACGTTGGATCGCATCGCCCGGTTTTTTTTAATGTGGCACCAGTAGACCTGCTGGGTTCGCCTACTGAACAGGAGATTCACAACACGACCGCAATTCTTGATCGGATCGATACCACGCTTGATAGAATAGAGGAATACCTTCCTAAACTGGAGCGCTTAGAGCAACTGATGTGGAAAATGCAGGATTTCTCCCCGCGTCAGATTGATCATCTTGCCGATGAACTGACAGAAATATTCAAATATTTTGAGCCCTACACACCCGTTGATGAGGATGGGGTACCAGACACTGACAGGAACGATCGACAGATAGTGAAACAATCGCGCTACCGAGATTTACCAGTGAAAGAAATCGACAAACTATATAAACAGATTCAAGAAATCAAGTCGTTTCACTCAGATCATTAGTCACAAGATGAAAGAAGAGGCCTATCCGACTGATCGGAAGAGGCCTCTTCTACAATACCAAGTTACTCTGAACAGATTTCACCGTGACTCAGGCCTCTTCCGTGAAAACAAAAGGCTCTATCACTAGATCTGTGTGATCTGCGCGTCGATATCGCAATTCCCTGCAGATTGTCTCACACTCACATGTGACCAATCATCTACTTCTGGTCCATAATATGCGCCCTATGCGGGCCTTGCGGTGACTATATTCTCATCCCGCTCGACACGTCTCATACATCTACTTTCACACGTTTCGTTACGCTAGTCCGAAGATATGCGTAATTGTTCCATTTTCCAGTAATATATAAACACCTATCCCGACATATACGGCAGCTGTAAGCCAACGCCCTGTACTCTCAAGTATGCGAGCCACGAACGGCAAGCGACCTAGCTGAGCCCCAAGCCAACAAACCAGAGTCAACATAACAAAAAAATGTCACCAACGTAATCCCCGTCGCATAGATAGTCTGAGAAGCAAACAAGGGTACGTACACGCCAATATTATCGGCACCGCAAGTCGCGACAGTTATCAGTGCCACACTAGAAATGATGTTAGCCGGTTTGAAGCGGCTTGCCACCACGCTATCATCATCATGCTCACCCGCTAGCACGAGCTTAATCCCCATCAAGACAGGAATTAGGCCTAATAACCCTAGTACCCACTCTGCTGGGACCAAGCGCAACACAAGGGCAATGAACAAGCTAGTGGCAACTAGAATCCCAGTACCTAATAAATCGCCCCAGTAAACCAGGCGCCGCTGATGAGGCTTGACGGATCCGAAAATCATCATCAAAATAAGAAGATAGTCAAGACTGGTAGAAATGTAGCAGTTACGCCAGTTATAATAGTTTTCAACATACACAAACAGCTCCTTCCGACGTCGTATGTTGACTATAACATATGTAGGAGGACTTGTCTTGGAAAACCATATAATTGATGCAGAACATATTGAGGAATCTATTCGGATTTTCAAGTTGCTAAGTAATCCAACGCGTCTACGGTTGCTACATTTGCTTGAAAATCAAGAACTCAACGTCTCTGAAATCATGACTGCTTTGGGCGTTTCACAGTCAGTTGTATCTCATCAGCTGGCAGCGCTACGCGATTATCAACTAGTGAATGCTCGTCGCGAGGGTAAGGCAATGTACTACCGCCTTGATGATCCTCATATTCTCGATGTGGTGGATGAAACACTAGCCCATGCAGATCATGTACTGCGCGGCAAGCGACACGACCAGTAGTGCTGAACGTCCGAAATAATTAACCACAAAAACACCTCAACATACGATAAGCAAAAAAAAATGAGATCTACCACGCTCACCGTGGCAGGTCTCATTTTTGAGCTGCACTAGTCTAAATTCCACACTGTGATTCCGACATTATCGTCGAACTTTCGTGGAATTACACCTACAACAGGCTGAATCGTGATCTCCCCAGTGTACATCACAGTTGCGCTGGTTAAGTGTCCCGCTATTACATGTGGCTCACCATCTCGCCCAAGTTCAGAAAGCGTAGCGTGCGCGTGCTGATGCAGAGCCCCACCATCGAATGTGATATTTCCACTCAACGACACCAGCTCAAGCATTCCGCTTAAGTGGTGATCAGTGAAGTCATTCCTATCTGGCAGATACGTGGATAGTACCGCTGCTTGGCAGGCACCGATGCCACTAAAAGTGGCAGACTTACGCCCGCATCTGCACACACTTTGAGAATCTGAGTGAGAATCTCTTCGCCCTTATCCACACGTAAGTATAGGGTTTGCCCAAGTTGCTTGTACTGCATATTCGGTACTTCCTTTCGCTATGGTAACACGACTACTTTTCCTAGACCGGCGGCAGTTGCAAGGTACTCGTGGGCCTCACGGGTTTGGGCTAAGGTGAAAATTTTCTCTGGCGTAACGTCTACGTGATGCTTGGCAATGAAATCGAACAAATCCTGTACACGCTGCGCATCGACATCGCCGGAGTAAAAACCGGTCAAATAACGATTATTCGGAATATCCATAATTGGGTCGAACTCATCTAGTGCCCAGACGCCACCAAGCTGTCCAGTAGAGCTGACCACACCCCATTCAGCAGCGTGTGCCAACGAATCGCGAACGGCAGCCGGCCCGATCATATCAACGATTTTATCGAACTCTCCGGCGTCATCAGGCAAGTGGGTCGCATCCGGTGTGTGTAAAATCGTGTCGATTCCCAGTGCCTTGAGTGCGTCATCTTTACGATCAGAGCGAGTGGTACCAGTGATCGTTAAGTCGATTCCTGACGCTTTCATCAATTTCAAAATGGCGACACCGACACCACTAGTTGCCGCACGAATTAAGACGTGATCACCAGCTTGCAGACGCAGACTCTGATAAATACCAAACGCCGTATAGAAGGTTTCTGGAATCGCCGCCAGTTGTTCCCAATCTAATTCCGTGGTAACAGGATACACCTGTGCATTAGGCAATAGGACATAGTCCGCGTAACTGCCGTCATAAGCGCGGCCCATTTCGCCCATCAACGAAACCACCGTTTGCCCTACTGTGAATCGCTCAGGGGCGCTAGTTGCATCGACAGTACCGACAACCTCAATCCCGAGAATCCGTGGAAATTTTACAGACGGAGACTTGCCTTCGCGCGTAAAAATTTCCGAATGGTTGATCCCAAACCCATGTACTTTAACCCTAGTCCAGCCAGGGCGAACGATAGGCATTGGCACTTCGGTATATTCCAACACTTCTGGGCCACCAGGATGCTTCACAATAACTGCTTTCATTTGTCGTCTTCCTTTCAGCGCTTTCCTACGCATTTGAACATTCATGAACGCTGCGAACGTTTTGCTGGCCAGTAACTCTCACGTGGAGGATACCAAGCACATTCTAGCGCGGGATGATTTGCAGATCCTCGAAATAGCCCGCTGTGCCCACATCCACCCACAGGCCAATTGCCCCACCGTTGGTCGCTCCGTTCTTAAGATCCTTCACGACTAGGGTGGGCTGTGAAGCATGATTGACATATAGTTGGGCATGATCATCCAATACTTCAATCGTCAAGTCAATCCACTCATCAAGTCCAATATCCGCATACGCCTCATACACGCCAGGCGATTCAACTCTTAAACGGTCAAACTTGTAATCGGGAAACGAAATATATTGAACTACGCGGTTTCGTCTCATCTGATCCTCAGATCTCGCATTAGTGGGCCGAATGTAGAAAGCCTCAAACTGCGTGTTACTTTCATTGATTCGAAACGCCACGCCGATGAAGCCTCGCGCATATTCAGGGGCATCAGGTAATAGCTGACCTAGCACTTTCACCTTGATTGTCCCGTTATGAAAATTTGTGTCGGTTAGCTTTGCGAAAGTGGGCTCATCAAAGGCCTCAACGGCTGGATTCTTGGTCACTTTCAACCCTTGACTGCCATCAAGTTCGGCTACCATTGCCTGGACATCCACTAAGGTTAATCGGTCAGCTGCTAAGTCAATAAATTGATCAGTACCATGACGCATTTTAACTTACCTCGCTTTCAAAACGAACCCCTAGATAGCCGTCACTAATCTTTGAGCAAATGATGCGTGACTAAGAACCGATGCGCGACTGTGGCAGCTTTTTCATGTTTAACCGTCACTTGATAATTCATTTCCTGCATTTCACTAGTCGTCACCTTACCAGCCAACCGATTGAGGCTCTTAACAATTTCCGGATGGGCTTTGGCAAACTTTGTATTCATCAGCGGCGCCCCTTGGTACGGTGGGAAGAACTGCTGCGTGTCTGTCAACATGGTCAGATGATACTGCTTGATTTGTGGATCAGTGGTATAGCCATCTGTGACATCGATTTTACCTTTGGCCAGCGCTTCATAACGTAACGCCGGTTCCATCGTCCGTACCGAATTGAAGGTCAAGCCGTATGCATTCTTCAAACCAGGATAGCCATCAGATTGTTGGTAAAAGTCAGGATCAAACGCTGCCCTAAATTGCGGAACTTGCTTCAAATCAGCAATGGATTTCAAGTGATATTTCTTAGCATCAGCAGCTCGCACTGTCATCATGTAGCCATTTTGGTACTGCATTGGTGTCAGCAAGGTCATCGCATACTGTTCTGACAGCAGCTTCTTGGCAAGTGAGTACGCCCGTGTCGGCTGATGAGGAACGCTTTGGTTAGTCTTGACCAGCGACTGCAATACTGTTCCCGTAAATTCAGGATAAATATCGATTTTGCCACTACGCAAGCCTTTGAACAGGAAGCTCGTCCCACCAAAGTTCGGTTTAAGATCAACGGTGACCCTTGCATTATCCTTTTCAATCAATTCTTTATACATATTGATGAGGATTTCTGGCTCACCACCCATTTTACCAGCAATCGTGACGGTCTGGTGTTGAGCGTTCTGCCAAGCGCGAACTCCTGCATACCCGAAACCCACAGCCAAAACCACAATTAAGCCAACTATGACGTGTTTCAAATTCGTTTGAGCCAAAAATTTGATTAGGCACTGGCGGCCAGAGCCAATACCGCTGCCAGAATGGCGCCCACGAATAGAGCACTATTATTATTCGTCTGAATACCAAGCAAAATGTAGGTCCCGAGACCACCGCCTCCGATCAAAGCGGCCAATGTTGCCGTCCCAATCACCATCACCACGGCAATGCGCAGACCAGTCAGAATCATAGGCATTGCAAGTGGCAACTGAATCTTGAATAGCTTGTATCGTCTTGATACGCCAAACGCATCTGCTGCTTCGACTAGTAAGGGATCAATGTTGGTCAACCCTGCATACGCATTGGAAAATACCGGCATGATGGCATATAAGACAAGCGCAATTATGGCTGGAATCGTCCCGATGCCGACCAACGGAATGAGTAATCCTAAGATTGCAAGACTCGGAATCGTTTGAATCACACTTGCAACTTGCAACACAGCCTCACCAGCACGCCGGTGATCGATCAACACAATCGCCAACGGGAGTGCAATCAATACGGTTATCACGGTAGCAACAACTGAAATTGCGATATGTTGCCATAAAGCATTGAGAATTTCGCCACCATTTTTGCTCAAATAGTTAGTTAAGTCCTGCATCTCATTGCACCCCCCGAGTTTGAGCAAGATACGCAATCAAGTCTGCTGGAGCAAGCTGCATATCACCAATACCAACCGTTGCAGTTGGTGATTGCTGCAACAGTGCTGCCCAGTCTGAAAGCATCGCCGTTTCCGGAAGCGATACTAGCGCTGAACCTGTCGCCGGCTGTCCGAATCCCGCAGGTAACACTGATTTAACGTATTGGGATTGACGGCCCGCGTTAGCGAAAAATTCCGCAACGAATTGATTTGCAGGCGTTGCAAGAATCTCATCTGGCGTTCCAACTTGTTGCAGCTTGCCGTCGTGGATCACCGCCAGACGGTCGGCTAACCTCAATGCCTCGTCCATGTCATGCGTAACAAAAATGATGGTGGTGTTAAATTGCTTGTGTAACTTCACGACTAAATCTTGCAGTTGACGACGCGACAACGGATCAAGTGCGCTAAATGGCTCGTCCATCAAAACGATATTCGGTTCAGCTGCTAACGCACGAACGATACCCACACGTTGCGCTTCACCACCAGATAACTCATTAGGCATCCTATTCATGAACTTGTCAGATGCTAAACCGACGGCATTCAGTAACTCGCGAACACGCGCATCCCGCCTATCTTGTGGGACGTTTTGTGCTGCCAGTTGGATTGAGGCATTCTCTGCTACCGTCATGTTTGGAAATAGTGCGCCAGCTTGCAGAACATAGCCGATCCCGCGACGAAATTCTCGAACGTCGGGCACCGCCATGACATCAAGATCATCAATCAAGACCTTGCCGCTTGTGGGTGTATTTAATCTGTTGATCATTTTCAATAATGTCGTTTTACCACTTCCGCTGGGCCCCACCAGCACGAATAGCTCATGACTTGCGATTGACAGACTGATGTCAGTCAATGCAGCTGCCTCTTGATATTTTTTGAAAACTTGCTGAAACTGAATCATCATGGTTACCTCTTTTGTTTCGGAATAGACTCACTATAATGGCAGCTTCTCAATAAGGGCTAGGTTTTTCTAGAAATTACCCTCGAATTCCAGAAAATATGCTAGAATTATTGTAACCACAAAAGTTACGGAGGTATTCACATGCGAGTTTCAACTAAGTTCAGCGACACCATCCACCTGTTGGCATTCATCTCGGTGTATCAGAACATTCATATTACTAGCGCCGTGATTGCAACCAGCATTAACACTTCACCAGTTGTCGTCCGGCGTCTGATTGGAACATTAAAAGAAGCTGGCGTCGTGACAACTGACGCCGAAACACATAACCCAATTTTCGCAAAATCACCCGATGAAATTACGTTGTTAGACGTTTACCTACTGACGGAAGGACACACCCCACTTTTCGCACTCGATAAGGAAACCAATCCGCTTTGCATAGTTGGTGCTAACATTCAAGATGTCCTAACCGGAATTTATCATGAGGCGGAAACCGCTGCGTTAATGGAGCTCGACCGACACACGATGCAAGACGTTATTGATCGGCTTCTAACTGCTGATAAGGTTAAGAAGGCACAGGCTGCCTCTGCATAGACAGCGTATTTACCCCCCTGAGAAAATGATAATTTCATTCAACAAACGAAAACGAGGACCGTATGTCAAGATTCCTAGATCACCGCGAAGCAGGTAAAATATTTCACGATTTCGAAAAACACAAGGACAGGTATCTGATTATTCATTATTCCTGCGAAAGCTTTTTCGATACCAATGGTGCAACGCCGCGGATTACCGCGATTGCTGTAAAGTCGCCATCAAGCGGTCAAACTGACCTCTTTGCGGTACATAAAGCGGCTGAATTGATGCAAATTCAAACGGAAGATATTTTCGAAAAATATAAGGAAGTTGAACGCAGGATGCTAGATGACTTCTTTACCTTTGTTCAGGGCCACACAGACAAGATTTGGATTCACTGGAATATGCGCGATTCGAACTTTGGGTTCAAGGCCCTAGAGAAAAGGTATCGAGTCTTAGGCCAGGTCCCCGCAATCATTCCAGATCAAAGCAAATTAGATTTGGCTATCCTTTTCCGGAAGTATTACGGCAAAAGCTACATTGGTGATCCACATATTAAATCGTTGATGGATCACAACGACATACACGTAAAAGATTTCATGTCTGGAAAAGACGAAGCCGATGCATTCAACAATCACGATTTTGTCAGATTAAGCTTCTCCTGTGCCGGAAAGGTCAATCTGTTCGACAAGTTTCTGACCAGAGCCATCGATAACGAGTTAAAGACAAAATCTAGCTTTCAGGATAGATATGGAAATATTCCACTAGGAATCTATAATTGTGCCAATGAGTCCACCTGGGGGAAAATCCTCTTTTGGATAGCAAACCTAATCATTGGTGGCTTGGTCGGTGGATTCATTGGAAAATTCTTCTCTTAACTCATCAGACTTAGACTTAACTCTATATAGTCGCGGTGCTAAGCAACATTGGTTCAATATCTAGCCACCAAAAAAATCGCACAATAGGTACATGCACGATTTATTCACCAGTATTTACGGGTCAGCTCAAATGTTGCACGCTGTTGCAGAAATTATCAATCCAAGCCGATTTTCACAGTACTCCATCAAGAAGTTTTCCTTGAATACCTTGACATGTCTGGATTTGTATTGAATCAGATTGACAAGTTTCGCCTTGTTACCACCAGAAGCTGTAATTTCAACGTCTACCAGTTATTACTGGTATGGCTTCATCAAAGTCCCCGCCTTGTGCGGGGGCTTTTTTTTGCACTCCAGTCAAAAAGCCCACTCCGCAAATCACGGAATGGGCCCCATATTCTAGCGGCGTTTACGCCGGGCGACTTTCATCATCGCCTTCATTTGCTTCTTACTACCAAACATCCGGTCAATTTTTGCATTCTCGCGGGTCTTCCCACGCAAAGCTACATTTTCAGCCTGTTCTGCCCTGAGCTGCAGATAACCCGTTAAACGGCCTGCGTCTAGATGGCCATTCGCAACTGCTTGTCGAACGGCACATCCCGGTTCCTGCTGATGAGTACAATCGCTAAAACGGCACCCCGCAGCGAATGCCAACACGTCACTAAAGGTTGCGTCAACATCGGCCTCGACTAATCCCAACTCACGCATCCCCGGAGTATCAATAACCAAACTCCCGTTGCCGAGTCGCAATAATTGACGCGAGGTGGTGGTATGCCTTCCGTGTGCATCTTTGGTCCGGACTGCCTGCGTAGACTGGGTTTGCTCTCCCGACAATTGGTTAATGAGGGTGGACTTGCCCACCCCTGAGGAGCCAAGAAAGGCATACGTTAATCCAGACTGCATAAACTCTGCCAACGCGGCCACACCGTCTTGCCGGCTCGCATCACAGACAATTAACGGTGCAGTACCGATAATGTATTGCACCGCTAATTCTTGAGCTGGTAGCTCCTGCGCCAAGTCGGCCTTGGTTAGCACGACCGCGGCTTGCGCCCCAGAGGCCGCGGCCACGGCCAGGTACCGTTCGAGACGGCGCAAGTTAAAGTTGCCGTCTAACGACATACATAGCAGGAGCCAATCAACATTCGCGGCAACGAGCTGGGCCTCGTGTCCGCGGCCCGCACCTTTGCGTAAAAAGACGGTATTGCGCACGTTCAGGCGCTCAATGGTCGCCAAATCTAATGGCGTATCTGGTAAACGTACTTGTACCCAGTCGCCCACCGTCGGGAAATCCTCTGGCCCAACCGCAAAGTTGAGCATCCGGCCGGCTACCTGCGCACTAAACTGACCTGCGTCCGTGACTATCGTGTACTGCTGATGATTCAGCGCAGTCACACGGGCTAGCGTGAGACCGGCCACAACGTTTTGGTACTAGTATTACCATATTCAGTTAATTTCAATTTTTGATCCTCTTCAAAGCGAGAGGACTAAGCGTGGTAGTCCTCCAGTGCCTGGCCAACGCCTGTAACAATGCTCAACATAAATGTTTATCCTTTCATCCGGCACTTCCTGCACCGATATCTGCAGTTTAGCAAAAATAACGTTGCGGCACAATTAATCGCTACAAATTGCATGGGGCTGCTAAACCGCCGGCCGGCAATTACGAACACGATCAGTATTAGTAATCCTCATAAATTGACATCGCCGCACAATCTAATGTTTTATTTTGAAAATGAATGGGAAATCGTTAGTTCTAACCCGCGCTCACAGCGATTAAGGCCACCAACTACCCCCGCCACTATATCCACTTATTGTCCTGAGCCACGCTAATCGCCTCAAGTCGGCTGTGCACACCCAGCTTGCTAAAGATGGCCGACAAATAGTTGCGCACGGTGCCGTCCGATAGGTGCATCCTGGTGGCGATGTCGTGGGTAGTCCCTCCGGCAACAGAATCTACTAACACCGATTGTTCCCGAGCGGTTAAAGGATTATGGGCAACCGAAACCATGTTAATAACGAGCTCCGGATCAAAGCGTGTTAGTCCGTGCACCACGTCGCGAATGGTTGCCACCAGCTGGTCACTAGGACTATCCTTCAGCAAATATCCAGCAACGGAGGCTGCAACGGCACGTTCAAAGTACGACTTCTGCGCAAAAGTGGTCAGAATAATTACCCTGGTTTCCGGCTGGACCCGGTTAAGTTCCGCCGCAACGTCCAACCCGGTACTTTGAGGCATTTCGATATCCAGGACGGCCACGTTTGGCTTTAGTCGTAAAATATCGTTCAACGCAGTAGCACCATCCAGAGCCGAGCCCACCACCTGGAGATCATCCTCGAGATTCAGCAACTTAGTTAACGCTGAATTTAACATGCTTTGGTCTTCCGCCAAATAGACTGAAATCACTCGCTCACCCCCTGAGGCAATCTTAACGTGACAATGGTGCCAACGCGGTTTGTCCGGATATCAAAACTACCACCAACTGCAACCATCCGGTCGTGCATGCCAGCAAGGCCATTACTGCCCGGACGGTGAAATTCGTGTCCCTCACCATCATCTTGAATGGTCACTTCATACCCGTCCCTGCCGCGTATAAAACCCACGGTGACTTTGCAAGCACGTGCATGCCGAACCACATTGGTCAGTGCTTCCTGAACAACGGGCGCCAACTCCGACTGGACCACTGTTGGCCACTGCACAGATAGTGACTCACCAAAGGTCATTAGACTGACACCAGCCGCATCCAGGGTCTGACTTTGCGTAACTAGCACCTCACTCAACGATTGCTGGTGCAAATCATTCACGATCGTCCGCACCAGCTGTAAATTATCACGACTAGTCGCCTCGATGTCTGTCAGTTCAGCCGCAACTTGTTCAGGATACTTGGACAATAATTTACGGGCCAACTCAGTCTTCACGGTAATCATCGAGAAACTCTGACCCAACGTATCGTGTAGGTCACGGGCAATGCGTTCACGCTCATCCCGCTGCACGACTGCCTCCAAACGCCGGTTGGCCTGACGCACCTTACGGCCAGCAAATACCTCTCGAGCAAAAAAAGTACGCCAGCCATGGTGATACCAGGGGAAAAAAAATGCACCCACTATGTCCCCACTATGCCAGTCCAGATAACCCGGGGTTGCCAGCCCATCACGAATAAAACTGGCCACCACAATTGACTCATACACCAGGAAAAACCAGCGTGCCTGGCGCCGTCCGCGAACCGTCTGCGCCAGGATAAAAGGCACTTGCCAGGCTGGAAAAATAATCATGTAGTTGTTTATTGCCACCAGTGAAAAAAACGGCGCAAATCAACAATTCTGCCGGAATTGTCAGCACCCGGTACCGGGGAAATTCAACAACGGCAATATAAATTGCCACAAAGGCTGCACCCAACGCCATCCAGAAATAATCATCCCAGTTCTTAGCCGGTAAGTATGTCAATAAATTAAACGGAACGTAAATAAGCCAAATATAGCTGACCCACTCGATGGTTGAAAAACGTTGCCGCCACTTACTATTCTGTAACACCCAACTGCCACCGCCCTATCAATACTTTTTGCACTGCCAACAAAGCAGCCACAATTAACAACCAACCAATAACTATGCTCCAATCATAACCCGGCAAGGGCTGCTTGACGACAATATCATTTAGTAATTGGTCCAAGCGATACGTGGGCAAAAGCTTTCCGATGACCTGGAGCCAGTGAGGTAGCATTGTCAACGGCCACCACAGGCCACTAATAATGGCAATCGGAAACGTTAATATGTTACTGACCACACTAAGGGTTTCCTCGCGGTGAATCCGACTAATCAACACCCCAATAACCAAGAGCGGCAATTCACCCACTAAGGCCACCACCATAATCAATAGTACTTGGTCGATACCTAAACTAACGTGGTTGAGTCCCACTGCCAACCCCAACATTATGCTGGTCGACAGAATTGTCATAATCAAAAAGCACAACGCAATCGAACAATAGTATGGCCGCAATCCAACTGGCGTCTGCCGCAATCGCTCCAAATAACCACTACGCCGATCCCGCTGAACTAGCGCGGCGAGACCAAAGAAAGCACTGATGAGCAAACTATAAACCACCATGCTGCCCATATAATTGCCGGCTAGTAGTGCTTGTTCCGCCCGCGTGCCACTAGCCATTATTTTGGTAAACAATATGTAGAATCCTGCGGGCATCAACACCGAAAAAAAATAAAAATGGTAGGTTGCGTAATACTTCTCTCCGTATGTCAAAAGCGAACTGGTTAGCATAGGTTTTCATTCTACCACCTCCGTTTGTATCATCGTGCTAAATATTGAGGACAATGACTCTTTGGCGACTGTCAGGCCACTCAGTTGCCCAAAATGGTGGACCAAAGCCGACAATGTGGCATCCCCGTCCGTACTGATAACCTCCCAGTACGCGCCAGAACGCCGCACGGATTGAACTCCAGGCACTCCTTTGAGTTGTCCAGCAGTCATCGTGCCCGTAAATCGTATTCTGGTCTGTACGTATTGTGCCTGTAACTCTGCAAAGCTACCCTGAAATCTGATTTGCCCAGCTTGCAAAATTAACAGTTGATCAGCAACATCCTGTAACTCCTCCAAATAATGACTAGTAATGATAATTGTCACCCCCGTCTGCCGCATTTGTTCTAACTTTCGCCATAAGTGGTCACGTGCGTCCACATCCATTCCCACCGTTGGCTCGTCTAAAAACAACAGTTGTGGTTTACCCACCAGTGCCGATAAAAACGTCACGCGCCGAAGTTGCCCTCCCGATAATCGATTAATACGGCGGTTACTCAAAGTCGCTAGGCCATTGTCCGCTAGTAACTGGTCCACATTGGCCTGCTGGGGATAACCGGCGCGCAAATTATTCAGTAACTCCTTCACCGTTACCCCAGGCAACCGTAAATCTCCCTGCGGCATTGCCCCAATCCCAGCATAGATTTGCGGGTCACCCTGGTGCTGACCTAGAACTGTAATTGCACCGTTTCCCGCTAGTTCGCCCTGTAATAGTTTAAGGAGCGTGGTCTTACCCGCGCCATTAACACCAATCAGACCGATAATCGCACCCGCGTCAACGTCGAAACTCAAATTATTCAACACTGGGTAGTCGCCGTAACTAAACGATAAATTTTGTACCTTGATTGCCTTTGCCATTTGCTCGCCTCCATACCCATAGAATACGCACTTTCAGACGGCAGCAATAGTCACGATTGTCATCAATTACGTATGACAAATGTCATTAAAAATATGTCTAACGATAACCACCTGGTGTACACTAAAGGCCAACACCATAAAGAAAGAAGTTGACTACATGCCACGCTGTGACTGGGCAACCGATACCAACCCGTTAATGACACACTACCACGACTACGAGTGGGGTGTACCCACCACCGATGAACGGGAAACCTTTGAACTACTAACCCTAGAATCCATGCAGGCCGGGTTAAGCTGGCAAACCATTCTCAATAAGCGTACTAATTTCCGGCGTGCCTTTGATAATTTCGATGTCGACAAAGTTGCGGCTTACGACGACCGCGACGTCGAACGTCTGCGCGCCGACGCCGGCATCGTGCGCAACCGGCTGAAGATTAACGCCGCCATCAATAACGCCCGCGTTATTCAGGCTTGGCATAGCGACGGCCGGACACTAAACGCTTGGCTATGGCATTACGTGGACAACCACCCCATCGTCCACCGGTACGCTACCCAAGCGGAACTACCAGCGCAAACCGCGCTCGCCGAACGTGTCAGTAAGGACCTCAAGCAGGCTGGATTCCGCTTTGTGGGTCCCACGATTATTCAATCGTTTCTCGAAGCCCTCGGTATCTTGGATGACCACATGGCTGGTTGTACCATTAACCACCTAAGTGAGTAATTCCAAAAAAAATTAAGGTTAATTCTGTCAGCTTCCTTAGGAATACTAGCTAGACAAAGGCACGCCGTACCACCACCCACGGCAATTCAAAGGTACGTGGGAAGTCATCACTCCGCCGAGTCAGTGAACTCCCAAACAGCCAAAATTTCCACGGTAACGCAAAAAATTCTGACTACCTAAAGTCAGAATTTTTTTTGTGCCTGTATTACGCATTGCCATCACGTCGGCGCCAACGCGTGACCAACTCCGCCACATTATTATCGTCCACGCAGAAGCGCTGCACCACCACCGTACTATCTGCACGACCAGTCATGATACGCGGCTGGTCGCCCGCAACAATCTCGCGGCGAAAACGGATGTCAATCTGCTCACACCAATACAACTGAAATTGTTCTGGTGGCAACATCCCCATCGCCAAATCAAAGTAGCGGGTATTGTGCAGATGCTGATTATGGTCAATATCGTCCGGACGTAGCCCGACCGGCCGCGTAATACCAATTGCGGTGGTAATCCGCGGGAAGTGCAGGCGATCTACACGCCTAATCGGCAATCCTTCTGGCAACCCCAGAGCGGCATCATCCAAACGCGTCAACGTGCGGGACGACTGGTTGAGCAGACCCCAAACACTCCGGATGGTCACGACCCGCTGTTGTTGCTGGTCCGTCACGTAGACCGTTCGTAAACTAACGTGGTGGTCACGCCGATACGGCAACCCGGAAAGATTCAGCGTCATACCGGGAACAACGGGCTGGTCAAAGTTGATGGCGTACTGCAATACAATCCACGTCAGGAGCACCCCGTCAGTTGTCAATGAGCGCTGCCGCTGATCCATCAAATCCAAGCACGCTTGAACAAGTACACCCGGCAGCCGCTCGGGAGTGACGTCCGTTGGCACCACAAACTGTCCGAGTTCCTTTGCGTCCATCATTGTCCCCCATACTACCTGCCAGCATACTACATCAAGTGCACGCCCTTGTCGACGTAAATAATATCACCGGTCACACCGGAGGACATATCACTGAGCAATAATGCCGCCGTATTGCCGATTTCTTCCTGGGTCACCGACTCGCCGTCCACCGTGGCCTCACGGGACATCTTCAGTAGTGAACCGTGATTCTTAACCCCGGTGACGGCCAAAGTCTTGATCGCACCCGCGGAAATGGCGTTGACCCGCACGTGCTGCGGGCCCAATTCCTTAGCGGTATAACGGACGTTGGCCTCCAACGCGGCTTTGGCCACCCCCATTATGTTGTAGTTCGGAATCACGTGCGTAGACCCAAAGTAGGTCAGGGTTAACACGCTACGGAGTTCGGGGAAAAGCCGCACCGCGCTGCGCGTGACCGCCAAAAACGAGTACGCACTGATGTCCTGAGCCAGGTTGTACCCCGCCTTGCTGATTTGCAGGACATCGTTTTCCAAACTTTCCTTATCGGCGTACGCAATTGCGTGGACGAGGCCGTCGACGGGACCATATTGCTCACGAATACTAGTGAAGGCCGCGTCAATGTTGCCTCATCGGCCACGTCGCATTGCACCATGGGCTGATCCGGGTCAACAAAACGGAGTAGGCTTTTGCGCAGACGGTCGTTTTGGTACGTGAGGACGACTTTGCCGCCACTAGCCATAATGGCCTGCGCACATCCCCACGCGATACTGTTCTTGTTGGCGACCCCCATCACGATGACGGTCTTACCGTTTAAAATATCCATTACTTTCCTGTCCTCTCTGGTTCACTGTTCCTGGAGTCCGTCGGTACCAAAGCTGCGGTAACGGCGGTGTCGTGCGTTCATTAATTGTTGCGTTGGGAGTGCCGTTAATTCAGCCATGGTGGCAATTAATTCGGCCCGCAACCCGCTCGCGCCGGCAGCGTCCGTCACTTCTGGTACGATGCGGTCAACAATACCGTCCGCCAAAATCTCTGCTGGCGTCAGCCGCATTTGTTCAGCCGCCTCAGCCGCGCGCTGACCATCGCGCCACAAAATCGAGGCATACCCTTCCGGCGACAGAATGGAGTAAGTACTTTGCGCGAACATCCAAGTTTGGTCTCCGCACGCCAAGGCGAGCGCGCCACCACTACCGGCCTCACCTACAATCACGCTGATTGTCGGCACGGGTAGGCTGACCCCCGTCAAAATACACTGAGCAATGGCATCCCCCTGACCGTGATACTCCGCCTCAACGCCCGGATACGCTCCGGGGGTGTTGATGAGGTTGAGCACCGGCCGACGAAATTTGGCTGCCTGCCGCATCAACCGAATTGCCTTGCGGTAACCTTCTGGGGTGGCACACCCAAAGTGGCACGCCTGCGACTCGGCCAGCGTTCGCCCCTTATTGGTCCCAATCACGGTCACCGCCTGGTCACCCAGAAACCCGACACCCCCAATAATAGCGGGGTCGTCACCGTGTTCCCGGTCGCCATGAAATTCGTGAAAGTGCGTCACCAACTGTTCGATCAGCCAGGGAGTGCTCGCTTTGTCCTGGCTTCGGGCTTGACGCACCACATCGTAAGCTGTACTCATTGTCTAACCTCCGCTAACTGGTGCATCCGCAGCAGGTCCACCAAGTACGCCTTCTGCTCGGATCGGGGCACAATTGCATCCACAAACCCGTTGTGGAGCAGCGTTTCTGCGCGCTGAAAGTCGCGTGGTGGATCAACGTGTAGGGTCTGTTGAATCACTCGCCGGCCGGTAAAGCCAACGAGCGCATGCGGTTCGGCCAACGTAATATCGGCCTCCATCGCAAAACTGGCGGTCACACCACCCGTAGTGGGGTCCGTTAGCATCACGGCGTACAACAGTCCGGCCCGCGCATGGTCAGCCACCGCCTGGGACACCTTTGCCATTTGCATCAGGGAGAACAAACCCTCCTGCATCCGGGCGCCGCCAGAAGCGGTGTACAAAATCACCGGTAATTTGCGGGTGGTCGCCACTTCAAACAGGCGGGCCAGCTTTTCACCAGCAACCCGGCCCAGACTCCCCATCATGAAGTGGGTGTCCATCACCCCAAGTGCGGCCGGGTAGCCACCCATGCGGACACACCCCGTCCAGACGCTCTCCTTGATGCCTGAGTTGGCCTGGGCACGCGCCAACTTTTGCTGGTAGGCTGCGTCGGTGACTGCAGCATCAACCACCAAATCAGGATTAATCGCCGTTGCCTCATCAGTTAACATCGCCACGCGCTCCAAGGCACCCATCCGCATACCGTACCCGCACAGCGGGCACTCGTCATAAACGGTCAACTCGGCGTGGTAGTACACCTCACCGCAGAAGGGGCACTTAACGTACAGATTGTCCGGAATTTTATCCATCCGGGCGGCCAACTGCTGCCGGTCACTCTGGTTAAATTTGCTCATGTTCTTTCAACCACCTTGGTAGAAAATCGGTCTCAACGTAATCAATCGTACTGTCGTCATTCACAAAGGCGGGTGCGTGCACCAGGTCGCCAAGAAATTCTTGGTTAGTAGCCACACCATCAACCCTCAACTCACCCAGCACCCGGTCCATCCGGCGTAGAGCCGGTGCCGGTCCATAGCACTCACAATCACTTTGCTAATCATGGAATCATAATAGGGAGCGATGGTTGCGGGCCCGACTAGACTGGTATCAATCCGCACGCCCAGAGTTCCGGTGGGTAACACCAGCGCGGTAATTTTACCCGCGGACGGCAGGAAGCCCGCCCGCGGATTCTCCGCATTAATTCGGCACTCAAGCGCGTACTGCCGGATTGTAATATCGTCCTGCGTCCACGGCAACGGTTTACCTGCCGCCACCAAAATTTGCGCGGCAATTAGGTTCACACCAGTCACCTCTTCGGTCACCGTGTGTTCAACCTGGAGCCGGGTGTTCATTTCCATAAAGTAAAAGTGGTGGTCCCGATCCATTAGGAATTCAAAGGTGCCCGTATTCCGGTAGTCGATTGCGTGGCAGGCCTTAATGACGAGGTCACCCAATTGTTCGCGTTCCTCGGCAGTAACCATGCTACTCGGACTTTCCTCAATTAACTTTTGGTGGTGACGTTGTAACGAGCAATCCCGCTCGGGAAAGTACACCACGTGGCCGAAGCTGTCCGCCATCACCTGCATCTCAATATGCTTGGCGTTCGTGATGACCTTTTCCATGTACACACTATCGGCCCCAAATGACAGGTTGGCCTCGCGCTGCACGTCATCAAAGCACTTACGTAGCTCGTCGTCATTGGCTACCACCCGCATGCCCTTGCCACCACCACCGGCAGTGGCCTTCAGCATAACGGGATAACCCAAATCAGTGGCTACAGCGACCGCACTTTCAGCATCACTGAGCACCGCACTACTGCCCGGAATAACCGGTACACCAGCCGCCTTCATCACCGCACGCGCACTCGCCTTATCACCCATTTGCTCGATCACGTTACTGGCCGGGCCAATAAACGTCAGGTCACACTCGGCACACATTTGCGCAAACTGCGCATTTTCGGATAAAAAGCCGTATCCCGGGTGAATCGCGTCACTACCGGTTAAACAAGCAGTACTAATAATTTCCTTCATATTCAGGTAGGAGTCTGCCGGCAACGGTCCACCGATGCACACCGCCTCGTCCGCAATCTGCGTAAAGTAGGCATCCCGATCGGCCGTCGAATAGACCGCGACGGAACGTAAACCTAATTCCCGAAGGTTGCGGATAATCTGCACCGCAATCTCCCCGCGGTTGGCAACGAGTACCTTTTTAAACATAATCACCGCTCCTTTGCATCCACAACGGCAAACACCAAAGTAGCCCGGTACACCACTTGATCACGCACCGTCAAAGTCCCCGCACCCACACCAATGGGCCCACGCATTTTGAGTAGCTCAACCGCACAGACTAGCTCGTCGCCTGTTAATACCGGGGCGAGAATTTCGGCGGAACGGATACCGCCGAACAAAACGTTCTTATCGCCTTCCTGATCAGCCAAAATTGCCAGCGCACCAGTCTGAGCCGTCATTTCTGTGAGTACAAACGCCGGCACGGATAACTGGTGGTCACCAGCTTTGCCCGCGAAAAACCACTCGTCAACGGTCACCATCTTGCGGGTCACCGCGCTTACGCCAGGGGTGACCGCCCTAACTTGGTCAACAAAGAGGAATGGCGGCCGTTGCGGAATAACTGTCGTGATGTCCATGCAACTACACCTGCTCAATCTGCATCAGTGGCTGATCGTACTCAACCAGCGTGCCGTCATCAACCAGCACGGCCTTCAGCACCCCACCAACGGGGGCCTTAACCTCGTTCACCATCTTCATGGCCTCAATCAGGCACACGACCTCACCCGCTGCTACTGGGTCACCAACCTGTTTAAATACCGGCTGATCCGGTTGGGGTGCAAAGTAGACTACCCCCACTAGCGGTGCCGTAACCGATGTGGTGTTGGCGGATACCGGTAACGGCCCGCCGTCTGCAGTGGCCGGCTCCGCAACCGGGCCGCTACTGGTCGGCGGCGTACTAACCGGCGCCGGGGCCGCCCCTGGCTTACTTAACACCAACTTGAAGTTGTCATCAGTAATCTGTAGGTGGTCAAGCGACGACCGTTCAAAGCGGTCCACCAAACGCTCAATTTCTTCTTCTTGCATCGGGTTACGCCCCCCATCGTTTAAACGCTAGCACTGCATTGTGCCCGCCAAAGCCAAACGAATTACTCAAAGCGTAGTCCACCCGCCGTTGCCGGTTGCTTGGTGTGACCAAGTGCACGTCACATTCAGGGTCCTGGTCAAAGCAGCCGACGTTCACCGGTAGCTCGCCGTTAAGCGCACCCACTGTCGCCACTGCCTCGATTGCACCGGCAGCACCCAACAGGTGACCAGTCATACCCTTGGTGCTGCTAACTAAGACGTCAGCATCACCAAACAACGATTTAATTGCCCGACTTTCCGCCTGGTCGTTCGCCATGGTGGCCGTGCCGTGAGCGTTAATGTACCCCACGTCGGCCGGCGCGATTCCAGCTTCATCCACCGCCTGGGCCATCGCCCGAATTGCGCCTGCGCCGGATGGGTCTGGGGCGGTCACGTGGTACGCGTCCGCGGTACTGCCATAACCAACGACCTCACCGTAAATTTGGGCTCCGCGTGCCTGGGCGTGTTCTAATTCCTCAAGCACCAACGTGGCTGCGCCTTCGCCCATAACGAACCCGTTACGGTTGGCGTCAAACGGCATTGAAGCCCGCTCCGGGTCAGTCGATCGGGACAGGGCTGTAAGTGCGGCAAACCCGGCGATACCGATTTCGTTGACCGATGCTTCCGCGCCACCGGTAATCATCACTTGGGCGCGACCCAGGCGGATGGCATCAAAGGCGTTGCCAATTGCGTTAGTCGCGGAGGCACACGCCGTCACGACCGCCTGGCTGACATTTTGCGCGTTAAACTGGATGGACAGGTTACCCGCCGCCATGTTAATAATCGAATTGGAAACGAACAAAGGCGACACCCGTTTGGGCCCCTTGTCGTGCATCTTAATGACCTGCTGTTCGATGGTACCGAGGCCACCAATCCCCGAGCCGTAAATTACGCCCAGTTCCAGCGGGTCCACACCGCCATCCACTAATCCAGCCATAGTCATGGCTTCCGTCGCGCTGTAGAGTGCATACTGCGAAAAGAGGTCCATCCGCTTAGCCGTCTTAGCCGACATCCACACGGTGGGATCAAAGTCACGCACCTCGCCGGCAACGGTCACGCCGGTGTCGGCGTCAAACTTTGTGATGGGGCCAATACCGACCTTACCTTTATGAACACCATCCAGGAATTCCCTGGTTGTGTTACCTAAAGGCGTGACGGCCCCCATGCCAGTTATTACTACTCGTTTCATTCAATGCCTCCTATAACGTGAGCCCACCATCAACGGTGATAACCTGGCCAGTAATGTATTGGTTGCCCAATAAAAATGCGACCACGTCAGCCACCTCATCCGGCTCAGCAAAGCGTTTAAGCGGAATGCTGTCCTGTAACCGTTGCGTCACCTTTGCACT
Organism: Lacticaseibacillus pantheris DSM 15945 = JCM 12539 = NBRC 106106; assembly: GCF_001311175.1. Lineage (GTDB taxonomy): Bacteria > Bacillota > Bacilli > Lactobacillales > Lactobacillaceae > Lacticaseibacillus > Lacticaseibacillus pantheris. The sequence continues at coordinate 14,009 of NZ_BBAI01000024.1, read as the reverse complement.
TAACGACTCGGTCATTTGCGTGGCAACCATGCCTGGCGCCACCGCGTTACAGCGCACGTTCCGCAGTGCACCCTCCTTGGCTGTAGTTTTCATCAGGCCAATGAGCCCCGCCTTGCTGGCAGCGTAATTGGCCTGGCCAACGTTACCGACCAGCCCGACCACACTACTAATATCGATAATGCTACCGTGGCGTTGCTTTTGCATCACGCGCAAAGCTGGCTTGGTCATGTTGAATGCCCCAACGAGGTTAGTGTTCAGGACGGCCGTAAAGTCGTCTACTTTCATCCTGGTGAGTAACGCGTCCCGCGTAATACCCGCATTATTAACCAACGCCAGTAATTGTTCATCGGGGTGGCAACTATCCACCACCATTTGTTGCGCCTCATCCGCGTTAGTGACATCACCGCGGACCGTACGGATGCCTAGCGCATCAAAGTTGGTCTGCACATCATCCGTCAAAGCTCGACGAATGGTGACCGCAACGGTGTACCCATCACGGGCCAACCGCTCCGCTATAGCCCGGCCAATCCCGCGTCCACCACCAGTTACTAGTACCACGCCTGTTTCCATTAGTAATTACCGCCTCACTATGACTTGGCTACCAATGCACCCCGCACCTCGTTGAGCGATGCTATGTCGCTCACGTGATAACGTTCCGCATTCGGCAGCGTCTGCTTTACAAAACTACTCAAAGTATGACCGGGGCCAACCTCGACGAATCGGTCTACACCTAGGGAGCTCAAAGCCTGCAATCCCGCCCCAAAATGCGTGGGGTTAGTCAGTTGACGAACCAAAGTCCCCTTGACCGTGCCCGCCACAAACGGTTGAACCGTGGTGTTACTAATGACCGGTACGGTAGTGGGCCCGAATGGGACTGACGCCAACCGATTGGCTAGTTGTTCAGCGGCTGGTTGCATCAACGGTGTGTGTGAGGCAACCACTTTGAGGGTCATGGCGCGCTTAATACCCTGCTGCTTTAGCTGGGCAACGAGCGTATCCACGGCTTCCTCGCGGCCACCAACAACCAGTTGGCTTGCCGTGTTGTTGTTGGCTACGTACACTCCGTCGATAGTCTGCACTAACCGGCGCACTTCATCCTGCCGGTCCGTCATCACCGCAGCCATCTTACCCGGCACGGCTTGACCAGCTGCCGCCATATACCGGGCGCGATCCGCGACGAGCTGGACACCATCCGCCAGCGTTAAACTACCGGCTGCTGTCAACGCCGCGTATTCACCCAGACTCAGCCCCAGCATTCCGGCTGGTACAGGCAGTTCCTGTGCTAACACGCGGGCAATCCCCACACTCATCGTGTAGATAGCGACCTGGGCGTTTTGCGGGCCCCAAATACTACGGGATTCCTCAAATCAACCGCCAGGGCGTCCGCCGCTTCGTTCACTACGTCACGGTAAACTGCTTCTTGCTGGTACAGGTCCTGCCCCATTTGGGCGGTTTGTTGCCCCTGGCCGGCAAATAAATACCCTACCGTCATGACGCTACCTACGCCTGTGTCTTGGCAGCGAGCTTGCCCTGTACGTACGTCGCCAAATCATCGATGGTGTCGATAGTTTCATCGGTATCAATTTCAATCTCAAACTCGTCTTCAATTTCGTTTACTAGTTCAAAGACATCCAGGCTATCCAGGTTCAAATCGTTCTTAAACGACATGGTTGGGGTGACGTTATCGCCCTCAATGCCATCGTCTGCCTTAACCAGTGCCAAAATCTTCGTAATAATTTCTTCTTTAGTCATCGTAGTTTCTCCTTTTTTTTGTCTATGCGTTAGTATTCAATCAGCGCAGCGCCGGCGGTTAACCCGCCACCAAATGCACAAAATAGTACCTTGTCACCGGGCCGAATACGGCCACTGGCAACTAGTTCAGCGAATAATATGGCTCACTGGCCCCCGCTGTGTTACCGTACTCATCCATGTTGAACGGATACTGGGCGGCGGTGAGCCCCACCTTATTAGCCAGTTGTTCCACCATACGCTGGTTGGCCTGGTGAAATACCACCACGTCCACATCCGTAATGTCCGTGTGGGTCTGTGCTAACAATGCCGTAATAAGATCCGGGGCGGTTTTCACCACAAAGTTATAAACGGCGTGGCCATCCATTCTGAAGTAAGGGTCACCGTCAATTGGGACCGCGAAGGGGCTGTGATTACCGGTCAATCCAGCGGTGAGCTTCTGGCCGTCCTGTCCCTGCGTGATGAACCGTTCGCCTAAATACGCTCCGTGTGCGGACTGCATGTCCAGCAGCACCCCGCCGGCACCATCACCAAACAAGATTGCCGTCGACCGGTCGTGCCAGTCCAAAATCTTACTCAGTACTTCGGCACCAATGACCATCACGTAGCGGTCATTACGGACCGTCGCCAGTCCACGGGCGGCCGATAATGCCGCCACGAAGCCTGTGCACGCCGAACCAATATCGAGACTCATTACGTTGTGGGCGCCAATGGCACCCGCTACCGTTGCTGCCACACTCGGCATGGTGTACGTCGGTGACATAGTCGCGACCAGGATAAGGTCCAACTCATCAGCTGTGATTCCACTTTTGCGCAACAGCTGGTGGGCGACGTCCGTAGCTAAACTTTCGGTTGTTTCCGTTTGGACAACGTGCCGGCGCTCAATGCCCGTCCGTTGCCTAATCCACTCGTCACTGGTGGTCATAAACTGCGTCAGGTCTCATTGGTTACCACCTGGTCAGGTGTAGCCAACGCCGAACCGATTATTGCAAAACCCATATGGTTGCACCTACTTACTTGCTGTCGTTAAAAATTGCTCCAGGTTTTGAAGTGCGTGCTTAATTAGTCCCACTTCTTGGGTATCCATCCCGTGTAAGAAGCTCTTAACGATTTGCCGATGAAAGGCATCATGCGCTCGGTAAAGTAGTTTACCCCGATTAGTGAGTTCCAAGTGCTGAACCCGACCATCGTGGCGATCCGGAACCCGTTGCACGTATCCTTTGCGCACAAGTCCCTTCACGTTGGTTGACAGCGTGCCCTTAGTCAGGTGCAACTCCTGTGCAACCTCAGTACTACTCTTGTGTCCGTGTAGTGAAATGGCGTGAATTAGATGAATATCCTTCACCGATACGTCCTTAAACGTGCTGGCACGCAACGACTGCTCCTCAATGCGCATGATGTGGTCATATACGTTGACCAACGCATCGTTAATAACGTTAAAATCCTGCTTACTTAGTTCTGGCATCCCATTTTCCATCCTCAACTAGGAGTGGCCGCGGCCCCTTCCGTATTTGGTGACACGATAAAGGTTAATTCGGCCTTGGCGGCGACGTTGTCACCGACCATTGCGTACGTGTGCACCACTCCCATGTTATTACGCCGCTTAGTAAATTCAACGTGCAGTTTAAGCACGTCACCTGGGCGAACAATCTGATGAAACTTTGCGGACGAAATAGCGCCTAAGTACGCCGTTTGCCCAGCGAATTCTGGTGACTTGAGAATCAGAATCGACGCGGCCTGAGCCAGCGATTCGATGATCAACACACCAGGCATCACAGGATTGCCAGGAAAATGCCCCTGGAAAAACTGCTCGTTAATTGTGACGTTCTTGGTCGCAATAATCGATTCCCCGGGATTAAGCTCATCCACATGATCCATAAACAGGATGGGGTACCGGTTGGGAATCAACTGCATAATTGTTTGTGCATCCATTACTGCCAAAAAAATTCTAACCTCCTTGGGTCTACGGGGATAACCTAACCGTCATCGTGGCTAGTCACCCCACCGCCAATACGGAGGGGACAACGACAAGTCACGTCCCCGTGCGTAAGATGTATCAACGTAAATTAGTTTGAATGTCGAACCGTTTGCGTTGAATGTGACCAATATAATTTCTGGTAGTTTGAAAGTCAAACGATTTACGCTTATGCGTAACAGTTGAAACAGGACGACGTTTTTGCGTGAATTGGTGGATGTCGAACCATGATTAATGACCAATAATTGATCTGTTCTTCGTCATCAAACTAGGTCTATAATCACTCAAAGGCTTGTGGTAGCAACGGCTACAGCGTGCACGCATATCCCCGTTCAGGCAATCACCGGTCATGATATCTGTCAATCGGCCATCGCAGTCAATCGGCCTTTTTGAGGGTGTCATGACTGAGTAGCGTTACAGCCGTTCACCATGGTTAGCGGTAAATCAAAAAATCCCGCCACCACAATTCATGCAACGAATTGTGGTGGCGGGATAATAAACGCATACCTCATAATGGACCCAAACGGACTTGAACCGTCGACCTCCTACATGCGAAGCAGGCGCTCTCCCAACTGAGCTATGGGCCCATAACTTACCCTAATATTTTAGCACGTCCGCAAGTAAGCGCAATAGCGAAATGCAACAATAACGACTGAACGTTAATATAGCGGACGGCAGCAGCGGACGGCAGCGTAGGCCGGACCGGTGAGCTGCGGCTTTCGTGGGACGCTCCATGGTAACCACTGCTAGGGCGAAGGATTGGTGGGTGCGAACGCGTGGGCGGGTTTGGGGTTGCGGCTTACGTGTCCTACGCCCCAAACCGCCCACGGGTTCCCAATACATGGTGGCAGTAGCTACCATTCAGACCCCACACGCCTCCGCTCACCAGTCCGACCGACGCGGCCTCACGCTACTGTGTCCACAACCTCTACAGTCACGACACCCAGACCCAAAGTCCTCCCGCTGTTTCCCATTATATGTGTAATGTCGGAAAACACCGTAGTTTGAGTGAACAATCGCGTGAACACTTCCTGCACGGGGAATACGGCGGGACTTCGAGGCACGTTGTCAAAATTGACAGTCTAACTTCACACCGTGACGGGCATGGATGGCCACGCTATTTTAACGTTATATCAAACTTATCTATTCATTGTAACGATTGACATCCGCCGTTGGTCGTACTGGTGTGGTGGTGGAGGTTAAGCGGCTGGTCCCCGCGACGGCTGTATACCCGTAGTTCTGTTAGAGTTACTGCCAGTTAGTGCGCAAGCACTTACTGGCAGTTACGATTTACAGAATCAAATTGGCTAGACCGAGCGGGCTTTGCTCGGGCTACGGCAATTCGCGGTAGCACGGCACGGGCGTGAGCGTGAGGTTCACAGCACCGGTCGCGGGGACCAGCCGCTCAACCGGAACCACCACACCAGTACGGCCAGCCACCGCAGCGGTCACCGTGGAGCGGTCCACCAAGTCGCAGTACCCCACAGCACCTCCACCGGTCAGAACCGCCCCCCTGTGCACATTGGAAGAAAACGGAACATTAACGACTATAAGTCACATTGAATGCCCAACCCAGGCGCATCCGTCAGCGTGTACACGCCGCCCTCCTGAGTGAACCCACCGCTGAGCCATTCGGGTTCGGCAAAGTCCATGAAGGCGTCCAAGTCGGCGTACTGCGCGTTACGGTGCGCCGCGACAAAGTGGACGGCCGCGGTGATGCCAATCCGGGTTTCCACCATGCATCCCAACATGACCGGAATGCCGGCAGCTTCGGCAACCGCGTTAATTTGACTGGCGCCCCACAGTCCGGAAGCCTTTTGCAACTTAATGTTGACGATATCCGCCCCGCCCGTTGCCAGCACGTGAAAAGCATCATGAGCATCGTGCACACTCTCATCGACCATAACCGGTTGGTCGACCAGTTCCCGCACTAGCGGCAACTGGTGCGTCTGCGCTGCCGGCAGCGGCTGCTCGACGGCGGAAACGTCGTCACCAAACGCACGCATCATCCGCTTGGCCTGCTTCGGCGTCCACGCCTGGTTGGCATCAATCCGAATGTCCACCGTTGGTCCAACGGCAGCACGAATCGCACGCACCGCTGCCAGATCCTGCTGGTCGTCCCCACCAACTTTGACCTTCAACTCGGTAAAGCCCGCGGCTACCCGGGCCTGGGCCTCCTCTGCCATCGCGGCTGGGTCATCGATACCAATCGTGAAGTCGCTCACGATTTGGTTGCTGTTCCCACCCAACAATTGGTACAAAGGAAGTCCAGCTGCCTGCCCCAGGATATCGTAACAGGCAATATCAATACCGGCCTTGGCCGCCGTGTGTCCGACCGTCGTCGCATCAAGTGCGCTATGTATTTGCTCAATTAACCGGGGATCCATCCCCACCAGCTGCTCCGCAAAGGTCGTCAGCATGACCATCTCGGTCTCAATGCTTTCCCCCGTCACCGGCTCAAAGGGACTCGCTTCGCCATACCCTACCCAGCCCGTATCGGTGGTCACCTTAACGATAATGGTTTGCAGTTCATCAATGGTAGCAAAAGCAATTTTAAACGGATGGTGTAGCGTCACGGCCTGCTTGAAGCTTTCAATCTTGGTAATTCTCATCTTTTCACCCCGCAATCTAATTTATTTCAGTTTATACTAATTCTGACGCAAACGAAAGTACCGGCTACTGACGCCCCAGATGATGAACGGCGAAGTTGGCCACGTCCTTAATGATCGAAACATCATCCTTAAACGCCATGCCATCGTTTAGGCTAAGCCGCAGACAATCAACGTCGGCAAACTAAAGGTTGAAAAATTACGATTTTTATATTAGATTGGCATTACAATAATTTAATTTTTGAGGGAGAATCCGCTATGCAAAAAAAATACTGGTCATTAATGGCACTATCCGCGGTAATGCTGCTCGCCGCGTGTGGTAAGCAATCATCTTCGGGTGGAAAACCCCAAACCATCGCCCGCATGTCGGCGGACGTAATTGCGACGATGGATACCGCCAAGTTTAGCGATGGTGTGTCTTCACAGGCCATGTCGGACACCATGGCCGGGCTCTACCGCTATAAGAACAACAAGCTGACTCCAGACATGGCCGCTAAACGGGCCACCGTATCAAAGGATCAGAAAACATACACCTTCCATCTCCGTAAGAATATTCGCTGGTCAGACGGCAAAACGGTCACCGCGGAGGACTTCGTTTACGCCTGGCAACGCGTGGCGAATCCGGCCACCAAGTCGCCATACGCGTACATACTGAGCGGTATTAAAAACGCAGACGCCATCCTAACCGGTAAGGCAAAGGCCAGTTCATTGGGCGTGAAGGCCATCGACAAACATACCTTCCAGGTCACACTGGAGAAGCCAATGCCCTACTTTGAAAGCATGATTTGCCTCCAAACCTTTGACCCGGTGGAAAAATCGGTGGTCGAAAAATACGGCAGTAAGTACGCCACCAGCGCTACCAAGCTGACCTTTAACGGACCGTACATTCTCAAAAACTGGAACGGGGCTAATAATTCCTGGACGGAAACTAAGAATCCCCGCTACTGGAACGCCAGTCAGTACCACGTCCAAAAACTCAAATACCAAGTGGTGAAGGACGCATCCACAGCGATGAACCTGTACTCCAGCGGTAAGTTGGACGACGTAACGGTCACCGGCGATGATGCCCAACAATCCAAAAACGATCCTGGTTACAACGTCGTTAAGCAATCCTGGCTAACTTACCTGTCGATGAATAAGGACGTGGTACCCGCCTTTGGCAACGTCCAGATCCGGCGTGCGCTATCCTTAGCCATCAACCGCTCCGCATTCATCAAGCAAGTACTGGGCGACGGCTCCACGCCCGCACGCTCCATGGTGCCCACCAACATGATGTACAATGAACAAACCAACGCTGACTTTGGTAAGGAAGCAATCAAAGGTGGTTACGGACAGTACACCGCGTACGACCTCAAGCAAGCACGGCAACTCTTCAAGGACGGTATGGCTGCCACTGGTACCACCAGTCTGAACTTCACCTTGGTAACCTCGGACAGTACTGCGGACAAGAACACCGCGACGTACCTCCAGTCCGCCTTTGCTAAACTCGCCACCGGCAACCTCAAAGTGAACGTGACGATTAAGTCGGTACCCCAAAAGAACTGGCTCGAACTGGGCCGCGCCCACGAATACGGCATGCTCATGTCCCTGTGGGGAGCCGACTACCCGGACGCTTCCAACTTCCTGAACCGGTACACGACGAGCACCCAGGACTTCAGCGGTGCTTGGAGCAACGCGCAGTACGACCAGTACATTAGCGACGCCGCGGGTAAGGACGCCACCAATAGCAGCAAACGCTGGCGGGACCTGATGGCCGCCAACCGCCTGATTACGAAGGACATGGGCTCAATCCCCCTGTACCAATGGGGAACCGCTCACCTGACCAAAACCTCGGTGAAGGGCATGACCTACGAACCCAACAGTATGTTTGAATACACGGGGGCCACTAACAAGTAATTTGCTGGGACAATTATCACGTCCGACAGCCCCAAAAAGGTGAACCACCATGACCCGCGCGGTCTGGTGGTTCACCTTTTTGTCTCTCCATATTACTGCACGATGCGGTCACGGCCACCCTGCTTCGCCTCGTACAACTTGGCGTCGGTCCTGGCAATGGCCTGCCGTAACGGTTCGTCCATGCCGGGAACGCGCGCCATTCCCACGGAGAGCGTGATCCGGCGTTCGGGATGGGACCGCATCACCACGAGGTCGCGTAACCTGCGTACGTACGCTTCCACAGCAACTTTGGCCTCCTCATCAGTCAGTTCATACAGGAAGACACTAAATTCTTCCCCACCAGTGCGATATACACCGCAGAAGTATGGCATCGCCGCGAGGTACGCCTCAATGTCGCGGGCAAAGGAGATCAGGACCTCGTTACCCGTCAGGTGGCCATACGTATCGTTAATCTGCTTAAAATGGTCAATGTCAATCATCACCAGGGTCAGACGCGCAGTCGGATCGTTACGCATCATTCCCTGGTACGTCTGGTAGTCCTTCCGGAACAGGTGCAAACTGCGAATACCGGTCAACTCGTCATGGTTGCTACTGTAGCGTAACTGACGGCCCTGCTCCTGGCGGTCAACGACCACGTGGCCGTACCAATGAGCTACCAACATCGTGAACACGACAATAGCACCCACGATGCTGCGTCCTGCGTATCCCATTGGTTCACCAGGGTTGCCGTGGTCCAGGTCACCCCACCAACAACCACGGTCATGAGGACGAACCGCCAAGCACGTTCATTAAACCACCCGTTGAAATAATTCACGACCAACAGGACCACCAACGGAATGAGCGTCAATAACGATGTCCCCCACAACGTCCAGTTCAAAGCGCCAGTGACGACAAGAATGACGGCGTACATCTGGCGACTTTGTAATCGCGTGCTGTTATACAGCAAGGTTCCGAACAGGGCGGCGTCGCCAATCCACGTATCAATCTCGTTGAGTGGTGTGAGCCACCGCAGACACCCAATGATGGCCACCGCAGACACCGTAACGGGCAATTCCGGCGCAACGGTCCTAGTGGTCATTCGCGCGTAAAAACGGGGGAAAACATCCTCCAACGCGTCGAGCACACTAATTAAGCCGGCCATATAAAAAAACCAGGCAAAAAGTTACTGTTCCTATCAATGCCATCCGGTCAAGTCCCCACACTTGTCTATAAATTGATTAATCCATTAGGCATAATCGTACACTATTACCACCCTTTACGGTAAACATTACAACCGTTCCGCTAAAAATATCTTGACCACCGGCACCATACTCCGAAGATTTATTCACCACAAATAACACGTGCGGTCTTGCCCATACACCCTATCAGCGCGATAATAAGGCCACAAAGTGTGCTAGTTTGCCGGATTACAACCACACAACATAACGCCAACGGTTTACCGCCACGTTTAGATGTACGTGCACACATCAGAGGGGGAAGTTAGCTCGTGTCAGACATTACCGAGAACCAAATTCAGCATTTCTTCATCAACGCCATGGTCGCCGATGCATTCGGAGTGCCCGTCGAGTTTCGCGTGCGGGATACCTATCATGTTGATGGCATGACTGGCCACGGCACGTACGACCAACCGGTGGGCAGTTGGTCCGACGACAGCTCGCTCACGCTAGTCCTCGCCGAGAACCTGACCCATCACGGCTCACCCACAACTATGATGCAGCGCTTTGTGGCGTACTTGCAAGAGGGTGAATATACTCCCTCCGGTACCACCTTTGATGTCGGGGCCGGCACCAGCCGCGCCATTATGGCGTTTATCAAGGCACGCCGGCGGAGCAAAGTGGCGACCGGAGCGAGTACGCCAACGGCAATGGTGCGCTCATGCGGCTGGCCCCACTCGCCTTTGCCCTGGTCAACGAACCAAGTGTTGACGTTAGGCTGCACGATGAGCAAGCATACACCACGACCACTCACGGACACCCACGCAGCGTCATTGCCAGCACCATCTACGTTGAACTTCTCCGGGCGTTACTGCGCGGACACAGTCTCACTGACGGCCTGGCGACGGCGCACCGGATGATGGAACGGTGCCGCTTTGACCGGGATGAATACAACTACTTTGACCGTATCTGGGAGCGCGACTTGCGCAAACACCCGTGACCATGATTCGCTCAATTGGCTACGTGGTGGACACGCTCGAAGCCGCGATCTGGCTGAACCTGAACGCTGAAAGTCTCGATGAACTCATTATTAAAGCCGCCAACCTCGGTGAGGACACCGACACGATTGCACAAATTGCGACCTGCCTGTTTTCCGCGGCCCACCCCGACGCAACCGTGCCGGCAGATTGGGCTAAACAACTGGTGCACACGGATCAAATGGACACGATTATTCACGATTTCGCGCACCACTTTGCCACAACCGTAAAATAAGTTCGCCCACAATTAAAACCGACGCACATCGACGCCGTCCGGCTTCTGACCGATCGAAGTTATGGTGAGCAGCCGGCCTACAAACGTGGACCACAATGCAGCTCCCTGTGCCAAGCACAATAATGCCGATATTCCTAAGTTCAGGAATATCGGCATTATTACGTTAGTGCTCGGGAACCAACCGCATTGTGGCCCACTCCTCCTATTATTTACGCCTCAACCCGCTGGCGTTCCACCAAGCCGTTGAACCCATCCTGCAAGTAATGGTACAACCACTCATTTTCATCCCGGAGACTAGCCGGATTACGGGACAAAATCCAGTCTTGCAACGCCGTAATCAGCGCCTCGCTGAGAATCGATTGCAGAAACTTAACGTAGGTATCCGCCACGCTGATGTGCTCCGTCCGGCCCATATCGGTCAGCACGTCAGCAATCATGGTGCTAATATGCCGCCGAATCACGTCTGCCGGCGCATTCTGCACGTCCAGCGATAGCACCCGCTGGTAGAAGGCCCGATTGTCGTCAAAGTAGCGCAGGATACTGGTCAGCGTCTGCGGCCAATATTCATAATGACGGCAATACGCGGCCGCATGGTCAATTTCCTCACGGTAAATAAAGCCCAACACGTCGTATTTATCCCGGAAAAAGTCGTAAAAGGTTTGGCGTCGGAGACCAGCCGTCGCCATAATAACGGATACGTTAACCTGATTAAACGGCTGACTAACCACCACCCGCTTGGTCGCCGTGCAAATCTCCTGTTGCGTCACGTTCACGTGAACATCCCCTCTTTGTCGCTACCATCATACCACCGGACACAGGGGTTTGTGTGTCCGTTACGCTGACTTTTTGTCAGTGCTACTATAAACGTGTCGGTAAGAGTCATATCACTATTAGGGGGTAACATTTATGAGTAACGTATTGATTTTAGGTGCACACGGGCAAATTGCCAGTCTTGCCCGGACGCAACTGTTACAGGAAACTAACCACCACCTCACCCTTTTTCTCCGGAACGCGCAACGCATTAAGCACGTCGACGCCAGCAGAGAAACGGTGATTGATGGTGACGCTACTGATGCACAGCAACTCACCACGGCCATGCAGGGCATCGACGTGGTGTACGCCAACTTGGGCAACGCCCGTATTGAGGACCAGGCCCGCGCCGTGGTGACCGCGATGAATAACGCTGGCATCAAGCGCCTAATCTGGATTTCGACTTTGGGCATCTACGACGAAGTCCCCGGCTCATTTGGTCGGTGGAACCACCAGATGTTGGACGGCGGCTACTTGGAGCACTACGCCGCAGCGGCGCAGGTCATCGAAGCATCCGACCTCAACTACACCATCATCCGTCCGGCATGGCTGTCAAACCGGGACGTTGTCGATTACGAAACTACGCAGAAGGGCGAACCGTTCAAGGGCACCGAGGTATCGCGTAAGAGCATTGCGGATTACGTCGTCAACCTGATTAACGACCCCGCCAAGGAAGTCCGCCACTCCGTTGGTGTAAACCAACCGCACACTGATGGCAGTAAACCATCATTTTACTAACCGCACAACGCAATATTGGGGGCCGCACTCTACCGGGTGCAGTCCCCTTTTGTGTGCAGTACAGCATTCGCACCTAACTGTCGGACCGTACCCTTTGTTATCGTAGTTTGTTATGATTAAATCATCTAGTTTTAAGAGGGAGTGCGCTATGTCCAGCAACAAACAACCAATAACCATTACGTTACCGTCATCCGTCGCCAACCAACTTGGCGTCAACAACGACACGCCAATGCGCGTCGCGGTCAAAAACGACCGTTTGATTCTGCGCCCGGCCACCGGTGACCGCGGTGAACGTCTTGGTCTGCGGTGGCCGCTAATTGTGACCGTTATTCTCACGGTGGGCGTATACCTGTATTGGATTAGTCAAAAAAATGGGCACAGTTGCGTTATCTGGCGACGTTTCACTAGCCAGTATGGTGATCGGTTGCGCGTTAGTTGCGGGGATGATGCTGTTCACCGGCAACCTCATCACCGCGCGCAACCGCCACGAGGTACCGCATATCTACTGGCGCAACCTCCCCGTTATCATTGCCTCATTCACCATTATGTTGGCTTTGGCTTTGGTTGGTGGATTCTGGGTTCTCGGCCAGTTATTTCCTGGAGCTACCTTTGACCTGGTGACGGCGGCCATTATTTTCTTCATTATGACGCTGATCACCAACTACCTGATGTCACAGGCCGCTCGCAACGTAGACGCAGGTACCCTCAGCACCCTCCTGACCGTCGTCATCATTACGGGCGTGGTGATTGCAATGGCTTCGAACAACCATCGGCGGTGGTGGCAGCACAACCTCAGCTTTCTGGGTACCAACTTGGCCAATAATGCGTGGCAGTTCAACTTCACGCTGATCATTGCGGCACTGCTGATGATTGCATTGGTCGACACGCTCTTCGTCGCCATTAGCGCCCGTTATCCTGGCAACCGCCGGATTAACATCATGCGTGGGATGCTGTCGCTGGTTGCACTCGATGTTGCGTGTATCGGGTTATTCCCCAATAACGCGGCCTTCCACGTCCTGCACGACCAGGCGGCCGGAATGCTGATTATTCTACTAGCGGCCCTAATTATCGGCATTCGCTGGTTACTACCCGGTGTATCCAAAGACTTCCTGTTTTTGTCATACATGGTGGCTACTGCCTGGTAATTCTCAACTTTGGGTTCCGTTTATTCGGCTACCCCTCCCTCACCTCGTTCGAAATTCAGGCGTTTACCGTGGCCTTTGGCTGGCTGCTACTGCTGTTCGGCCGTTTGCGTGTACTCGCCACTCAGGACCAATGGACTTGGGACGTGTTGGTCAAAGTCGCGGAGTGAACCGCAGCGATGATGTTATAATCAAAGTAAATAATTTTGCTTGGAGGCGCCCACCATGTCTGATGACCAAATGCAGGACCACCTAAACAACGCGATGTACGGCCCGCGCCAAACTAATCCGGATGAACGGCGACACTATCTGGCTCATTGCGGGAACGTGTGCTTTTACGGGTTGACAACAGCAATATGGCTCAGGCCACGACTTTGCCCGCACTACGCACGCAGTTACCACCACTGGTTGGGGAAGACCATCACGCGCTCATTAACGGGAAACTCGACGTCACGGTTACTGGCCCCGTCATGAAACTATTGGGTGATATCGACATGCCACTAACGATGGTGAACGACGCCACCGCGCAAACGGCAGACGACGCTCCCGGTTTACTCGTAGTGAGCGACCACGCGGTTAATCGGGACGATATTTCCTTACACTTAACCGCCACGACAAACGCCGATGCCCCGCAAAAGAAAAAGGGGCTCTTCGGGTTCTTACA
>NZ_BBAI01000023.1 GCF_001311175.1 Lacticaseibacillus pantheris DSM 15945 = JCM 12539 = NBRC 106106 | reverse complement strand
CCGACGACACCGACGACACCGGCAACGCAACAACGCCGGCCACCCCGCCAGTCATGCCGGACACGCAGGGGACACCACCAGTGACCCCGGCGGTCGTACCAGCAGCGCCAGTGACCCCAAAGTCGCACACGCCGCAACATGGAATTTTCCCAGCGACGGGCGAACGGGTGGCCTGGATCTTGGTGTTTATCGGTCTGGTATTACTCGCCGCGGTTTGTGGCCTAATTACAATCCGCCGGCAACGGGCATAATCTAGCAGCCGGTACACAGCCGATAATCAGTCTTGTATACAACAATGGCGTCCCCCAAGTGTGGGGGACGCCATTTTGTTGCTAAACGCGTTCGGCCAGCAGTTCGCCGAGTTTGAGCGTGGTCTGTACGTTGCGAATGGTAATTTGCGTTGAAATTGCCGCGGGCGTCCGCGACCACCGCGTGTCCATAAACTTGGTGGCTTTGCTGGTAACAAAGATGACGGGGCCATCAACTCGGCTTTGCTCCTCCTCATCATCACCGCACCCATGGCAGCCAAGACCTTGTCGGGCGACGTTGGTGGGCAGACAAAGATGGCATTGCTGATGCTGCCGGCCGCCGGCGCTGTCCACCATGCGGGGGCGGGCGCCAGCACCTTGAGCAGTTCGCGGGCCACAAAGGTGCTCACGGGCACGTTCAATCCCCATTCGCGCACGACGGCTTGGCTCCGTTCCTGCACCACGTCGGGTGGCTGTGAGCTCGTCAGCATGACGTTGCCGGAATTAATGTATGTGCGCACGTTGGTGAAGCGCGCGGACGTAAAGGCGGCGCGCAGGTCCGCCATGGTAATGCGGTTGTTGCGGCCAACGTTGATACCGCGTAACAGAGCTAAATATTCCATCAGAACCCCCTGCTTGGTTAACACGGATGCACTCAATGTCCGTGGTCATCCTCGTTCTTGATTGCTTTGGCGATATTCTACCACAGACAATCCAACGTTGCGATTTAGTTTGTAGTAAGAATAATATTTTTTTGATCGCAAAAAGACTGTCTTGACATGACGAAAATCGGCTCACAATTGTAATTGTTGTGAACTTTGGCCATGCGGTATGAATGTTGATTTATATCGTAAGTGTTGGTTAATTGCCCGCAGTGACGGTAATGGCATTCACAAACTATCAAGTCGATAATTGTGATGGTATCCAATGCAGCCCGCTAATAGCTGTTACTTATGGCAGTATAAAAATATTGAAAGAATAACGTTAACATGATACTCTTTGCTTGTGATTTAATGGGTGGTTTAACTCGTTGGAGAGCACGGTTATTGTACTGGACAATGACCTTACACATAGCAGTAGTCCGGCTTTGGGGGAGGAGGGCAGAACGGAGAAGCTTATGAAGAAATCATTATTGGGTTCAATTTTCGTCGCTGGTATCGTGCTGTCTGGGATTGCAGCACAGCCACAGGTTCAGACCCACGCAGCGGAGGACACCGCTGCGGCGGCTGCCACTACGCAGACGGACGCAGACTCCGCTGCGACTACGCCGGCAGCCACCGCGGATAGCCAGGCGCCGGTCAAGAGTCAGGTGCCATCGGGTCAGACCATCAAGACTGATGGGCAGAACGACACGATTAGTACGGCCGATGCCGATGCCAAAACGGACAGTAACGGCGATTTGGCGTATAAGCACGTAGGTAACGGCGGCGTGGTTCAGGTAACTGAAGGTTATGACGACAACGGTAAGGAAGATGGTTATTACAAGGCCACCGTTTCTAATCAGAACGCCTTTAAATCAGACGACACAAATGATACCAGTGGCTATAATACTTTAGGTGCGACCAGCGTGTTCAAGGGCGATACAACTTACTATGCGGAGTACGCAAATGGTGCATGGCAAGCCAATTCATTGACCATGACTGATGGTCAGGAACCAGCTGGTCGTCAGAGCTTTAACGTTGATGTTTCTAGTATTGCCGAGGATATGGACGGTTCTCACTTTGATCAACAGCTCGCTGATGGTGTGAGTGTCAGCGTGTCCAAGTCTACTCATGAAGACGACGGCAACCACGTATTCCCTGGTGGCACCTACTTTGATGTTGAAATTTACGGTAGCAACGGCTTTAACGATAACTACCAAACGAAGTCTGAATCTGATGATGAAATCGCTCAGATGACTGACGCGTACGTTAACGTGCCGTACACCTTCCACTACTTTGACACGAACAACAACCTGATGACGGGCACGCTGAACCTGATTAACGGGAAGATTGAGACGCCAGCAACCACCACGACGACGCCAGACACGGACAAAGGCGATACGGAAACACCAACGACGACGCCAGATACGGACAAGGGTGACACGGAGACGCCCGTAACGACGCCAGATACAGACAAAGGTGACACCGACACGCCAGCAACGACGCCAGATACGACTAAGGCCGATACGAGTACGCCAGCCACCGACACGACTGACGGCAAGGAACCGGCCAAGCAGCCTGCGGGCGAGCCTGCCCCGGCCAAGGCCCCTGCGACAACTCCGGCTGCAGCAGCGCAACCAGCGACGGCGACGCCTAAAGCAACTCAGCTAGCCGCCCAACCAGCAGCCAAGGCTCAGACTCCGGCTGAACCAGCTGCGACGACGCCAGCCAAGGCCCTGCCAGCAACTGGTGATCAACAGACCACGCTGCTCGCAGCCTTTGGTACGGCCATGTTGGCCCTGGTTAGCCTGAGTGGATTGGTTAGCCGCAAGCGTCGCGCTTAATTTTAACTACCTCCTTTAGCGAATAAAATATTAACGACCCGGTTTTGCCGCGCAACAACAGCGACGAAACCGGGTCGTTTTGGCGTTGGAGCACTGGTTGCCACGCATTATTTCCACCACTTTGCTTACAACCGTCGTCAGCCCCGCCCGCCTAGCCCTGTTATACTTAATGGTGTGAAGACTGCTACTAAGGCCAGAATAACGGAGGATCGACATGACACAGACGTATGATTACGATGTTTTGTTTCTCGGTGCGGGTCACGGGACCTTTGATGGTGCCGGGCCCTTGGCGGCAAGCGGCAAACGGGTGGGCGTCATCGAGAGTGGGCTCATCGGCGGCACGTGTCCGAACCGCGGCTGTAACGCCAAGATTACGCTGGACGCGCCGGTGACCGTGCAGCGTGCGGTGGAGCGGATGCAGGGCGTGGTGAGTGGCAAAGTAGGCATCAATTGGTCGGAGCTGGTGGCGCACAAGCAGACCATCATTGACCCGCTGCCGGGCAACATTGCGGGTAAGTTGACGCAATCCGGCGCGGATATTATCCATGGCCGCGGAGTGCTCATCGACGCCCACACCATATCGGTGGATGGCCGGGCTTATACCGGCGACAAAATTGTGGTTGCCACCGGGCTGCGTCCTCACCGTTTGGACGTACCGGGCGACGAACTGGCGATTGACAGCTCCGACTTTATGAACCTGCGCGAGTTGCCGCACCGCATCGCCATTATGGCTCGGGCTACATCAGTATGGAGTTTGCCACCATCGCCAACGCGGCCGGGGCGGACGTCACCGTCCTGATGCACGGCGACAAGGCGTTACGCCGGTTCCACCAGCCGTTCGTGGAAGCGGTGATCGACGACTTGCAAAGTCGCGGGGTCACCTTTGTCCGTAACGCCGGTATTCGTCAACTATCCCGGGATGACGGCGACATCACGGTGCACTACGGGGATGACGCGACGCTCGCCGTTGACATGGTGCTGGACGCGACCGGACGGATTCCGAACGTCGAGGGCATCGGGCTTGAGGCGGCGGGCGTGACGGTGACGCCGCACGGGATTCCGGTGAACGACCACCTGCAGACGAACGTGCCGTCAATCTATGCGGCGGGGGATGTCATCGATAAGGAACAGCCGCGGCTGACCCCCACGGCCACCTTTGAATCCTACTACCTCTACCAGCTATTTAGCGGACAGACGGATGCGGCGATTGATTACCCACCGATTCCGACGGTGGTCTACACGTCGCCGCGGATTGCGCAGGTCGCGTGCAGCCAGAGAGTGCCGAGGCGGTGGGCGCAAGCGTGGTCCACAACCACGTGCCGGACGATTGGTACCGCCAGATTGACGAGCAAAGTATCGGTGATAGCCTGCTGGTATTTGATGATGATCACCACCTGGTGGGGGTCGCGGAGATGAGCGAGCAGGCCGAGGATGCGGTGAACACGCTGCTGCCGGCGGTGGTGTTCGGCTACGACCGCGACCAGATGTGGCGGATGGCGCACTTGTTCCCGTCGATCAGTGCGTCGGCTTGGCACAAGATTCGGTAGTGGGGATGTTGTGGGCGTAACGTAAATTGGGCGTTAGGTCCGGATAGCACACAGGACATATTTATGGATATGCGCAAAGGCTGCGTTGGACCGCGACGGTACGGCGTTTGTGGCGACAAACTGAATATGCGCGCACGCATATTTGGTGGGGGGCGAACGAATGATATGTTCGCGCGGTTGAGCGGCGATATTGCGCATATGCGTAAATATGTCCTGTGCCTTATATACGGTTGACGGATAAATTTTAATTGCGGCCAGCCGCCGCAGTACCATAATTTTTTTTGAAGCGGGCGTATCGACAAAGATGATTTGTTGATACGCCCGTTTTTTTTGCTTTAACGGTTTTGGAAAAATTTTTTTTATTGGTTGGCGATCTTATCAGAGTATACTGACTTTGTACATTTCATATAAATATGACGGAGGAATTGTTGATGAAGAGAAACAAAATATTGATTAGCTCAGTGGCACTTTTGGGATTAACGGTTGGTGCTAATGAGATCAATCACTTGTTGGATAACGGCAGACAGGCCTCAACCCAGGCGGTGTCGAATGATGATCGAATGTCGCGCAGTGCTAGTGCCAGTTCCAACGTTGCTGTAAAGGCCACTAAAATTTCAGCGACGGCCGATGTGGCAACTCGTTCCGCAAATGTAGCAAGTCAAGACGCTGCTTTAACTGCCGACGCCGTTTCCTACCCCCAATCGTGTATTGACGCTGAGGTCGCTAGGACTGCTGATTATTCATCAACCAAATCTGGTGTTAACTTGCAGGCCACGATAGACTCCAATGTTGCTGCGGTAGCAACTCTTTCTACAAATGTGCGAAGCCAGGTCGCTGCCTCAGCCGTTGCTGCAGTTTACTACCCCCAATCTGACATTAATGCTGAGGCTGTTTTGGCCGCTGATTCTCCGTCGGGTATGTCGATGGCCTCCCACAAAAATCTTGCAGTAGCTGACAGCCAAATCGATAGAACGGCTTTTGCTCGATCAGCTGATGATGCAAATACGTCCGCCGCAGCCTCTGCATCCGCAGTTGCTGGTAGTCAAGTAGATTGACAGCGTATTTTTTTAAAAAGTTTAAGTGTGTGACAAAAAAAGTCCAAAACAAGGTTATTTGCGATACCCACAAACGGATTATCGCGGTTTACCTTGATCTGGGCTTTATTTGCTTAGTTAATAAAATTAGAAATTAATTTGTTTCGTTGGTGTTTTCGTTATTGTCCGTCGTTTCCTCGTCCTGCCCCTTATCCTTATGGTCCTGATACCACCGGTAGATCCACCAGAGTAGCAAAAGTATCAGTAACAGAATAATCGCGTCCCGCCACAGGTTCATGGGGCTGAACGTGTCGCGCGGAATGGTGTGCGTTCGCCTTGCTTCCTTGAGTGAAATCCGCCGGCCGTACACCAACAGGCGGTGGTCGTTAATGCCGATGGGCGTACACGTCATTAGGATGGCGCGGTTCTGCTTGCTCTTCACGTAGAAGTGCGACACCGCGTCGGCGCGCTGCGGGTCGATGACCTGCTTGCGGTACACCTTGTAGGCGAGGCGGTGGGCAAAGACGTCGAGGTAGAACACGTCGGCCTTCTTCATGTAACGGATGTTGTCAAAGAAGATGCGGTTGGCCATCCCCGTATGCCCGGTCACGGACGACGTGACGTAATGGCCCTTGCTTGGTAGGGATGTGAATGGCATGACGCCGGTACCCTTCGCGAGAATGCGGTCACTATCACCGTAGTAGACCGGCATCCCCTTGAGGTGGATGCTGGGGATGCTGACGTTACCAATCGCCGCTTTGGGGTGCCCGTCCATAATTTCCTTAATCGTGACGGGCCGGTATGGGTGTGGCCGGCGTTGTTGCGTGGCGTAGGCGTTCGCGTTGTACTGGCGAATCAACTCGTCACGCTTGGCGTCGGCGGGGTACAGGTGTTTACGGTAGTTTTCAGCCAGCCGGATACGCTGGTTGTCCTGCTGGTGTTCGTAAATCATGGGGGCAAAGAAAAGGATGGCCCCGAGGATTAACATCGTGCCGAAAAACCATTTGAGCCAACCGTGACGTTGACGGGGTTGTTGCTGCTGATCGTTATTGGCTTTCTTCTTTGACACGATTAAAACCTCCGTATGCAAAATGTGGCACTGCGCGTAGTCCCGCCAATTCAGTGTTGACAGTGCGCAGCTTGGGGAGCGGGCGGAGTCGAAACACGGATTAGGGCCATACGTAGTACCACTAAGTATGAGGGCTAACGCACGCATGTATGCAACATTTTGGGGACGCACGTTAACCTACGACAACATCATACCCACTTTTTACCGTCATGTGTACAAATGGGACAGTTGTGACCAGGCCAAAAGTGTCTTGGGTACCAAGGTTGGGTGCAACCGTGCCGCTAGCGTGGGTTTGAATGCAAAGTACGGGGAAAACAACAATTAGCGGTACGGATGTGTGGCAGGTAAACGCTGGCTTTTCAAACATTAAGACGATATTGTTTAAAGCTTGCCTGAGATTATCACCGTAATATAGATAAATCGGTCACAAGTGGCCATATTTTGTTATAATTAACCCGAATACTGAGCCGTACTTGTTGGTTAAATATTGCTCAAATTTTGTACAAAAAATGTAAATAGTGGGTAATTGACTGGTGCCCGGGTTGGATAAATAGGAGGCCGTGATGGCTGTGGATTATGGAGCGGTAGGTCGTTATATTGAGGATTTGCGGTTGGCTAAGCACATTCCGCGGCAACGTTTGGCGGATGACCTCGGCTGGTCGCAGAAGACTTTGCAGCGCATCGCTCAGGGTCAGGTTGACATGAAGTTGAGCCAGTTTATCCACCTACTGTCGTACCTCACGGCGGAACCGGAAGAAGTCCAAGGATTGGTGGAGGGCCATACCTGGTCGTTCGATCAAGTGGACGGTCATATTATCAATGCGGGCGCAACTGGCGATACGCAGCAATTGGAGAGTATCCAGGCCGAGCTCACTGCGGCAGCCAAGGATGAATACCTACCCTGGATGAAGAGTGAGATTATGACCTGTGAGATTATGCTGTGTGAATTACGCAGTGACAGTGATGGTGCCCGGCAGGCGGCCAACCGTTTGTTCCGGCAGTTTGCCAACTATGAACAGTGGACGGCCTTCGACTTCCGCGTGGTTAGCCGCGTAGTGAGTTACGTGCCGTATGCCGAACTACAGGGCACCTTTAAGGGCCACAGTTTGAATACTCGGGCGTTGGGATGGACTAACCTCGATGATCAGTCGGACGCCGTGCTGGACAGTTTCTATATTGGGCTGCTCGACAGCGCGGTGGATTCTGGCGAGGTGCACAACGTGCTGGAAGCCAGCGATCTCATTCGCAAACGGGTTGTGCTGTGGAGCAACTATTACTTCCGGATGTACAAGCGACTGTGTGAGGCCATTGAGGAGTACCTGACGGGCGACCAGAAGCGGGCCGTGCAGATGAAGGACGACCTGCTGGCCAGCGTCAGTGGTTCATACCTGAGGGCATCTTCAGGCGCGACCACGATGGTATCGAACAACTCTGGCGCTCCATCCAGCAACTGGCACCTGCAAAGTAGCGGCGGGGGGCGGCAGCGTAGGCCGGGTTGGTGAGCTGCGGCTTACGTGCCCTGCGCCGTGATTGCTACACCCGCACGCTCCAGCCCGTCCCGGCTTCCACGAATCTTGGAGCCAAAGAAAACCACTTTGTATCCAAGATTTGCCGCTGTAACTCGCTACGCTCGAACAGCGCTCCGGGGTCGCAGCAACCACGTCTCCGGGCACGGCGCCTACGCTCATCAACCCGACCGACGCGGCCTCACGCAACTATGGCAGTCACCCCTCCTGTCAGGGGTTGCTGTTGGAAGCCTCGGCTGTGGTTTTTGATTTTTCAATTGCTCTAATCTCAGGCGTCCTGGTGCTGTACTCGTACGTTATTCAGACCGACTAGTTATTGATGCGGTCGTGGACGATTACCAGCTCATTAGTAGGTTCGTTCGCAAGTGTGGTTCTGGCCGGTGGGGGGTGCCGTGGGGTACGGAGACGACTGGACCCGGAACGGTGACCGCTGTTAGGGGCTTGCCGCTGTAAGAGCGTAGCGATGTACAGCGCGACGAACTTAGAGACTGGCTGCCCGGGCTTGGCAGGCAGGCTCTAAGTCGCACCGGAAACCGCGGTTTTTGCGGTTGGAGGTTTCGCCCTAGCAGCGGTCACCGTGGAGCGGTCCACCAAGTCGTAGTGCCCCGCAGCACTCCCACCGGCCAGAACCGCCAACCAACAAAAACGAGCAACTAACCCTGTCTGCTAGTTGCTCGTTTTGTCTATCGGCGACTGTTGTAGAACCCGCGGTACGCATACCCCAGCAGGAGGACGAAGACCGCGAGCACCGCTACCGCCAGCGGCCGGTTAACGCGGCTGTTCGCGAGTACGCCAGTCACCCGCTGCCCGGTCCGCAACCACGTTCGCCGCGGCTCCTTGACCGCGTGGTAGGCCGTGACTTTGCTTAGGCGACCGATGACCACGCGCCTGAACGGAGTGTTCAGCGGGCCTTCACAGTGGATCAGCGTAATCCGGCCCTCGCTCGTTTGGTTCAGCACCGTTGTCTCCGTCTCCCGAATCACCCGGTTGTACACCACGCGGTAGTGGTACACGTGACGGAAGTCGGTCTGCGTCACCTCATCACCTTTGCGGAGGTCCGCCGTCCGGTTCAAGAGGATGTCCGCGCCGATCAAGTTGTGCGCGGCGTAAACGTTGTTGCCTTGGCCCATCTTGCGGTCGGGAAAGTAGCGCGCCACACCCGTTGACAACGTCGCGTTATTCACCACGGAGTAAATCTCAGGTCGGTGTTCGTCGCCGGAATCCGCAGCTCGCCCATCCCATACTGCCGTTGTAACGCGCTAGTGTGGGCCTGTGCTCGGGTCAAAGTCGCGGTGTCGACGTCGTTAATTCTGGCGGTTGTGTTAGCCCGCTTGGCTGCGTTGCTGTTGGCGTAACTGCGCCAACGTGCAGAGGTGACCGGTACGTCCTGCGTAATGACAAAACCGCCCGCCCAGACCGCGGCCGCCGTGAGTATTAATAATAGTAGGGGGCTCCAAAACCACCGGATAAAGTTTTTCATCATTTAATGTCCTTGGATTGATGTTGGTGCCGCATAACCAGCGTTACGCCGCCCGCAACGACTATGATTGTGATCACGATTATCGTGGTGTACAGCCACCAGTTAGTGTGCGTGGTTGGGGCTGGCGAGGTTGTTGGCTTGGCGGATTTTATCGGTACCCGTTTGCCGAAAATTAGCAGCCGGTGCGAGTTGATGAAAATCGGCGTGCACGTCAGGAGCACCGTAATGTCTTTGCCCTGCTGAATGCGGATGGGGGCCAACGCGGCTTTGCCACTCGGAGCCACCACCATCCGCTTGTAAACCCGATACGCGTGGCGCGGCTGACCCAGTGCGGTGACGTAGAAGCGGTCACCGTTTTTGAGGTGGCGAATGTTATCAAAGATGACCTGGTTGTTGAACCCCGAGTGCCCCGATATGACGCTGAGCGTTGACCGCCCGCCGATGGGGAGGCTGGTTCCCGGCATGATGCCGACACCATGAGCCAGCGTGTTGTCGTCATCACCGTAATAGATAGGTTGATTCTGCACGTGGATTCGCGGAATCGTCACGTAGCCAATCGTGTGGCTCAGTTGGTTCGTGGTGAGCGGGAGCGTACCTCGTTGACCGACCGCCAGGGCCTGGTTGTACGCCGTTAGCCGCTGCGTCCGCCTGGTGGTCGTCTGGGCATGCTGCTTGTAGACCCGGACGTCCTGCTGGTACCGACCTGCGACTACGCGCGAATAAATCGTGGGCGTCAAAATAAGCCCCACGCCCACAACGACGAGGAGCGTGCAGATAATACTGAACCAAGGGTCCCGTGCGCGCCGCCGCTTTTCCATACCACTGTTTCCTCTCTTAATACATAACTGCGTTTAGCATACCACATTCACTGTATGCGCCAAGGCACGCGGCTTAAGCCCGTATCCGTACATAATGCCGGTACGGCGCGGATTGTTGAGGGTACGCACTTGTACACGAATAGTGGGTGGTCAGAAGTGACCGGGCCACTTCTGACCGGTCACCATTCGTGTACTAATGGGCATGCTACATTAATGCTATGTAGAAAAGTCGGGTATAACGAGGGATTTGATGTCATGAAGAAAACAAAGTTCATCCACGGGTTGTTGGTACTCGGACTAGTGCTGGGGTGCCTGGCGGGCGTCATGACGGCGGTTCGGGCCATTCCTAGCACGCCGGTGGCTGCCGCAACGGCTGAAGATAACACCTCGGCGCGCACCATCACGTTACATAAATACACGGAAAGCGCGACGCCCAGCACGGACAAGCTGACCGG
Source organism: Lacticaseibacillus pantheris DSM 15945 = JCM 12539 = NBRC 106106 (assembly GCF_001311175.1). Taxonomy (GTDB): domain Bacteria; phylum Bacillota; class Bacilli; order Lactobacillales; family Lactobacillaceae; genus Lacticaseibacillus; species Lacticaseibacillus pantheris. The sequence goes on along the minus strand of NZ_BBAI01000023.1, from coordinate 26,201 downwards.
GACCACGGCGGACGCTAGCAAGGTCCCGAGTGACAGCAAGCCTTTGCAGGGAATCAAGTTCGCCGTGACTAAGGTTGAGAAGGTGTCGGGCAAGACACTCTCGGCCGCCGACAGCTCCACGTATACCGTAGACACGAGCTTCACCGCCATGGCGGTTACGTCCGACGCTGACGGTAAGGCCGTAGCCAACGTGGGAATCGGCAAAGCTGCAGATGGTTACTACCTGGTGGTTGAGAAGGCCAGCAAGTTGGTCGCCACCGCCGCAGCGCCGTTCATCATCCACCTGCCGCAAACGACCAAGAACGCCAGCACTGGCGACATGACTTTGCTGTACGACGTGAACGTGTACCCGAAGAACAAGGTCGATGACGACGCCGTTGCGCTGAACCCGGAGAAGTTCGTCCAGGATGCCCAGGCAGCAGCGCCGCCGATGGGGAGGCCCCCGAGGTCAGCGCGACCTCCACGATGCAGGGTGGCATGATTGTGTGGGACCTCGTGGTGACCCGGCCAGCTGACATCCAGACGACGGACGATAGCGGCAAGACGACGTACGCCAGCAAGCTCATTCTGTCGGACCCACTAATCACGAAGAACCTGACTTACGGCGGCTACAGCTACATTTACATGCTGGCTCCGGATGGCACCAAGACGAAGCTGGAAACCACCGATTACGACGATTCGGAAGCACCGGCTGGTAAGCTGAAGGTCGATGGCGACTATAGCGTGGCCGTCTTTGCCCTCACCGCTGCTGGTATTAAGAAGTTTGCGGCCCAGCCGGAGGGCACCAAGCTGGTCATTCCGGTGGCGACCACCATCACGGCGGACACCACGGGCAAGATTGTGAACACGTTCGATACCTACTATAAAGGTACGGCGACAACGCAGGTCATCCACGAACACTCGGGTACCAGCAAGCCGCTCACGGACGGCGCCACGGACGAGATGAAGCCGACTAAGCCGACGAGTGCGGATACCAGCGCGCCCGTGGTCTACACGGGTAACGTCGATATTCAGAAGACGGATGAGGACGGTAATCACGTGGCCAACGCGACGTTTACGCTGTACAAAACGGAGGCAGACGCCAAGGCGGGTTCCAACCCGGTTAAGGACGGTAACGGCAAGGTAATGACGGCCATTTCCGGTAGTGATGGAGTCGCGCAGTTCGTCGGCCTATACGTTGATCCAACCACGCAGCAGCAAGACTACTACGCGGTTGAATCCGACGCGCCCGTGGGGTACGACCTCAACGGTGGCGTGTTCAAGGTCACCGCTAAGCGCGACACGAGCGTGGACGCAACGGTCAAGGATCACGATAACGCGTTTCCTAATCTGCCGCTAACCGGGAAGAACGGTCAGTTGTTGCTTTACGGAATGGCCGGGTTGCTCATCATTATCGGTGGGGCCGGCGTGGTTCTCGCTAAGCGACGGCACGCGGCATAAACTGAACGTAATTAGTGGAGCACCGGTGAGTTGATCACTAGTGCTCCTTTGTGGCTATTGGGGAAAGTAACACGGTTTTCAAAATCCTCCGTGCTGTTTTCAATTAGTAGAGGGCGTGGAATGGAACTCATTTAGTGCTGCTTGGCGCGAGTATATGTCTAGGTGTTAGCTGGGTTGGCAGTGGTTGATACCTTGCCGGGATCACTCGATTAATGAACCTAGTTGATGATGGGTCATAATGCCCGTAGCGACCTTATGAAGACTTTGTGAAATCCATGTGAATTTTACGGGTCAGAAGTGTCCTGGTCAGAACCGTCCGCTTTCCACACCAGGCAAGTAGTGGGTGCTAGACTTTGACCATAGTGTTAGGTGTCAGGGGGGTGTCACCTAGCAAAATGTTACTCACATTTATGGAGGAGATTCATTATGAACAAAACGAAGATTGTCCACATTGTTGGGGTCTGCGGGTTAGCCCTCGGTGCTTTGGGTGCCGCTAGTGCTCCGCTAATCAGCAACCACTATGCAGCCACTGTATCAGCTGCTTCAAGTAGCTCCGCGCTCGTCTCCGACGACACGTCAGCCCGTAGCATTACGCTACATAAGTACACTGGTACTCCAGCCACTGGTAGCGACGAGGAACCAAGCACAACGGTTCCTGATGACGCTAAGCCACTGGGTGGTATTAGTTTTACCATCCAGAAGGTTAGTCACGTCGCTGGCAAGACCTTTGATGGCAACGATTCAAGTACCTACACGGTTGATTCCAGTTTTACTGAACAGACCGTAACAACTGCCGCTGATGGTACCGTTACGGCTGCCCTTGGTACTGGCACTTCCGCCGACGGCTACTACCTGGTCACTGAGCAGGCTAGTGCTGCCGTTAAGGAAGCTGCTAAGCCATTCATCGTTCACGTGCCAATGACGCACAAGGACGCAACGACTGGCGACAAGTCATTGGAATACGACGTTAACATCTACCCTAAGAACCAGGTTGATGAGGACAGCATGAAGCTGAACCCAACTAAGACTTTCAAAGATGGGACGACTGAGGATAGTGTGAAGACTGGTACGGACGTCAGCTGGAACATGACCATCAACCGTCCTTCCGATATTCATGACACTGGTGTGGAAACTGCTGGTAACACGTCCGAAACCGTCACTAACGCTGATGGCAGCAAGACTACCACCGACACGACCGTCTACAAGACATACGCGAACGAATTGAAGTTAGTCGATGTCCTGGACGACAACTTGATGACCTATAAGGATGTTTCCAAAGTGGTGATTAGTTCGCCTAACGACCAGTCTGGTATGACTGATACCGCCTTGACCAAGGATACTGACTACACGGTAACCACAACCAAGGCTGATGGTAAGACGACCGTAACCGTTGAATTGACGGATGCGGGGATTAAGAAGTTTGCCGCCGCCTCTTCTGACAGTAAGTTAGTTGCTACTTTGGACACGACGGTCAACGCCGACTCCGATGCTAAGATCATTAACACCTTTGATACTTACTACAAGGGTACGATTACCCCTAATACTGAATCCCACCAGACAACCACTCCTGGTGGTGATGGCGACGACAACACGCCTACGCCAACCGTTTACTTTGGTAACGTTGACGTCGACAAGACCGACCAGGACAACAAGCCACTGGCTAACGCCGTCTTCACGCTTTACCCAACTAAGGAAGATGCCGAAAAGGGCACTAACCCTGTTACCGACAAAGATGGTAACGTTGTGACCGCCAAGACTGATGACTCTGGTAAGGCTGAATTTACTGGTCTGCAAGTCGACAAGACGAGCCACGAACAGAAGTACTACCTGGTCGAAACTGACGCACCTGCTGGTTACGATGTTGAACAGAAGGTTCACGAAGTTACTGCCACTCAGGACACGAAGTCTGACGCAACGGTTGTCGATAACGACAACATTATGCCAAACCTGCCACTGACTGGTTCCCAGGCACGGATCGTGCTGTACGCCTTCACTACCGCACTGATTGTTGCGGGTGGTGCCGGTGTATACGTCATGAAGCGTCGTCAGCGTAACGCATAGTTACCGCGGATAACGTCAATGATTAACGGGCGTGTGGCGTATGCCCACGTCCGTTTCTTGGCAATTTGAGAAAGGGGGCACGACAATGAAAATATGGGGCACTGCGGCGTTTGCACAAATGCGCCTCATCATTATGCGCCGTGCACTTCCGGAGTCCGTGCTGACTAGCCCGACCCGCGACTCAAAGCCAGTGGGAACCGACGTTGATCAGGCTGAATCGTTATTAGTCAATCCACTGAAATGGCTGTTGACCATTGTGGTCGGCTGGATTACGGCTTTCACCGTGTGGATGGCCCAGGTGGGTAATCACGGCAATCGCGTTTCTAAACGCGGGCTAGTCTTGTTAATACTCCCAGCATTTTTGCTGGGCGTGGGATTAGCGACGGCTACTGCATCGACACCAACACAATCTGTTCACGCGGCGTCAACGTTCAATCAAAGCGCTTATAACGCTTCGAGCAAGAAAGCGACGTGGTACATTTATACCTCGCTGACAAATCCCGCGGGGGCGACGGCCATGGGTGGGGCGCAGGCATATCTGGACTCCGCCGGGACCCTCCACGTTTCCGGAACGGCTCCCACAACCGCACTAGCCAACAGTATTTACGCGGCGTCCGGATCGTCGGGGTTCAAATTGACCGATGTTAATGCCGTCAGCTTTGAGGGACCCACAGTCTTCATCGATAAGTCGTTAGGCCTATTCCAAAGATTCACCAACCTGCAGAAGATTACGGGGCTTAGCAACGTCGATGTTTCCCGCATGACCACGATGGACTACTTGTTCTCATCGCATAGTTCCAACACGACGAGTTCTACCAACACGAATGCCTTGCTCACGACAATCGAGGGGACGAGTAATTGGGATACAAGTAACGTGACTTCAATGCAATGGACCTTTGAGGATCAACCGAATTTGACCTCCGTTGACGGGATTCAGAATTGGAATACTAGCAAGGTCACTAGCATGGCCTCGCTGTTCTACATGGATAGCTCGTTGTCAACGATGCCGGATTTAAGTGGTTGGAATACCAGCAAGGTTACCGATACCTCGTATGCTTTTGGGAACATGAGTGCGCTCACCAACATTGATTCCGTGCTCAACTGGAAGATGCAAAGTAATACCAATATACAAGGAATGTTCCAAAATGATTCGAAGCTGACTTTTGGCGGGCGGTTAAATTGGGATACTTCCGCAGTTACCAATTTTGCGGATGTCTTTTGGAATGATACGGCAATTACGAGTCTGGACCTGAGCAACTGGAATGTGGCCAAAGGTGACGACTTTAGTCAGATGTTCAGAGCAATGACGGGGTTGACCAGCCTAGATATTTCGGGCTGGCAGCCGACTAGTGCGACTGAGCTGGGCTTTATGTTCTATGGCGACGCCAAGTTGACGTCATTACCCGGTATTGACGGTTGGACCTTAGGTAATGCTGTTAATCTGACCAGTATGTTCCAGGGTATGTCGAGCGTTACGGACCTGCCCGTGTCCAAATGGCAGCTGCTGGCGAATGGTAAAACTAACATTACTAACATCTTCTGGGGCGATAACGCTTTAACCAAACTTGATCTGTCCGGCTGGACTATCAGTGGTGCATACGGCGCGAGTGATAAGGTATTCCCGACTTACGTGTACAGTAGTAGTACACTGCAGTCACAGTTGAAGTCGATTACTTTTGGCTCTGGTTGGACGGGTAAAGTTGTTTTACCACAGTTTCAGCTTAATGCTAGCCAGTATGGTCCATGGCGTGGCGAGAAGCACGACAAGGCGAACGTTGCCGGCGTGGGCACTGCCACTGAGACTTACACTCCACCGTCAACGGCGGCGGACCGGGTCGAAACCTTCCGCTTTGCCTACGACATCATCGCCAAGATTGTGAATAGTCAGGGTCAGGCCATGACGTTGGCCGATGTACCCGTGACAGTCACGGGTAGTGACGGTAGCAAAGTTATGAGTGGTAATACCGGCGCTGACGGGACCGTGACGCTGGCGATGAACTCTACCGGTGGCGATTACACCGCATCTTTGGGTACCTTACCGGGTGGCTATGATGCGTCGGTGGATACTGCCACCGCCAAGATTGACGGTGCCGATGTTGAGGTTACGTTCGTTGTGGACGAGCAAAACGACGCTGACTTAATCAATCAGTATCCTCATGCTGGTGGTCACGGCACGTTCCTCACCGTGGTTGCGGGCGTGCTCGCGGTTGTTCTGGGTACAACCGGCATGGTCGTACGGCGCCGCGTCTAATGCTTAGGTTGAAGAATGAAGGGGTAGTATTGTTGGACGAAGGGAGGGAGACGTTTGAAAAAGCTGGTGTTAATCATTGCTGCACTGGTGGGCTTAGTGGCATGGTCGCAGCCGCGCGCAGTACACGCGACGAGTGACACTGCAACTTTGACCGTCAGTAAGCGGGTTTCTGCGCCAAGTGAGGGCGTCACCCAGCAGACAGTACCGTTAGCGGGTGCCCGTTATCAGGTCACGCTAATTGAAGCGGCGGGCGGCGAACCGATTGATGCGCAGAATTCCAGCACGTACCGGTCGGTAACTGGCGCCAACGCAATGAGCGTGATGCTGGTCACCGACGCCGACGGGCTGGCACACGAAACGGGGCTGGCTTTGAATGCCACCTACCTCGTGCAGGAGCTCGCCGGTGCAGGTGTAACCAAAGCCGCGGCGCCAGTAGCGTTAGTCTTCAACGCCGATCACACTGCTTACACGTACACACCCAAGTCGGGGTTGAATGGTACCGTACCTAGCGAGCCGAACGGGACCCACCGGTTACCGAACACCTTTGAACCCGTCGGCAACGGTTCGGTTCGCCATTCGGGGGACCACATCCTCCAAACTGGCGGCCAGTACCGACTGCAGGGGCTGGGTGTGCTGGCTACTATGGCGGGTTTGATGATTGTCGTCGCGGTTAGCGCCGGCGTGCGGCGGCGACGTGCATATTAACTAGATAATTGTTTCAGAACGGGCACCGTCGAATTGAGGGTGCCCGTTTTGGTGTGGGTTGCTATGGCGGTTGGTGGAGGTGAGGCGGTTGGGCATACCGTTGGGCTTGAGTCATTTTCATCAGGTATCAGCTATGAGTTTTTTTTGATAATATGTCATTTATAGTTGACAAAATTACCAATCCGTTCTAAATTGATAGTGTCAGATATAAATGACATATAGGTGAGGATGGATATGAATCAAGTGCGGGAATATCGGCGGGCGCGACACCTTTCGCAACTGGCTTTGGCCGAACAGATTGGTGTGGCCCGGCAAACGGTTAATTTAATCGAAAACGATAAATACAATCCGTCTCTAGATTTGTGCTTGCGACTTGCGAGGGCGTTGGGGACTGATTTGAATACTTTATTCTGGAGGGGTCAAGATGAGGAGAAAGATTAGCTGGGATGACCGTCTAATTAAATGGTTTTATGATGTTCCTGGTGTGGTTGACGAGCATATGCGCGCGGAAGTGGGGCGGTTATCCCTTCGCGCGCTTGCCTTTATGTTTGTGTACGATCTACTGAGCGGGTTGGTATTATCGCTGTGGGCTGTGCGCAGTCAAACCACTAGCTTTGAGTTGTTATTCTATATTGCCCTAGCCGTACAGATTGTGGGTTTGTTCGCAATCACCATTTTTGGTGTTTTGATTCCTTTGAGTCGTTCTGGGATATTTTGGAATGAAGTGACACCGGAGGAGCGGCCAATGGTGTTGCGTCGGCTGCGTCATCGATGGCTTTGGTTGGCTCCCACGATTTTTGTGACCGAATGGCTGTTGAATAGCGCAATTGATTATGAGCAGGGTAACTTTTGGCGACTGTTGTTTTCGTGGTCTGAGGTATATTCGGCGCTAAGGTTTGCGTTATTGCTGGGCCTGTTTATGTATGCTTTTGAACGTAGGCGTATTCGTGTTGTCAAGAATTCCGATTAAATTGATGGGGCTCGCAATGCCACAAATATACTTTTTATGCACGGGGAATTCGTGCCGCAGCCAAATGGCCGAGGGCTTTGCCCGGCATTATCTTGGCTCACAGTGGCGTGTAGCTAGCGCCGGCGTGGAGGTACACGGCCTTAACCCGCGTGCCGTCGCCGTGATGGCCGAGGTTGGTATTGATATCAGTCAACACCATTCAAAGTTGATTGACCCAACGTACTTGTCAAACTCAGATCTGGTCGTTACTTTGTGCGGTGATGCCCGCGACCGTTGTCCCGTTACGCCACCCAGTGTGGAGCGGCGTCACTGGCCGTTGACGGATCCGGCTGCGGCAACAGGCAGCGAGGAAGATATTCTGACCGTCTTTCGCAGCGTGCGCGACGAGATCGATGCACGTGTGCAGCAGTTGGCGCGTGAGAATGAACAATAAGCGCAAAGTCGGAAGGCGAATTTGACGCCGGCCAAGCACAGCGGTATCTTGAGCAGATACGCAGCCACAACCGGGCGGTCCAGTCCGGTGCGGCCGAATAAAACGTGGGGCTGGTGAAATAATTGAAGACAAAAGTAATTGTACCGACAATGGCCGCCGCATTAACTGACCATTACTTGGAGCAACATGGTTATGAAGTAATTACTGCGGACGACCCTAGTGAGGAGGAAATCCTCAAGCTGGCGCCGGACGCCGCGGGTGTGATGATGATTAGTCAGCCGCTCTCTAACGCCATTTATGACCAGATGCCGAACCTTAAAGTTTTGGCCCGCCGCGGCGTGGGTTACGACAACATCGACGTCGACTTTGCCGCACAAAAAGGTGTTTGGGTCACCAACACCCCGGGTGCGAACGCCCGGGCCGTAGCGGAGGCCGCACTGATGGATATCCTGGTGCTCGCCCGGCAGATTCCGCAGACGCGGGTGAAGACCCGCCAAGACGGATGGGTGGCCGCGCACGAATTGCTCGGCCACGAGGTTGGTGACGCGACGGTCGGTATCGTCGGCTTTGGACATGTGGGCCAGCTGTTGGCAAAGATGCTGACGGGACTCGGCGCGCGCGTGCTGATCTACGACCGGCATCCGCGGACCACCGATGAAGGTACCTTTGTGGATTGGGACGACCTGTTTCGGCAGTCGAACTATGTTAGTCTGCATCTGGCGGCGGTGCCCGACACCATTCACAGCGTTGGTGCGCACGAATTCGGCCTGATGCCAGACGGGGCGGGGCTGGTGAACCTTGCGCGCGGAAGTATCGTTGACGAACCGGCACTCATCGCGGCTTTGCGTGACAACACGCTCGGTGGTGCGGCGCTCGATGTCTTTGAACAGGAGCCGCTGCCCGCCGATAACCCGTTGTGGACGCTACCCAACGTGATGGTGACGCCGCACATTGGGGCGAACACCCTGGAGGCCAACCGCACGATGTCGTTGACCGCCGCGCGGATGATTGACGAGGTGCTGACCGGTAAGCAGCCTGAATATGCGGTTAATGCACCGGTTCTCGGTTAGTGATAACGGTAATAGAACGGCCAGTCTGGCAATAATCCAGACTGGCGTTTTGCGTCTTCGGGGATGCAAATCAGAAATATTCTTTACGCCGCAGCCACCACGCCACAATCAGGCTGAGGCGAGAGCCAGGCCCACGACTACCCAGAAGCCGTAGTCGTGATTGGACCACGGCAGCCAGGTGTTTTGGCCCCAGATACCGCTGATGATGGGCGGTATGGCCAGGATGATGGACACGCTGGTCAGAACCTTCATAATCAGGTTGAGGTTGTTGGCGACAATTGCGAGATGGTGGCGTTGTACTGGTCGAGAATTTTCTCGGTGCTGTCGTTCAGTGTGAGCGCCTGGCCAAGTTCGATGTTGGCGCGATGGAGCAGGATGGCTCCGATCCCGTCATGGGCAAAGATGCTGGTGGTGTTTAGTAGCTTGTGCACCACGGTGTGGCTGTGGTTGAGGGCTGCTCCGAGGAAGACCAGGCTCTTGGACAACGCCATGATTTCGAGTAGCAGATCGTTATGTGACGAGTTAGTCACGCGGCTTTCCATCGCCCGGGTATCGGCATCGACATCCTCCGCCGCGTCGGTGAATTCATGGCAAACGGTCTGCACAATCCCGGCAGCAAAGGCGGGTACGTTATCGTGCGCGGCCCCTAACCGTTCGATGTCCGGCAAAATACTGAGGGGTTGGCCGCTGATGGTTACCACCAGGTCGTCACGCATGATGACGGCTAGCGGCGCGGTTTCGAACACCTGATGGTTGTTGGGATTTTGTGTGGTGTATGGGACGCGCAACAAAATCAAACCCTGCACGCCGTCTTTGCCGTCCAGCCCCTCTAGTCGAGGATCGGCGTGGGGATTGAGTGCGGCTGCCACCCAGGGCGCGGGTAAGTGATATTTGGTAACCAGTGGCTGTACATCATCTACGGTGGCGGCGTCGACGTGCACCCACTGGCATGTGGCCGTCTGGGCAGCGTTATGTGGACCAAGTGTGCGACTTTGCAGCATGACTGTCACCTCCTAATTTCAGTGTACAGGGGTGAGTGACGGCAAAGCAAACGTTTTCACGACCTTTCATTAATCAGTGTGCCGTATGTTATTATTAGCCAAGAAGATGATGAGGAAGTGGTACAACATGGGTAATGATTCACGGCAGGGGCGCAAGCAACAGCGGCGGTCCGGATGGAAATGGACGGTCATTGCGGGTATAACGGCGCTGGTGGTGGTACTGGTGTTCATTCTGGGGATGGCGCTGGGACGCGGTCGCCACAACCGCCTGGATGTCGCCAGCAGTAGCACGGCGGTGACGTCGAGCAGTCAGAGTACGAGTAGTAGCGCTAGTAGCGTGGCTACGAGTAGTAGTGCGGTGGCTAGCTCTGAGGAAAGTGACGATCCGTTTAAGTATTCGGTTGGCGCGGGTGATTTTAATGGGGTAACTTTTCGTGGCCATGGAGTCAACGAGCCTGGATCCATAAGCATTAATTCAGTTCAGGGTGAATCGTATAACTACATTCTTACTATTACTGGTCCTGCGACGTCTGATGATTCATCCGACGTAACTCGTGTCGCTGCCGAGGTTAGGCAAGGGCCAGTGACCCAATTCAGAGTTTTTGGTCGGCCCAATATCCGAACGGTGAAGGCAAATACTCAGGTCAATATTGTTGATACGATAGACACAGATGATAGTAGTAATGATGACGGTAGCCAGTATGTGGGGGAACGATTTTATTTGTTCTACAACGCGAGCGGTACGTTGTCTTTGGCCACACCTAATTTTGCCGGCAATGTGACTGAAGACGAGACAGACGTTAAGGCTGAGTACATACAGGAATAGTATTGTTCTTGTTTAGGCTAACTTTGATAATAACTATGTAACCTAATAGTAGGTATGTGTGCGCGAGCAAGTGGAAGTGGTGAGCAGTCTACCCGGCAGTTACCAGCTTGCGCTGTTCGAGCGAAGCGAGTTACAGCGTCAAATCATGGAGACAAAGTGCATTTTCTTTGGCTCCATGATTCGCGGTAGCCCGGTACGGGCGTGAGCGTGAGGCTAGTAACCTAGCCGGGTAGACTGCTCACCGCTGGAACTTGCTCGCGCACACATACCGGTGTATTTGAATCAAAAGGAGTACGAGATGAGCAAAGATCCAGAATACGACCGGATGTTGGCCGGTAAATTGTACGTTACGGATAAGATTAAGGAGTTTAACCGCGAGTGGCCCGGCAAGCGCTTGGTGCAACGGATTAATCAGTTACCGGCAGACCACGTTCACGAAATTATTGCGTTGGAGCGGCGCATCTTTCAGGGCGAGCACGACAACGTCTTTGTGCAACCGCCCTTTGAAGTGGACTACGGGCGGCACATCAAGGTGGGCAAAAACTTCTATTGTAATGTTAACGCGGTTTTCCTCGATACCAACTGGATTACCATCGGCGATAACGTGAAAATCGGGCCGCGCGTCAACCTCCTGACCGCGGGGCACCCGGTAGATGCGGGTGTGCGGACCGACCTACTGGAGTTTGCGCGGCCGATTACGATTGGCGACAACACGTGGTTGGGTGGCAACGTCACCGTGCTGCCTGGGGTCACGATTGGCAGTAACTCCGTAGTGGGCGCCGGCGCGGTGGTGACCAAAGACGTTCCGGATAACGTCATCGTCGTCGGTACGCCGGCAAAGGTGTTGCGGGAAATTACGGATGCCGACCGTGAGTACTGGGAGCGGCAGGCGGACGAATATTATCTGGATTAGTAAATTGGAAAATTGGTGCGATTATTCGTAAACGCAAACCAAATTTATGGGTGCCATGCTGTTGCTGGCAACTTGAACCTATCATGAGACATTCGGAATTGAGTAGTTGCCGTAGCTATCAGGCTCAATTTCTTATTAGCAAATAAATGTGGTGTTGGGACATGAATTCCTGACACTATTTTTGTGTTCCATGCAGTATGAAGAAGCCACCTAGCAGGACTTCCAAAATAAACGTAATCCCCGGGAATCCTTTCGTGTATACTATTCAAGTATGAGATTTTCTGGAGGCTGTCATGAAAGAATTCTTACAGTTAAATCGCAACTTGAAACTGCGGATGTTAACCATGTTCCTAGTGGCCATCTTGAACAGTTCAATTTTGCCGAACATGACCATCTATTACTCCCGCTACTTTGGCACCATGGTGACCGGCGTGCTCCTCATTATGGTATCAATTGCTAGCTTCCTGGCGGGACTGTACGGTGGGCACTTGGCGGACGTTTATGGACGGAAACCGGTGATGATTGGCGGTGGGCTCATGATTGCCGCCGGTTACGCGATTGCTGCCACAATGAACAGCCCGTGGTTGCAGGATCGCACGTGACCTTTGTCGGCTTTCTCATCGCGGGGGTGGGGGCGTCGGGGGCTAATCCCGCTGAACAAGCGATGATTATTGACGCGTCGACCCCGCAAAACCGGCAGTACGTTTACTCAATTAGTTACTGGATTGTGAATATCAGCGTCATGATTGGGTCGGCGTTAGGTGGTTGGTTCTTCCGGGACTACCTCTTTGAATTACTGACGGGAATGATTATCGTTTCGGTGGTCAACCTGTGCATTATTACGCTCGGGATGAAGGAAATCGAACACGCGACCGAGGCGGTGTCCAATTCGCTTAGCTCGCTATTGCACGCGTACCAGGAAGTCATGACGGATCGGCGGTACATGCTCTTCCTCATTGGTTGGGTCTTTGCGGGCATCATCTCTAGCCAGCCGGACTACTACTTGGCAGTCCACCTGGGTGCGGACTTCCACGCCACCACGATTTTGGGCGTGCACCTGTACGGTCAGCGTATGCTGTCCATGGTCACGCTGACTAACACCATCATGATTGTGACCATGATGGGCCTGTTCACCCGCATCAGTCGCGATTGGTCGTTGGCAAAGACGTACTCGCTGGGCGCAGCGTTGAGCGCCTTGGGCTTCGCCTCCGCCTTTGTGGGTGACCGGTTCTGGCCGCTAATTGTGAGCGCAATTATCCTCACGCTGGGGGAAATGTTCGTGGTGCCGTCCAGCCAGACGTTGCGCGCGGACATGATGAACCCTGCGCGGATTGGCGTGTATTCCGGCGCGATGATGGCGGTCAACCCGCTGGCGTCAATCATTGCGGGAATGCTGGTGAGCGCCTCGGGACTCCTAGGCAATTGGGGGATGGCGGCCGTGATGGTACTGTGCGGGGCGGCGTCAATTGGCCTGGTGGTCAAGTCGGCCCGGATGCCGGCAACATATTAGTGCTACGCAAAAGGCGTTGCCCGTTTCGATGGGGCAACGCCTTTGCAATTCGGGTTATAGGTGCTGAAGTAACAACTGAATTAATGTATTCATACCCATGCTGTAAGCCAGGATGGTCCAGGGTTTGCAGAGAACGATGATCCAGACAAACTTCTTGACGGGCATCTTGGTCAAGCCGGCGAGCATACAGAGGAAGTCGTCGGGGGCGACGGGGAGCAGAATCGCGATGGCAAAGAGGCGGTCGAACCGCTGACCATCATTCAGGTAGTGCTCGTATTTATTGATAAATTTTTCAGGGATGACGGCGTGGACAAACCGCTGGCCGACGTGCCGCACGATGAGGAAGGCGGCAATGGAGCCGAGGCTAACGCCGATGTAGTTGTAGACGAACCCCCAGAAGGGGCCGAAGATGCTGACGGCGGCGACGGTGGTCATACCCCCAGGAATGATGGGGAAGATCACCTGGATGATTTGGAGGCCGATAAAGATGATCGGTCCCCAGATGCCGGCGGTTTGAACGAGGCCTTGCATCCGCGTGACGGAGGACAAGATACCGTAGCGGTAACAGACGATTGCCAAGGTGATAATAACGGCCAGGCCACAGAGTTGGCTCAGACGCTGTATTTTGGTGGAGCTCTCCATGTCCCGACCCCCTCACTGGTGTGACAGCTAGTATTATTATCGACTTAACCAAAATATAACGACAGTTTTGACCCATTTCTTTAGGAAAAAAGCAGGGTTCCGTTTTGTTGATATCATTAACTACATTTTGGCATAGGGGTGGGGTGCTGTCGTGGGGCCAAAGTTGTAAATGTTGATGGATGGATTTGGTTATGTGCGTGTATCTGCGAATATCAACGTACATTAATTGTTGATATTACGATAGATAGTGTTTTCGTGGATTTGATAGCAAGTGGTGGGCGTACTGGGGGGATGGCGCAGGTTGAGCGGCCCCCGCCGCTCAACCGAAGCTATCCCCCAGTGCGCCCAGCCAACAGGACACGCAACCTCAAAACCGGACGGTCACAGGGCGGAGATGTAGCGTATAATGAGGATATTCTTAATTAGATTAAACGGAGGGAAGAAACATGCCTGCATTGACACATTTTTACGAGCTTTTTCAACCGGAGCACTACGACCTCTACATTGACGTGAACCGCGCCGCCAAGCAAATCACCGGCCAGTCTATCATCACCGGGACTGCCGCCCAGCAGTCGGTCGCTATCCACGAGAAGGGGATGACCATCACCGCGGTTAAGAGCAACGGCGATAACGTACCGTTCACCATCGACGAAGCGGCGGAGGCCATTCGCATTGAGTTACCGGCAGCCGGCGCAACCACTTTGACCGTGGACTACTCCGCACCGCTCACCGACACCATGATGGGTATCTACCCGTCCTACTACGAAGTGGACGGCGTGAAGAAGCAAATCATCGGGACGCAGTTTGAAACCACTGCTGCCCGGCAGGCATTCCCGTGTGTGGACGAGCCGGAAGCAAAGGCGACGTTCAACCTGGCCGTGAAGTTTGACGAGCAGCCGGGTGAGACCATCATCAGTAACATGCCTGAAACCCACGAGGATAACGGCGTGCACTACTTTGACACCACTAAGCGCATGTCAACCTACCTGATTGCGTTCGCGTTTGGTGAACTGCAAAGTAAGCTGACCCACACTAAGAGCGGCGTCGAAATTGGCGTATTTGCCACCAAGGCGCACGCGGCCAACGAGCTCGACTTAGCCTCGACATCGCCAAGCGTTCCATCGAGTTCTACGAGGACTTCTACCAGACGCCGTACCCGCTGCCGCACTCATACCAGCTGGCGTTGCCGGACTTCTCTGCCGGCGCCATGGAAAACTGGGGGTTGGTGACCTACCGTGAGGCGTACCTCGTGTTAGATCCCGACAACACCGCGCTCAAGATGAAGCAGTTGGTGGCCACCGTGATTGCGCACGAACTGGCCCACCAGTGGTTTGGCGACCTGGTCACAATGAAGTGGTGGGATGACCTCTGGTTGAACGAAAGTTTTGCCAACATGATGGAGTACGTGGCCGTCGACGCGCTGGAACCTGACTGGCACGTTTGGGAGCTGTTCCAAACTTCGGAGCTCCGGCTGCCTTGCAGCGTGACGCTACGGATGGGGTGCAGTCCGTCCACGTGCAGGTGGAGGATCCCGCTGAGATTGACTCCCTCTTTGATGGTGCGATTGTGTACGCCAAGGGTGCCCGGATGCTGGTCATGGTTCGCGCCCTGCTCGGGGATGAGCACATGCGCGCCGGCTTGAAGGCCTACTTTGCGGCCCACCAGTACGGTAACGCTACCGGGAGCGATTTGTGGTCTGCACTAGGGGAGGCCTCCGGGTTGGATGTCGGGGCCATCATGCAGTCCTGGCTCGAACAGCCGGGTTACCCGGTCGTAACGGCCGCGGTGGTGGATGGTCAGCTGACCCTGAGTCAGCAACAGTTCTTTATCGGTGACGGCCACGATGTGGGACGGCTCTGGCAAATTCCGCTCAACGCCAACTACGACGCGGCACCAGAAATTTTCAAGGAGAGTACGGTGACACTGGGGGATTACGCCCAGTTACGCGCCGCTAACGGGGAGCCGTTCCGCCTGAACGTGGGTAACAATTCCCACTTTATCGTGCGCTACGACGACACGTTGATGCAGGATATTTTGACCAACGCGGACAGTTTGGACCCAATCAGTCAGTTGCAATTGCTCCAGGATCAGCGGTTACTGGCAGAGGGCCGGCAGATTTCGTACGCCGACGTGGTGCCGTTGCTACCACGCTTTGCATCAAGCACCTCCACCGTGGTCAACGACGCGTTGTACCAGGTGGCGGGCAACCTGAAGAAGTTTGTGGCACCAAAGTCGCCGGCTGAAAAGCAGTTGCGGGCGTTCTACGACCAGTTAAGTGCTGGTCAGGTTGAGCGCTTGGGCTGGACGCCACGTGCGGGCGAATCCAACGACGATCAGTTGACGCGTCCGTATGTGCTCAGCGCTACTTTGTACGCTGAAGATCCGGACGGTATTGCCACGGCGCATGCGTTATTTGAGCAGCACGCTGACAACCCGGGTACACTACCGGCGGCCACCCGTGTGTTTATTCTCGAAAACGAGATGAAGCACTTCGGCAGTGCCGCACTGTTTGACCAACTAGTGGCAGCGTCACGGGCCACGGCCGATGCTAGTTACAAAGCGGACATTGCGCGCGCCCTGACAAGTACGACCGACCCGGCATTGATTAAGCGCCTGGTGGCCTTGTTCGAGGATGCGGACACCATCAAGCCGCAGGACCTGCGCGCTTGGTTCCGCGGCGTGCTGGCCAATGCCGCTGGGCAGCAGGCAGCATGGGACTGGATTCGCAACGAGTGGTCATGGCTGGAAGCAACGGTCGGCGGGGACATGGAGTTCCCGACCTTCGTTACGGTTATTGCCAGCATCTTCAAAACACCAGAGCGGCTGGCGGAGTTCAAGGCCTTCTTTGAACCCAAGCTGAGTGACACCGCGTTGACGCGTGAAATCACGATGGATACCAAGGTGATTGAGAGTCGTGTGGCCCTTGTCGCGGACGAGCAGGATGCTGTGGCGGCAGCAATCCAGGCGGAGGTGCAGTAATCACGTAATGCATCCATTCGGATAAATTTAAACCCCTGAGGTCCGGGGTACGTCATCAAAACGTGCTCCCGAAACTCAGGGGTTTTAATATGCGGTTATTCTGTTGGTCGCGTATATGTGCGGTAAGGGATGCGAAAGCGCGGGGTATTCGCCAACTGAGTTAGGTTATTCGTGGCGGCCAGGTATTCCGGTAACAAGGCGATACCACGACCAGATTGTACCAGGTTGATGATAGCGTCCCAGGAATCAATTTCCTGGACGCGCCTTGATATCTGGCTTGCGAGGCGTAGCGAACGTGCCCGAAATTGACAGTGACGGTCGCTGTTGACGAGTAGGGGTAGTGAGGGCATACTTGAGTCTTTGGCAGTGAGCACGGCGGCCCGGAAGTATTTGACGGGTCCGGCTACGTAGTTGGGTTGTTGAAAATGGGCGTAAGTAATAACCGTCGCCGCGGTGGTGTGGTTGAGCTGTTGGATATCCGTCGAACTCATCAACTGGTATTGGTAATCATTGAGTTGCAGTGTTCGGCGATAATTAATCAGGTAGTTGAACAGCAGGGTTGAGATGATGGCGTGTGGTTGTTCTGTCTGTCGGTGTATTTGCGTCCGTACCTGCGCAGTTGCCCGAAGCGTGTCGAGGGCATAACGGTAGAACTTTGCCCCCGCCGTGGTTGGCACGATGCCCTGGTGGCTCCGCGTGAATAGCCGGATGTCAAACTCACGCTCAAGGCTTTGTAGTCGGGCGGTAATGTTGGATTGGGCAAAGCCTAGCGCCCTGGCCGTCGCGTTGATGGAGCGCAGCTCAAACAGTTGTTGGAAAATTTCTAAATCCTGTAGTTGCATCTACGTGCACCACCCTAATCGCTAATTACGATAACCCTAACACAATTTAGTTATATGCGCCTGGTTAAATTATCTGTATATTATATTGGTTGTTGAAGTAGTCAGAGGAACAACTAGGAGGGCAAAGATGCCATATATACGGGTTAGAATTGCGACTAATCAAACGGACCGTCCCACTGCCAAAGTCGCACAGATGGTCACTAATTTGGCAGTGCAGGCACTGGGTAAGAACACGGCGGCGGCGGTTGCTGACGTGCAGTTTCAGGATCCCAGCACGTGGTTCGTTGGTGGCGAATCAATGTTAGCGAAGCACGAGACGGGCTTTTACGTGGAAATCAAGGTCACGGCAGGCACCAATACGCGTGACCAGACGGCCGCCTTTGTGAAGCAAGTCTTCGAGCAAATGCAGGCTATCTTTGGGGATGTTGTCGCAACGAGTTACGTGGTGGTGCATTCTGTGGATTCGGCCAACTGGGGCTATGGTGGTCAAACGCAGGAATACCGTTACATTCATGGTTAATAATATGCTGGTAACAGCACAAATAGTGCTCAGTAGCGTCTCCGCACGGGAGGGGCTACTGGGCACTATTAATTTGGTTACTTGGTGATGAAGTCCAAGATGGTGTTCATCACCGCTTGGTTCTCCGCCGGTACGGGCCAGTCGATAATGTCGGCAACCGTTTGTCCCAGGCGGAACCGGCCACGTACGCCCCATCGTTAATGCACATGGTTCGTACGTCTTCAGTTTGGGGCTCAAAGTGGAATTGCAGGCCCACGACGCGATGACCAAGAACGAACCCCTGGTTTCGGACGCGGTCGCTGCTAAAAAGGAGCTCCGCACCTTTGGGAATGGCAAATTGTTCTTCGTGCCAATGCAGTGCGGTGAGCTGTTCCGGAAGCCTGGGGATGGCGGCGCTTTGCCGGTAGACGGGTGCCCAGCCCACTTCTTTGGCCGGTGCAGTGGTGACCGGGTAGCCCAAAGTCATGGCTATTTGCTGGGCGCCGTAGCAGGCCCCAAAGATGGGTTTGTCCGCACGGAGTAGCTGGTCAATGAGTACCCGTTCGGCGTGGATCCAGTCTATGTCATCATTAGGACTCATCGGTCCGCCTAGTACCACGAGCATGTCTGTTTCATCTACGGTGGGCAGAATGCCGAACTGGTATGGATGGTATACGTACAACTCATGGCCGCGTGCTTGTGCCCAAGTACGAATGGAACCGGGTCCTTCTGTTGGCGTATGTTGCAGAACGTTAATGCGCATAGTAACCCCTTTGTGTCGACGGCAATGTTGGGGTGGGTATCGCCTGCAAGTACCCAAGATATCGTCATTATAACACGCTGGGCAAGGGCAACGGCTGCCACTTTGCCGTGAGCATACAGGAACATGCTACAATGGGAGAATATATAGCCACCTAATAATATTTTACGCGAATACGTCGGATTGAAAAAGCGAGGGATAGTTGATGAACGATGAAATTGTGCAGCATTATTTGGATAACGACGGGCGGTTGACGTTACTGCCGAAGAAACGCTCTCGGCGATTAGCCGTATTAGCCTGGCTTGCAGAGCAGCTACCAGATGGTGAGTTGGACGAGGTTAGCGTGAACGCCGCCATCCAGACACACATCAGCTTTCCAGACTACGTGACGGCACGTCGGGACATGGTCGATGCTGGCTACGTCACGCGGACTTCTAATGGGCGCACCTACCGCCGAGTAATTGAACTTGACGAGTAGCGCGACAGTTAACTTGGGGCGAACCAGGCTGGCCGGATTAATTGAATTTATTCCACAAGAGTGGCATACTATATTTGGTTATTAATAGTAAGCTGCTGGTTGGACACACGGGAGGTCGAGACTATGGCTAAAATTACGTTGACGGAAAGTTTTGTGGATTTGATGCGGCGTAAAGGCTTGGCGGACAAGATGCTGTTGCTGATTGCTGACGACGGGGGTGGGCGCTACTCCCTACAGGGTGGCGCTTGTACTATCGGCTCCAAGTTCAGTTTGATTGAACTGGACGCACCCGACCCGGATTATAACGTCCGTCTGGAAAACGACGCGGGCTTGGATCTCTACACCTCCGATTACGACCTGTTCTTCCTCGAGCATGGCGCAGTGTTGGATTTCAAGAACTACGCCATTGACCTGAAGGATGACGCGCACCACATTGATGGTGCGGTCACGATGGCCAAAGGAGCGGATATCCTCGCAGCGTTTAAGCAGGGCCTCATGGTTGCCGGCGAAACCTGCTAAACCCAAGTATAATGAAATTAATGGGCCGACACCTACGACTGCCATGCGGTGGTTCTGGGTGTTGGCCCTTTTTGTGCGCATTTAACGAAACGTAAGCTGAATTATAAAAATGAAAGGGATTAATAATGCGGTTAGGGGAGCAGCGAGCCAACCTTGATGCAGGCATGCAGCCTGGGATGATCTACTTTGAGGAATTTAGTTGGTAATCATAATTGTTGGCCCCTAGCCGCGGTGGTTGGGGCTTTTTTTGATGGTTGGTCTGGGTGGCGGTTCTGACCGCCGCAACTGGCTGGCCATACTGTCGCAGTGGTTCCGGTTGAGCGGCCGGGCCCCGCGACCGTCTACTTGCCTCACGCTCACGCCCGGTCCGGACTACCGCGAATTGCCGTAGACCTAGCAAAGCCCGCTCGGTCTAGCCAATTTGATTCTGTAATTCATAACTGTCAGTACGTACTAACGCACTACTGGCAATAATAGTGAGACCAGTGGCACTAACTGGTTCGTCTAAATTACCAACGGTTAGGGACTCGAGCTACTGATATCAGTAGCCAGAAACTATCGGGAACCCGCGGGTGAGCTTTGGAACTGCGGCTTATGCGCCAAAGCCCATCCGCGGGTTCGTACCCACCCAGCCTTCGACGAATTTACGTTCAGACTAAAGTCCGAGTTGACACCATCAGGATTTATGGTATATTTATCTCGAATCTAATACTATACAGCGTATAATATGATTGGAGGTTGACCATGAGTATTGCCATAACGACAGAACTACTGGATGGCTGCGTGTTGGCCCTGCTGACAAAGGAGGACTACTACGGCTACGCATTGACGCAGCGGGTACAGGAATTTACCGCGGTTTCCGAATCCACTTTGTACCCCGTATTGCGGCGCTTGAAGAAAAATGGTTGGGTCACCACCTACGATCAGCCGTTTCAAGGCCGTAATCGCCGTTACTACCAGCTGACGGACGTTGGGCGTCAGCGTTTGACGGTGATTAAGGGGGATTGGCAGGATTATAAGGACACCATCGACGGTGTTATTGGAGGAGTTGACACACATGAATGAATACTTAGATGATCTAGAACGTTACCTGGCCGCGTTGCCAGACGACGACCGGGCAGACATTATTAGTTATTATCGCGAGTACATTGAGGACGCTGATCTTGGTGATCGCGCAGCAATTGAAGGCCGCCTGGGTACGGCCAAGCACCTGGCCCGCGTCACGTTGGCCGACGCCTCAGTGAAGGCACAGGAGCAATCCAACGGTGATGACCAGCACACAACGGCCCCGCGCCGGGATAAATGGCGTAACGTCTGGATGATTATCCTCGGCGTCTTTGCATTACCGATCGGTGTACCCATGATTATTGCGCTAATACTGATTTTCATTGCGGCAATAATTGTGGTTGGGGCACTAATCCTGTCGCTGGTCGCCATTGTGGCCTCCGTCTTCATCATTGGGGTTGCCGCCGTGATTGCGGGGGTCACCGCGCTGTTTACGGAGTGGGCTACCGGAGTGCTATTTATCGGCGCCGGCCTGGTCGCCATTGGGCTAACGCTCATCGCGGTGCCCGGCAGTATTGCGCTAGTACGCTGGTTTGGACAATGGGTCGCACGTATGGTGCGGTCGACGTATAAGCGGTTGAGTGAGCGGTACCACGTGGAGGGGCTAAAAATGAAGGGTAAATTAATGATCACGGGTCTCATTGTTGCAACGGTTGGGGCCCTCATGATGGCGGTAGGGTTAACGAATCAAGCTGAAACTAACATGACCTGGGCTGACGGTTTGCGGACGTTCTCCACGACGGAGCGTAACGTGAGCCTCGGCCGGGTTGATCGACTAGTGGTGAACACGTCGGATTACGACGTGACGGTGCGCCGGGGTAACGACCGTCAGGTACACGTGCAGGGGCCGAGCAACCGCCCAGTCACGGTCAAGCAAAGTGGCGGTACGGTGCGGATCGCGTCGCATGTCCGCGGGTGGATACAACTGGGGATTGGTACAATGACGGAACACATCACGGTGACTTTGCCCGCGAACACGCACCTCAGCGCGTTAACGGCTAACCTGGGCGATGGCAACCTGGACTTGGACGTACCGATGACCGTGGCCTCGACCACGATTGCCCTCGATGACGGCCGCTTGACCACCAAGGAGTTCACTACACAAAGTGGGCGCATTACCCTGAATGATGGCGGGGCAAACCTAACCGACACCAAGTTACGCAATACCAGCTTGCAAAGTGATGATGGTGGTGTGACGGTGACGAACAGTACCCTGACTGGCGGCCGGTACCACACGGATGATGGTCGCATGGAGTTCACCAACACGCGGTTCCGCAACGTGGTCTCAGTCCGCGCGGAGGATGGTAGTATCACCATGGCATCGCCACAAACCGATGGGTACGTGTTGTCCGCTGAAGATGGCGGCGTCAGCCTCTTTGGCAAGCACAATGAGAGTAGTATTACCCACAAGGCGGAAGCGGCCAACCGGGTTGAGGCCCATGCCAGTGATGGCCACGTGACCGTTAAATAGCTATTATCAATAGTCCGGTTTGGAATCAGGATGGTTGTGCATCCGGTTGCGAAGCGGACTATTTACTTGCCCTTGATGCCTAAATGTGGCTTAATGACCATATAATATGCATGTGGCGTATGGATGGATTATGGCAAAGGGGCGTGTGACGCATGGAATTACGTTTACTGGAATACTTTTGGACGGTTGCGGACGCCGGCACGGTTTCCGAAGCCGCACGCCGGCTGCACGTTACGCAACCCACGGTGAGTCGCCAAATCCAGGCGTTGGAGGACGAACTGGACACCCAGCTCTTCGACCGGGAGCACAACCACCTCACGTTAACGGAGGCGGGCGTGTTCTTGCGCAGCCGCGCTGAGGAAATTTTGTCACTCACCCAGCAAACCGAGCGGGCGTTTACCGACCGGCAGCGTGCGGTGATGACCGGCAACTTGCGTATCGGGTGCGTGGAGGCCGATAACTCGGCGACGATGGCGATGATGTTGGAGGAAATGACGGCAGAGTATCCGGAGGTGACTTTTACCATCACCACGGGGGACGGTGACATCATCGCTGATCAGCTAGACAAAGGGTTGGTGGATGTGGCCATCCTGATTGATCCCGTGGACACGGCCAAGTACGAGTCGTTGCGTCTTCCGAGGGTCGAACGGTGGGGATTATTGATGTCCACCGAAGCATTCCTGGCGGAGCGGGACGCGGTGACGCCCGCCGACCTGGGCGGCCTACCGCTCATCACCTCCCAGCGTCCAGCCGTGCAGACCATGTTGGACGAATGGCTTGATGGTGCGGTCCCGCCGCACATTATTGGTCACTACAACCTCAACTTTAACGTGGTCCCGCTAGTGGAGCGGCAGGTGGGGATGGCCCTCGGCATCGCGGGTGTGACGCGGGATGTGGACCACAGCAAGCTCAAGTTTGTGCCTTTGTCGCCGGCGCTGACCACGCATTGTGTGCTGGTGTGGCGGCGGAATCGGGTTCTGACGCCGCTGGTGGCCGATTATATTCGTCGATTCCGCGAGGCGTTTAATTAAGTGAATGGATAAGGGATTGTGACAGAAGACTTTAGCACACTAACGATACATCGTGGTCGCGCGCCAAAAGGCAGCTCCCTAACATACAAGACGGCATCAGCAGAAATCCTAGGTTCGGGATTTCCACTGATGCCGTCTTGTATATCGGGAGCTAACCTCCTTTTGGCACAGCCCCTTTTACTATGCTCTATGTGTATGGATACATACTGACTAAGTATTTCCAGAATGGTATCCAAACGGCTAAAGTAACCCTTGTAGAACCAAACGAGTTAGTCACTAACAATCAATGGAGGGAAATTTATTATGAGTCAAAACGAAAACGCCGTGACCAACGGCATCTTCCCCATGGGACCCAAGAACGATGCGTACGCGCAATTCTTCACGGGCCAAAGTTACTTGCAGTCACTGGTTGCCGATCCCGCCGTCAACGTGGGCGTGGGCAACGTCACCTTTGAACCGGGTTGCCGTAACAACTGGCATATCCACCATGATGGGTACCAGATTCTGCTGGTGACCGGCGGCGAGGGTTGGTACCAGGAGGCCGGGCAGGCGGCGCGTAAACTGCATCCGGGCGACGTGGTGGTGACCCATGATGGCGTGAAGCATTGGCACGGCGCAACCAAGGATAGTTGGTTCAGCCACGTGGCGATTACGGCGGGCACGCCGGAGTGGTTGGAACCGGTCAGTGACGCGGATTACGCGGCTTTGGAGGGATAACGATGGCTAAAAAGCAAACGGCTGGTCGCGACCAACTGGGTGAATTTGCACCCCAGTTTGCGGCATTAAATGATGACGTATTATTCGGTGAAGTATGGGCTCGGGAGGACGAACTGTCCCCGCGCGACCGCAGCCTGATTACCTGCGCGGCCTTGATGGCGCAGGGATTGTTCCCGCAATTGGAGGCGCACATGCGGATTGCTCGGGACAACGGGGTAACGCGCACGGAGATGGTGGCGCTCATTACCCACCTCGCGTTTTACGCGGGTTGGCCCAAGGCGTGGTCGGCGTTCGGGTTGGCCAAGGACGTTTATGGCGACGCGGAGTAGGCGTTCCCGGGACGCAGATGGGACGACAATCACCGTGACATACTTTTCGCGCGCGGGCATCAACATGGTTGCCGGCCGCCAGCAGCAGTTGGTGGTGGGCAATACTGCACGGGTGGCCATAGCAATCGCTGACAAGGTGAGCGTGGCGACAAATACGATTGAGGCGGTTGAACCGTATCCTGACAGCTACCAGCTGACTTTGGCCCGCGCCCGTCGTGAGGCGGACCAGCAAACCTGGCCCCCGGTCGAGCGGACGCCAATGCGAGTAGGCAAAGTGTTGTTGCTGGGCTTTCCGATTTGGGGGGGTGACCTACCGCGGCCCGTCGCGACCTGGTTACGGCAGACGCAGTTAAGTGGCGTGACCATCTACCGTTCTGCACCCACGAAGCAGTCGCTTTGGCACGAGTCTGACGACCATCGCCAATCTTTGTCCTGCGGCCACAGTGGGGCTGGGACTGCCCGTTCGCGGCAATCGGGTGCAGCAGGCGGACGCGGCTGTGCGGCACTGGTTGGTGGACAACGGGTTGTTGCAGTCAACAAATTGAATGGTAAATTACAAAGTCGTGCCCGTAATCCTGATTGAGGGGGATTACGGGCACGACTTTGTTTACGTTAGGATTGGCGACGAAACGTGCAACTTATTTGTGCATAAATTGACAAAATGCGGTAAACGCTACCAACGAAGCGTTACAGGCTGGTAAGATAGGGAGTAGAGGATAGAATTACATCAAGTGGTTGGCCTACTTAGGGGGGACGTTGATGAACCCAGATTGGTTGCATTCGGCGCTAGCGATGCGCCGTATTCACCTGTTTCTTAGCGTCATCGTGTTGGCGACGATGGTGCGCCAGTTTTTCTTGGGTAACTTTGAGGGCATCCTGATGTGCCTGTTAACGTTGGTGCTGTTTGCGGTACCCACGTTCATCCGGCGGCATACGCAGATTGATTTGCCCATCTTGTTGGAAGTACTGGTGTTACTGTTTATTTTTGCCGCCGAGATTTTGGGTGAAATTCACAATTTTTACGGCACCTTTGCGTACTGGGACGTCATGTTACACGTCATTAACGGTTTCCTGGCGGCGGCGATTGGGCTGTCGCTCGTGGAAATACTGAACCAGAAGGACCTGTTCCACGCCGACCTGTCGCCGCTGCTAATTGTGTTGTTGGCGTTCACCTTCTCCATGACAATTGGGGTGTTGTGGGAGTTCTTCGAGTTTACGATGGATCAGTGGTTCAACCTGGATATGCAGAAGGATACGATTGTACATACTATCCGTTCGGTGGCGCTGAATCCCAGCGGGGCCAACCATCCCGTTACCATCACGCATGTGACCGGCACCACGCTTGACGTGAGGGGCAAAGCCGTTGGGTTACCCGTGAACGGCTACCTTGATTTGGGGTTGGTGGACACGATGAAGGACCTCATGGTCAACTTTGTGGGTGCCGTCGTCTTTTCCGTCTTTGGCTGGCTGTACTTGCACAACCGACAGAAATGGCGCTTTGCCGGCCAATTCATCCCGCGGCGACGGTAGGCAAAGCGGAGGCCGCTAGGTGGTGGTCCTATTGGCTGGCCGTGGCGGCCTGCCGGCTCCGGTTGCGGGGGTGGTTTCTGCGACTTTGTGGACCACGCCACGGTAACCGCTACTAGTGGCTGGTCGTACTGACGCGGTGGTTCCGGTTGAGCGGCCGGT
>NZ_BBAI01000022.1 GCF_001311175.1 Lacticaseibacillus pantheris DSM 15945 = JCM 12539 = NBRC 106106 | reverse complement strand
TTTTTCGGGCTCTAAAATCCGCGGGAGGCCGGGACGGCCGGAGCGTGCGGGTGTAGCAACCTACGGCGTAGGGCACGTAAGCCGCAGTCCCAAAGGCCACCCGCGCGTTCGTAACCACCCAGCCTTCGCCCTAGCAGTGGATTACCATGGAGCGCCCCACGAAAGCCGCAGCTCACCGGCCCGACCGACGCCGCCAACCGGGACTAACCAACGCAAATTGGCCAATATTTTGTACGGGCATGACACCAACCGCAAATTCTGGTACACTATTAAAGTTTGCGAATCATTACATAAGATATTAACTATTTACTTAACGACTCCAAGGAGGATTTTCTTGTGACATATGCATTAGGAACGCGCCTGATTGCCGAATTCATTGGTACGGCAATCATGGTGATTTTGGGCAACGGCTCGGTAGCCAACGTGGATCTCAAAGGTACCAAGGGGAACGGCTCCGATTGGCTCGTCATCGCCTTTGGTTACGGCTGCGGGGTCATGATCCCCGCGTTGCTGTTCGGTTCCATCTCCGGGAACCACATCAACAGCGTTTACGATTGGCTTGGCCGTAGCCGGACTCTTCAGTTGGAGTGAAGTGCTCCCCTACATTTTGGTGCAATTCGCCGGTGCCATCGTGGGCCAGCTGATAGTCGTGGCGGCGTACAAGCCCCACTACGACATGACCACCAACCCACAGCACATCCTGGGCACGTTTAGCACCATCAGTGCCAGCAAGAGCAAGCTCAACGGCTTTGTCAACGAGTTTGTGGGGTCGTTCATCCTGTTCTTCGGCGCGCTGGGAATTACCAAGGCGCCGTTCTTCCAGAACAACCTGGGTACCGCCCACCTCGCACTGGGCTTCCTCGTGTTAACGCTGGTTGCTAGTGTCGGCGGTCCCACCGGCCCCGCTTTGAATCCGGCCCGTGACCTCGGTCCCCGCATCGTGCATGCCCTTCTGCCCCTGAAGCACAAAGGCAGTTCCGACTGGGGCTACTCATGGGTACCAGTGCTGGCACCAACTTTGGCCAGCATCTGTGCCATTCTTCTGTACAAAGGCGTATTTATGAAGTAATACACCCCCACATAAAAACCTGGTAGCGTAATTGCTACCAGGTTTTTGTATACATAGTATCATTCCGACCCAACGGGAAACGTGCGTGTGAGCTTCGGTATCAGTCCGCGCGTCCGGGTGCCGTATTCTACCCGGCGCCCATCATCATCAACCGTGACCACCGCGTACATCCCCCCCAGCGGTGCCAGGTCGCCACGTGGTTGGCTAATACTGCCGGGATTAACCACCAGAACATTCTGATGGACCTCGGCCAACGCGACGTGGGTATGACCGTACAAAATGATATCCGCCCCGGCAGCCACCCCGGCGGCGACCAACTCATCCCGCCGCCAACCGACGGCATATTTGTGCCCATGGGCCATAAATGCCGTGTGCGCCCCCACGGGAACCGTTAGCGTCATCGGAAAGCCTGGATCAAAATCCATGTTGCCCTGAACAGCGCGCCAAGTATCAAAGACCGGATCACTCGCCCGGAGTTCCGAATCACCACAGTAAAAGTAGCCGTCCATGTGCGGATATTCCGTTAGTAACTCCTGCAACACCAGCGCATCACCGTGCGTATCACTTGCCACCAGAATTTTCACTATTCTTCCTCCAGGTCTTCGTTCATCCGCGGGTCACTACCATTGTTGGTCCGCTCTTTAGCATCCGGCATGCCAAAACGCTCCGGCTGGGCATCCATCAACTTGGCTAACTCACGCAGCGCGTTTCCGCGATGACTAAAACGGTTCTTCTCGGCGGGAGACATTTCCGCCATGGTTTGCCCCTGCTCGGGAATGTAGAAAAACGGGTCGTAACCAAAGCCGTTATCCCCCGCTGGAATCACGGTGATGCGGCCATTAACTTCCCCATCAACCTCCACGTCGTCGTGGGGTCGTTCTGGGTCCACCCAGACTAACGTGGTGTGGAAATGGGCCGTCCGGCGCTCAGTTGGCACCCCGGCGAGGTTCGCAAGCATCTTTGCATTGTTAGCGGCGTCGTTGTGGTCACCGGCATACCGCGCAGACAGCACACCCGGCGCGCCATCGAGGGCATCCACCATCAGGCCGGAGTCGTCCGCAATAACGGGTAACCCCAGCGCCTCGCTGTACCCGTGTGCCTTTAACCGGGCGTTTTCAAGGAAGGTGGTGCCGGTCTCGTTAACGGTATGCAAATCATCAAAATCCGCCAAACTACGAACCGTGATACCGCGGGGAGCAAAGAAATCAACGAACTCGCGCACCTTACCCGGATTCTTCGAGGCGACGACCAGCGTCTATGACTGCCCGGACTCGGGAGTTTTGTCCACCGCCCCATTGAGCTCGGCATCCGGAACAAAGTGGTCCGGTTGGCCTCAATATTCACGTGTTGCGCGTGCAGGTCATCCAGTCCGAGCCAATCGCTAGCAATGTCGGCAAACATGGTCGGGCTGGCCGTCGTGTAAAAGCTACGGTCGCCATCGTGATCGCCGCGGTTAGCCAACCCTAAATAATCGAGCACGGTGGCCAATTCCACCACCGTTTCCCGACCAGGATCAATGAGGGTCACGTCGTCGCCCAAAGCCGCCTGGATAAACGGCCGCAGTAGCGGGTAATGCGTGCACCCCATAATGACAGTATCGGGATGTTCTGCGGCCAACGGTGCCAAGGTATCTGCGACCACGCGGCGCGCTAGGTCGGACTTGTACTCGTTGCTTTCAACCAAAGAAACAAACTTGGGGGCCGCCATACTGTGCACGGTCAACGCCGAATTTTGTTGGTGAATAGCCGCATCGTACGCGCCGCTGGCTACGGTACCCTCGGTGGCCACCACGCCGATACGTCCGGCAGTTGTCACCTTCACGGCCGCACGGGCCCCCGGCACAATCACACCAATAACGGGAATATCGAGCTGTGCCTGTACGTCACGCCAGGCTGCGGCCGTGGCGGTGTTGCACGCAATGACCAGCGCCTTGATGTGCTGTGCCCGCAGATAATTCACCATTTGCCAGGTGAAGGACCGCACCTGGGCGGCCGGACGGGGCCCGTAAGGCAGGCGCGCCTGATCGCCCAAAAACATGACGTTTTCGTGGGGTAACTGCCGTAGGGCCTCACGGACCACGGTCAGGCCACCCACGCCAGAATCAATGAAACCAATTGGTGCCGTTGCATCCATCATCTTTGCCACCTTCGCTAAATGAATTCTCACTACTACCATTGTTGCCCGCCACCACCAGAAATTCAACCGTTAACCGACCCGCTTAATGTTAAAAATACGATTACGGACTACTGCTTTTACGGCGGCAGTTCGGTATACTGGGGTAGATAAACGAGGAGGATCCACAATGGCTGACGCACAATACTTAGAATTACTTCAAAATGCCGATCAACAACTCTTGGCGGGCGAGATCTTGTTGCGGGACGTAATGCTCCCGGAACTTTTGGGAGAACGCGCCGACGGTATTTTATACTTTGCCGGTCGGAGCCTGGCGGCACACCTCAACGTGCCGGAGGAACAAATCAGCACCACCTTTGCATCGATGGGGTTCGGCGAGTTGAAACCCGATAAGATTAAGACAAAGTTGCGTACATACACACTCGGCGGGCCGGTGGTCAGTCAGCGCCTCAGCCTGCGCGGCAACACGGCCGACTTCCGTTTAGAGGCGGGCTTCCTGGCCCAATTATTGCAACAGGCGTTGGGCCACACTGTGGAGGGCGCCAGTGAGAACCACCGCGACAACGTGACGTTGACACTGAGCATTGACCCCGGTGAGGAGCAGCCCTTCTATAACGATTTATCAACTAGGAAGTCTTAATTGTAAACCTGGATGAGGAGTGGGGCAAGGCAGAGAGCGGAGAAGGCAGCTTTCACATGCACACCCTTGGCGGAGCAACACGACATTCCCGGTCCACTATACTACTAATAAATCAGCAACCGAACGCTTAATTCACCTCCAAAAATTCAACTACCGGGTATTTGGGTGCATTCTTCAAGCAATTTTTCCTAATTCAACCCAACGCAAAAAACGCCCACACGTCAATTACTCTGTGTGAACGCTCAAATCAAGTAATACTTACTCTGTTAGCCTAGTTTCTATCAGTCAAATGCACAACACCATCAATCTGTACACTACTGATCGTATACCCCGCCACTTATGGGCATCCCATGACTAACTGAATGGCAATAGCAGCAACCTATTACTACTAAATAACGATTCTTAAGTGTGTTCTCAATGTAAGTTTGCATTTTAAAGGTTACAAATTATGCGTGCAAAAAGCATCCC
The DNA here is from genome assembly GCF_001311175.1 of Lacticaseibacillus pantheris DSM 15945 = JCM 12539 = NBRC 106106. Taxonomy (GTDB): domain Bacteria; phylum Bacillota; class Bacilli; order Lactobacillales; family Lactobacillaceae; genus Lacticaseibacillus; species Lacticaseibacillus pantheris. Next base: position 32,887 of record NZ_BBAI01000022.1, on the reverse strand, counting down.
CTAAAGGATGCTTTTTGCACGCATATTAACTTTACTACGCGGTGTACTTCTTCAAAATATCTGACAACTGGTCGCCAGTGTGGTAACCCGTGATCCGTTCAACCACTTCGCCGTCCTTCTTGACCAGCAAAGTAGGAATGGCCATAATACCGAATTCCTTTGGTGTATCTGGATTTGCATCCACATCCATCTTGGTGAACTTAACGTCCGGCATTTCTGGTTCCAGCTTCTCAATCACCGGTGACTGCATCCGACAAGGGCCACACCAAGTTGCCCAGAAGTCGGTTAGAGTAACACCCGTACCAGTTTCGGTAGTAAAGTTATCGTCAGTAATTGCCTTAACCATGCTATCACACTCCTCTTACCTTTTGTAAGCTAATTATATGCGTCTACACCAACATTGTAAAGTGATGGGTGGTGCTTGGGGATAATTTTATTGTAGCAGGGCAGAGCGGGGCGTGCTGGGAGGAATTTATCAAAGCCCCTAGCGAGGAGGTATACGTTACTACCAATGAAAGGCCAAGTGTGGGCCTTTCCGCGTCACATTGCCGGGCTAATGCCACCTCGCTCCCTCGGTACCTGTGATTATGGAAACGAGCTGCGCAGGCCAGAAGACGCCGCATAAGCAACTCTAACCAAAAGGCCAAAACCGGGCCTTTCCGCGTTACATTAGCGGGTTAATGCCACCTCGCTCCCCCGTTACCTGTGCTTATGGAAACGAGCTGCGCCCCGCAGAAACTTGCGCGTAACCCGCTACGGCAATGAAGCCAAACCCGGGCTTGACGTTACATTAGCGGGCTAATGCCACCTCGCTCCCTCGGTACCTGTGCTTATGGAAACGAGCTGCGCAGGCCAGAAGACGCCGCATAAGCAACTCTAACCAAAAGGCCAAAACCGGGCCTTTCGGTTAGAGTTACTTATGCTCTGTCTTCTAAACGGCCTGCTCCGCTCTCTCTACCTAAACACCACAATCGTCGCCCCCGACCCACCAGCATTCGCCGGTGCGTACCCGAACCGGGCCACATTGCGATTCTTCTTCAAGTACTCCGTCACCCCGTTGCGAATGGCCCCCGTACCCAAACCGTGAATAATCGTCACCGTCGGGTAGTTCGCCAACAACGCCTCATCAATATACTTATCCAGGTTGCTCATCGCCTCGGCATACCGCTGGCCACGCAAGTCCAACGTCGTCGATGGCCCACTACCAGCTCCCTGCACGTGTGTCCGGGCCGTCCGTGGCTGCTCCGTCTCCGGCGTCCCCACCTTTTCCAAGCCCGACTCCGGTACCGCCATCTTCATGATGCCGACCTGTACCTGCCACTCGTGGTTACCCTGCTGCTTCAGCAACGTCCCCGTCTGGCCATACTGTAACACTTTCACCGTATCACCAGCACGCAAAGCCGCCGTATTCCGCGCCTTCTTCAGCACCTTATTCTTCGCTAACGGCGTGTCCTGGTGCAGCTGGTGCAACCGCGTCTGCGCGTCAATGACACCCGCATCGTTCGCGCCACCCCGCTGCATCTTCCGCAACGACTTGATAATCTGGTCGGCCTCCGCCTGCGTGTCCGCCACCATCTTGTTGGCCTGATCACGCGCAGCCTGTAACTCCTTGTCCTGCCGCATCTTGAGGTCCGCATACGCCGCCTGTAACTGACCGTGCAGCTTCGTCGCCTCGTCCAACTTCTCCTGGAGGTCCGAGTCGGTCATCGCGGCTGCCTGCCGTTCCTTTTCTAGGTCGGCGATCATGTTGTTCAGGTCGTGCTCGTCGTCACTAATCAACAACTTTGCCCGGTCCACAATTGTCTGGTCCAACCCCAGCCGAGTCGAAATTTCAAACGCGTTGCTCCGTCCCGGCACACCAATTTGTAACCGGTACGTGGGCTGCAAAGTATCACCGTCAAACGCCATCGACGCGTTCGTCGTTCCCGGCGTATTGTACCCGTACAGCTTCAGCTCAGGGTAGTGCGTCGTGTCCACACGTATGCGCCGACAGTCCCAACCGCGTCCAGAATGGAGATGGCCAGCGCGGCCCCCTCCTGGGGATCCGTCCCAGCCCCCAATTCGTCGAACAACGCCAGACTGTCTTTGTCCAAATCACGCAAAATCGCCACCACGTTCGTCATGTGCGACGAGAACGTACTGAGGTTCTGCTCGATGGACTGCTCGTCACCGATGTCAGCAAAGACGTTGCTGAACACCTTCACCGTACTGTGCTCATCCACAGGAATAAATAGACCTGCCTGTGCCATCAACGACAGCAAGCCCAACGTCTTCAACGTCACCGTCTTACCACCCGTGTTGGGCCCAGTAATGACGATGCTCTGGTAATCACCACCAAGCACGATGTCATTCGGCACCACCTTGTGCTGGTCAATCAACGGATGGCGCGCCTGACGTAAGTCCACCACACCCGCATCACTAATCGTCGGCTCGGTGGCCTTGATGAGCGCAGCGTACCGGGCCTTCGCGTTAATGAGGTCCAGATGGCCCAACACGCTCGCGTCTGTACGCAGCCCGTCGGTTTCTGGCGCGACTTTGGCCGACAAATCCGTCAGTACCCGCATAATTTCCTGACGCTCGGCGACCTGCGTCTCCCGCATCCGGTTATTCAGATCGACCACCGCTTGAGGCTCGATAAACAGCGTCTGCCCGGTGGCACTCTGGTCGTGGACAACCCCACCAAAGCGGCCGCGATTTTCGGCTTTGACCGGAATCACGTACCGGTCATCGCGAATAGTAATGATGGGTTCACTCAGATACTGCGCCGAGTTGCCGCGGGTGTAGCCCTCCATCCGCTCACGTATATCGCGCTCCATCGCGTGCATCCGCCGCCGAATACCGTGCAATTCAGGACTAGCCTCATCAGTGACATTGCCTTCTTCATCAATCGACCGCTGTAACTCCCGCAGCAAACCCGGCAGCAGCGTCAACTGTGCCTGCATCTGGTAGACCCGGCGCAGATCCACGTTCTCATGCAAATCCGTCAGGAAGTCATCAATGGCCGTAACTGTTCGGAGGACACGGACAATACCCGCAAACTCCGTACCATCGAGCACGCCACCAATCTCGGCCCGCTTTAACGAGGTCGTGATGTCCGGCACCGCCGCCACCGGGAGACCACCGCGTAAGCGCAAGATGGTGGCCCCATCGGCGGTCTCGTCTAGTCGTTGCTGAACCTTGTCGGGATCGCTACTTGGACGCATCCGGCCGGCCAACTTTTGCCCGAGTGCAGTGACTGCCTCTGAGCGCACGGCCTCCTGGATACGGTCAAACTCCAGCTGACCTAATATTTTGTGTTTCATTTTTAAAAAGCCTTTCTAAATTTACGTATGCATGGTTAACTAGCCAATCCACCAAGTGTGGAGTAGCCACGAGAAAATGGGCGTATGTGGCACCATGATTTTTGCCAGCAGCGAATGTTCCAGGGCGGTCTGGAGGCACTAACGGGAATCATCGCCACAAGGTAAAGCACCATGACCACGAACAGGTACGCGCCCAGCCCACCGATAATGCCGCCAATCCAGTGGTTCTGCTTGGCGGGCAACGGGTAATATTCCAGTTCGTGCAGAAGAAGACTTACAACCCGCACGATTACCCAACCAATCGCAAAAACAAACATGAACGAAAAGGCCAGGTAGAATGGGTCATCGAGCCGGAGCCCCAGTGACTGGCTGAAAAAGCAAAGTGGCTCGACATGGTGGCTGATGGGTATGGTATCCACAACTCGAAGGTCGACTTAAACACACCCGCCAATAATTTGGCCAGCAGGAATACCACTACGTACCCGGCAAACATGATGCTTGGAGCACCGCCCCTTTGCGTGCACCAGCATAGGCCCCGTACGCGATAAATAATAGAATTATCAGTGTTAACATATTTTCCCCATCCGTCATTGCCCGCAGGCGTATCATTTCGCTCTTAATTTTACCACAACGCAAAGGGCCGGGATGCGTCTGCACCCCGGCCCAGTGGTCACGCAGTCTACTGCATGTCCTCGTCGGCCAAGAAAGTGTTCAGGACTTCCTCAACCATGTTCCACTCGTCATCATCCTCGATGGGGAACAGGTCGCCGGCACTGGCATCCCCGTTCTCATCCGGCGTGAAGGAAAACGCCTCAATCTGGACGTCATCGTCATCGTCGTCGATGCCTTCTGGGTACAGTAGCACGTAGCTCTTCCCATAGTCATCGGAATCGAACGTGAACAGCACGTTGTACAATTCTTCGTTGCCATTGTCATCGATCAGCGTAATCTGCTGGTCGTCCGCGCCTGGGCGGATGTCGTCTTTGTTCTCTGCCATTGTGGCCTCCATTCCCGGTGCGTCTAACTCTGTTGGGTTAGCTTGCCCCGTGCGTCCAGATAGTTCTGCAAAATAAATTGTGCCGCCATCTTGTCGATGACTTGCTTTTGTTCACGACGCGATACGTCCGCCTCGTCGATCAACACCCGGTACGCCGAAACCGTAGTGAGCCGCTCGTCAATAAAATCAACGGGCAAACCGAACTTCTTCACAAGCCGTTCAGCGTACGCCTTGGTCTGCGTCACGCGCGGACCTTCGGTGTTGTTCATGTTTTTAGGTAGTCCCAGTACAAAGCCGTCTGGTTGGTATTCAGCTACCAACTGCTTCAGCCGGCCCATACCGAGGTTGCCGCGTTCCTCATCAATCGGAATAATTTCCAGGCCCTGGGCCGTCCAGCCTAGCGGGTCAGAAACCGCAACTCCCACCGTTTTGGAACCAACGTCCAAGCCGAGTAGTCGCATTATTTCTCCTTACCGAGGTAATGACGCACTAATTCCTCAATAATTTCGTCGCGTTCGTGCTTCCGGATTAAGTTCCGGGCGTCGTTATAGCGAGGAATATAGGCCGGGTCCCCCGAAAGCAGGTAGCCCACAATCTGATTAATCGGGTCGTAACCCTGTGCTTCCAGCGCATCGTAGACCGTCTTCAAAGTATCCTCGACGTTCTTCGGGTTGTTGTCCCGGAAGTTGAAGTGAACCGTTTCGTCTAATGAACTCATACCCAACACCTCTATTCGTTTCGTCTAGCTCAATTTTACTTGATGGCTCGCCAAAGTACAAACCTTCTGTGCGAAAAATTTTAGCGTTTTCATCCGCATAACGCAAGCTATTTTGCGGCTAGCCATTCATGCGCTTGCTTCAGCGCGCCGTCAATGCCTTCTGGCTTCTTACCACCAGCCTGGGCCATGTCGGGACGACCACCACCGCCACCACCGACCATTGGTGCAATGGCCTTGATGAGGTCGCCGGCCTTAACGCCCTTGGCAATCGCATCCTTGCTAGCGGCTGCCAGCAGGTTAACCTTACCGTCTACCGCCGTGGCCAATACTAACACGTCGGAGCTGGCCTTGTCCTGCCATTGATCACCTAACTGTCGGAGTTCCTTCATTCCGGCAACCTTCACGGACTGGGCAATGATGGTAAAGTCACCGGCCTGATCAACGCGGTCAAAGATACCGGCTGCAGCCTGGCTCGCCAACTTACTTTGCAGGGACTCAACCTGCTTCTGCGCGTCCTTCAGTTCTTGTTGCAGGGACTGCACCTTCACAACGGTATCGCCGCCCTGCGTTACCTTCAACTGACCATTAACTGCGTTCAGTTGGTCAGCCTGGGCCGTCAGGTACTCAAAGGCTTCCTTCGAGGTGACCGCTTCAACACGCCGAGTGCCGGCACCAATACCGCTCTCGCTAGTAATCTTGAACAACCCCAGCTCGGCCGTATTCTGTGGGTGGGTCCCGCCGTCGAATTCCTGGTTGAAATCGCCAATCGAAACCACCCGCACGACGTCGCCATACTTGCTATCAAAGACGGCGATGGCACCGAGCTGCTTGGCCTCCTCAATCGGCATTTCCTTCGCGGTGATTGGCAGTGCCCGCCAAATTTGCTCATTGACCATCCGTTCGACCTGACGTAACTGGTCCTGGGTCACTTCACCAAAGTTGGTAAAGTCAAACCGCAAGTAGTCAGGCTCAACTAGTGAACCAGCCTGGTGGGTGTGCTCACCCAGCACGTTGCGCAGTGACTGGTCGAGCAAGTGGGTGGCCGTGTGGTTGAGCGATACTTTGTGCCGCCGCTGGGTGTCGACCGCCAAAGTATAGCTGGCACCCTGCCGCAATTCGCCCTCAACCGTGATGGTGTGCAGGTTCTGCGTTGGGTGCGTGCTGAACGTCGGTGACCCGTGCCACCTCGTTACCCTGCGCGTCGCTGATGGTCCCCCAGTCGGCAACCTGGCCCCCCATTTCGGCGTAGAACGGCGTCTTCGCGAAGACCACCTGCGCGGTCCCAGCGTCCACTTTGGTCACCGCCTGGTCGTTTTGAATAATGTCGGTTAACACCGCGTTGTCCTCGTGGACGCTGGTCCAGCCGGTGAACTTGGAGTCAGTCTTAATATCCATCAACACGGTGTCCTGGCTGCCCATCGATTGGGCGTTGCCCCGCGCCTTGCGGGCCCGGTCACGTTGCGCCTCCATGTTGGTTTTGAAACCATCCATGTCCACGGTTAACCCGTTATCGGCCGCAATTTCGCCCGTCATCTCGACCGGGAATCCGTACGTGTCAAAGAGTAGGAACGCGTCGTCCCCACTTATTTGCCGGCCGTTGGTAGCCTTAACTTTGGCCATCACGCCGTCCAGCATGTTAATTCCGGCATCCAGGCTCTGACGGAAGCGCGCCTCCTCAGACTGGATTACCTTTTGAATGAAATCCTTGTTTTGCAGTACTTCAGGGTAGTATGACTTCATAATTTTACCCACCGTTGGCACCAGCAGGTACAGGAAGTCATGGTTGATTCCCAAACGCTTGCCGTTAACTACGGCGCGACGAATTAGGCGGCGAAGGACGTAGCCACGCCCCTCATTGCTAGGCAGGGCGCCATCGCCAATCGCAAAGGTGACGGCACGCGCATGGTCCGCAATAATTTTGAACGCAACGTCGTCAGTGGCGTTGTCGCCGTAATGCTTGCCGGCAGACATCTCCTCGGTCTGCTTGATGAGCGGCAGGAAGAGGTCGGTTTCAAAGTTGGTCGGGGCGTTCTGCACCACGGACACAACCCGTTCGAGGCCCATCCCGGTATCGATGTTTTTGTGCGGCTGGTCCACAATGCGACCATCTGGCAGGTGATTAAACTGGGAAAAGACGATGTTCCAAATCTCTAGGTAACGCTCGTTCTCGCCACCAGGATAGTTTTCGGGGTCGTCCTCGGCGACGTTATTGAAGCTCTGACCACGGTCGTAGAAGACCTCAGAGTCAGGGCCACAGGGACCGCCACCGATGTCCCAGAAGTTGTCCTCAACTTTGTAAATGTGGTCAGCCGGAACGCCAGCCTGCTCCCATAGTTCGAGCGCATCCGTATCCTTAGGGTAAACCGTAATGTAGAGTTTATCCTTGTCGAGGCCCAACCACTCATCACTGGTCAGAAATTCCCACGCCCACGGAATCACTTCCTTTTTGAAGTAATCACCGACGGAAAAGTTCCCCAGCATTTCAAAGAACGTGTGGTGGCGCGCCGTCTTACCGACATTTTCAATATCGTTGGTCCGAATGGACTTCTGCGCGTTAACAATCCGTGGGTTGTCAGGAATCACGGACCCATCAAAATACTTCTTCAGGGTAGCAACCCCAGAGTTAATCCACAGTAGCGTGGGGTCATCCTTAGGAATTAAGCTGGCGCTGGGTTCCACATCGTGACCCTTGCTCTTAAAGAAATCCAGAAACATTTGCCGTACTTGGGCACTGCTTAGTTGCTTCATTGATACTCTCCTGTCCCGCCAACCTCAAAGTTGACGTGCCGTATTGATATGACCCGCTACTCGCCGAATGACAACAAAAAACATCCTTACAAACCCGAGGACGCGTGTGCGCGGTACCACCTCGGTTGCAACGATGTTGTCGTTAACCACTTCATTAGTTGTATTCAGCTCGTATCAGGGAGCACCACGGCGCCGGGCCCAGGTCTTCGCAGTTACCGACCGTTCCTGTATGGGCGCCAAAACCACCGTGGCATATCCTAACCCGTTCATTATAGTGGCGGGCAGTGGTTGTGTCAACGTCAGCCGGGAGACCGGCAGCGTAGGTCGGGCCAGTGAGCTGCGGCTTACGTGGGGTGCTCCATGGTAACCACTGCTAGGGCGAAGGCTCCAACCCGCCAAGTACGGGCGTGTTTCCGCCGCGATTTCAAGCCTGCCCGGAACCCCACCGGTCAGTCTCGAAATTCGTCGCGTTCTAACGGCTAAAGCCGTAAGAACGTTACACCCTGGCAGTGGTTACCATTCCGACCCCACACGCCTCCGCTCACCGGTCCGACCGACGCGGCCTCCCGTTGCCGTTCGCACTACACATACGAGTACGACACCCAAACCCTACTAAAGGAGTGAATTTCATCAGCTGGATAGTGTTTCCACCAGTCCACACTCTCTGGAGTGGTTTCCTCTGAATGTGCAAAGAAACTTGCTCACAAAGACCGATTGTATGGAATCATAATCGATTCATAGCGGTCGGATCTTATTGTCTGTGTGCTCGGATGCCGGTTGGACGTGAATAGGTCGTTCATTAAACCATTCGTACGTGCGGTTCCGTCCGGTGATGTACCAAGGATGCCAGAATGGCCAGACCTGTATTGATGAACATCTACCGTTGGTCGTACTGGTGTGGTGGTGGATGTTGAGCGGCTGGTCCCCGCGACGGCTGCATACCCGTAGTTCTGTTTGAATTACTGCCAGTAGTGCGCTAGCACGTATTGGCAGTTATGAATTACAGAATCAAATTGGCTAGACCGAGTGGTTTTCTCGGGCTACGGCAATTCGCGGTAGCCGGAACGGGCGAGAGCGTGAGGCTCACAGCTCCGGTCGCGGGGACCAGCCGCTCAACCGGAGCCACCACGCCAGTACGACCAGCCACCAGCATCGGCCACCATTAAGCCTTGTCCAAGCCCTTAGCCTTGTTCTTCCGCTTGGCATTGCGGCGTTCGTTCCGCTTCTCCACGCGGTTGTTGAACCATGCTTCCTTCTCAGCGGCCTTGCGGACCTTATTCTTGTAACCCGGCTTACGTTTCTTCTGTTCCTTCTTCAGCATTCCATAAATCGTACCGGACAGCCGCTCGTTCTTCTTGGTCCGGGTCGCGCGACGGTTCCACTCGCGTCCCGGCACAATCTCGCCACGCACAATGGCTTTGGGATCAAAGTGAATCCCCATGTGCTCCAATTCGGCGAGCTTGTGCTCCTCGCCAGGTTTGTACAGCGTGATGGCCGTCCCACTCATTCCGTTTCGGCCAGTCCGCCCCACACGGTGAATGAAGAACTCATTATCAGTCGGGATCTCCGCATTAATCACGTGTGAGACACCCTCGATGTCAATACCGCGAGCCGCCAGGTCCGTCGCCACCACAAACTGGAATTTCTGCTGAGCAACGGCCTTCATCACGCGACGACGTTCACGGGGTTCAACGCCCCCGTGAATCTTCGCGGCTTTGATTCCCTGCGCCTTCAGGTACGCGTGGATTTCGTCGACCCGTTCCTTGGTGTTCGCAAAGATGAGCACCAGGTACGGTTCACCAATCGTCAATAACTGGTAAATAATCCGGTTAGGGTCCTGCCCCTTCGTACTGATGACCCAGTTATCCACCGTGTCGGCAATGACCGTTTTCGGTTTGAGCTCAATGATCAGCGGGTTGTGCATATACTTTTTCAGGAACGGCTGGAGTTTTTGCGGGATTGTGGCGGAAAAGACCATCATCTGGAGTTCAGACGGGAACGTGCCCGCAATCTGGTCGACCACGTTCAGGAAGCCCATGTCCAAAGTCATATCGGCTTCATCAACGACGAACGTCTTCACGGTAAAGCCAGTCAGGGCGCCGTTACGCAGTAAATCTAAAATCCGTCCCGGCGTACCAATGGCAATGTGCACCGCGTGGTTTTCCAACTTACGCAGTTGCTTTTGCTTGTCCGTACCACCAACAAAGCGGCCCACGCGGACGGGATTGTCTTCGCCAAGGAGCTCGGTGGCCGTCTTGTAAATCTGGTTGGCCAGCTCACGGCTAGGCGCCGTAATAACGGCCTGTAGGGTATCCTCGCCCACATTAATGTTATTAATGATTGGCAGCAAGAATGCCAACGTCTTTCCGGAACCAGTCTGGGACTGACCCACAATGGAAGCGCCCCTGAGCGCCTTCGGAATGACTTGTTCCTGAATGGGTGTTGGTTGCACAAAACCATTCCGGTTCAGTGCTGCAATCAACGTATCGTTAATCGCGTATTGTTGAAATTTGTTATCCATTAATTACTCGCTTTCTGAAGGTGCTTGGGGCGTTGCCGCCAGCAAAGCATCCAGTTCGTTAAAAATCTGGTCGATTTCGGCCTGATCCGCGGCTTTGGCCCCGCTCGCCAGTGGGTGCCCACCACCATTGTGGGCGCGCGCAATGTCGTTAATCACGGCACCCTTGGACCGCAGGCTCACCCGGTAGTTACCCTCGGGCTGCTCGGTGCACATGGCCCACGCGCGAATCTCGTTAAGGCGACCGGCGGAACCAACTGCGGCCTGGTACTGATCGGCGGCGATCCCGAGGTGCTGGAGGTCAGCCTGGCTAATGACCACGACGGCGGCCCCGTTCGGGCTAACGCGCATGTGGTGCTCGTCAATCGCCAGCCCCTGCAGGCGCGCCTGACCAAGCGTAACCTCGTTCATCTTTTGGTTAACTGCGGACGGGTCAAAGTCAAAGCCGTACAGCAAGGCCACATCGCGCAGGGTGTGCGCAGTGGTGTTGTTGTACATGAACCGCCCGGGTGTCACCCACGATGCCGGCATACAGCCAGCGGGCGGCGTCATTGTCGAGCTTCAATTGTCCGTCACCGTGCGTGACTAAGTCAACCAGCAGTTCACTGGTACTGGAAGCGTCGGGCGCTACCCAGGCCAGGTCGCCGTACGGATCGTCATTAGGGTGGTGGTCAATCTTAATTAGTTGCGTGCCCTGGTCAAAGCGGTCATCGTCAATGCGTGGCGTATCGGCGGTATCGACGACGATTACCAGTGCGTCTTTGTAATCTGCATCGGTCACCTCGTCCATCGTGGCCAACCAGGACAGGCTAGGACTATCGGCGCCGGTCACCTGTACGCGCTTGTCGGGAAAGCTAGCCTTGATGATGGCGGCCAAGCCGCATTGCGAGCCAAAGGCGTCGGGGTCGGGACGTTGGTGCCGGTGGATAATAATGTGGTCGGCGGCCGCGATAGCCGCAACAATATCTTCTTGAATCATTCTGTTGCCTCCGTGCTTCTAAATTCACCATTAGTGATTATAACATGCCAGAGGGCGAAGCTGACCGGTTAGAAGCCAGAGCGTAACGATAGCTAGGCGGAAAGCCCGGGTTTGGCTTTGTGCCTAGCTATCGTTACAGGGCTAATCTAACTGACCGGGTTGTGTTGGCGGCGTGGCTCCGGTGGATGGTGGCCCGTTTGTGGCCGAAGCTGCGAGCCTCACGCTCTCGCCGTGCCGGCTACCGCGAATCTGCTAGCCCGGGAAACCCACCCGGTCTACCAGATTTGATTCTGTACGTCGCTCCGCTTCCTACAGAACTACGGGCCTGCAGCCGCCACAAACGGGCCACCATCCCCCTGCACCACACCACCAACACAACCCTAGATTTGCGATGCCACATACACACATAACTACCCACACTGTGCAGGATGAACAACGCAAAAAGTTACTGAACCAACTATCAAAGACTCTCGCCAGCATAATCTTCGAAATTGTTAACTTGCGTATACACTATCCGCAAAATGTTCTTACCAGTGTAATCCTACGAACCACTAAATATATTTCATGTCCGTTCAGCGATTTGGCAGAATAATTACAAACGATGCTTTCGTAACCGCAGGAGGGTCTGGTTTCACAACGAATAACCAACTTCAGTGTGCATACACATAGACCTGCTACTGATTAAGGTCAACACCGACAACTTTAGCTAATGTTGAGCGCCATCCAAATATATTTGGCCAACTCCAAGTGCGGGAACCCGCGGGTGGTCTTTGGGACGGAGGCGTCGTGCCCGGAGCCGTAGTTGCTGCGACCCCAGAGCGCTGTAGGAACGGAGTGACGTACAGCGGCAAATTATGGAGACAAAGTGGGTTCCTTTGGCTCCATAATTCGTGGCAGCCCGGCACGGGCTGGAGCGTGCGGGTGTAGCAACCTACGGCGTAGGGCACGTAAGCCGTAGTCCCAAAGGCCACCCGCGTGTTCGTCACCACCCAACCTTCGCCTACCTGAGCGGTAAGTCGACATTTTCGAACGTCAGCGGCACCAACCTGTGATGGTGATGCCGACAAGCCGCAACGACGCGCTAGTGTCCGTTTCTTCATTATAAAGTGTCCACGCCGCATCCAGGATATCATCGGCATCCACAAAGTACCGCTCCCGTGTCATCCGCCGCGTTTGCGTGTTGAAGTCTACGTCGCGTACCTTCAAGACAACCGTCGTTCCGTGCCGCTGCTTCTTACGCAGCTCCGCACTAACTTTGCCAGCCAGCATCGTCAACTCCTGGCGGACGGCAGCCGAGCTTTGCAACGGCGGGTTGTAGGTCCGTTCCTTACCAATCGACTTACGTTCCTTAACCTCAATCGGGTGGTTATCAATGCCGCGAGCGTGTAACGCCAGCATGAACCCGGCCTTACCAAACTCACGCTGCAACATCCCCGGGTCGGCCGCCAATAAATCTGCGCCCGTCTCGATGCCCAGTGCTTGCAGCCGGGGGAGCGTCTTTTTGCCCACACCACGAAACTTGCCGATTGGCTGTGGTGCCAAAATTCCTGCGCCATCCCCGGCGTCACCACCGTGCGCCCACCCGGCTTATTGAATTCCGAGGCCATTTTGGCCAAGAACCGGTTGTACGACACCCCAATAGCACACGTCAATCGCGTCTGCCGCTCAATGGTCTGCTGCAGCCACAAAGCCAGCGCGATGGTCGTGGGAAAATGCGTGTTGTTCGTCACGTCCAAATAGGCCTCGTCCAACGCAATTGGTTCGATGAGGTCCGTCACCTGGTGAAAAATATCGTGGATTTGGTCGGAAACGGCGTGATACTTTTCAAAGTCGGGGTCCTTAAATACCAACAAACGGCGTGGCACCTTGCGTACCGCCTCGATTGCGGGCATGGCCGAATTAACCCCATACTGTCGCGCCACGTAATTGGCGGTGGTAATCACCCCTTTGCCCCCGGTTTGCCGCGGGTCGTGGGCAATCACCAGCGCGCGGGTGCGCAAAGACGGGTCGTCACGCATCTCAATGGATGCATAGAAGGCGTCCATATCAACGTGAATAATTTTACGACTAGTATCATTAGGAATCTGCAACCGGAATAACGGTGTCAATACGGACGCCCCCTCTCTACCGAACATATTTTCGCACATGTCCAGCGTGGTGGCAATCGACTTTGCCGGTGCCCCATACCCCAACAACCCGGTCGATTCATAGCAAAGGCGCACCCCGAGTTATCGAGGTACGCCCAACCAAATCAGCACATTAGCGGCTGCGGGCTGATTCCCGCACCAGAATATCGTCAATCACTTGTTGCAATGACACACCAGCCATCGTCGACTCAGCCTGGCGTTGCACATCGTCGTAGATACCATTCAACGTATCCTGAATGTTGCCCCCAACAATACAACGCGGGTTCGTCTTGTCATCAACGTGCAGTAACCGCTGATTTCCTTCGATTGCCCGGTACACATCCAGCAACGAAATATCCGCGGCGGGTCGGGCCAGCCGGGGTGCGACGACCCCTGGGTGGGTCTCCAGCAAGCCTGCCTTAACCAAAGCAGCCATTAACCGCCGCACCAAGCTGGGATTGGACTCAATACTATTGGCAATTGCCGCGCTCGATAAGTCACCGTCCTGGTAAATCGATACGTAGGCCAGGATGTGCACCCCATCACTCAACTTGTGTGAATACTTCATTAGCTTAACCCCTAATAATAAATTTCTAACTAATCATAATATATCTTTGCCTAATCACCAACTACGTCGCGAATTGCGTCCTCAATTGGGGTGAGTTCGTGGCCCAGAACGTCCTGCAAATCCGTCGAATCAACGTCCAACTGACCGTCGCGAATGAGCGTCTGGAATGAGGTGATTAACTGTGCAGTCGGTTCATCAAGTCCGGCCTGCTGCAAGCCTGCACTGTAGGCTTCATCATCCACAGACAGAACGTCGAAGTCCCCCTGAGTTGCGTCGGCCAAATCTTTGTACGTCCGGGCTGGCCCCGCAAACTCATACTGTGTCCGTGGCTGGTCCATGGCCAACACGTCAGCCGCCGCCTCCGCGTACTCCCGCTCGAGCGCCCACCCGGCTTTGCCCGCTGCCGCCGAATAAACGAACGGCCGGCCAGCGTGCGCGTGCCGCAGCGTGCTACTCTCATTCTCCAAGTACCAGTTGTTGCGGAGGAAGGAATAGTCCAAGCCGGAGTCGCGGATGTAGTCTTCCGTGACGCGGTGATCCGCCGCCAACGCTGCAGTCGAGCGATCCGCCCGTGGGAAGCTCGTGTACGCCACAAAACTTACCCCTGCGGCCTTTGCCGCATCAATGACGTTACGGTGCTGCTGCTCGCGCGGAACCGGGCCGCCTGGCTGTGATGAAATGAGTAGCAGTCGGTCCACTCCCTGCAAAGAGGTGGTCAGCTGATCGACATCATCGTAATTACCCGGTCGTACCGTCACCCCGGCTGGCACCAGCTTCTTGGCCCGCTCCACGTTGCGCGCCAAAGCCACCACATTCTCGGACCCAACTAATTCCACCAACCGCTTGACCGCAGTCCGACCAAAGCGTCCCGTCACACCCGTTAATGCATAAGTAGTCATATTCGTACCTCCATATTTAGCCTAAGCTGTTACTTTAACTTTAACTTGCAATATTTATTGTAACAGGCTTTGCTATTCTGTCAACCGACAACGTAACGGACCGCCGCAGTTAACGGAGACTGCCAGAGTACATTTGCCCGTCTACCCGCCCGCAGCCAGCTTAACGGGGACAACAAAATAACCGTCACAACTGATCCGGCTAGCACTGCTAGCACGAAACGCTGCGACGGTAATTAAAGCTCAAATTGCGATGTGATTTGTGGCTGCTAGACCCGTTCACGGCTGTAGTGCCGCTCGCCCATGTGCAGGACCTGCGTGAGGCCAAAGGTCAGGACGAAGTAAATACATGCGGTCACAATCAACGGCAGGAACGCCTCAAACGACGCACCCTGCACCACGGAAGTCTGGAAGGTCAATTCCCCGACCCCGATGACGGACACCACGGACCCTTCCTTGATGACGGACACAAATTCGTTACCCAAAGCAGGCAGGATGGTGCGCAACGCCTGTGGCAACACCACCAACTGCATGGTCTGCCGGCCGGATAGACCCAGCGAGCGGGAGGCTTCACCCTGCCCCACTGGGACCGCGTTCAGACCCGACCGAATGATTTCGGCCACGTACGCTCCAGAGTTCAGGAACATGGCAATGGCACCCGAAACAAATCCCGATACGTTCAACCCAATAATTTGCGTACCAAAGTAGACGATGAACACCTGAATTAGTAACGGCGTTCCCCGCACAAATTCAATGTAGACGTTAGCAATCGCCTTGACGATCCATACCCGGGACCGCTTCATCATGGCCAACAGCGTACCGAGGACAAAGCCAACGGTCACCCCAATTACGGCCAACGCCAAAGTGTACTCGGTGCCCTTCACGAAGTACGGGGCGTACTTATGGAAGAAGGACTCTTTTTGCACCATCTGCTTCATGGCGGCGTTACGCCACTTGGTGATGGGTTTCCCAATGACCTCTTTGTGCAAAATCTGGTTCAGTTTAGCCTTGAGTACCGGCGAGTTCTTCGGCAGTACAATCGCGGACTCACCGCCACCCCCTGGTATCTTGACCGGAGCCGTCGCAAACTTATCCGACTCCAACTCGTAGGACTTAGCGGTCGTGGTCGGGACCACGATGCCGTCCAACTTACCCTGACTCAACTGCGCGGCCTCGTCGGTGACCTTCTTCAAGGACGTCACCGTGGCACCGTGCAAATACTTCTTGGCCTGGTCTTCCTGAATGGTGGTAATCTGCGCGCCAATCTTGGCACCCTGGAAGTCATTGAGGGATTGGTACTTCTTGGCGTCCTGCTTCTGTACCAACACCACGTTGGGGTCGTTGAAATATACGTCAGTAAAATCGACCTTCTTCTCCCGTTCCGCGGTTGGCGTAATTCCGGAGACCACGATGTCAACTTTGCCCGACTCCAGCGCGGACAGCAACGCGTCGTTACTCATTTCGACGAGCTTGAGCTTGACGCCCAGCCGCTTGGCTAGGAGCTTATCCATCGTGACATCGAAACCAACAATCTGGTCCTTGCCACCAGCCGTAGAGTGGAACTCGTACGGAGCGTAATCCGGCGATAGCCCGACACGCAGTACGCCCGACTGCTTGACTTTGGTCCAAGTACCATCAGTGGTCGCCGCGTGGGTCAACTGCCGGGGCATGATTGTGACCGCGCAGACTACCAGCGCGGCGGCAACAAGCCCATACACCCACGCTTTAACTTTATCCCACCGTTGCACTTGCATAGGCATCCCCCAATAGTTGTTTTCCCGCCGCCACTTGTTGGCGCACCGAGTCAAAGCCGGTGCCACCAAGTGACTGGCGGCGTTCAACGGCCGCCACCGGATCCAGGTCGTGGTAAACATCGTCGCCGATTAACGCGCTGGCAGATTGCAAAGTCGCCAGGGACATGTCCTGCAACGGCGTGTTGGTCTGAATACCCTGTAGCACCAGCTGCCCCACGATGGCGTGCGCCTGCCGGAACGGCAGGCCCTTGGCTGCGAGGTAGTCGGCCAACTCGGTCGCGTTACTGAAGTCAGCTTTGACCGCGTTGTGCATGTTGTCCGCCTTAATGTGCACGGTCGACAGCATCCCCGTCATCACGTGGAGTGAACCCATGATGGTCGTGGTGGCGTCAAAGACCCCTTCTTTGTCCTCCTGCATGTCCTTGTTGTAGGCCAGCGGCAGGCCCTTCATTACCGTCAGCAGTCCCGTGAGGTCACCGTATACACGGCCGACTTTGCCCCGAATCAACTCCGCGTAATCGGGATTCTTTTTCTGCGGCATGATCGACGATCCGGTCGCGTAGGCGTCATCCATTTCGATGTATTGGTATTCATAGCTGCTCCACAGCACAAGTTCCTCGCACAGGCGGGACAGGTGCATCATCAGCACGCTGGCGTTGGTAAGGTACTCGATGGCAAAGTCGCGGTCGGAAACGGCGTCCAGCGAATTGGTATACACCTGCTGAAAGCCAAGTAGGTCGGCCGTTTCCTGCCGGTCAATGGGAAAGGTGGTCCCGGCCAGCGCGGCGGCTCCAAGTGGTGAGATGCTGGTGTGCTGCATGTTGAAGTCAAAACGTTCCACGTCGCGTTGCAACATGTTGAAGTACGCCATAAAGTAGTGACCCAAAGAAATCGGTTGGGCGTGTTGCAGGTGCGTAGTCCCAGGCAGAATGGTCTCCACGTGCGTCTCCGCGAGGTTGAGGAGGACGGTCTGGAGCTTCTTCAAGGCGGCGGTTACCTCGGGTAGACGGTGCTGAACCCAGAGGTGAAAGTCAGTCGCCACCTGATCGTTACGGGAGCGGGCGGTGTGCAACTTACCGGCAACCGCACCAATTTTAGCCGTGAGGAGGGACTCAATATTCATGTGGATGTCTTCGTTTGCTACCGTGAACTCAAGTTGACCGGCCTGCAATTCGGCGTCGAGGTCCTGGAGGCCCTGCTTAATGGTTGCCGCCTCGTCTTTGGTCACGATGCCGGTGTCACCCAGCATCGTTACGTGGGCGATGGAGCCTCGATGTCCTCGGCCGCCATAGCCTGATCAAAATCGATTGACGCGCCAAATTCCTGCGCAAATTCTGGGCTCACGGCGTTGAAACGTCCGCCCCACATCTTCTTAACTGCCATTATGGCGTCCTCCTCTGGTTCCCTATAATTTTGTGCGTAATCGCCGGTTACGGTTAAATTGCTCCGGTTATTGGGGGCACCCCGCGGCCGGCTACCAGCCTCACGCTCTCGCCGTGCCGGCTACCGCGAATCGGGGGGCCCGGGAAAACCGCCCGGTCTCCCCGATTTGATTCTGTACGGCGGCTTCGCCTTCTACAGAACTACGGGCTCGCAGCCGCCGCGGGGTGCCCCCAATAACCTCCACAATTTAACCGTAACCTACCAAGTTGTTTCGACGTTAATATGAAAGCCGCTGACATTCGTTGTCCAATCGGCGTACACCGAATACACCAGCAACCGCCGCGGGTCACCACCCAGCAACTTCCATAATCCAAACCACAACCACATAGAGTTGCCTGCACCATCTTCATGGCGTCTTACTCAATAATTTTAAACTTAATCATCAATTAACAATGGACAACGGGACCACTCAGCATCGTGGTCTGTACCCGATGCAAATAGCTACGCCATGACATTTAGTTGCCCTGCGATTTATCCGGGTTACCGTCCATCAAGCGCCAATAGCACAATCAAATTCCTAGTCAGGAAGCCGTACTGTCGGCGTGTGGTGTGGGGCCGAATGTGGAGGTAACTGGACGAGTTTTCGCACCCGGCCCGGTGGCGGTGTAGTTAAATGCGGAGGTATCTAGGCGGGGCATTTAGCTGCACCGCCGGCGTGCCCGGCCACGGACACCCGCCCAGTTACCGGAGCATTCGGCCCCGCACCATCCGCGCCAAGAGAACTACGCTTCCTGCGGCTTCTTGGCGGTTTTGCCGTTGACTTGGCTGTAAACGGTAGTTGGCAGGCTCCACAATTTGATGAAGCCAGCAGCCGCCTCTTGGTCAAAGGAATCGGCCGAAGTGTACGTAGCCAGATCCTCATCGTACAGCGAGTTACTTGACTTCCGGGCAACAGCCGTGGCGGTCCCCTTGTACAGCTTCATCTTGACGATACCGTTAACCACCTGCTGCGATTCGTCGATAAATGCGTTCAAAGCATCGCATAATGGTGAGAACCACAACCCGTTGTAAATCATGTTCGTCAATTGCTGTTCCACAATCGGCTTGAAGTGCGCCAGGTCACGTTCAAACGTCAGGTCTTCCAGATCCTTGTGCGCGGTCATAATCACCGCCGCGGCTGGTGCCTCGTAAATTTCACGGGACTTGATACCGACCAGACGGTTTTCAATGTGGTCAATCCGACCAATGCCATGGGCACCCGCAATACCGTTCAGCTTCAAGATCAATTGGTACAGCGGCAACTGTTCGCCGTTGATGGCTACCGGCAACCCTTTGTCAAAGGTCAATTCGAGGAATTCGGCCTCATCTGGTGCGTCTTCCGGCGCTACCGTCAGTTCGTACGCATCAGCTGGTGCCTGGTTCCACGGGTTTTCCAAAATACCGCATTCATTGGCGCGTCCCCAGAGGTTCTGGTCAATGGAGTATGGGGAGTCGAGGTTGATGGGCACCGGCACGTTGTGAGCCTTAGCGTAGTCAATTTCTTCTTCACGGGACCAGTGGAAGTCACGAATTGGGGCCTCAATGGCCATGTCTGGGTCCAACGCGTGGATGGCCGCCTCGAAGCGGACCTGGTCGTTACCCTTACCGGTCGAACCATGCGCGATAGCGGTAGCGCCAGTTTCGTGGGCAATATCAACCAGCTTTTTGATAATCAGCGGCCGGGACAAAGCTGAAACCAATGGGTACTCGCCTTCGTACAACGCGTTGGCCTTAATCACGGGTGCCACGTATTCATCGGCGAATTCGGCCATGCCATCAATGGCGTAACTTTCGATGGCCCCTACCTGCAAAGCCTTAGCCTTGATAAAGTCAATATCCTTGTCCATTTCGCCAACGTTCAAATTAACGGCGATGACTTCGTAACCCTTATCCTTCAACCATGGGATTGCGACGGACGTATCCAAACCACCGGAGTAAGCTAAAACGATTTTTTTTCATGAGTAATACCTTCCTTTATTTGCGTGTATTTATTCATCAGATTGTGTATCCGGATGAGCTGATGTGAGTATCATAGCACGTTAAAATTGATAAATAAACACCTAAAATACATTTTTTTTGCATTTTTCGGCTTTTTTATCGCATTTTATTGCATATTATTCAAATAAATGTATACTAGCATCATGAATACTAAGCGCATAAACATACGTTATTATCTGTCTACACGGGTAGGCCATCTACCTTTAATAGGTATTAGCATGTGTGGTTGCCATCAATCAAAGGAGAGTAGATATATATGTACAATCAATTTCAAAACCGCTCGTTTCTAGCCGAAAAAAGACTTCACGGGGGCTGAGTTCTACACCCTGATTAAGTTTGCCGAACACCTCAAGGATTTGAAGGCCCATAACGTTGAGCATCATTACCTAGCTGGCAAGAACGTCGCCCTCCTCTTTGCCAAAACCTCCACGCGGACGCGTTCCGCATTTACCGTGGCGGCAACCGACCTGGGGGCCCACCCCGAATTTCTCGGGGCCAACGACATTCAATTGGGAAAGAAGGAGTCGCTAGCCGACACCGCCAAGATTCTTGGGAGTATGTACGATGGCATCGAGTACCGCGGCTTTGAACAAAGCACCGTTGACGCCCTCGCCCAGTATTCTGGCGTGCCCGTGTGGAACGGCCTGACCGACGATTGGCACCCCACACAAATGCTGGCCGACTTCATGACCATCGACGAAATTTTCGGCCACATCAAGGGGGTTACACTCACCTACCTGGGCGACGCCCGCAATAACGTTGCGAACTCGCTACTGGTAACCGGCGCCATGCTTGGGGCCAACATCCACCTCGTGGGTCCAAAGTCACTGCAGCCATCCGCGGCAGTACAGAAAATCGCCCAAAACTTTGCCGCACAGTCTGGCAGTCAGCTACTCATCACCGATGACCTCCAGGAGGGACTGGAGGGGAGCGATGTCCTCTACACCGATATTTGGGCGTCCATGGGTGAAGAAGACCAGTGGGCCGCGCGCATCAAACTGTTGCAACCCTACCAGCTCAATATGGCCGCGGTGCAGGCCACGCATAACCCCAACACCATCGTTATGCACGACTTGCCTGCCTTTCACGACCTGAACACCACCATGGGACAGCAAATTCACGATCAGTTCGGCCTCGATGAACTCGAAATTACCGATGAAGTGTTTAACGCCCCCTTTGCCCACCAGTTCCAACAAGCGGCCAACCGGATGCACACCATCAAAGCCGTAATGGCCGCGACCCTCGGGCACCCGTTTATCCCCACTACCATCGATCCCGCATAGGAGGTGCCTCACATGCAACGTTTTCTCGTTCTCGCCAACGGATCAGTCTATCCTGGCACCGCGTTTGGTAGTACCCAACCCGTCACCGGTGAAATCGTCTTTACCACCGGTATGACCGGCTACCAGGAAGCCATCACCGACGCCTCGTACCACCACCAAATTCTGACGTTCACGTACCCCCTCATCGGTAATTACGGCATTAATAACCACGACGACGAAGCGAACGGACCACAGGCCAGCGCTATTGTCGTGCATGAAGTCGCGCGCCACCCCAGAAATTGGCGCTGCGACCTGAGCCTCACCGACTGGGCAACAGCCAACAATCTGCCCGGAATCACGGGGGTGGATACCCGCGCCCTCACCCGGGAAATCCGTGAGGTGGGCGTCATGAACGCCGCCCTCGTGGACGAGGTTACGCCGGCCGTAATTGATAGCCTGCAAACGCCCGTGCCGGTCACGCAGCCGCAGACCGTCCCGACCATCACCACCAGTGCTGACGCGAGCCAATACCGCGTTGGTGTAATCGACTTTGGTTTGAAACGGTCGATTCTGCGCGCCCTGCATGAACGTGGCGTGCAGACCGTCACCTTCCCGCCGACAACCAGCGCCGCGGCCATCATGGCCAGCGGCGTGGACGGCGTCCTGCTGTCGAACGGCCCTGGGAACCCCACCGACCATGCGGACGTTCTGCCCACCATTCGACAACTGCAAACCCTACTACCGCTCATGGCCATTTGCCTGGGTCACCAACTGTTTGCCCTCGCCAACGGTGCCACCACTTTCAAGCTCAAGTTCGGCCACCGTGGATTTAACCACGCGGTGCGCGACCTCCAGCGCGGCACCACCGCGTTTACTTCACAAAACCACGGCTACGCGGTTGACCCGCAATCACTGGCCGGTACCCAACTGACAGTGACGCACGTGGAGATTACGGACCACACCGTCGAGGGGCTGCGGTTGCAGGACACGATGCCTTTTCCGTCCAGTTCCATCCGGACGCCACTCCAGGCCCGCACGACTACACGTACTTATTTGACGACTTCATCGCGACCATCGCCGCGCACCACCAACCACAGGAGGCGTACCATGCCCAAGCGCAATGATATCCACAAAATTTTGATTATCGCTCCGGACCCATTATTATCGGCCAGGCCGCCGAGTTTGATTATTCCGGGTCGCAGGCAGCCATCTCCCTGCGCGAAGAGGGCTATAACGTCGTGCTCGTGAACTCCAACCCGGCAACCATCATGACGGACACCGAAATGGCGGACAAAGTATACATCGAACCGTTGACGCTTACGGGCCTCAAGCCCATCTTGCGGGCCGAACACCCGGACGCCATCCTGCCAACTTTGGGTGGCCAAACCGGGTTGAACCTCGCCCGCGAGTTGGTGGGTGACGGTATCCTGGACGAACTGCATATCGAGTTGCTGGGCACCAAAATGGACGCGATTGCCACCGCGGAGGACCGGGAACTATTCAAAGAACTCATGGCGCAGCTGCACGAGCCGGTGCCCGCATCGTTAACAGTCACCACGGTCGCCGACGCCTCGCATTCGGCGATGCGACCGGCTACCCAGTGATTGTGCGCCCGGCTTACACCATGGGCGGTACTGGTGGCGGCATTGCCCACACCCACGACGAGCTCGAACAAATTGCCACCACTGGGCTTGATCTCAGTCCCGTAACCCAAGTGTTAATTGAAAAATCAATTGCGGGCTACAAAGAAATTGAGTTTGAGGTCATGCGGGATGCGGCCGATAACGCGCTGGTCGTGTGCTCCATGGAAAACGTCGACCCCGTGGGGATCCACACCGGTGATTCCATCGTGGTCGCCCCCACACAAACTTTATCCGACCAGGAATACCAAATGATGCGTGACGTCGCGCTGAAAATCATTCGCGCGTTGAAGATTGAGGGCGGCTGTAACGTCCAGATGGCGCTGGATCCCCACAGCTTCCACTACGACATCATCGAGGTGAACCCACGGGTATCACGGTCGTCCGCCCTGGCTTCCAAAGCTACCGGCTACCCCATCGCCAAAATGGCCGCCAAAATTGCGGTGGGCCTCCACCTCGACGAGATCATGAACCCCGTCACGGGCACCACGACAGCGGAGTTCGAACCCGCTTTGGATTACGCCGTCGTCAAAATTCCGCGGTGGCCGTTCGATAAATTCGCCACCGCTGACCGCACGTTGGGCACCCAAATGAAGGCCACCGGCGAAGTCATGGCGATTGGCCGCAACATCGAGGAAGCGATGAACAAGGCCGTTCGGTCACTCGAAATCGGTGTCACCGGGCTAAGCGACCTGCGCTACGCCGACATGTCGACCGATGCACTGCTGGACGCCTTGATGCCAGCGTGCGATGACCGCATTTTCATGCTGACCGAACTATTACGGCGCGGTTGCACGTTGGCGCAACTCAACGCGCGGACCGGAATCGACCAATTCTTCCTGGATAAGCTGTTGCACATTACTGAGATTGAGAGTGATTTAGCGGACCAGCCTATGTCCCCTGAACTCCTGACGACAGCCAAGCAAAACGGCTTTGCGGACGTCACCATCGCGCGGCTCGCGGGCACCACCACGGACGCGGTCCACTCTGCGCGGACGCAGGCGGACATCCAGCCGGTTTATAAGATGGTGGACACGGTCGCGGCGGAGTTCGCCTCCAAAACCCCATACTTTTACTCCACCTATGATTACAGTAACGAGTCGGAACCATTGGCACAGGAATCGGTTCTGGTGCTGGGTTCCGGCCCCATCCGCATCGGTCAGGGGGTGGAGTTCGACTACGCCACGGTGCACGCCGCGGAAACGATCCGCAAAGCCGGTTACGCGGCGATTATCATCAACTCCAACCCCGAAACGGTGTCCACCGATTTCTCGGTGTCGGACAAGTTGTACTTTGAGCCCCTCACCTTTGAGGACGTAATGAACGTCATTGAACTGGAGCACCCCATCGGCGTCGTCGTCCAGTTTGGTGGACAGACCGCCATCAACCTTGCACAGTCACTGCACGATGCCGGCGTGAACATCCTCGGCACCACGCTGACCGACCTCAACCGTGCGGAGGACCGGGAGGAGTTCAACCAGGTCATCCAGCGGCTACACCTCCCACAGCCGGCCGGCAAGACGGCGATGACCACAACGGAGGCCATCGATGCTGCCAACACTTTGGGCTACCCCGTACTGATTCGGCCGTCATACGTACTCGGGGGCCGGGGGATGGAAGTCGTCCATTCGGAGGCCGAACTCCGTGACTACATCGACCGCGCCGTGAAGATATCGAACCACCACCCCGTGCTGATCGACTCCTACCTCCAGGGGCAGGAGGCCGAGCTGGACCTCATCAGTGACGGAGAAACGGTCATCATCCCGGGCATCATGCAGCACATCGAGCGCGCGGGAATCCACTCGGGCGACTCGATGGCAGTATACCCGCCGCAAAGTTTGAGTAGTAGCGTGCAGGAAGCCATGGTCAACGACGCCACGGAACTCGCCCACGCGCTGGGCACGGTTGGCATCATGAACGTCCAGTTCGTGATCCACAAGGATACCCCCTACGTGATTGAGGTTAACCCCCGTGCATCGCGGACGGTACCGTTTATCTCCAAAGTAGCCCACGTACCCATGACGCAACTCGCCACGCGGGCATGCTGGGCGAAAGCCTGGCGGCACTCGGCTATCACAGCGGCTTGGTCAAGCCGGACACTGCCATCCACGTGAAGGCACCAGTGTTCTCGTTCACGAAGTTGCCCGGAGTCGACCCGCTAGTCGGCCCGGAAATGAAGTCCACCGGTGAAGTGATGGGCAGTGCGTCCAGCTTCCCGGAGGCCATCGCCAAGGCCTTTGCCGGCGCCAAGCTCACCGTGCCACCAACCGGAACGGTTCTGCTCAATAGCGATCCCCGCCAGTACCAAGAGCTCGCCCCACTGGCGCAATCCTTGCTGGGGATGCATTACACCGTGACGGCGGATCCAGCGACGGCCGCTGGTTTAACTCAAAGTGGCGTTCCGGTGACCGCGGTGGCCAACCCCACCGCGACTTTGGGTAGCACCACCGCCTTGGTCGTCAGCACCGCACCGGTGACGGACGCAGCCGCGGTCGCGCTCCGTGCCCACACGTTGGGGCAACAGCTACCGCTCATGACGGCGCTGGACACGTTGCACGCCTGGATTATGGCACACGCGCACGTAGAGGTGTAAACGTAAATAGTCGGCTTCAACCGTGAATGCAACCACGAGTTGAGGCCGATTTTTGTGTATATTGACATTAGTGGGTAAGCGCTTTATTCTGAATATGTAATTACATATTATAAAGGGGCGAAAACTGATGACTAAATATACGCTTGATGATTTTGCACGCATGATTGACCACACGAACCTGCACGCAGACGCCACCCGTGCGGACATGATCAAGTTATGTGCCGAGGCTAAGGAGTACCACTTCAAAATGGTCGCCATTAACCAGGTACAATCCGCGCTTTGTGCCAAGCAGTTGCGGGGCACCGATATTGACACGGGGGCGGCCATTGCCTTTCCACTGGGCCAAACCAGTATTGCGGCCAAAGTCTTCGAGGCCCAGGATGCGATGGCCCACGGCGCAAACGAAATTGACTACGTTCTGAACATCACGGCCCTGAAAGACGGCGACGATAACTATATTGAGGACGAAATGACGGCAATGGTGCGGGCGTGCCACGAACACGAGGTGCCATGCAAAGTCATCTTTGAAAACTGCTACCTCACAAAGGACGAGATTCGGCGCGCAGCAACGATTGCGGGGCGGGTACGGCCGGACTTCATCAAGACCTCCACGGGTTTTGGAACCGGCGGCGCGACGGTCGAGGATGTCCGCCTGATGAAGTCCACGGTGGGTGACGCCGTGCAGGTCAAAGCCGCAGGTGGTATTCGCAATTCCGACGACTTCCTCGCCATGATCCGCGCGGGGGCTACGCGGATTGGAACTAGTGCGGGCGTGCACATCATCAATGCGCTCCGCGACCGCATGCTCACCGACCACGTCACCACCATCAGCCTTGAACAAGACTGATGGTGGTGCTGGGAGGGAGAGTTGACTGACTACGCCTTGGTGGGACATTCCACGGTGACCGCTGCTAGGGCGAAACCTCCAACCGCAAATAACGCGGTTTCCGGTGCGAATTAAAGCCTGCCGACAAAAAGCGTCGTCAGTCTTTAATCTCGTCGCGCTGTACGTCGCCCTTGGCTCCTACAGCGGTACCCCCTAACAGCGGTCACCGTTCCAGTCCCAGTCAGCTCCGTCAGCCAACTCTCCCTCCCGGCACTCGCCACATCGTAATTGAAGCGGTCTGGTGTAATTCAAAACTAGGTTAGTTGGCGCGGGGTGACGTAGGTAGCTAGCGTTGAATCCCTGGCGGCTGCAGGCCCGTAGTTCTGTTGGAGCGTAGCGACGTACAGAATCAAATGGTGGAAATCGAGCCGTTTTTGCTCGAGTTCCACCATTCGCGGGAGGCCGGTACGGCCGGAGCGTGAGGCTCGTAGCTCCGGCCAGGGATTCAACGCTAGCTACCGGAGTCACCCCACGCCAACTAACCGAGGGAATTCCACCAAAGGCGCAGTCTGCCAACCGACTCACCCAGCACAACACACCACCCATGCTATACTGGTAGGCAAAGAACCACGGAGGTATAGCTTTGACACAACCGAAATACCAGGTAATTGAGCAAACACTGCGCGCCCGCATCACCGACGGCACTATCCCGAAGGTAGCATCATCCCCAAAGAGGTCGACCTCGCCGCCGAGTTTGCCGTGAGTCGGCCCACCATCGCCAGGCAATCCGGATTTTGGTCAACCAAGGATTACTGGAACGGAAACAACACCGCGGTACCCTCGTCCGGCAAAGTAAGATTGCCCAACAATTCACCCATGTCATTCAAAGCTATAACCAAGAAATCGCCGCCAACGGTCGCTGTAGCCGAACCGATGTGCTCGGGCTCTACACCCAACTGGCAACGCCCGAAGTGCAACAGGCCCTGCACCTACCGGATGATGCCCAAGTGTACCGCCTCGTGCGCCTCCGTTTTGCCGACGATGAGCCGTCGTTCTGGTGACCTCGTACCTACAGTGACACCTTTGCCCGGACTCGACCAGGTCGACTTTGCCCGCCAGTCACTCTACACCGAGCTAGAACACCGCCACCTCGGTATTACCAGCGTGAACCGCAAACTCGAAGTGGTCGCCGCCGATCCCGATACGGCTGCCAGCCTCCAAGTCGCGCCCGGCAGCCCTACATTTTACTTCCACACGCTGGGTCAGGTCAGCGACGGGCGTGTCCTTGAGTACTCCATCGCCCAATATCGCGGTGACAACAACTACTTTACTTTCAACATTGCGCGTACATAATGCGGCAACACGAAGGCCGTCCCCATTGCTGGAGACGGCCATCTTTGTGTTGCTAAATATTCACACGTCCGCGATAACGCGCGGCCGCAAAGTTGTACAGCGGGGTGTTCAACGGCACGAACTCCACCGCCTCCTTGAACGGTACCGACAACATCGCGTCGTCCGCGCCCTGCGCGAGCTTGACCGCCCACGTGGGATCGTACAAAAGTTGCTGGCCGACCGCCACCATCTCGGCATCCTGCAGCACGTTGTTCACGTCCTGCCGGGTGCGGACTCCGCCAACACCAATCAGCGGTAGCTTACCCTGCAACGCCTCGTGCACGTACGCGATAATTGGCCGGTCCTGATAGTCATCACTGCGCGCCACCCGGTCGTAACTGTTCAACGAGATGTGCACGTAATCCAGCCGGCTATCCCGCAGCTGGCCCAACAACCACAGCGTGTCATCAAATCGAATCCCTGGTTCCTCAAATTCCTCTGGAGAAACCCGGTAGCCCACCACGAACGATCGATCGGCGTACTGGTCAACCGCGGCAAAGACGCTGTCGAGCACCTCACCGATAAAACGGTACCGACCCGACACATCGCCACCATATTCGTCCGTACGGCGGTTGGAATGCGGTGAGAAGAACTGTTGCAACAAGTACGTATTGGCACCGTGTAGCTCGACACCGTCAAAGCCGGCCTGGATGGCGCGGCGAGTCGCATCGCCAAATGCTCGCACCGTAGCGTGGATCTCCGCAATGGTCATGGCCCGCGGCGTCTCCGCCCCCGGACGCGGCGCCGCAACGGCACTAGCCGACACGGTTTGTTCACCGGACAAAGTGGCCCTGTTGGTCATCCTACCCGCGTGGAATATCTGCACGAACGCCTTCGTGCCCCGCGCGTGGATAGCGCTCGCTAACTCAGTAAGTTCTGGAATCATAGTGTCATGGGCAATAGATAATTCGCCCTGCCAACCCTTACCACCATCCTGCACGTTCGCCGCGCCGGTAATGATGGCCCCAAGACCCGTGGCCCGGTCAGCATAATACTCGATCTCGCCGCGCGTCACGGTGCCATTAAAGAAGCTTTGTTCCGTCGTCATGGGCGACATCACCAAACGATTACGCAAAGTTACACCAGACTTCAACTCAATACTGTCATCAAAATTAGTCAACCTGTACTCCCTTCAGTGCCCGTACCGCCGCAATCCCGACACCATGTGCTGATTGCGGGTTCTGTCCCGTAATCAGCTGTCCATCAACCACGACGTTCTCGGTATAGGCGTCCGCCTTCGTGTAAACGGCTCCGGCGTCTTTGAGGGCGTCTTCAGCTAAGAATGGCACGGCGTCAGTCAACTGGTTGAGGGCCTCTTCCTCGTTGGTAAAACCAGTGAGGTGCTTACCCACAATCAAGTTGTCACCGTCAGCGTCCTTAATTGCCAGCAAGCCCACCACACCATGGCAGACGGCAGTAACCAAACCACCACGCTTGTAGATGGATTGAGCAATTGCGGCCACCGCCGTGCTTTGCGGAAAGTCCCACATCACACCGTGGCCGCCAGCATAGTAGATTAGGTCGTAGTCGTCGGGATTAACCTGATCCGGCCGCAGGGAACGTGCCAACGCGCGTTCGCGGTAATCATTGTCCCCATAGAATTGCCAATTCGTATCGTCCATAGCGTCAGTTGCCAACGAACCAGGATCGAGCGGCACGTAACCACCGTTAGGACTCATATAGTCCACATCAATACCATTGTCCGACATAACGGCGTGGAAGTGGGTCGCCTCACTCAACCATACCCCGGTGGCCCGGTTAATCCCCTCAAACCGTGCCGTATTAGTCACAACAATCAAAGCTTTTGTCATCACTCAAACCCCTTTTTACGTTAGTATTTGTTAACACATATTCGAGTATGACTGCATACTAAAAGTAAGTCAAATGTATAAACTCGGCAAAACGCATAACAGCGGCATTTGCGTAGCAATTCTTTTTACACACCATTACCATTCCATATTGGCATTTCAAAAAAAAGTCGCTAGGTTTAAAACGGATGGTGCAGACCAAACGGCACTACAAAAAGGGTGCCACGTCTCAACGTAGCACCCATTCATCCATATTTTCAATTAATCGTTCGCCGAACCATCCCAGCTCCAACTGTCGCCGTACTTCGCCAGCAGGTCATCCGAGGCAGATGGCCCCATGGAACCAGACTCGTAAGTTGCATGTCCGGACTGGCATCCCACGCTTCACGAATCTTGTCCACGTACTGCCAGGTAGCCTTGAGTTCATGCCAGCGCGTAAAGTTGGTTTGGTTGCCCGCCAAGGCATCCTGAATCAGGTGCTCGTAGGCCTCCGGTGCGTTGGCAATCTCGTTGGCGGTGTGACGGAAGTTCAACGGGAACTGCCCCACGTGGTAATCCTGGCCTAACTGCTTGCTGTTGACCACCAGTCGGTACCCCTCCTCGGGCTCGACAAAGATGGTCAAGGAGTTGCCGCTCAAATCTGGGCAACCCACCGGCGCAAAGATGTTGTGCTCAGTCGGCTTGAAGTTCACCGTAATCTGCGTGGACTTGCGCGTCATGTGCTTCCCGGTCCGCACGTAGAACGGTACGCCGGTCCACGCGGAGTCGGTCAGCTCAATCCGCCCGGCCACGAAGGTCTCCGTCTTTGAGTCAGCCGCCACGCCGTCCTCCTGCACGTAGTCGCGCTGGTCGGGCGTATCGCCAACATACTGGCCGCGTACAAAGTTGTCTGCTGCCTGCGCAGTCGTCAACGGCTTCAGCGATTCCAGAATACTCCGCTTTGCTTGGTGCACCGCTGCGGGGGTCAACGATTCTGGTTCGGGCATTGCCACGTAAGCGATGAGCTGCATGATGTGGTTTTGCACCATATCGCGTAGCGCCCCGGCCGTTTCGTAGTAGCCCGCTCGTTCTTCAACCCCAACGGCTTCGGCGAGCGTAATCTGAACGTTATCCACGTAGTCGCGGTTCCAAATTGGCTTAAATACGGGGTTACCAAAGCGAATGGCCATCAACGACTGCACCATTTCTTTGCCTAAATAGTGGTCAATCCGGTAAATCTGGTCCTCATCGAACGCAGAATTGATCGAATCGTTCAATTCCTTGGCGCTATCAAAATCGTGGCCAAACGGCTTCTCGATCACGAGTCGGTTGTAGCCGCTCGCAGACAACAATTGCTCCGACCGGATGTGGCTGGCAATAATGCCGAAGAACTGTGGTGCCATCGCCATGTAGAACAACCGGTTCCCGCCAGCGCTGTACTTGTCGTCGAGCTGGGCCGACAGCTTACGGAGCGTGACGTAGTGGTCGGCATCAGTGACGTCATGACTTTGGTAGTAGAAGTGGCTGGCAAAGGCGTGTACCGAATCGGACACGGCCCCGGCTTCGCTTCAAGCTGGTCGCGATGACGTCACGGTAGTACTCGTTAGTCCACGGACGCCGTGCGGTGCCAATGACAGCAAAGTGGTCGTGCAGAATGCCGTGCCGGTACAGTTGGAATAATGCCGGGTACAGCTTGCGCCGCGCCAAGTCGCCGGAACCACCAAA
The DNA here is from genome assembly GCF_001311175.1 of Lacticaseibacillus pantheris DSM 15945 = JCM 12539 = NBRC 106106. Taxonomy (GTDB): domain Bacteria; phylum Bacillota; class Bacilli; order Lactobacillales; family Lactobacillaceae; genus Lacticaseibacillus; species Lacticaseibacillus pantheris. The sequence goes on along the minus strand of NZ_BBAI01000022.1, from coordinate 1,636 downwards.
AATTGTAATTACACTTGCTTGTTCTTGAGTCATTATGCATGCCCTTCCTAAGTCGCGTTACTTGTTAGCTGCAATAATCTCTGGGCTGGTAATAAAGATGCCCTGTGCAAATTCAGACTTGACCATCACCACTTTGCCCGTACGGGACACCCGAAGCGTGATGCCGCCGTTACTATTGTCGACGGCCAGTACTTCGTCATTCAGCTTGATGTCAATCACGCTGAGAAAGTCGAGGAGGTTGGACTCGTCCATTACGCGTTCAACCGTGGCTTTTGCTCCCGGCTGCAGGTCGGCCAGCGGGGTCGTACTTTGGTGTACATAATTCCCGTTGGCATCCGGAATCACGCCACCATGCGGGCAGGTCTTCGGTCGCTTGAGGAAATAATCCAAGCGGTTAGCCATATCGTCCGTCGTGGCGTGCTCCAGTAATTCAGCCTCGCTATGCAGTGCGTCATACGGATAAAGTAGCTGGGTCATCAGGAACACTTCCCAAAGGCGGTGGTTACGCACCAACTTTGCTGCCGCCAGCCGACCGCTATCAGTCAGCTGAATGCGTGATACGGTGTGTGGGTGACGAGCCGAGCTTCTTCCAACTTGTCCACCATCTCCGTCACGGACGCCGCAGCCACGCCAATGGCCGCCCCCACCTGCTTGTTGGCGACTTTGTGTTCGTCGCCACCCAGCTCGAGAATGATCTTTAAATAGTCTTCTTTGTTCGGTGTCATGCCCTGTCTATCTCCATTTTTATCCATAGTCCCATTATGCACGAATTGTAAGAAAAAGACACGTTTTGCGCTCGATTTATGGCACGTAATTCGTCCGGTCGTGGCGGTGGCGGTTCTGGCCGGTGGGGGTGCCGTGGGGTACTGCGACTTGGTGGACCGCTCCACGGTGACCGCTGCTAGTGGCTGATCGTACTGACGTGGTGGCTCCGGTTGAGCGGCTGGTCCCCGCGACCGGCTACGTGCCTCACGCTCACGCCCGTACCGGGCTACCGCGAATTGCCCTAGCCCGAGAAAACCACTCGGTCTAGCCAATTTGATTCTGTAAGTCATAACTGTCAGTAGGCGCTAAAGCACCAACTGACATTAATTCCAACAGAACTACGGGCATGCAGCCGTCACGGGGACCAGCCGCTCAACCTCCACCACCACGTCAGTACGACCAACGGTAGATGTTCACCGTGACGATTACAAAACGACTCACAACCATTCCAACTGTAGAACAGCTTCAGACAAATCCGTAGTGCGTACTCAGATAACGGTACAGTCCATACCAATACCAGTTTGGTCGAGCAACGCATGATGACGGTCTCGTTGTTACGTAGATTAGAGTTCACGAGCTGTCGGTAATCCGCTGGCCGTCTTTGGGAAGGAGACATCGTACTGGCAACGTAATTGCAACAGCAGCGAGAGGCCGCGTCGGTCGGGCCGGTGAGCGGAGGCGTGTGGGGGTCGGAGAGGTAACCACTGCCAGGGGGTACCGCCGTAGGAACGCAGTGACGTACGGCACGACGAATTCTGAGACTGACCGGTGGGTTTCCGGGCAGGCTCAGAATCGCGGCGGAAACGCGCCCGCACTTGGCGGGTTGGAGCCTTCGCCCTAGCTGTGGTTACCTCGGAGCACCCCACGAAAG
>NZ_BBAI01000021.1 GCF_001311175.1 Lacticaseibacillus pantheris DSM 15945 = JCM 12539 = NBRC 106106 | reverse complement strand
GGCCGCCTAGACCCCCATGTACTAACAGGGGGTCGTAAATGACACCTATCTACCTGATTTCCGGGTAGAAACGTTGATACGACACAGAACTTACCGACTGGACAACTCAAGCTGATGTCTAGTGGCAACAAGATTAGGAGGCAAACAATTTGGGTTACTGGAGTGATTCAGTACGGAGGCGTCGTAAAGAATTGAACCTGACACAGGTGCAGCTATGTCACCGGCTTGGTATCACACAACGCCACCTTAGTCGCATCGAAAATGGCGAAGCGTGTAGTAGCGGCTTACAGATGCACATTGATAAGACTCTCAATAATTGGTCAGATGAGCCGGAACTGCAACTGCTGATTGACTATGTACGGATTCGGTTTCCAACACAGGATATAGACAAAATCGTCGATGACCTTTTACGTTTGCAAACGGATTGTATTCTGTCTGAAGATCGCGCGGCGTTTGGTTATCAGTTCACCCGCTCACTAGGACAGATTAAAATCTACGGCTCTGATCCGGGCCACAAGGAATTAGGCACGCTGCTAGAACTACGTGGGCAAGGTTGTCGCCAGATGGAAAGTATTCTGCTAGGGCGTGGCGAAACTTGGTATGACTTTCTTTACCAGTGCCTGGACATGAAAGGCGTGATGAAACGACTGGATTTAGCCGTTAACGATATGGTCAATATGTTGGATATTCCAAACCTGATTCAAAAAAATTCAGGCCAACGAGTGTATCCACGTCATGCGTGAGTACCAAGGCACGGTATCCGGCCGCATCTATCATGAAGACGATGAAGAATTTGATGATGAGACTGGTACGACATTATACATTGGTTCAACCAAAAGCGAACTTTACTTTTGCCTCTACGAGAAAGGCGCCGAGCAGCACAAGAAAGGCTTAACCACCAACATCTACAACCGTTTTGAAATTCGTTTGAAGAACACTCGGGCGGAAAAGGCTGTTGATGATTTACTTTGTTATCGCGATGAGGAACGCACGATATTTGGCATCATTAAACGCTATCTACGCTTTGTTGATGCTCAAAAAGGCAAGCTACGACTGGATTGGCCGCTCAACAAGAATTGGCAACGCTTTGTCGGTCATGATCGCCAGCCGCTGCGCTTGACCACTGCCCCAGAACCGCTCGATCTCAACCGCACGCGGGCGTGGATCGATAAGCAAGTTGCACTGACGGAGCGAGTGCTCCACGAGATTGACGCGTACTGGGGTAACCAAAAAAACGATGCAATCGATTCGCGGGGCAATCTTGACAGACAAGCATCGACAAATCATTGAGCAGTACACAGTTGGCGCAGATCAACTTGAAAATGGTTTGTTTGAAGAAATGACACCCGAAAGTGAGCAATCAAAAAAAAGGATGACCACGCCGACCAAAGCAAGTAGTCACCCTTCACAGATAAGATATGGGTCCTATCTGTGCTGATTATCTCACACAGATGCTAGACACAACAAGTGAGGTAATGAATGAAAATCAAATACAGTCCAGTATCGGACAGTGATGCTGAATGGGGCAATAAGGAAGCCATTTTGAGCCGATACGACGGCTTAAACAAATACACGCTCAATCGTTGGCTATGTGAGATGCGTGACAACAAGCTGTGGCGTGATGGCGTCTTGAACCCAACGCACAAGCTCGTCTTCATCAATTTCGAGGTATTCGACGACTTTTTGTACTGGAAGACACATGGCTATTCAAAATTGCGCAGAAAATAAAGGGTTTGGATGTTAAAATAGAATCTGCTAATAGAGATTCAGTTTTGCCCTTTTCCTTACCCGGAAAGGATAAAACATGTATTTTGAAGAAAGAAAACGCAAGAACGGTAAGTCAACTTATTACGCGGTCGATCGCTATGTTGATCCATTGACTGGCAAAGCAAAACGGGAAGTCGTCAAGTTCACTACGAACACGGCGCGCGCCCGCAAGCAGGCCGAACGCGACTTAGCTGCAAAGATTGAGGAGCTGATTGCAGAGAAACAAGGTACTTTCAACGGCGCCGCGATGGTGACATTCGGTGACTTGAAAGCAAAATGGTTGGAAACTTGGCAGACTACGGTCAAGCGCCAACCGTCACGCGTGAGAAAATGGTGTTGAAACGTATTGAAGAGCTGATGGCAGATGACGTGCTTCTTGAAGTGATTACACCACTGCTAATTCAGAACCTGTTGAACGACTACAAGAAGAAGTATCATTCAACCCATTCGACGATGCAACATATCAAATGCTCGCTAAATAAGATCTTCGACTACGGCGTTCTGCACAACGCAATTCCGTTCTCACCAACGCGTGTAATCAAACTCTCTGCCAGTTCAAAGGAGAAGCGCGAAAAACGACTGCGCCACGAAGCGAAGTTTCTTGACGAGCACGAGGTCCACGCCTTATTGGCAGAGTTACGCAAGCGGCGGCATCAGACATACTACGATTTGGCGCTGTTCATGATTGGGACGGGTTGTCGTATCGGTGAGGCTGCTGCATTGACGGAAGCGGATATTGATTTCGAGAATCGGCTGGTGACGATCGACAAGTCCTTGCAATATTACGACCTGCGCGTTGATGAGTATTACGAAGACACCACTAAGACCGAGGCCGGTGAACGTGTCGAAGAATTGCCGGAATTTGCCATTGATGCCGTAAAGCGTGTCATTGCGCGTAACAAGGCATTCGACGAACACATGGCTGACTTTCCCGCGGACGCCTTTCATGCTTCTAAGTCGCTGTTTAGGACAGAGTATGGCTCACCAATCACCTCGCACAGCTTCCGTGAGATTCTGACGCGAATCAATAAGTCGCTAACGAAGCATTGCCAAGAATGGTATGGTTTTGAATGGACGAAGAACGCGATTCCTCACGGCTTCCGCCACATTCACATTTCGGTGCTTCGCGATGACCCGTCGATTTCACTCAAAGAAGTGCAAAAGCGGGTCGGGCATGTTCGGGCCGAAACCACGGATGGCTACACCCACACCCTTGATGAAAATCAGGATAAATCGGTCGAAGCCATCACGCGGTTCATTGAAAAAAATCGGGTGAAGTTGAACGGTAGCGTTTGGTAATTTCGCCACGCTGCCCACGTTTTGCCCACGTTTATGAAAAAAATGACAACCCAAGGGCCTCAAGCCCTTGGTACTAAAGGAGTTACAAACAATGGCACAAATTAACTGGTTCCCCGGCCACATGCAAAAGGCCCGGCGGGAAGTAGCCGAGCGTATTAAACAGGTAGATATTGTTTTTGAGGTGGTGGACGCACGCGTGCCGGAAAGTTCACGTAACCCCATGCTGCTGTCCATGCTGAACCAAAAGCCGCGGATTGCAATCCTCAACAAGGCGGACCTCGCTGATCCTAACCGTACCAAACAGTGGTTAGCAGCATACGAGCAGGCTGACCAACCGGCTTTGGCAATCGATGCGCAGCACGCCAACCGCCTCCAGCAGTTGGCCCAGATGGCGACCACCCAGCTCGCGGACAAAATTGCCCGCAAGAAGCGCGGGGGATTAAAACCCCCCATATTCGCGCCATGTGTATTGGCATTCCGAACGTTGGTAAGTCGACGATTCTGAACCGGCTAGTCCACAAAAACATTGCTGTTACCGGGAACCGCCCCGGCGTCACCAAGAACCAGCAGTGGCTTAAGGCCGGCGATAACTTGGACTTACTGGACACACCCGGCATCCTGTGGCCGAAGTTTGAGGACCAGGAAGTGGGGATGCGCTTGGCTCTGAGCGGTGCGATTGCGGACACGGTGTTTAACGCCGATGACGTTGCGCTCTGGGGACTGACGTACTTCATGCAGGAGTATCCGGCCCGGTTACGGAAGGCGTACGGATTAAATGATGCCGATATGACTTTAGCCCCGCACGACCTGATGGCCTACCTGACCAGTAAGCTAGGCTTTGGTGAGGAGTATGACCGTATGGCTACACGCCTGATTAACGACGTGCGCAAAGGTGAGCTGGGACGCTACACGCTCGAGGTGCCGACCGCGGAGGCTGAACATGCCGACACTGAGTGAGTACCGCACGTTACTGGCGCAACCACCCGTTGCCGCGGACGTATTGGCCGCGTTGACCGCTGATCCGCGCAAAGGGGCGCAGCAGTTGCTCCAGCGCTATCAGCGTGAGCAGGCACGCGCTGCCGCTGCCCGGGCGGATTTTGAGCAACGTCTGGAGTTTGAACAATCCTTGTGGCCGCAGTATCCGCACATCGCGGGAATTGATGAAGTTGGCCGTGGACCGCTAGCTGGCCCAGTTGTGACTGCCGCCGTGATTATCGACGGTAGTTTTGACGTGCCCGTCAATGACAGCAAGCAGCTGACTGCGCATCGTCGCGAGGAGCTGTACGCGCAAATTCTGACTCAGGCCGTGGCTGTCAGTTTGGGGGTCAAGGACGCACCTACCATTGACCGTGAAAATATTTATCACGCCACCGAACTGGGGATGGCCGACGCCGTTAACGGGTTACGCGTCCGGCCGGATTACTTGCTGGTAGACGCCATGACGGTGCCGGTGAACATCCCCCAGACGAAGTTGATTAAGGGGGACGCGCGCAGCATCAGCATTGGTGCGGCCAGCATCGTGGCCAAAGTCGCCCGTGATCACCTGATGGAGATGTATGACCGCATCTATCCCGGGTACGACTTGGATGACAACATGGGCTACGGCACGGCCAAACATCTTGCAGGTTTGCAAAACCTCGGTGTTACGCCAATTCACCGGCGTTCGTTTAGTCCGGTACGGGCCGCACTCAGATAATTAAATTTTGGACCCAAATAATGTGTACGACTAACATTTAAATAGTAGAAAAACGACGCGACTTTGCGAAATCTCCTGACAGACCCGTTTGCGGAGGTACAAAGATGGAATTGCGTGAATTTATACTGTTAACACACTTGGCGACTGGGGCCAGCCCCACGGTTGCGCACAACGTCATGGTCGCAATTGCGGACGGCGCACCGGCCGTTGACCAGACGTTAGTTGATGCGGCGCCGGCCCGGTCACGTGCGCGGCTACTGCGGTGGTTGAACGAGCCAATGCACCGGGCGCAATGGCAGGCGCTGTGTGCACACACCCAGTACATGACCATTGTTGATAGCGACTATCCGGAGCGGCTGCGCATGATTGAGCAGCCGCCTTTAGTCTTGTTTTACGCCGGCCACCCAGAGTTATTGCACATGAGTAGTGTGGGTATCGTGGGGGCGCGTTCGGGTGGTGAGTATTCCGAACAGGCTCTCGCGCAGCTACTACCAGCGTTATCACCGAATGTGGCTATTATCAGTGGCCTGGCCAAAGGTGCGGACGGTATTGCGCATCGTGCGGCGCTGACCACGGGGCTGCCACCGGTGGGGGTGATTGCGACCGGCATTGACCGGTTTTATCCAGCCCAGAATCGTCATTTGCAGTCCGCGGTTGCCCAGCACGGCCTACTGCTATCCGAGTATCCGCCTGGAACTAGCTCCATGCCGTACCGGTTTATTGCGCGTAACCGTATTATTGCGGGGCTGAGTCACGTATTATTGGTTACAGAGGCCCGGCACAAAAGTGTAGTCTAATCACCGCAACCATGGCGGCTGAAAACGGGCGGACCGTGTGTGTGCTCCCTAATCGGATTGACGCACCACTCGGAGTGGGACCCAATGAACTGATTCAACAGGGTGCAACTTTGGTCCGTCAGGCGGCCGATATTTCGACAGAATTACGCTATTTTGATTAAAAAGTTTGACAGGGCCCCACGTGATGGCCTAATATGGGCCTTGATTTTGTGTATCGCGCGTGGCGGTGCACCGTACTATTGAAAGGAGGACGTTTATGTCCGCCAAGAATCTCGTCATCGTGGAATCACCCGCGAAGGCCAAGACAATTGAAAAGTACCTGGGACGCAATTACAAAGTGATTGCGAGCCTCGGTCATGTGCGTGATTTGCCCAAGAGTCAGATGGGGGTCGATATCGACAATGATTACGCACCCAAATATATTTCCATTCGGGGTAAGGGCGACGTCATCAAGGGGTTGAAACGGGAGGCCAAGAAGGTCGACCACGTGTACCTCGCAGCTGACCCGGACCGTGAAGGGGAAGCCATTGCGTGGCACGTTAGCTACCTGCTCGGACTCGACCCAAAGGACAAGAATCGCGTGGTGTTCAACGAAATCACCAAAGATGCGGTTAAGAACTCCTTCAAAGAGCCCCGGAGTATTGACGAAAAGCTCGTCGAAGCTCAGCAGGCCCGGCGTATTTTGGACCGACTGGTGGGTTACTCCATCAGCCGCTCCTGTGGAAAAAGGTCAAGAAGGGTCTGTCAGCCGGACGCGTACAGTCCGTCGCGTTGAAGCTCATCATTGACCGCGAAAAAGAAATTAATGATTTCAAGCCCGAAGAATACTGGACCATCGACGCGGAGTTTAAGAAGGGGCGGGGCAAAGCCTTTCCCGCATCCTTCTACGGTCTGGACGGAAAGAAAACGAAGTTGCCAGACAACGACGCTGTTCAGGACGTGTTGGGCCGGGTAGATAAAGCCCAACCGTTCGACGTCACTAGTGTTGTCAAGAAGGAACGCAAGCGGTTCCCCGCACCACCGTTTACCACCAGTTCCCTGCAGCAGGAAGCTAACCGTAAGCTCAACTTCCGTACACGGAAGACCATGATGCTGGCTCAGCAGCTGTACGAAGGTATTAATTTAGGTGGCAAAGAGGGTACGGTCGGGTTAATCACCTACATGCGTACCGACAGTACCCGTGTTTCCAGCGTGGCGAAGGCCGAGACCAGCAAATTTATCCACGAAGAGTATGGCGAACCGTACGCGGCCACCAAGATTCGTCAGGGTAAGTTGCAGGAAGGCGCCCAGGACGCCCACGAAGCCATCCGGCCGAGTTCCACCTACCGGACGCCTAAGAGTCTGGAAAAGGTGCTGACCAAGGACCAGATGCGCCTTTACCAACTGATTTGGTCGCGCTTTGTGGCCAGCGAAATGACCCCTGCCGTTGTGGATACGGTGTCCGTCAAGCTCCACCAAAACGGTGCGGAGTTCCGTGCCAATGGTAGCCACACGAAGTTCAAAGGTTTCACAACTTTGTACGTGTCTTCCCGTGATGCGGACCAGAAGGACCGGGAGTTACCCGAACTGGCTGAGGGCGACAGCGTCACGTTGACTAAAACCGACCCGGCGCAGCACTTTACGCAGCCACCAGCACGGTATTCTGAAGCCAACCTCGTTAAGGCGCTGGAAGAAAACGGTGTGGGCCGACCGTCAACCTACGCCCCAACGATTGAAACCATCCAGAAGCGGTACTACGTGAAGCTGAGCGCCCGCCGCTTTGAACCAACGGAACTCGGCGAAATCGTTAACTCGCTAATCGTGGAATTTTTCCCCGACGTGGTGGACATTAAGTTCACGGCCAACGTCGAAGGCGAGTTGGATGCCATCGAAACGGGTGAGGAAAACTGGGTTAAGGTTATCGACCAGTTCTACAAGCCATTCGCCAAGGAAGTGGATCACGCCGAAGAGGGCATCGAAAAGATTCAGCTCAAGGATGAGCCGGCAGGGTTTAACTGTGACATCTGTGGCGCGCCCATGGTGATCAAAATGGGCCGTTACGGTAAGTTCTACGCCTGTTCCCGCTTCCCTGATTGTCGCAACACTAAGGCCATCGTCAAGGAAATTGGCGTGATTTGTCCTAAGTGTGGTATCGGTCAGGTGGTTGAACGCAAGAGCAAGCGTAACCGGACGTTCTTTGGTTGTTCCCGGTACCCTGACTGCGACTTTGTCTCGTGGGATAAGCCAGTCGGGCGTAATTGCCCGAAGGATGGCCACTTCCTCGTGGAGAAGCGTAGCCGCGGCGGTGTGCAGGTCGTCTGCCCGAACGGCGATTACGAAGAAGCAATTCAAAAATAAGCAACGCATATGAGAGTGGACCACGATGCGGTTAGCTCCCGAGCACTAACGTAATAAGGCTGATATTCCTGTACTTAGGAATATCAGCCTTATTGGTTTAGGTCCAGGGAGCTGCATTGTGGTCCACGTTTGTAGGGCGGGTTGCTCACCATAACCCCAATCGGTCAGAAGCCTGGCGGGCGTCGATGTGCATCGTTTTTACGAAGCCGCCAATTATGACTGGTCGCCTTTGTTGTCCGGCATGAATTTCCGCTTTGTCAGTATTTACGTAAGCGCATTCGCACTAACTGTGATAGGATAATTGGGACGGAGGTGAGCCGATGGAGCCACTAGACGAATTTATCAACTACCTGAAGGTTGAGCGCCACTATTCGCCCGCCACCCAGCGGGCCTACCACGATGACGTGGCTGCGTTCCGCCAGTTTTGTGAGGAGAGCGGCGGCTTTGATGGGTACGACAAAGTCGATACCGTGACCGTGGCGGCCTTTATGACTGACATGAACGACCACCATTACAGCCGCGCAACTACCGCGCGTAAGCTCAGCAGCCTGCGGAGTTTTTACCGCTACATGATGCGGGTGGGGCGCGCTGACCATGACCCCTTTGCCATGGTTGAGACCAAAAAGGGTCACCGCCGCCTTCCCCAGTTTTTCTACGAGCCCGAAATTGAGCAGCTATTTAAGGCGGTTAGTGGGTCTGAACCCGCCGACATTCGCGACCGCGCACTACTCGAAGTGTTGTACGATACGGGGATGCGGGTGAGCGAAGTGGCTAACCTGACAGTGGAGCAGGTGGACATTAAGATGCACGCCATCCTCGTTCACGGTAAGGGCAACAAGGACCGCTACGTCCTCTTTGGCGACCAGGCCGCTGCGGCGCTCCAGCAGTACGTTGATACTGTACGGGCAGATTTGATGGCGGTGAGTGGACTGTGGACTAACCGCATGTTTTTGAACCAACACGGCAATCCCATTACCGCTCGCGGCATTGAGTACATTCTGGACCGCGTGGTGGAGCGTACCAGCCTGACTACGAAGATTCATCCCCACATGCTGCGGCACAGCTTTGCGACGCATATGCTTAATCACGGCGCTGATTTACGGACCGTACAGGAACTGTTAGGCCACAGTAGTCTATCGACCACGCAGATCTATACGCACGTCACGACGGCGCACCTGGTGGCGGACTACCAGAAGTATTTTCCTGAGCATAAGTAGCAGAATCATACTTTAGTACGATGTTATGACAGAGTGTCACAGTTATGATGTACACACCATCACCGAATTGATGGTCAACAACGGATATTAAGGAGCAAATTAATGACAACAATTGCAGCAGTACGACGTAACGGGCACACGGCGATTGCCGGGGACGGCCAGGTCACCGGTGGCGAGAAGGTCATCATGAAGGGGACCGCGGAGAAAATCCGCCCAATCTATGGTGGCAAAGTCGTGGTTGGTTTTGCTGGTGGTGTCGCTGATGCGGTCACCCTGCAGGATTGGTTTGAAAAGAAACTGGAACTGTTCCAGGGTAACTTACAGCGCTCAGCCGTGGCTTTGGCCCAGGACTGGCGTAAGGACCCCACGATGCAGAAGCTGGAGGCCATGCTGATTGCGATGGACGGTAAGGAGCTGTTGCTGATCTCCGGTAACGGTGAGGTGATTGCCCCCGATGAGGACGTCCTTGCCATCGGTAGCGGCGGCAACTTTGCCCAGCCGCGGCCGTAGCCCTACTCCGTCACACGGAGATGGACGCGGGTGCGATTGCCAAAGAGGCGGTGGGCATCGCCAGCAGCATCGATATTTTCACCAACTCAAACATTAAGGTTAGCGAACTATAGGAGGCGCCCATGAGTGATTTAACACCGAAACAAATTGTCGCCCAGTTGGACCAGTACGTGATTGGTCAGGATGAAGCGAAGCGGGCCGTGGCGGTGGCCCTGTATAACCGGGAACGCCGCATGAAGTTGAGCCCGAAGATGCAGCAGGATATTACGCCGAAGAACCTCTTGATGATCGGACCGACTGGGGTTGGGAAGACCGAGATTGCCCGGCGCCTGGCCAAAGTGTGGATGCGCCCCTCGTGAAGGTTGAGGCCACTAAGTTTACAGAGGTCGGCTACGTGGGTCGTGATGTGGAATCCATGGTGCGGGACCTCGTTGATGTTGCCGTCCAGATGGAAGAAACCGCGCAGTACGCCCAGGTGCGTGGTCGTGCTGAAGAGGCGGCCAACAAGCGACTGGTCAAACTATTGGTACCGGGCATCAAGAAGGAAAAACGTCAGAACAACATGGCGGACCTGATGTCCATGCTCAACAGCATTCAGAATAACGAAACGTCGAATAACGATGAGGACGATGGCGAAGTGACCGACCAGATTCGCGACGAGCGCCTCTCGGTAGCGGAGCAGTTGGACAAAGGCCTGCTGGAAGACCGTGAATTGACCGTGGCCGTGGCTGATGAAAAGAAGGCCAATGGTGGTATGAACGATATGTACGGCCAGATGGGCATTGATCTGGGCCAGGCACTGGGTAGCATGATGCCCAAGCAGAAGGTGGAACGCACCATGTCCGTCCGCGAGGCCCGCGAAGCCTTTATTCGCGAGGAATCCTCCAAGCTGGTGAACCACGCCGATATTTACGCAGCGGCTATCCGGCGGGCGGAGAACTCAGGCATCATCTTCATTGATGAAATTGACAAAATTGCCAAGGGCACTAAGAATGGTAGCGGTGAGGTATCCCGCGAAGGTGTCCAGCGCGATATTCTGCCGATTGTCGAAGGGTCCCAGGTCAACACCAAGTACGGATGATCAGTACTGACCACATCCTGTTCATCGGTTCTGGTGCCTTTGCGGAAGCCAAGCCGAGCGACCTGATTGCCGAACTGCAAGGCCGGTTCCCAATCCGCGTGGAATTGTCCGACCTGACTGAGACCGACTTTGTCCGGATTTTGACCGAACCCGATAACGCGCTGACCAAGCAGTACATGGCGCTCATCGGTGCCGACGGGGTTAAGGTCACCTTTACCCAGGAAGCCGTCCAGACAGTGGCGCACATTGCGGCTACGGTGAACACCACCCAGGAAAATATCGGTGCGCGGCGGTTGGCGACCATCTTGGAAAAGCTGCTGGAGGACATCCTGTACGAGGGTCCGGACATGCAGATGGGTGCCATTACCATCACCGAACAATACGTCCAGGATAAGGTGGGCGACATTGCGGCTGATGACGATATGAGCAAGTACATTTTGTAAAACACTTTGGTAGGGGGAAATTTTTGATGGTTACGATTGCAAACGAACACTTACAGGCGGAAATTAACTTACACGGCGCGGAGTTGTCCAGTCTTAAGGGCGACGACGGCACGGAGTACATGTGGCAGGCTGACCCGCAGGTATGGGCACGTCACGCACCAGTATTATTCCCGATTGTTGGGGCGCTCAAGGATGATGAGTATCATTATCAGGGCCAGACGTACCACATGACCCGCCACGGCTTTGCTCGCGATATGGACTTCGAGGTGCTCCGTCAAGAAGACAACGCCGTTGAGTTAGTGCTAACCGACACCGCCGAGTCACGGGCGAAGTTTCCCTTTGCCTTTCGGCTGGTGCTGAGTTACCGGCTGGCCGGTAACAGCCTGGAAGTGGGCTACAGCGTGAACAATCCTAGCCACGACGATGAACTCTATTTCAGTATTGGTGCCCACCCGGCGTTTAGCCTGCCGTTAGACGCAGAGTCGGCTTACGATGAATACACGCTGACGTTTGACCCAGCAGAAACCCGTACCCACATCCCCCTGGACGGAAAGTATGCTGATTACGCCCAACGTGACGAGCAGGAGGTTGGTCAGCAAGCGTTGTCCCACGAGCTCTTTAAGGACGATGCGTTGATTTACGAGTTGAATGGTGAAGAAACGACGATGAGCCTGAAGTCGAGCAAAGGTGGTCACGGGGTGGCCCTGACGGTCAGTGACGCGCCATACGTCGGCATTTGGTCCAACTACCCAGTTCCTGGCAACTTCTGCTGCATTGAACCGTGGTGGGGCATTGCGGACGCGCCAGACGCTTCGGGCGAGCTGACGGAGAAGCGCGGCATCAACCGCTTGGCTCCAGGTGGCACCTTTGTCCAGGGATACACGATTAAGACATTCTAGTCATAGGCGCACAAAAGCCGCGGTTCAACGCCGCGGCTTTTGCTTGGAGTAATGTGTATGTGCGGGCAGCACTTACTGGTGTCGCTGTCGGTACCAGTAGTACAGGCCAAACGGAACCAGGTTTTCCTTACCGGCCCGAATGCGGGCAAAGTTGGCCCGGTGCCGGATAAAGAAGACCACCGTCAGCACCCCCGCAATGGTGGTGAGCAACGGATCATGGTAGCCAAACCAGCTAATGAACGTCACGATGGTAATGGCGGACGTACTGGCGATGCTGACCATCGACGTCAACAGAATGAATGAAACGAAGAGGGCGGAGGCAATCAGGAAGAAGCCGGGGTTATATGCTAACAAAATTCCCGCACTGGTTGCGACCGCTTTGCCACCTTTGAAGCCGATAAAGATGCTGGCGGTATGACCCACCACGGCGGCAACACCACACACCAGAATGAGCCAGTGCTGGTGGTAACCAAACATGACGGGTAAGCTCGCCCCGAGCGTTCCCTTGAGGATATCCATGGCCAGGACGATGGTGCCGGCTACAGGGCCGAGCACCCGGTAGACGTTGGTCGTCCCAATGTTATGGCTGCCGGCGGTACGGACGTCCTTATGGTATAGTGCTTGACCGATCCACACGCCCGAGGGGATCGAACCCAATAAGTATGAGAGAATAAACGCTAATACAAGTAGCATATCGCCACTCCTTTCAAGCTAACATTTTAGCATGTTTGCATAGTGAGCGCACCGCGCCGGGTGTAACGGATAGAATTTATTTTGACAGTCTTGGGGCACCCGGGTAGAATTAATTGGTCAATACGAACATACTTTCGCTACCGAAATATTTGGAGTGGGTTGCCTTAGTGGTGTAAAGTAACATTATTGTGTAAAAGGAAAGGTTGTCGATTTATGGCGAAACCAGTAGATGCTTATAACGATTCGTCGATTCAAGTTCTCGAGGGCCTTGAAGCCGTGCGCAAGCGTCCCGGGATGTACATCGGTTCGACCGATGCCCGTGGGCTGCACCACCTGGTCTACGAAATTGTAGATAACGCGGTGGATGAAGCGCTGGCCGGTTATGGAGACATTATTGCCGTCACCATTCACCCAGATAACAGTATTACCGTTGTGGACCACGGACGGGGGATGCCTACGGGTACGCACGCCAGTGGCCGACCAACAATTGAGGTTATCCTCACCGTGCTGCACGCAGGTGGTAAGTTCTCCCAGGACAGTTACAAGACTAGTGGGGGTCTGCATGGTGTCGGTTCTTCCGTCGTGAACGCCCTCAGTGAGTCGCTCACGGTGCGCGTGGTGCGTGACAAACGCGCCTACACCGAGACGTTTATTAACGGCGGGCACCCAGACGGTAACGGTTTGCAAAAACTGGGTAAGGTGAACGAACCTAACGGGACCACCATCACGTTCAAACCCGACCCGACCATTTTTCAGACTACTACCTACAGCTTTGATACCCTAGCTGAACGCCTGCGTGAGTCGGCCTTCCTGCTGAAGGACATCAAGATTACGTTGACTGATGAGCGTCCTGATGAACCCCGGGTGGAGGAATACCACTATCCGGAGGGGCTGAAGAGCTTCGTGGAGTACCTCAACGAAGGTAAGGACACGATGTCACAGGTCATGCACTTTGAGGGTGACAAAGAAGGCATCGTGGTCGACTTTGCCGGACAGTACAACGACGGATACTCCGAAAACATTCTGTCGTTCGTTAACAACGTGCGGACACCGGATGGTGGGACGCACGAAGCGGGGATGCGTGCGGGGATGACCCGCGCCTTCAACGACTTTGCCCGTAAGGTGGGGCTGCTGAAGAAGCGAGATAAGAACCTGGAGGGTAGCGACGTCCGTGAAGGGCTCGCCGGCGTCCTGGCGATCCGCGTGCCGGAGGAACTCCTCCAGTTTGAAGGCCAGACCAAGGCCAAACTGGGGAGCCCGGAAGCCCGCCCTGTAGTTGAAAACGTGGTGGCCGAGCAGCTCAGTTACTGGCTCATGGAGGCGGGGATGCCGCCCAGGAGCTGGTCAAGAAGCTGTCCGGGCGCGTGAGGCACGTAACGCTGCCCGCAAGGCCCGGGATGAGTCCCGTAACGGCAAGAAACGCAAAAAGGATCAGGGCCTCCTATCGGGGAAGCTTACGCCGGCACAGAGTAAGAATGCCGCCAAGAATGAGCTGTTCCTGGTCGAGGGTGATTCTGCCGGTGGGTCGGCCAAGCAGGGTCGTGACCGGCGTTTCCAGGCGATTTTGCCGCTCCGTGGTAAGGTGCTCAACACCCAGAAGCGCGCCTGGACGATATCGTGAAGAATGCCGAAATTAACACGATCATTTACACGGTCGGTGCCGGTGTCGGGAGCGACTTTGAGGTCGACAGTTCCAACTACGACAAGGTTATTATCATGACCGATGCCGATGATGACGGCGCGCACATCCAGATTTTGCTACTGACGTTCTTCTACCGCTACATGCGGCCGCTGATCGAAGCCGGCAAGGTGTACATTGCGCTACCGCCGTTGTACCGGTTGTCCAAAGGTGTGCGTGATAAAACACGCATCCAGTACGCGTGGACCGACGAGGAGCTGGAGTCCGAGGCTAAGAAAATGGGCAAGGGCTACAGTCTGACCCGGTTCAAAGGTCTGGGGGAAATGAACGCCGACCAGTTGTGGGAGACGACCATGAACCCAGAAACGCGGACACTGATTCGGGTACGCATCGATGATGCAGCTCTGGCTGAGCGTCGGGTGACTACGCTCATGGGTGACCGGGTTGAGCCCCGCGTGAGTGGATTGAGCACAACGTGAAGTTCACGTTGGACGATGAGGGTTCCATCCTGGAGTCCGATACTGACCACGCCGATATGCAGTTTGGGAAGCAGACCATCAAGAAGCAACTCAATAAGCGGAAAGGAAAGTAGTGAGTTATGGCCAATAACGTTCAAGAATTAACGCTTGAAGACATTATGGGTGACCGCTATGGCCGGTACTCCAAATCCATTATTCAGGAGCGGGCGCTGCCCGACGTGCGCGACGGGTTAAAGCCCGTGCAACGCCGGATCCTCTTTGCCATGAATAAGGATGGCAACACCTATGATCACGGGTTCCGGAAGTCGGCTAAGTCCGTCGGGAACGTCATGGGTAATTTCCACCCTCATGGTGATAGCTCAATCTACGAGGCCATGGTTCGCTTGTCACAGGACTGGAAGTTACGTGTACCCCTCGTGGAGATGCACGGTAATAACGGTTCGATGGATGGTGATCCGCCGGCCGCAATGCGGTACACGGAAGCCCGCCTATCTAAGATTTCGGGCGAACTGCTGAAGGATATCGATAAGGACACCGTGGATATGGTGTTGAACTTTGATGATACCGAGCAGGAACCCACCGTTTTACCGGCTGCCTTTCCTAACTTGCTGGTGAACGGCTCGACCGGTATTTCAGCTGGTTACGCAACCGAAATACCGCCGCACAACCTCCGCGAAGTTATCGATGCGTTGCTCATCCTGATGCAAAATCAGACGCAACGCTGGACGATCTAATGACCAAGGTCAAGGGTCCCGATTTTCCTACCGGTGGCATTGTGCAGGGTCTGGCCGGCATTCGCCAGGCGTACGAAACGGGCCGGGGCAAAATTGTGGTGCGGTCCAAGACTCACATTGAGGAGATGCGAGGTCACCGCCAGCAGATCGTCGTGACGGAGCTCCCGTACGAAGTCAACAAAGCTGAGTTGGTTAAGCGAATTGACGAGCTGCGCGTGAACAAGAAGGTTGACGGCATTGCTGAAGTCCGGGATGAAAGCGACCGTTTCGGACTGTCTGTGGTCATTGAACTAAAGAAGGACGCCAATGCTGAAGGTATCCAGACGTACCTCTTCAAGAACACCGATTTGCAGGTGTCCTACAACTTCAACATGGTGGTCATCGCCGACCTCCAGCCGCGACAACTGGGGCTAAAGCCCTTGCTGGCAGCGTATCTGGAACACCGTCGCGACGTGGTAGTCCGGCGCGCCCAGTACGATTTAGCTAAGGCCCAGGCGCGGGCGCACATCGTCGAGGGGTTAATCAAGGCCCTGTCCATCCTGGATCAGGTTATTAAGACCATCCGCGGTAGTAAGGACAAAGCTGACGCCAAGAACAACCTGGTGAAGGAGTACGATTTCACCGTGGCGCAAGCGGAGGCCATTGTGTCCCTGCAGCTGTACCGTTTAACCAACACGGACGTGACTGCCCTTGAGGCGGAAGCGGCCGAGCTGGCCAAAACAATTGCTCGGCAACAGGACATCATTAATAAACCGGCGGTCCGCGACAAGGTAATTACCGACGAATTGCAGGCCATTGGCAAGACTTACGGTTCCGACCGGCTGACGGAAATTGAGGCCCAGGTGGAGACACTTGAGGTGGATACGACCGTGTTGGTTGCGGATGAGCAAGTGATGGTGCAGGTATCACGTGATGGCTACGTTAAGCGGAGTAGCTTGCGTAGTTTTCAGGCGGTTAGTCCGGAGGTTAACGGCTTGAAGGACGAGGACGCACCCGTTTATGCGGCGCAGCTGTCCACCCTGACGCACCTGTACATTTTCACTACCAAGGGCAACATGATTTACCGCCAGGTACACGAACTGGCCGACACCAAGTGGAAGGACTCGGGTGAGCACCTGAGCCAGACTGTGGGCTTGGCGGCGGATGAGCAAGTACTGGCGGTGTACGCCTTTGATAAGCTGGACGGCGACGGTGCGTTCACCATCGGGACCAGCGACGGGTACATTAAGCAAACGTTACTGGCGGAATTACAGCCAACCCGGACGTATAAGAGCAAACCCATTGTGGCCATTAAACTCAAAGAGGCGGCGGCCACCGTTACGGACGTGTACTTTAACGCCGCCGGTGCGCAGGAGCTGTACGTCTTTGTTGCCACCAAGATTGGCTATGGGTTAACCTTTGCACTGGACGAAGTTCCGGTTAGCGGCGCGCGGGCGGCGGGTGTGAAGCTTATTAATCTCAAACCCGATGATGCCGTTGCTAACTTTGCCGTGCTCGATAACCCTGATGGGGCGACGGTGGGCATTCTCACACAACGTGGGGCGTTCAAACGGATGCGCGTCAGCGAAGTACCAGTAACCAGTCGTGCCAAGCGGGGACTGCAAATTTTGCGCGAACTGAAGAAGGAACCGCACCGCATCGTGGCAATGGTCTTGTTGGCGAGTGGGATGACTCTGGACGTGACGACAGACCAGGGGACGCAAACTAACATCAAACCGATGGACCACCCGCTGAGTGACCGTTATAGTAACGGATCATTCATTATCGATACGGATATGGTCGGTACGCCAGTCGCAGTGGTACCACACTTGGATGCAACTACCGGTGATGATGACACCGCGGAGTAGCGCTAATAATGATGAGAATTTGTTGTGGGCGAAACCACGACCGTGATTGACAAAACGAACCGTCGACAAATTGGTGTCGGCGGTTTTTATTTGCACATAGGCATTGCGAACGCTTTCTATTTGGTGCAGGTATAACGGGCGTGGCAAAAAAAATTATAAGAAAATAATCAGAAACTATTGTTTTTGGCGGCCCGATAACTTATTCTAACTATTAGAGCATAAATTAGAGCCAAGTAGGATGCACAGAGGGCGGTTGGAAACGCGTTTTGCTGCCACTGGTCGTCGGTGAAAGCTCAACTAAACTAGAGGAGATTGCTTATGGCTACAAATCACGATTCGTTGTTCTCAGCCAAGACTTTGGCATATTTCATGCAGTTAGCAGATTCGATGAACTACACGCAGGCAGCCCAATTACTGGGAATTACCCAGCCAGCGTTGACCCAGCAGATTAAGAAGCTGGAACAATCGGTGGGTGCACCATTGTTTTTCTCCGTTGGTAAAAAAAATTGCACCTTTCAGACGCTGGGGCCACGATGTTGACGGCTGCCCAGGAAATCTATGAGGTCATGAACAACGCGACGGACGAAATCCAACGGACTACTAGTGCCAACTCCGGGGAAATCTCAATTGGGTTCTTGTCATCAATTGAGGATGCCGTGTTTACCGACTTCATTGCGCAGTATTATGAAAAGCACCCAGATATCACCGTTACTTTCCGCCTGATGACCCGGCGTGAAATTTGGGAGAGTCTCGAGAACAACCGGATTGATTTGGCCGTGATGTACCTGCCAGATGATTCGATTAAGAACTGGAAGCCGTACGAATCCCGGAAAATTTTCGATGAAGAATTACTCTACCTACACCATGGTGCCAAGCTGGAGGGTAAGAAGCGCATCAGCTTTGAGCAAACTGCCAATTATCCGTGGGTTTCATACCCGTCCGACTATTTCTTGTCCCACCTGTTAGGCGAGACGTACAAGAACCAGTTAGTCACCATGCCCGATCCGGTGGCACGCTTCACGACGCCATACCAGTTGGCTAAGTTCTCGAACATGACGCACGTGAACACGGCGTTGCCATCTAGCTTTTACGGTGCCCACAAGGACGATATTGAAGCGGAAGCATCTCAGTTTAAGCCTGGTATTCACTTTGAACTCAGCTTCGTTTACCGACGCGGGAAGGACCAGATTCCACGAATTGCCGGATTCCTGGACCAGTTCAAAGAATATTTGGATGAGAAGGATTACTTCGCTCGTATCAGTGCAACGCGTGGTAGACTATAAAAGGTAGCACACGCCATTGATTAAACACAAAGGAGCAACGCTTTCATGACAACTTTGATTTTCGGGCACCAAAGTCCTGATACAGACGCCATTACTTGTGCCATTACCTTCGCCGAGTACCAGCGTCAGAACGGCAACACTGACGTTGAAGCCGTAGCACTGGGGACGCCTAGTGCAGAAACACAGTTCGCACTGGACTACTTTAAGCAGGCAGCACCACGCGTAATTAAGACCGCCGCTAACGAGACGGATACGGTGATGCTGGTTGACCACAACGAAGCCCAGCAGTCCGTGCCGGACCGTGACCAGGTCACAATTGAGTACGTGGTGGATCACCACCGAGTAGCCAACTTTGAGACGGCCGCACCGCTGAACATGCGTCTAGAAACTTTAGGTAGTTGCAACTCGGTTATCTACCACATGTACAAAGAAGCCGGTTTTGAAATCAGCCACAGATTGCTGGGTTGATGGCTTCTGGCTTGATTTCTGACACGTTGTTGCTGAAGAGCCCCACGACCACCGATGAAGACCGGCGCATCTTTGCAGAACTGCAGAAGATTGCTGGTGTTGACCTGGAGGAATACGGGCTGCAGATGCTGAAGGCTGGGACCAACCTCAGCGCTCGTACTGACCAGGATCTCATTGATGGTGACGCCAAGAGCTTTGATATGAACGGCACCCACGTGCGTATCGACCAGGTTAACACCGTGGACCTGTCAGAAGTTTACGACCGTCAGGCGGGGATTGAGGACGCAATGAAGGCTGAAGCTGACAAAGAGGGTTACGACCTGTTCTTGGTTATTGCGACGGACATCCTGAACAGTGACTCGGTTGGCTTTGCTGTAGGTGACCACAGTAAGGTTGAAGCTGCGTTTGGCAAGCAGTTTGATGACCAGGGGCGGATTGCACTTCCGGGTGTGGTTTCCCGTAAGAAGCAAGTTGTACCACCATTGACGGCTGCATACAACGGCTAAAACGATTAAGTTTGCAAAGTAGCGTTCTCTTTGTGGGGCGCTATTTTTTTTGCGGATAGATATTAGCGTGGGCAACCAACGCGTGGGTTATAGGTAACTTATTTAACCCACCCTTGCTTTTGGTATAGGGTGGGGTAGGTGGGGTGTTCACTGCCCGTGGAGGCAAAGGTTGGTTGTTACCCTGTAATTTTATAGTGACCTATCTGTTTACAATACAATTTGGTCTTTGCTGGTGATCATAGAAGTCATTAAGCCAACGAAAAGCTAACGAACGAATAACGCCGCCATTGCGGGAACCATGTTGATTAGTTTGTCAGTCATCAGGTTTTAAACTTAGCGAATTAAACTGAAAAAAAACGCGAATTACACCCAGCAGAAGGATGTTGGCAGACTAAAGACTTATGATGTCAGCCATGTGCCTGTTGAATCGCGTTATGTATTTATTGCGAAATCGCGATTTTGTTGGTCATAATCACGTTACGGCGGTAATTGGTATATAGCGTCAGTGACCGAGACCCGCTCATGCAAGCCGATATGTGCAGGTGTTTTAATAATGAATTTGTAGCTCGAACCAAACGTGAATTAGTAGTGACGTGTATCGCTGAATTTCGAGTCTGAGAGGACGATTTTGGGGTGATTTCGACGGTATTGGTCCGTGGACTGGTCAACCAGACGAATGCAATCACTTTGATTAGCACTGGCGTAAATCGGTAATTTAGACAGGTACATACGTGGGAAAATAATACTCGGTGTTTGGCAGGATGCATTGAAGCTTGAATCATGCAGCATTTTAAACTGAGCAGTGCGCCTGGGTTAGTTGCGAGCAATCTTAGTTAGTGGGACTGAAAGATGTTGGCGCGGTTGGCGGGCGAATCTGCGCGCCAGCCTTTAATAATCTTCCGTTGTGTTTTCTTCGGATAATATATATTATGTAAACTAGAATTAAACGATTATTACCAATCCGCAGCAAGCCCCCCCCACTAGCCCAGTTTGTGCGTGAGGAACTGCTGGTACCGGCAAATCGCGTATGGCTACCGTATATGACTACAATGTGCCCAGAAACCCTGGCAACACCGCGGTAAAAACTTGGCTGTTAATGCCCACATACCGGGTCTGCGCTGCACGTCGTGTCGTTGTCAATCCGGCTTCACGGAGTAGCTTTAAGTGGTACGACAAGGTTGACTTGCTGATGCCCAGTTGCTCACCAATTGATGTGGAATCCATCTCGTGACCCACACCGTGGAGCAAACGAACAATTGCTAACCGGCTTTCGTCTGCCAACGCTTTGAATATTTTGACCCGTAGCTCATCGTTGCTAATTGTTTGTTTAATGTTCATAGCGCATCCTCGTGGAGTTTTTCTGCGATTACCATCGCTATTGGGCTGACGCAATAAAGGCCAAGTAATAACTGACGGCAGCGATTGTTTGTGCTGAGGTCACTTCGCCGTCACGTACGGCCGTCACGAGGTCCGTAAACGGCACCAGGTTTGTAGTGACGAATTCGTCTTGGTCAAAGTGGCGTTCTGTCCGCTGATTAGGATCAATTGTAGCCATCACGGCAGTAATACGTTCATTGGTAAAGCTTCAGACGCCATCATGCTTGTGAACGGTCGTAAATCTGATGCAATATACCCCGTCTCTTCGGCTAGTTCCCGTTTGGCTGCGGTCACCGGATCCTCGCCTGGATCAATCAGGCCCGCTGGCAGCGCAATCGCCTCACCATTGAGGCCCACCCGGTATTCCTGGTTAACGAGTACTTGCTGTCGGTCGGCCGTCATGGCCAGCATGACTACTGCTTCACCATGTTCCACTAGGTCACGATGGACGGTGAGGCCATCGGGAGTTTTAATTGTTTGTTGCAAAACTTTGAAAATGGGTCCGTTATAGACGCTTTGGCTACTCAATACCTGACCAGTTGTTTGAGGACGTTTCAGCATAGTGTGTATCCCTTCTAATTCGAAAATTTTGAAAGCATAAAAATAGACGCTCACTCAGCGTCTACATTATACAATATAATAATTGCAGAATTAAATGGTGCAATTAAATCGCCTTTGGTTGCGGCACTACGCTTTGGTAAAGTCCTTCATCCATGCAATTGCGATGGCCTTTTCGCCTAAATGGGTGCCGATTACTGGCCCAAAATAAGAGGTTTCAAAGGGTACTTCGGGGAACTTTTCCGTGAGGTCTGCTTGCCACTTGGCGGCGGCATCGGGATCGTTGGCGTGAATCACCAGACCGCGGACCGGATAGTCGATTTGGTCCAGCTCTTCCTGGAATAAGGTTTCCGCACGCGCGTACGCCTTCTTTAACGACCGAATCTTTTCAATCGCCACAATTTTGTGCGATTCATCGTCGAACGTTAATAATGGCTTGATTTTTAGCATGCCGCCGATAAAACCGGCCGCGTTGGATAACCGCCCACCACGGACCAGATTTTGTAAGTCGTTAACGATGAAGTATTCGCCCATCGATGCACGCAAGTCGTCCAAGCGTTCAATAATTGCGGGCACGTCAGCACCCGCTTCGACCATGTGCGCTGCCTCAAGTACCAACCAACCCATGAGTTTAACGGTAATTTGGGAGTCGTATACGGTGACCTCTAGTCCGTCAATCTCGGGTGCAATTGTACGTAGAGTTTGCTGAAAACCGGAAATGGTGTTGGCCAAGTGAATGCTAATAACCTTTTCGTAGCTTCATTCCTTAGGTTTTCGTAAAGGTGAATCATCTCACCTACCGGCGGCTGGCTGGTACTGGGAAACGTTTTGGCGGAACGTAACTTGGTGTAGTATTCTGCTGGGGTAATGTCCTTCCCCTCGTCGTATACCTGTCCGTCCAGGATTACGGGAATGGGTACGACGGTGATATTGTTGGCCCGTACTTCTTCATCGGAAAGATAAGCAGTACTATCGGTCACAATTGCAATTTTCATAACGTGGACCAGCTCCTTCAAAATTATACCCAAGTACTATAACACAGAACCAATGTTAAGGCTATTTTCCACCCGCGGGCGATTGACAACCGTGGTGCACAATCACCAACAGCATTTTTCTGAAAACCCTGCCGGCATTCGTGTCCGTATTTCCCATCAATACGAACATATTTTTGCACCATGGTGAAACTACTAGTACAATGAAATGAGCTAATTAAGGAGGTCACACCATGTCCTTTGACGGATTATTTACCCACGCGATGGTGCGCGAACTGCAGGGCGAACTACAATCTGGTCGGGTGATGAAAATCTCACAACCCTACCCTTACGAATTGATGCTCAGTATTCGTGCTAACCGTAAAACGCAAACCCTGTTGCTCTCAGCCAATCCTGAATTGCGCGGGTACAGATTACTACCATCCCCTTTGCCAACCCCAAAGTGCCCACGCCATTCACAATGGCAATGCGCAAGTACCTCGCTGCCGCAACGCTTACCGACATTCAGCAGGTCGCGCCGACCGGATTATTTACTTTGACTTTGCCACACGTGATGAACTCGGTGACTCCGTCTCCCTACGACTGGTGGTTGAATTAATGGGTCGCCACAGTAACGTCATTCTGGTTGACCAACGGACCCACAAAATTTTGGAGCTTATTCGCCACGTGCATCCGGATGAAAACCGGTTCCGGATTCTGCTCCCGGGAGCGGAGTACGTTGATCCTCCTTATCAAGATAAACTGGATCCGTTCACGGCGCAACCAGCAGACTACACCCCGTTGGTGGAACAGGCAGGTTCGGATACTGGCGCACTGGCTAAAGCCATCCAGTCCCGGTTCCAAGGCTTTGGGCGTGACGCGGCCGTCGAAATGGCGACCCGATTACAACACGGCCTCCCACAAGCTGCTTGGGACGGTCTGATTGATGCCTTTAACCACCCAGAGCCAGTGCTGATTGACGCTCAGAAGCCACAGTTTGCTGCCACACCGCTGCGAACGGTTGACGGCGACGCCCACGCGTACCCCACGCTATCGGCCCTCCTAGACGCCTTTTACGCCCAACGCGCTGAACGAGCCCGCGTGCAGGA
Organism: Lacticaseibacillus pantheris DSM 15945 = JCM 12539 = NBRC 106106; assembly: GCF_001311175.1. GTDB lineage: Bacteria > Bacillota > Bacilli > Lactobacillales > Lactobacillaceae > Lacticaseibacillus > Lacticaseibacillus pantheris. Next base: position 17,472 of record NZ_BBAI01000021.1, on the reverse strand, counting down.
AGTCGGGAGCAAGCTCATTCGCGTATTACGAACCAATACCGAGCGGCTAACCAAGAAGCTCAAGAAATTGCAGCACACGTTAGATGAAAGTGACCGGGCGGACGAGTTGCGTATCCGTGGTGAGGTTTTAACCACGTATTTGCGCGACGTTCCCCGTGGCGCAAACTCGGTCGAGTTACCTAACTTTTACGACGACATGCGCCCCATCAAAATCGCGTTGGCCCCGGAATTAGGGCCTAACCAGAACGCGCAAAAGTACTTCACACGGTATCAAAAGCTACGCAAAGCCGTGAGCCACGTGCACGAGCAGATGGCTGAGGCGCAGGCCGAGCTTGAGTACCTGCAGGGTGTCCAGGCCATGGTGGAGATTGCTGCCCCGCAAGACCTGGTGGATATTCAGACTGAACTCACCAATGCCGGCTACATTCGGCTCCAGCGCAAAGCTAAGAAGCAACGGCAGCCCAAAGTGGCTCCACCTGAAAGATTCTGGGCCAGTGATGGCACCGCCATCCTGGTGGGTAAGAATAACCTGCAAAACGAGCAGCTAACCCTGCATAGCGCGGCCAAGGACGATGTTTGGCTGCACGCGAAGGACATCCCCGGCTCTCACGTCATCGTCAAGTCTAACGACCCGAGTGCACGCACGCTCACCGAGGCCGCGTCCTTAGCCGCCTACTTTTCTAAGGCGCGGCAATCGGCCAACGTACCGGTGGATTACATCCCCGTCAAACGGATTCGCAAGCCAAATGGCAGCAAGCCCGGTTTTGTCATCTACACGGGCCAACGGACACTGAGTGTGACCCCAACCACCGAGCTGGTGGATAAACTGCGGCAACAACCGACCATGTAAAGTCTAGCTAGTACACAAATACCCGCCCAATGTCCTTATGGAGATTGAGCGGGTATTTGTGTGTAAATAATATTACCAACTAACTGGTGGTAGTGGTTCGAGCGAGAACGCCCGGGCTTCATAGACCCGTAACATGGCGTCCGCACAGACGCTGTTGATGATTGGAATTGTCCGGGCAGTCGCTTGTGCCCTAACAGCTGCGCTGGGCGAATCGGTGATAACGAGCCGAACGTTGGCTCGCGTGATGCGGGTCCCGTCAGGCTGAATCTGGAAACCTTGCGCCCGCAACCGCCCGGCCAACGCGCTGGCTTTGTCGTCGGCGAGGTCGAGCAAAATGGGCCCGTGGTCCGGTAACGGTTGGTGTGCCGCAGCAAACGCCTTGATCAATGCTTTGCCCAGCGCGGTATCGCTGCCCATGACCACACCCGTTTGCACCATTTCGGGCCTGTCGGTATCCGGTGCGGGCAAGCCCTGGCGGTAAACCGGCAACAGTACGTGCACCCCGTCAGCCTGGGCCAGTTGTCCGGACGCGATACCCAAGTCAGCCAGCTTGTTGCCCAGGTACACGTGCGCCGCCAATGAACCAAAGTCAACGGTAGTCGTCTTGGCTAGGAACGGTACGGTGGCGTTAACCGTGGGTGCAACGCGGCGCACGATGATTTGGTGACCGTTCACCACGAACTCCGTGTGCACAAAGCCAATCAGGCCGTACATCTTGGCCAGGTTGACCGTAATGGCCGTGACGCGTCGTGTGAGTGCGGCCACCCCTTTGCGTGGCGGCGTGACTGCTAGCACCGTGCCGGCAACGTCCGCGTTGTGTTCCAAACTGTTAATCACGCCGAGGACGGCCACGGTTTCGCCGTCGCTCAACGCGTCCACGGCCAGGTGCGTGTTACCAGGTGCGATGCTAGCCGTGAAGTCAAGGCTAACTTCCCAGTCGCTGTCCGACTCACCCGCGACGGCCGCACCAGCTTTGGATTGGTCAAAGGTGGTAACGGAGTCGGCGTTGCTACCCAGTACGTTCATGCCCGCGGCACGGAGCCGCCCTGCCAGCGCGGCTCCGTCGTTACCACTAGCCTGGCAGATAACGCCAATGGGGTCCTCGTGGTGGATGATCGTCAGGATTTCCTCGGTGCTGCCGGTGGCTAGGTACCGCCGGACGCCCGCTACGTTTTGCTTAACCGTGCTGTTGGTAATCATGACTGGCGCGTAGCCAGCCTGCGTAATGGCGTCTGCCAAAGCAGCGGTGACAGCACCCTGCGCCTCATTAAGCCATAGGTGTGTGCTGGTCGGTGTAACGATGACAACTCGCGGCTTGGTACCTACCCGCGGTTCACTTTCGTCACCAAAGCTACTGTAGTATGACCGGGAGGCGTTGATGATTTGGCCGCCGCCATCAATGGCCTTAAACGTCGGCTGAATGGCGAGTTCGGCGCGTAACGCGGCTACTTGGTCAGTGGTCATGTCCCAGCGGTTAGCAATTGCCGCGTCGGTAATGCCGTACCGCTTCGCCTCCCGTAGCAAGTCTAGGTCGCCGGGGTGACTCGTGAGCTGCTGGTGCAACTGCGACAAGTGTTGCACGATGGCCAGCAACCCCACGTTAATACGGGATAATTCCACTAGTTCGTCGAGGGTGTACCCCCGGTCAAAGGCGGACCAGATAGTGGGTAACCGCAACGCGTTGGCCCGAATAATGTGCTGGGTCAGCTCCCCGTCATCCCAATTGGTAATGGTGGCGGGTACGACGTCCGCCGTCAGCTTTGCGCCGAGCTGGATGCGTAATCCCTCCAGGATGGCGCTCTCAGCGTTCGCTCCCGCTCCCAAGATTGCGCCGCTCGCTACTAGTTGTGGCCCGAGCGTCGCGCCGTTGAGGTGGTCCTCACCAAACTGGGGGAACCGGGTCATGATGGCGTCCTGGGTGGGCTCGATAACGGCTGGCACACCCGCCCCAATTTCGATTTCATCCACGTTGCGACCCAGCGCAATTTGTGTGGACACCTCGGTAATGGGATAGGCCGTCGCGGTCTGGGTGAGTTCCGTCGCCCACGTGGTCCCCACCCGGACTTTGAGTAGGTACCAGTCGGCCGACGTGTCGTCGAGGGCAAAGGAGAACGTGGCGGTACCACGAATGTCCAACGCGTCGAGCACACGGAAAGCCGCGGCGCGTAACACGTTGCGTTCGTGGTCCGTAATGGTTTGGGCCGGCGACAATACAATGGTGTTCGCCGGGTTGACCCCCACCGGATCAAAGTTTTCGGTGGTTCCGATCAGTAGCTTGGTATTGTTGTTGTCCCGAACGAGGACGCACTCCACCGCTTTCAGACCGTTAATGGCCCGCTCAATCCGTAACCGGCCCCAGTGGTCGGTATTACTGATCAACTGGCGCAGTTCGTCCGCATTGTTGGCGATCCCCCGGTTAGCCCCCCGACGCATTAATACGGGGTAGCCGATTTTATCCGCAACGTCAGTGGCCTGGTTATCCGACTTAATGTACGTTGATTCAGGGTTTGGTAAATGCTGTTCCCCCAAAAAGTGGCGGAAAGCCTCGCCGTCTTCCAGCGTGTTCAGGATACTGTCGTTAGTATCGAGTACGGGGATGTGAAGCTGACGAAGCAGGCCACTCTGCTGGACCTGGCGCAGAATATGCACGGCACTTTGGCCGCCAATGGTCCCGAGGATGGCGTCCGGACGTTCACGGCGAATTACCTGGCTGATAAAGTCAACGGTTAACGGTGCGACGAAGATACGACCGGCGATGTGGTTGTCCCGCGGGGCGTTAGGATCGCTGGTGACCAGCGTTACGTCCTTGCCGGCTGCGGTTAGTACCTGACACGCGGTGGCAACAGCCGCCGGAAATGAAGTGGGCTGGGCTGAACCGACTGGGCCGGTCCCAATAACCAGAATACTCTGGACCGTTTTACTCATACCGCGTCGCCTCCTTCCCCGCTTTGTCCTTCTCGGCGTCAATTAACTCCATGAACTCAGTCAGAACGTGGTCAGCATCGTTACTGCCCGGTGCCCCCTCCGGCTGAAACTGCACCCCGTATGCCGGAAAGCGGCGGTGGCGTAGGCTTCAACCGTTTGATCGAGAATGTTGAGGTGCGTAATCAACAGTTCTTCGTTATGTTCGAGGCTGGCCGGATCGACGGTGAAACTGTGATCGTGCGAAGTAATGTCAATCCGCCCGGTGGCGACTTCCCGGACGGCAAAGTTGAGTCCGTGGTGTTCGTGCGCCAAACGCTTGGTGGTGGCGCCGTTGGCCATGGCGAATAGCTCGTACCCTAGTCCGATGCTAAGTAACGGTAGGTGTTCCTGGATACCACTAATCATCGGTAGCGCACCCTGGCTATCCTCGGGGTCTCCGGGGCCGTCACTGAGCACCACACCATCGGGATCCAGGTTCAGGATCCGTTCGGCCGTGGTGGTTGCAGGGACAATGGTCAGGTTGCAATCGCGCACCGCAAACTCACGTAGCAGGCTGTGCTTCAAGCCAAAGTCGACCACCACGATGTTCCGACCGGTCCCTGGTGATGGGTACGGGCGTTCAGTCGATACCTGCTGAACTTGATTGTGGGGCAGTACCAGCGCCCGTAGTTGGTCAAAGGCGTGTTCGTCGGCCGCGTCCACGATGCTGGCTTTCTGCGGCCCGGTTGCATCAATATGTCGCCGCAGTGCCCGGACGTCAATTTGGGTGATGCCGGGAATCCCGAGCTGGTCGAGAAAGTCCGCGAGCGACATTTTACCACCCTGGTGAGCCGTTACGTGTGCCAGTTCGTTGACCACCACTCCGCGAATGGAGGGATCAATGCTTTCGTAATTATCCCGGTTTACGCCCACGAGCCCGACGGTTGGCACCGTGAAGGCGATAATACACCCGGTGTTCACTTTGTCCGTAATGGTCTCCTGGTAGCCAGTCATTCCCGTTTGGATGACTAATTCGCCTGAAGACACGATGGACGCACCAAAGCCGGTGCCGGCAAATGCGGTACCGTCTTCGAGTATGAGATAGCGTTGCATGGGGTTCACCCCTTTGAAAGTTTATTCTTCGTTAGCGGCCTTAGCCGGTAGCACAAAGTTTAGCAGGATACCCAGCACCGTGGCAACCGCCAATCCGGAGAACGTGTACCCGCCGAATTGGAGACTGGCCCCACCAATCCCGATAACCAGGATGGTGGACGCAATCATGAGGTTGCGCTTGCGGTTAAAGTCAACGCGGTTGTCAATCAACACGCGCAGACCGTTGCTGGCGATGACCCCGAACAGCAGGAAGCTAATCCCGCCAATTACTGGCCCGGGGATGGATTCAATCAGGGCCGATAGCTTGCCGATGAAGGCGAAGACGATGGCGAAGAAGCCGGCACCACCCAAGACCCAGACGCTTTGTACCTTGGTCATGGCGATAACACCGATGTTTTCACCGTAAGAAGTCACGGCTGGCCCGCCGACCAAACCGGCAATGATTGAAGCCGTCCCGTCCCCCGCTAACGTGTGGTTGAGGCCGGGATCCTTAAAGAAGTTCTGGTTGGTCAGCTTGTTGAGCACCATGATGTGGCCCATGTGTTCGGTCATGGTGACAAAGGCGATGGGCGCCATCGATAGAATTGCTCCCCAGTAAAATTGCGGGTGGTACGTTAGGAACGGGACTTGGAAGTGTGGCAAGCTGAACCAACCAGCTTTAGCCACGGTACTGAAATCCACGAGGCCAAAGAAGATGGCGACGATATACCCGCTCACGATGCCCAGCAAAATCGGGAGTAAGCTGATAAAACGTTTGAGGAACATGTTGTAGATGATGGTGAGTGCCAAAGTAATCATGCAACCGCAAAGTAGCGAATGTCGTACACACTCGCCCCGCTCGCCGTGGTGCGCATGGTGGCGTCGGTGGCAGCCGTGGTGGCCAGCGACAGGCCAATCACCATCACGATGGGGCCGACCACAACTGGCGGTAACGCGCGGTCAATCCAGGCGCTACCGGCAAAGTTGACGATTAACGCCACCACTAAGTATACTACGCCGACGGCCACAACACCCTGGGCAATTGCCGGGTATCCGGCACCCTTCATCAGGGACTCCATCATGGTGATGAAACTGAACGAGCTCCCCATGTACGCTGGAATTTTGCCCCGGGTAATGAGGATGTACATCAGGTGCCCACCCCACTACTGAACAACGCGATGGACGGGTCAAGCCCGACCATCAACGGAACGAGCACCGTGGAGCCGAACATGGCGAATAAGTGCTGAATGGATAAGCCCACCCACTGGCCGAAGCCGGGGCGGTCGTGAATGCCAAGTACAATGCCGTCGTTAGGGTTTTGCTTACTCATGGTGGGCCTCCTTGCCGCTACTAATGGTGATGTTGTCCTGACCGTCAATTTCACTCACGCTGACTTTGATTTGCTCATCCTGTGCTGTGGGGATGTTTTTCCCCACAAAGTCGGGCCGGATGGGTAGCTCACGGTGTCCGCGGTCGACCAGAACGGCCAAGGAGATCATGCGTGGTCGGCCGTATGTCATGAGTGCGTCTAACGCCGCGCGAATTGTCCGGCCGGTGTAGAGTACGTCGTCAACTAAAATCACGTGCTGGTCGTTGAGGTGCGCGGGTAACTCACTCGTGTCCACGTTCGTTTGGCTACCGGCGGGTTCGCGATCATCGCGGTAGTTGCTAATGTCCAGCGATCCGACTGGTACCGTGACGCCCTCCAATTGCTCCATGCGGGTGGCGAGACGTTGGGCGAGGTACACGCCCCGCGTTTGGATACCCACAAATACCAGGTCGCGTAACCCCTTGTTACGCTCAATAATTTCGTATGTAATGCGGGTTAGTGCCCGCTGCATGGTGACAGCGTCTACGACTTCTTTGGTCATAACCGATTTCCTCCTTGGTGTAACCGGGGACGGCTGCCCGCCCCTACGGCCACAAAAAAAACGCCCCCGTCCAGAGAATGGACGGAAGGCGTTACGCAATCATCAAGTTGCCTCCGCGGAGGCGCGATTCCTTCCAAGCCTCTCTGGACTTAGTTAAAGGCAATATTTAATTGTACTCAGTCTAATGTAGGTGGTCACCATTGTCAACGTTAATCGAAATTACTCCGCGGTACCCCCCAGCTGGTCTAGGCTGGGGGGTTACGAACGCGCGGGCGGGGGTTGGGGTTGCGGCTTACGTGCTGCGCCGTGATTGCTACGGTAGTATCTGGCGGCGGTGTCGGTCGAACCGGTGAGCTGCGGCTTTCGTGGGGTACTCCATGGTCACCAATGCTAATGAAGCTCTCGGACTGGCTGCGACATTCCTGCGAGAAGCAGGCAGTAAGCGCTAAAGCGCAAACTGACTGCGTTCCCTTGCAGTGGTGACCATTCCGACCCCACACGCCTCCGCTCACCGGTTCGACCGACGCCGCCTACCACTACTGTTGCAGCTACGTCTCAAAGTTCACCCGTAGGTCCCCGATAGCTCGTACGTTACGACCTCGGACTACCTGATCCCAGAAGTAGTGAATGGTAAATATCTCACTATTCTCGTAAGTTTGGATACCAGTATTGTCAGTATCCGTTCTGGGAACTTAATTTTGGACTGTGGGTGGTCTTGAAACGTAACGGTGAGTAAACTCTGTTTGTTGTAATGTCACTGGGATTGATGTGGATCAAATCCATTCGTAACACTGTTTGCTCATGTGGTTCTGGCTGGTGGGAGTGCTGTAGGGTACGGAGACGACTGGACCCGGAACGGTGACCGCTGTTAGGGGCTTGCCGCTGTAGGAACGCAGTGACGTACAGCGCGACGAACTTAGAGACTGGCTGCCCGCATCTGGCAGACAGGCTCTAAGTAGCACCGGAAACCGCGGTCTTTGCGGTTGGAGGTTTCGCCCTAGCAGCGGTCACCGTGGAGCGGTCCACAAAGTCGCAGTACCCTACAGCACTCCCACCGGCCAGAACCGCCACTAAAGTCCATATTTAACGAAAAACGGGACATTAAAACGGGACATTATTGTCTGAAACGCTCAATTGAAGTCCCCGCGGCGTAATCGTACCAACATCGCTTCAAAGTAGTCCGGCAAGGGTGCCGCGAATTCCAGGCGTACCCGTGACTGGGTGGGTAAAGCCCAACGTAGCTGCATGGAGGTACTGGCCATTCCCCGGTAACGTATGCTTGGGACCGTATAGCGGATCGCCCGCAACCGGGTGTTTGATGTAGGCCATGTGGACACGAATTTGGTGGGTTCGGCCGGTTTCCAGGCGGCACCGCACTAGCGTGTACGTGCCAAAACGCTCAACGACGGCAAAGTGGGTCACCGCGTGCCGGCCCCCCGCAACCACAGCGTGTTTCTTGCGGTCCTTGGGGTCACGGCCCAACGGCGCGTCAATCGTCCCCGTGTCCTCCTTAATGTTGCCGTGGACAATCGCTAGGTACTCACGCGTGGTGGTTTTGTCCTTTAGTTGTGCGGCCAGCCCTTGGTGGGCCAGCGCCGTTTTGGCCACCATCAGCAGGCCGGAAGTGTCCTTGTCAATGCGGTGGACGATACCCGGCCGCAGCACGCCGTTGATGGGCGAAAGCGTCGTGTGGTACATCAAACCGTTAACGAGCGTACCGTCGGGGTGACCGGGTGCGGGATGCACCACCATCCCCTGGGGTTTGTTCACCACAAGCACATCGTCGTCTTCGTACACGATGTCCAACGGAATATCCTGGGGCCGGGCGCTCAACACGGTTGGCTCGGGTGCGGCAATCAGTAGCTGATCGTCCTCCGCGACTTTGTAGCTGGCCTTTACGGTTTTCCCATTCACTGTCACCAGGCCGAGGTGGAGCCACTTGTCGGCCTGCGACCGCGTGACGTCAGCAAAATGGTCCGTGATGACGCGATCAATTCGGCCGCGCTCAGTGGTGACCGTCATGGTTAAATCCATTGCTTAACCCCTCCCCCGTTGCTCACGTCCGTCAATCAGCACAACGTAAACCACTACTAGAATGACGCCGACAGTGAGGCACATGTCCGCGACGTTGAAGATGGGAAAGTTAACGAAATCTAGTTGAAACATGTCGGTCACAAAGTGTTGGTGCACCCGATCAATGAAGTTGCCCAGTGCACCGGCGGTAATCAAAGTGAGCCCCGTACGGTACAGCGGTTTGTGGCTGCTATCACGCCACAACCACACCACCACTGCCAGGGCGATGACCGTCACGATGTAGAAGAACCATTGCTGGCCTTCAAACATGCTCCAGGCTGCCCCGGTGTTTTTGATGTGGGTGATACTGATCACCCCGGGGATGAGCGCTGCGTAGCCACCAATAGCGACGTGCGCCACTACCCATGCTTTAACGAGTTGGTCAACGGCAATCATGGCGATGGCAATTATTGCGTAAATAATCAATCTAACTTCCCCCTTGAATACATAAAAAAGTCCCGGCCGTGAACCCACCACTGGGTGAACCCGACCGGGATACTTTGGCTGTTAATGATTGTAGCATACTTCCGTATTGACCCGCAGTTACGACTCCAGCTTTGTCGAGCTAGAACAGGCCGGTAATGTGCCCCTGCGCGTCAATATCAATGTCGTTTGCCGCTGGGTGCTTCGGCAAGCCTGGCATTGTGAGCACCGTGCCGGTCATAACGACCAGGAAGCCCGCCCAATCTTGGGGATGATATCGCTCACGTGGATGGTAAAGTCGGTGGGTGCCCCCAGTAATTTCGGGTCGTCCGAAAATGAGTATTGAGTCTTGGCGATACAAATTGGCAGGCGGTCCCACCCGTTGGCTTTGATTGTCTTGAGTGCTAGTTGTGCCTTCCGTGCGTACTCCACGTCCCGGCCGCCGTAGATACCCTGGACGACGGTCTGAATCTTGTCTTCCACCGGCATCTCCTGGGGGTACAGTGGTTTGAATGGCTCGGTGGCACTGAGCGCTTCGGTAACCGCCTCAGCTAGTTCCACCCCACCGGCGCACCATCGGCCCAGACGGTCGCCGGGACGGCCTTGACCCCCTGGTCGGCGCACAGTCCTGCACCAACTGGGTTTCGGCGGGATCGTCAGTGGCAAAGGCGTTGATGGCGACCACGACCGGCAAACCGTAGCGCTGCAGGTTGTGAATGTGCCGCTCCAGGTTGGCAAAGCCGGTGCGGATGGCATCCAGGTTGCTCGTCTGCAGGTCCTTGAGCGCCACCCCACCGTTATACTTGAGTGCCCGCAGTGTGGCGACCACGACCGCCGCATCCGGCGTCTTGCCCAGTACGGGAGCCTTGATGTCCAGAAACTTCTCCGCACCCAGGTCGGCACCAAAACCAGCTTCGGTAATGGCGATGTCCCCCAGCGCGAGTGCGGTACGGGTCGCAACGACGGAGTTACAACCGTGCGCGATATTGGCAAAGGGGCCCCCGTGAATCAGGACCGGTGTGTGCTCGAGCGTTTGTACGAGGTTGGGCTTAATGGCGTCTTTCAGCAACATCGTGATGGCCCCCGTGACGCCCAGCATCTCGACGGTCACGGGCTCGCGGCCGTATGTGTAAGCTATGACAATCCGCGCAATCCGTTCCTTGAGGTCACCAAGGTCTTCGGCCAGACACAGCACCGCCATGAGTTCGCTGGCAACCGTAATGTCGAAACCATCTTCACGTGGCACACCGGACGTTGGGCCACCCAGCCCAACCGTGACGTGGCGCAGTGCCCGGTCGTTAATGTCGAGGACACGCTTCCACTGGATGCGCCGCGGATCGATATGTAGTGCGTTGCCCTGCTGTAGGTGGTTGTCAATGAGCGCGGCCAGCGTGTTCACTGCGCTGGTGAGCGCGTGCATGTCGCCGGTAAAGTGCAGGTTGATATCCGCCATGGGTACAACTTGTGCGTACCCCCCGCCAGTAGCGCCACCCTTCATTCCCATGACGGGGCCTAACGAAGGTTCGCGTAGCGCCAGCACTGCCTTTTGACCTTTGCGGTGCATTGCGTCGGCGAGACCCACGGCGACGGTCGACTTCCCTTCGCCCGCTGGTGTAGGGTTAATGGCTGTCACCAGTACTAGTTTACCCTGCGGACGTTGCCGGAGTCGTTCCAACGCTGAGGTGGTAATTTTGGCTTTGTAGGGACCGTACTGTTCAATATCGGTTGGGTCCAAACCGATATCGCCCGCAACGGCGGTAATGGTTTGGATTTTGTTGGCTTCGTTTTCCTGAGCAATTTCAATATCTTCCACTAGAAAAAATCCTCCACTCTGTGAGTTGACTGCGTTCCAACTTGATGGTTTATTTATTATGGTTGAGCCATTGTTGCAATTGTGTTGCCACGGTGCTAGCTCGGCGCCACGTAGAAATGGTGAGTTCGCCGTACCGTTGCGTGATGAGCGTAAGCGTGTGCGTCCCGCGGGTCTGGATGGTCACCTCCTCCGGTTTAAGTGTAATCGAGTTGCCAGGCATCATGCGCCCCAGTTTGAAGCTCGTGGGGGTGACCACGATGCGGTAGCGCAGTAGTTGAACAACGGCAAAAGCAAAGGTGATGAGGCCAATCGTGACCGTGATGGGTGACACCCCTAATAGTTCTAGTTGTACCACGGTGGTCAGGCCAAAACCAGAGACAATGAGGCCCCAAAAGATAATGCAGTCGACGGGTGCCGGCTGGTATGCAAGTTGATGTTTCAAAGAATCACTTTCCATCCTGAAGGAGTTTTGAATGCTTAAATTGTACACAGACGCAGCCACAAAAGGCAACCCGGGCCCCAGTGGTGCCGGTATTTTAATTGTCGGTCATGGTGAGCCCGTTGAACAAAGCGTGGCCCTGCCCGTAATGTCCAACCACCAGGCGGAGTTTCGGGCTGCTGCACTGGGGCTTGAGGCTGTTATTAATCAGGCTGGCAGGACGAGCAGGTCACTCTCATCACCGACAGCCAAATCGTGGTTGATGCTCTCGACAAGCAGTACGCCAAGCACTTTGCTGCGGAGGTGACTGCCATTGTGCAGTTAGCCGACCAAATTAAGCTTGTTATTCCGACCTGGCGCAACGATCACAGCAACCGGCGGGCTCATGAACTCGCTCAAGTCGGTCTACACGCGGCGGAGAAGCGTCTTGCTAATTGATTGATTGGACTCTAACGATAAAGGGCCGGACCGCTATGGTCCGGCCCTTTGCCGTAGAAATTAAATGTTCTTAAAATCGTTTTGGTGCGTACGCAGGTACTTAAGGGCAGCGGTAACTAATTGGTCAACGCGATCCTCAAGGGCCGTCCCCTCCAAATCCGTTGCGTCGCGTAAAAAGCCGGTGGCGATTGCCCGGACGTCTTCGCGGACCATCCCACCATCGTGGAATAGTTCGTCCAACCCGCTGAGTCCGTTCTTGGTTGCGTTCAGGACGGCATTTAGTACGGCCTCGCCACCTTCTAGACCCTGGACGTGACGTTCTGCTGACGCGATTAACGTGACGTCCATGTCAATGATGACTGCTTGTTCCATCTGTTTTGTCTTTTTGCTCATGTTTATACTCACCCGTTCGATAACAGTATATGCAATCTCGGGGCACTTGGCTAGCGAACTTTTTTTTAACTACCGCATCGTGGACCCTTTTTTTTCCAACGCTAACCATGATGAACGGCTCTGCGGAGCGAGGGTGAAATAGTGTGGGTCCGCGCTTAATCTCGTTGTCACCACAATATCGGCGTCCTGTTCATTATTAACAATTTGCACGCTGGGCACGCTACGGGCAATTTCAATCATGGCGGAATACACCTGTTGCTCCTGTTCGGGATCGAGGGCAATGCCCACCGTGGGGACACCGAGGTTAATGACGCTCGTGAGTAGCGGAATATACCGAATTATCATGGTGTTGGCTAATGAGCGGAAGTGCCCCATTGACGGCGGTAGGGTCGCGAAAAGCTGTTTCAGCATCCGCTCCAGCGAGTCGGACGTCGGGCGTTTTCCCCCGAGAGCAATGGGGTCAAAGGTTGGGATATTATGGCCAATCAGGTCAATTGCTACGGTGACGGCCAACATGTTGCCCACCAGGACCTTGTTGCGATGCGAACTACTGTAGCCCACTAAGGTGCGTGCCTGCTGGGTAATTCCGGTAACCAAATGCCAGCAGGCCGAACGACATTTATTGTGGTACTGAACGAAGCGTTGCAGATCGGTATCAGCCTCACTATGGAAGTTGCCCACCAACAGCGTTTCTAGATGAATGAGGGCCGTGTCATGCGGGTTGCGGACCACAAACCCCGGACGCGCTCCCACCACCCCACTATAACCAGTGAGCTGGACGACCTTGTGTAGTGGCTGAAATGCGGGCATGGTGTGCTCTTGTTGATTGCGCAACATTGCGATGGCGACCATGTTTTGTGTGCGCAAAAAGGGGCAGTTTTTAACCACTAACCGTGCGTCTTGTAACTGCTTGGTCACCATCTGCGCCTGTTTCTCCGCGTATGGGAACAACGTGGCCCCATCCTGACCCATTTGCCAGATTAACTGGCTGAGTGTCAGGCGTACAACCGGTTCGTAGCCCTCAATCCCGATGGGCGAGTACGTTAGGTTGACGTTAAAATGGGCCAGGAAGTTTCTCAGCGGACGCAACCGGCGGACGGCTGTGCCCGCACTCAAACCGTGAGCCGCCGCGATATCTTCCAGTGACCGCTGAGGCTGAGTCAACACGGACCGGATAAAGTCCCCCACTAACGATTGGCGCATTAGGTAAACGGCATAACGTGCGGCGGGAATATCGTGCTCGGGCGGTTCACTACACGCTCCAACAGTTTGGGTGGCTGCTCATTGGGGCGGATAAATTTATGCAAATCCGTCGTAATGGCTTGCCAATTACGGTAAATGGTGGTGACACTCACCCCTTGCTGTTCAGCAAACCGCGAGCATGTACGTTCGTTCGGCGGCAAGTCCATGACCATCTGGTAAAAATTAAGCTTGGTCAGTTCTTTTTGGTTTAGAAACAGTTCGTATGCTGGCATGTTAGTTATCCTCATAATGGTTATGCCACTAGCGCTAACTATCTTTAATTCGATTATACGAAGCCCGTAGCCCCGCACCAAACAAAACCACCCAAAATTCCGATATTTGACCATTTTAATTGCAAAAGATGCAAAAAAAATCTTTTCACCTTATTACTGCCATTAATATATTTGTGTCAAGTCACCGTGGGCAAACGTTATTGATGACTCTTCAACGCAATTTTACTCCACGCAAAAATTGGCTCCCCACCCGAAAGTGAAGAACCAATTTTTTTTGTGTGGCTTTACCAGATAACCACCCGGCGCGCTGGGTCGAGGTACATACCGTCTCCGGGCTGAACGTCGAAGGTAGCATACCATTCATCGAAGTTTTGCGGTTGAACGTTGGCACGCAAGTAATTTGGTGCGTGCACGTCGCTTGCTAGCAACAGCTGTGCATATTCCGGACGGTCTTTTTGTCGCCAAATCCGTCCCCAGTTGGTGAAGAAGGCCCGCAAGTCGACATCTTCGTCCTGTTGAGCGGTTGCCAAAGCCGCGGCCATACCACCCAAATCGGCGATGTTTTCGCTAACGATGAGCTTACCGTTCACCTTACCACCGGCAAAGTCACGGCCGTTAAATTCGTCAATCATGGCCTGTGTAAGCCGTTTGAATTCCTTGTAGTCTGAATCCTGCCACCAGTTCTTCAGGTTACCAAACTCATCAAACTGAGCCCCGTTGTTGTCGAACCCGTGTGTAATTTCGTGGGCAATAACGGCCCCAATCCCACCGAAGTTTTCGGAATCGGTTTGCTTGAGACTGTAAAATGGTGCCTGCAAAATTGCGGCTGGGAACGTAATGTCGTTACGCGAAGGGTCGTAGCAAGCATTCACTAGGTGGCCGGGCATTCCCCACTCAGTCCGGTCAACCGGCTGGTCCAACTGCGCGATGGAATAGGCGGTTGAAGCCCGGTTAATATTGAGCATGTTTTCCAGAAGGCTGGCATCGGGGTCGACCTGATAGTGGTCGTAGCGGGCGTTAACCTTGTCAGGATAGCCATTTTCAGCACCATCGTGTTCAACTTAACGATGGCTTTGTCCTTAGTGGGCTGGGACATCCACGGGTTATCGGCAATCCGTTGCTTGTACGTTGCAATCATGCGCTGAACAAGCTGAATTACGTCACCCTTTGCTTCTTCACCGAAATATTTGCGTCCGTAGTAGATACCGACCGGTTCGCTGAACGCGCTGTTGGCAATCCGGTAGGCCGATTTATCCTGATTGGGCAGTGCCGGAAGCCCCGTCAGCTTGCGCCGGTAAGTACCAGCAAGTTGGCGTAACTCTTCACTAAGGTAGGTTGAATCGCCAATTAGCTCGTTCACGTAAGCCCACGCCCGAAAGTCCGCGAAGGTATCATTGTTATAGATGGTCGCAAAGGCGTCCAGGAAACCAGGATCCGTTACGATAATTTGGTCAGGGTCGCTCGGCAACAGTTCCTGCAGGTATTGATCCCAGGCGAACGGCCGCATTTTTGCCGTGACGTCCGCGCGACTAGTTGGATTGTACATTGCGGGGTAATCCGCTTTGTCCTCGTTGCTCTTAACGTGTGCGGCGATAGTGGCGTCAAAACGCAGGGCCGCCTCGACCATTTCTGCCTGCGCAGCGGCATCAAGGTCCGTGAACCGCAACAGACCGGTTGCCATTTCTCGGTACGCAGCCAACAACTGTTCCTTTGCCGGATTGTCATCGGCATAGTATGTGGTATCCGGCAAAATGGTCGGTAATGCGTAGAGGTAGACCACGTTGTTCGCGGTGTCCTTCATGTCGGGTTCAACGGCAATGTTAAATGGTAATGGGAATCCGTTACGGTCCCATTCAGCTGCCTGTCCGTTCAGGTCATCAACAGACGTTAACGCCGCAATGCGGGCCAGACGTGGTGTCAATGGCGTAATGCCCTCTTTGTCGCGGCGGGTGTAATCGCCAGCCACGCGGTAGAGGTCGACCGCCCGCTGAACGTACTGGTTAGGTGCTTTCTCCTGACCATCACGAAATGCGGCAAAGTCGGCCATGAGCTTCTTCTCCACACCATCAGCGAGGTCGGTAAAACCTCCAGTGGCCGGTTTATCATCCGGAATGACCGCGGACTGCTCCCATTCACCGTTCACCGTCATGTATAAATCATCTTTGTAAGTGGTCTTCAAAGCCATGTTGTTTCCTCCTGACACGTCGTAAAATTAAATTAGCATTAGATAGCGATTAGCTTCATTCTACTATTTGTCCACTCAGAAGCAAGCCCCCAGCAGTAATATCGCAACTTAATGTCGTGGGCGGCGTCCCCAGTACTGATAAAGGTCCACCCGCATGGCCCCGTTATAGAGCTTACGGCGCTTGGTGGCCTTGTGACCGTAGTAACGTTCAAAGTTGGCGTCGCCGGACAGAATGTATTTGCTCCAGCTCGTTAACGGTCCGTAAACGGCACCCATTTCCTCAGCAATCTTTTGTGCTGCATCGGCGTCCTGAAGACGTTTCCCGTACGGTGGGTTGGCAATAATGACGCCATCTTCCAGGTCGGTACGGAAATCCTTAACGGCAACCTGCTTGAACTGAATATCGTGCAGTACCCCGGCATTTTGAGCGTTGACACGCGCAATATCAATCATTTCCTGGTTAATATCGCCTCCGACCATGGTCAACGTGGGGTTAGTAATGGCCGCCATCGCCCGTTCGCGTTCTTGGTCGAGCAGCTGAGAATCCATGAAGCTAAAACCACTAAAAGCAAAGTCGCGGGTGCGCCCTGGTGCCATGTTCCGCGCAATCATCGCGGCTTCGATGGCGATCGTACCCGAACCAGTAGTGGGATCGTAAAATGGCATGTCGGCGTGCCAGTTGGTCAACAGGACTAGCGCTGCCGCGAAGTTTTCTTTGAGTGGCGCTGGACCTTTGGCAACACGGTAGCCACGCTTAAACAGGCTACTACCGGTGGTGTCGATAGTGATGGTCGCAATGTCCTTGAGAATTGATACTTCCAGTTGGTACTTGTTGCCCGTTTCGGCAACCGGCTGTGTCGATGGTAAGTCGTAGCCATGCTCTCCACCACCGCTTTTTTTTGGTAATTGCCTGGACGTCGGGCTCAGAATGCAACTTGCTCCGGACGGCCCGGCCTGCAACTGGGAATGCGGCGTCGAGCGGCAGGTAGTCTGCCCACGGGATACTCTTCACGCCTTCGAAAAGACCATCAAAAGTTAATGCTTTAAACTGCTTGAGAATAATTTTGATGCGGTCGGCCGAGCGTAACCAGACGTTGGTGCGGACAATGTCTGTCTCGTCCCCCTCAAAGTAGACGCGACCGTTTTCGGTTTGCGTTTTGTAACCCATTTGTTGCAGTTCTTTCGCAGTGACGGCTTCAAGACCGGCCGCCATCGTGGCCATTAATTTAAATTGCATATCGTTCTCCTCGTTATTCGTGCTGAATACTATTTTAGCAGTGATTGGGGCCGGTGGATAGGTACGCTGGCCCTAGGTGGCGGATCTGATAAGTGGTGGAACTGGTAGTGGCTGGTCGTACCGGCGCGGTGGTTCCGGTTGAGTGGCTGGGCCCCGCGACCGGCTACGTGCCTCACGCTCACGCCCGTGCCGGGCTACCGCGAATTGCCGTAGCCCGAGAAAACCACTCGGTCTAGCCAATTTGATTCTGTAAGTCGTAAGTGACATTAGGTGCTAAAG
>NZ_BBAI01000020.1 GCF_001311175.1 Lacticaseibacillus pantheris DSM 15945 = JCM 12539 = NBRC 106106 | reverse complement strand
GGATACACGTCATTTTTCGGGCTCTAAAATCCGTGGGAAACCCGGAACGGGCTGGAGCGTGCGGGTGAAGCAATCACGGCGCAGGACACGTAAATCGCAACCCCAAACTCCACCCGCGCGTTCTCGCCGCCCCATCCGACGCTGCCGTCTGTGGACAATCACTCCTCCTACAACAATTACCGCAATCTAACCAAATTTAGGCCGTTGCCACCGGAAAGCCTTGGCGGTGCGCGTCCGATAGGTTATGATGATAGTAAGCGGTTACAGTAACTCAAAAACCGCCCTAGGAGGTGTACCTTTTATGTATGCGACCATTTTATTCGACATCGACGGCACCATTATCGACACGGAAGACGTTATTATCGGTGCGCTACAGGACGCGCTGGTTCAAACTGTCGGTATGCACAAGACCCACGATGAATTAACCTACTCATTGGGCATCCCCAGCGACCAAACTTTGGCCGCTCTAGGCCTGACAGCAGCGCAACAGGACAAGGTAGCCTCGTTGTGGACCGAACTGACCAAGGAACGGCAGACCCAGGTCCATGTCTTTGCCAATATGCGCCGGACTCTAGCTCACCTGCAACACCGTGGCATCATGATGGGTATCATTACCGCCAAAACGGCTTCCGAATTGGCGCATGAATTCACGTGGTTCGGGTTGAACGACTACTTTGACACTATCGTCACCTACGCGAGCGACATCGCTCCCAAGCCGGCGCCCGATCCCATTCTGCGTGCTCTGGCCGAACTGCCTGCTAATCACGGGCGCACCTTGTATATCGGGGACACTGTAACGGACATGCAAGCCGCCAAAGCCGCCCACGTGGACTTCGCCGTGGCAACCTGGGGGGCACATAACCTCGCAGGATTTACCGAGGCCGACCATTTTCTGACCCGACCAGAAGCAATTCTTGATTTAGCAAACATTAGTGCACTTGCGTAAATTATTGAGGAGGTAGCCATGAACCGGTTTGGATTTAACCAATTTGGCGGTCCGGAGGTATTTACCACCATCGAGGCCGCAACACCAGAACCCCACGACGGTCAGGTACAAATCCACGTGCTGGGATTCGGGATTAACCCGTACGACGCAACGTTGCGGTCAGGCGCCGCCGCTAAGGACCGCCCACTCGACTTTCCGATTGTGCCAGGGGTGGACGTTGCCGGCGTGATTACCGCTGTCGGTCCCAACGTCAGCGACTTTGCTGTGGGCGACCGCGTGATGAATTACCGCCCCATTGGGGGATACAGCGAGTATGTGCGGGCTAGCACCAGCAAAGTTGCGCATATCCCCGACGCCATTTCAATTGCCGAGGCAGCTGGACTGCCCCAATCTACCGTGGTCGCCTACAGTATCCTCACCGACCTATTACGGACGGAGGCTGGTAAAACCATTGCGGTGATTGGCGCGGCCGGTGGTGTTGGTAGCGTTGTACTTCAGTTTGCCCAGTACTTGGGCCTTAAAACCAGCGCCATCGCTAACAGCCATCATCACGAAACACTAGCCAGCTTCAATCCAGGTGAAATCGGTCATTACGATCTGGAAGATGTGGGAGCCCGCTTTGCCGACCAGGCGGACTACGTGGTGAACGCCAGCGCCGGGGGCAACGATCACGGGATTGGTGTGCGGATGTTACAACGGCATGGCCAGTACGTGAGCGTGGCGTTTAGCACGGTCGATAAAACCATCAAGCCTAACGCAACTTACCTACAGGTGGGCGCGGGCCCCCGTCCGAACGTACCATCTGCGTTTGCGCTGCTCAATTCTGCGTGCGCAAATGACAACGGATTTCATCTACCCATTGCCACAAAGTTGCCCATGACCCTTGCCGGTGTTATCGCCGCCCACGAGCTAATTCTCACCCGCCACGGGGCCGGGAAGATTGTCTGCGTGGCGGAGGAATTGGAAGAAGATTAACGATTAGGACGGGAGATGACTTGTAAATGGCTTTAGCCGTATGCTAGTGCCAATGGAGTTGCTATTGCGGAGAATGCTAGAGCGCTCCCGCGTTAGTCTTACTTATTAAAACCAAAAACATGATAATACCGGGAACAACGCTTGACTTACGGCAGAAGACGAGCTGCGCGGACTTGTTACTGTGTTGGAGAATGCGGCAGTGGGCCCGATTTACTCGTGCGTATAAAAACGAGCTGCGCAGGCCAGAAAGCGACGTATAAGGGGTCCCAACCAAATGGCCAAGCCCACTAGCGCTTCAATCGCGAAAATACTACAGCGCTCCCGCGTTAGCCTTGCTTATTAAAACGAGCTGCGCGGGTCAGAAGACGCCACATAAGGTACTCCAACCAAAAGGCCAAGCCCACTAGCGCTCAATCGCGGAGAATGCTACAGCGATCCCGCGTTAGTCGTGCGTATGGAAACGAGCTGCGCAGGCCAGAAAGCGACGTATAAGGGGTCCCAACCAAAAGGCCAAAACCGGGCCTTTCGGTTGGGACCCTTATACTCTGCTTTCTAAACGGCCTGCTCCGCTCTCTCTCAAATTTCCCCTTGACAACCTTAAAACTCCATGGCTATACTTACACCAACAAATGACAGAGGAGGACGCCAAAATGAGTATTTTCACACAAAGTTCACTAAACCAATCATGCAAAGCTGGCGCTAGTCGGTTGTATTCGTTTCGGACGATACAACCTGGCAAACAGGATTGTATCCGCGCCGGCAACTTTTGTGTGATATACGCACAAGCCTGTCCGCGGAATCCGCGGCAGACTTTGGCGGCCCAACTAACTAGGGGCAAACCAGAGTAACTGCTGGTTTGCCCCTTTTTTTTGTACCCACTCAACCAGTCACACAGCTCGTGGGGTGTCCACCCCCACCAATGGAGGAAATATTTATGAAGAAGATTTATACCGCACTACTCACCGTTGCCACCCTCGCCACCGCCGCCCTGATCAGCGTTCGTGGTCCCCAAGCCCAGTCCGTTAAAGCCGCTAGCGTGCCCAAGGTCGGCATCCTGCAACAGCTTGAACACCCCGCCCTCGATGAAATCCACAAAGGTGTAGTCAAGGGACTGGCCGAAGAGGGCTACAAGGGTAAAAAAAGTCAAAATTGTTTTCCAAAACGCCCAGGGCGACCAGAGTAACATCAAAACCATGAGCGATCGCTTTGAAAGTCAAAACGTCGACCTGACCGTCGGTATCGCTACCGCTGCCGCTCAGGGATTGGCCACCGCCGCAAACGGCAAGCACCCCGTTATCTTGGCCGGTATTACCGACCCCGTTGGCGGGAAACTGGTGAAATCCAACAAGCGTCCCGGTGGCAACATCACCGGTACCTCCGGCGATTCACCAATTAAACAACACCTCAACCTGATCAAGCCATCGTGCCAAAGCCTAAGCAAATCGGAATTATTTACACTACTTCCGACCACGGTGGCACCTTCAACGCCAAACGAATGGCCGCCTTGTGCAAGAAGGAAGGCCTGAAGTACAAGCTGTACTCGATTACGAATACCAACGATATGCAACAGGTCGCTAGCAAGATGGCCAGCGAGTCCGACGTCATCTACGCCCCACAAGATAATGGTGTCGCCGCGGCCATGAAAACACTCGTGAACACTGCCAACAATGAAAAGGTACCCGTGATTCCTGCTGCCAACACGATGGTCAAAGACGGCGGCGTGGCGGCATACGCCGTGAGCCAATTCAAGCTGGGTGAAGAAGCCGGGAAGATGGCCGGCAAGGTGCTGAAGGGTAAGAACCCTGCCACCTACCCAGTCAAGATGGTGACTAAGGGCCACTACGTAATCAACAAAGCCGAAGCCAAAAAGATTGGCCTGAAGCTGCCCGCTAAAGTCGTTAATGGCGCCGAGAAGAACGGTGAAGTTTACTAATTAAGCGCCAAAATTACAACAAATGCCGCAACGCGTGCGACTACCAACCCCTACTGGTAGTTGCACGCGTTGCGGCATTTTGTTTGTTGCAAATAATCTAATTGTCCAAACCGGATTCATCAACCTTCATGGCTGAATCCGCCTGTGCGCTACCGTCAGTATAATTAAACTGATAGCCAGGCTGAACGTTATAAATATACACGTTGAAATTCACCGTACCATCAGTTGAAATTGCCTGCGCCCAGTAGCCCCGCGGCATTAATTCATCCCCGCGGAAAACTGTCGTCACCTGATAAATAACCTGTTTCCCGTCAACCAACGCTTGGCGAACTTTACCCTCATAGATCTGCATCAGCACCTGGTTGGAGTACGCCGATTGTGTGGCCAGGTTCTTCGGGTTGTCAGAACTGCCCTCCGCCCCCTGTTCGTGCTTACCATCACTATTAATGTTAAAGGTTAACGTGTAAGCAATCAGGTGCCCACGATTGTAGATTTCCGTCTGGCCACTACGATTATAATGCCAGCCGGTGGGAGTCCACTCCTGACTGGGACGGCCCTCACTTTTACCCAGATTGTCCTTACTCAAATACGCAGTCGCCGTAGTTGTGCGGTTGAGCCGGTCCAAGTTGCCATAGTCAATGTGACTGCTCTGCCAGGTACTGGCAGTCAGTGTGCTCTTACCGCCATTCACCTGAACAACTGGTGCCGATCCGGAACTAAAGGTGAGCTGAGTAAGTTGCTTGTACGCATCTTGGTCAACCGCGTTATTGCCACTAGTCTTGGCGGTAATGCTTTGGGTAATGCCCACGCGGTCCATAACACCATCCAGTGCGCCGGTCCGGTATAACCCCAGTAGGGCAATGACAATTACCGCCAGCACCCCACCAATCTGACTTTTGCGTACTCGCGTCTTGCGCTTGCGTGCCATGTTGTGTTTCCCCCAGATTCATTCTAATAGAACCATGATATCACGGGAGCACCGACAACACGTCCCTCTTTGCACAAAAATGCCACGGTCGCGACGACAATTAGTCGTTGGTTGCGAACATTATCGCGTTACGAATCATATCCACGCCGCGCTCCAGGTCGGCCTCCGACATGATTAACGGGGGTAATAGCCGCAAAGTATTATGCTTGGCGGACAGCGCCAGCATTCCCTGCTGCCGCAGTTTAGCCAGCACCGTGTTCACGGGTAACTCTGCTTTCAGATGAATGCCGACCATCAAACCACGCCCCGTCACGCCCGTCACCACAGACAAATTAGCCACGGCGGTGTCGAGCTCATTCCACAGCGTATCGGCCTTGCTTCGCACGCCGGCCAACATCGTTGGGGTCAGTTGCTGCAGCACGGCACGCGCTGCAGCCAACGCGACTTTGTTACCCCCAAAGGTGGAACCGTGGGCACCGGGACCAAAAGCGTCACCCAACGCAGTTTTGCCCAACATCGCACCGATGGGTAACCCGTTACCCAAAGCTTTAGCCACCGTCACAATGTCGGGGTCTAAGCCCGCTGCCATGTACGCGAACTTAGTCCCGGTTCGCCCAATGCCGGTCTGCACCTCGTCAACAATCAGCAGGACACCCTGACGCTTGCACTCCGCCCCTACCGCCTGCAGCCACTTAGTATCAGCGGGTATCACCCCGCCCTCACCCTGAATCACTTCCAGAATCACGGCGGCCAGGTGGGGGCCAATCGCCGTAAGGACATCAGGACTGTTGTAATCTGCAAAGGTGACGTCGGGGACAAGGGGTGCATACCCAGCCTGAATGTCGGGATTACCCGTCAGCGACATTGAACCGTACGTCCGACCGTGAAAACCATTGTTGAACGCCAAAACCTGGGTTCGACCGGTAGCCTTACGGGCCAACTTGAAGGCCGCCTCGTTAGCCTCCGTTCCAGAATTACAGAAAAAGGCCAGCTGATCAGGCGCCGTCAGGAGCGCCGCAACTTCTTCCTGCAACGCACTGTCATACAGATTGGAGGTGTGCCAAACGCGCCCAGCTTGCTGGGTGACAGCCTTCACCACCGGACCGTTGCTATAGCCCAGGCTACAGACGCCGATACCGCTCGTAAAGTCCAAGTACTCGTGCCCCGTGTCGTCAACCAAAAACCAGTCGTGACCGTCCACCAGGTCGATTGGTAGTCGGCCATAATTGTTAAACAAACTCGTTGTCATCTTTCCATCCCCCTTACATCGCAGCGGACAAGACCATCGTCCCCGGACGGGTCACATCATTCGTAATGTTCACCTGCGTGCCGGCGTGTACACAATCAATGGCCGCATTAATTTTGGCTTCCATGCCGCTAGTGATAATTCGTTGCTGCACCCAGCGGCTGGCCTGCTGTGGATCGATTGTAGCGGCTGTGGTCCCGTTCACAATGACACCGGGAACATCGGTCACCATCATTAACCTGGTGGCGCCCAGTGCACGCGCAACGGCGACTGCCGCCATGTCGGCGTTAACGTTCAACATCGTGCCATCACTAGTCTGTGCGAGCGGCGCTAACACCCCCACATAGTCGGCTAATACCCGGTTCAACACAGTCGTATTAACCTGAGTGATTTTGCCCACTGCACCGTAGAGCTGCTGGTCAAGCAACGTCCCCGTGAGCAATGCGTTATCGGTGGTGTTCAACCCCATGACCGGCAGTCCGTGTTGATGCAAAGTCAGGCACAAAGCCGGTTGTACCACGCCCAGCAACACCGCCTGGGTAACGGCCAACGTGTCCGCGTCAGTTACACGGATACCGCCGCGTTTGTGCACCGTCAGGCCTAGGCGTTCGCTCCACGCGTTAATTTGTGGCCCGCCACCATGAATCATGAGGACACGCACGCCGGCAGCTCGCCACCGGGCCAGTTGGTCAAAGAATTGCGGTGTCAGTTGCTCGGTGGCATTACCACCCAATTTGATTACAACGGTTTCGGTCATTTAGCAATTTCCTCCTTGACGTACGAATTTGCTCCAGTTTCTGAACGCGGGGCTCCGCTCTCTAACTCTAAAACGAGCTGCCCAGGCCAGAAAGGCTACACATAAGCAGCTCTAACCAAAAGGCCAAGCCCACTCGCGCTTCGATTACGGAAAATGCTACAGCTCTTCCGCGTTAGTCTTGCTTATAAAAACGAGCTGCGCAGGCCAGAAAGCGACGTATAAGTTACTATCACCAAAAGGCCAAGTACGGGCCTTTCGGTGATAGTAACTTATACTCTGCTTTCTAAACGGCCTGCTCCGCTCTCTAACTCCTATACGCCGCATTAATCTGCACATACTTATAGGTCAGATCACATCCCCAAGCCTGTCCGGTGGCATCACCCACATGTAGATCAACGTCCAGTACAACTTTGTCGCCCGCCATCGTGGCCTGCACCTGTCCCTCATCGAAGTCAGTGCCCAAACCAGCCGCCACCACCGCAATGCCGTTTATCGCGACGTCCACAGCGTGCACATCGACCTGCACGTCTGTCTGCCCAATCGCGGCTAGAATACGTCCCCAGTTCGGGTCCGCGCCAAAGACGGCCGCCTTCACCAAGTTAGAGCCCACAACCGCTTTGGCCGCCTGCTGCCCTTCCACGGCGTTAGCGGCCCCGGCAACATTCACCTCCACCAACTTGGTTGCACCCTCACCGTCAGCCGCGATATCCTGCGCCAACACCATCAGCACGTAGCGCAAAGCAGCCTTGAAGCTGTCGTAATCGTGGTGTTCCGGGGTTAATGGCGTGTTAGCCGCACAGCCGTTGGCCAGCGCAACCACCATATCGTTAGTTGACGTGTCGCCATCAACCGTAATCTGGTTAAAAGTCGTGTCGACTAACTCACTGATCAAAGTTTGGAGCCGTGGGCCCGCAATGGCCGCATCCGTGAACACAAACCCCAGCATGGTTGCCATTTTGGGATGAATCATGCCGGAACCCTTTGCAAATCCAGAAATAGTTACCGTTTGCCCGTCAATGGGCAAAGTCACACTCGCAGTTTTGGCGTGCTTATCGGTCGTCAGGATGGCCTCAGTGACCCTTAAATCCTGTTCGCGGGCCAATAAGTCAATGCCGTGTTGGATAACGGACATTGGCAGTTGTTCACCAATCACACCAGTTGAAGCCACCCCCACCATATGTACAGGCAGGTCGAGTTTAGCCGCGGCCAACTCGCGCATGGTGACTGCGTTCTCCTCACCCTTAGCGCCCGTGACTGCGTTGGCACAAGCGCTATTCATTATCAGCGCTTGGAGTTCATGATTCGTGCTGATGAGCTGCTTGGTTTGGCGGGTGGGGGCGGCCTGAAACTGGTTAGTGGTATACGTCCCAGCGGCCGCTGCCGGAACGGTGGAAACTAGCCACCCCATATCGGGCTTCACCTTGCGTAACCCGGCGTGCACCCCGTCCGCGTAATAACCCTGTGGCCAAAGAAACTCCGTACTAACTTGATATTCCATGCTAATCCCCCTATGGCAAGATAACGTTGACAGGTTCTCCGGCCATTTCCGGAAAACCAAACATTTGGTTCATATTTTGGATGGCCTGGCCGCCCGCACCCTTGATGAGGTTATCAATGACGCTCACTACCATAACCATGCCCGTGGTGGGGTTAAAGACAGCCCCCACATCGCAATAATCCGTCCCCACGACTTCCTTCAAGTTCGGCAACCGGTCGCCGGTATAGCGGACACCCGCCACGTCGGCAAACGTACTAGTAAAGGCCTCGTCGATTGCGGCCGCCGTGACGTCTGGCCATACCCGCGCGTAGATGGTACTCATCAACCGCGCGTAATAGGTAGCAACGTGGTATTAAACTGAATGGCCGCAATGGATTGATCCCAAACCTGTAACTGCTGTAATATTTCCGGAATATGCTGGTGCTGGTTCACCTTATACACTTGGAGGTTCTCATTAGCCTGACTAAAGTGCGTTAACTCACCGGGGTGTTTACCCGCTCCCGAAGTCCCGGACTTAGCGTCAACAATAATGCTATCAGTCATAATTAGTCCGGATTGAACCAGCGGCGCAAGTCCCAGCAAGGTCGCGGTGGCATAGCAGCCCGGGTTGGCAATAGCTGCCATACCCGCGCTACTTTGCAAATCGGATAATCCGTAGTGCGTTTGGGCCAATATTTGCTTTGCCGCAGCCGGTTTGTGGTACCACTGCGTATATAGATCTGGTTGCTTCAGCCGCAAATCCCCGGATAAGTCAATCATGGGAAAGCCGGCCGTAATGTACGGTACCGCGGCCGTCCTGGTCACACCGGCAGAGGTAGCGAAGAAAACGACGTCATCTTGAGCCATCACCACCTGCTCACTGTATGGTTGCAGCACGACGTCGGTGGCCCCAACAAATTGGGGCACTGCCGACGCCAATGCGACTGGCTCCGTGAGGTTATGACCGTAAAGATCCACCCCGTCAACATGCGGATGTCCTGCTAACATCTGGTACAAAACCATGCCGGAATATCCGGTTACTCCCACTAACGCTACTCGCACAGCAATCACCTTTTCCTAACAAATATACATTTTTCTGAATATTTTTAGTATACGGCGAATACCTGAAAATGCAAGTGGTTTTGTGAATTTAATTCTATTTAAGGGCACAAACGCCGTATTGCCAAGCCTCATTCGTCCCCGCTTGGAGTGGAACCCATCCGGTTTAAACTGTATATATACAAATGTTTATGCAGTACATCCGAGTATTCGCTTAAAAATCACAGAGCTTTTTGAAGATGATCAACGGTACTAAAAAAAGCGCCCTCCGAAGAGGACGCGTAAACGTACCGGCTAGACCGGAAAACGTTATTCAAGTACTATTACTTGATGGCTGCCTTGGCAGCATCAGCAACTGCCGTGAAGCCGGCAGGATCGTTGATGGCCAATTCGGACAGCATCTTACGGTTCATGTCGATACCAGCGACCTTCATGCCGTGCATCAACTTGCTGTAAGAAATGTCGTTCATACGCGCAGCGGCGTTGATACGAGCGATCCACATTGAACGGAATTCGCGCTTCTTTGCACGACGGTCCCGGAATGCGTAACGGTAAGAAACCATCAACTGGGTGTGAGCGGCCTTGAACAAACGGTGCTTAGAACCACGGTAACCCTTAACGAGCTTCATTACCTTCTTACGGCGCTTACGAGTAACTGTTCCACCTTTAACACGTGGCATAATTTATTCCTCCTAAAAAAATCACGAACTTCGAACAGTAATTGCCGGAACAATTACTTGATACCGGAAACCATCTTCTTGATACGACGCATGTCACTTGCCGATACCAAGCCAGACTTACGCAACTGACGACGCTGCTTCTTCGTCTTACCGTGGAAACGGTGGGATGTGTACGCGTGGCCGCGCTTCAGTAGACCACTAGCGGTACGCTTGAAACGCTTGGCAGAAGCGCGGTGAGTTTTGAACTTAGGCATGATTTTTCCTCCTAAAAATATGTGTTACTACTTGTTGTCCTGGTCAACCTTCGGGGTGAGCATCAAGAACATGCTCCGCCCGTCCATCTTTGGGCGTGTTTCAACCGTGGCGATATCCGCCGTGGCTTCCGCAAACCGGTCCAGGACCTGACGCCCAATTTCCTTATGCGTGATTGCACGACCACGGAAACGGACAGAAGCACGCACCTTGGCGCCCTTCTTCAGGAACTTAACGGCATTGTTAAGCTTGGTGTTAAAGTCGTTCTCCTCAATCACAGGACTAAGACGAACTTCCTTGATGCTGACGGTCTTTTGTTTCTTACGGGACTCGCGTTCCTTC
Source organism: Lacticaseibacillus pantheris DSM 15945 = JCM 12539 = NBRC 106106 (assembly GCF_001311175.1). Lineage (GTDB taxonomy): Bacteria > Bacillota > Bacilli > Lactobacillales > Lactobacillaceae > Lacticaseibacillus > Lacticaseibacillus pantheris. Next base: position 34,760 of record NZ_BBAI01000020.1, on the reverse strand, counting down.
TTCTGTTCTTCGAAGCGGAACTTCCCGTAATCCATGATCCGTGCTACTGGTGGCTTAGCCTTCGCAGCGACAAGAACCAAATCCAAATTTGCATCGTCTGCTAACTTCAGGGCATCCTGCTTGGACTGTACGCCCAGCTGGTCACCGTTTTCGGCAATAAGACGTACCTCGCGAGCACGAATCCCATCGTTAACCATCATATCTTTAGCTATAACGATTCACCTCCACTTAGTTTACCGAGAAAAAAACAAAAAGACAGCGAGACACAAGCGTCCCGCCATCCATGTATATCCGTACATTAGAGCCTAGAGGTCAGTGACTTGGGCGAGAAGCGGGCAACTTCTGCTTTTTCTCAACAGAAAATAGCATACCTGATAAGCCCACCAATGTCAAACGTAACTTATTCGTAACCGGCAGGAAGCGGAGGGCGAAACATGGTGACTTGAACGCGCGGGTGGGCGTTGGGACTGCGGCTTACGTGCCCTACGTCCCAACGCCCACCCACGGGTTCCCGATACAGAGTGGTAGTAGGTGGTTTCCGCTCCGCCCCCGCACGCCTCCGCTCACCAAGCCGACCGACGCGGCCTCACGCTACTATGGCAGTCACCGCTCCTGTCAGGTGTGCTGTTGGAAGCCTCGGCTGTGCGTTCTTGATTTTTCAATTGCTCTAATCTCAAGTGTCCTGGTGCTGTACTCGTACGTTATTCAGACTGGCTAGTTATTGATGCGGTCGTGGACGATTACCAGCTCATTAGTAGATTCGTGCGCAAGTGTGGTTCTGGCCGTTGGGGGTGCCGTGGGGTGCGGAGACGACTGGACCCGGAACGGTGACCGCTGTTTGGGGCTTGCCGCTGTAGGAACGGAGTGACGTACTGCGCGACGAACTTAGAGACTGGCTGCCCGGGCTTGGCAGGCAGGCTCTAAGTCGCACCGGAAACCGCGGTTTTTGCGGTTGGAGGTTTCGCCCTAGCAGCGGTCACCGTGGAGTGGTCCACAAAGGCGCAGTAGCCCATGGAACCCCCACCGGTCAGAACCGCCACCATAAGACTGTCTTACTGCCCATCATGGACGTCGGCGACCTCACCAGAGATAATGAGGGCCCGAGAATCCAGCTTGTGGATCAGCAAGACCACGTCTTTGTACTCGGGTTGGTCCGTCACAACCAACAGCACGTCCCGGCCATCACCCTCGTCATCACCAGCCACCAAAACCGTCGTCACCAAGTCACCATATACGGATTCAATGGCCCGCATAATCGTCGGTAGTTGCCGTTCACTCACAACGTGGAGCATGCGCTTGCGGTCCAACCCCGTAGCGATATAATTCATCACCATCCGCGTAATCAGCAGGGAGAATGCGGCCAAAATGAACGCTTCCCACCCCGACACAATAATGTTTAATGATGAAACGGCTACATCAATTACAAACAGGCTATTTTCCGTTTTAATACCGAAGTGTTTCTTCAAAATCAGTGGCGGAACTGTTGTCCCACCACTAGAGGCATCCACCATGTACAGCATGGCAAAGCCAACCGCGATTAAGACGCTACCGACAAGAATAGCCAGCAGCTTATCCTCCACAACTTTGGTAATCGGTAATACCGCCATAATCAGCGGCAACATGAGGCTTCCGTATAATATCCGGATGCTGGTTGACCTGTCCACCAAAAAGTAGGCCAACAACAATAAGGCCACGTTAATCACCATGGTGCTCATGGCCACCGGCACGTGCCAAACCTCGTATAAAATAATTGCAATACCGGTTGAACCACCAGCGGCAACACCGTGCGGGGCAAAGAACATGTTAATGCTCATCGCAATCACCGCTAGCGCTACCGTGATGAACCCCATCCGGTACCAGGCGTTAGTTTTGATTGTGCGCATAAGTTTCTCCTCTTTAACTGCTTTTGGTCACCATCACTTTTTACTAATACTAGTGTATCAATTTTACACCATAAAATCTAGTTAGATGAGCCTACCGTGAGTACAAAAGCCTATCAATCATCCTAATTTACTAAAAACATAAATTTTTACCGGACACAAAGACGGCCCCGCATCCACCAATTCAGGTGGTATACAGAGCCGTAATTAATCGTCGCGGGTGTTTAATTGTTACTCACTACTAAATCTTTCATTACCGGGCCCATACTAGGCGGTTAATGGTACCCGAGAGGCAGGTCTGCAAAACGATTTGCTCGCCTTGGCCCGCGCTAACAATGTGATTCCATGCGTCTTGACCAGTGTGAATATCGTAGCCCTGGTCGTTGACATCCGCCGTACTCGTTACGTGGTACGTCCGTACCTGTCCATCCACATCCGTTACGGTGATGGCACTACCGATACCCAGCTGGATAATAGCACCAAAGCTGGAGGTGTTGTGCCCAATAATGTGTGTGGACTGACCATCACTAACGGATAGCCGTGTCTGGCCGCCCCATGTCTCCACCAGGTTACCAGCGGGAGCGTTGTGACACTCATGTTGCCCTGAATTACAGGCATCGTGATGCCCAGAAAACTGATGCTAGGACCCGCACTACTTTGCTGCGGTGCGCTGGTTGCACTCTGACTTTGCGTGGTTGTCGGTTGTGTAACCTGCGTCGTTGAGCTAGTAGTACTACTGGTTGTGCTGGTGGCGCCCCCACCCGCGTTAACCTGATTATCCTGGGTACCAGCCGCTGTTGCGCTCGTGTTCGCTTGACCGGCCGGGGCGGTCGCTGCGGAACCCTCATTGACTGCCTTAGTTGTTGCAACACCAGCCTGCACTTTATTACCTGATTGGGTAGCGGACTGCTGAATGTCCTGCTTACGGGCCGCGCTTTGAACCAAAGCGTGTGCCAGTAAGTTGTCAGTAGGTTCAGGTTGCTGAATGCGACCCACACGAGCCGTTACTGCTTGCTCAGCATGAGCTTGTGGATGACCCACCCACAGCCCCACCGACGCGACAACTAAGGATACTGTACCTAAAACTGCATATTTAGTTTTCATAAATAACACCCCTAAACTCACACCCCGGCGAGCTGGTTCGCGGGAATTCCGGTGTTCCCCAACACCTCCTTTGAACATCTTAAGCATACGCGCCGTGGTATACGGCGACAACTTATTTCTTGTAAGTATTGTTTAGGATGCGTAAATTAAGGTAAAAAAAATTGCCCTACCATAACAGGCTAGGGCAACTTTGCACATGCTATCAGTATGATGTTAGCAAGCGCTAATAGAACAATCAGTCAATTAGACGATTTTTGTTGTGCATTACAAAACACATGATTAATTATTGGCGCGGGCGTCAGTCCGTGAGTAGTTGCTACGTCGGCCGCAATCGCCGAAATGAACATGTTGACCGACTGGCTCATCGAATCCTGCTCCCCGTAGCGACGAACGGACACGGATGCTGATGCCAGTTCGTCATCACCAACAACGACTGTGTACGGTACCTTCTGCGTCTGGGCTTCGCGAATCTTGTAACCCATCTTTTCGTTACGGTCGTCAACCTTCACGCGGATGCCCTCAGCCAACAGCTTAGCCTTCACATCGTTAACGTAGTCGAGGTGGGCATCGTTGTTCACCGGAATCATTACAACCTGAGTTGGAGCCAACCATGTTGGGAATGCACCCTTATAGATTTCAGTCAGGTAAGCGATGAACCGTTCCATCGTGCCGACAATCCCACGGTGAATCATCACGGGACGGTGTTCTTCACCATCGGCACCAACGTAACTGAGTTCAAACTGCTTTGGCAGCATGAAGTCAAGTTGGATGGTGGACATGGTTTCATCGTTACCCAAAGCCGTCTTGGTCTGGATGTCCAGCTTTGGTCCGTAGAACGCTGCCTCGCCTTCAGCCTCGTAGTACTCCAGGCCCAGGTCATCCATGGCGCCCTTCAACATGCTCTGGCTCCGGTTCCACATCTCATCGTCGTCGAAGTACTTCTCGGTGTTTGCTGGGTCACGGTAGGACAGACGGAACGTGTAGTCCGTGATGTTGAAGTCCGCGTACACACTCATAATCAGCTGCAAAATCTTCTTGAATTCGTCCTGCACCTGTTCCAAAGCGACAAAGGTGTGACCGTCGTTCAGCGTCATTTCACGCACACGCTGCAGACCGGATAGCGCACCAGACTTCTCGTAACGGTGCATCATACCCAGTTCGGCAATCCGCATTGGCAGGTCACGGTATGAGCGGATGTGGTGCTTGTAAATCTGAATGTGGCTTGGGCAGTTCATCGGGCGCAGTTCCAGCATTTCGCCTTCACCCATGTCCATTGGTGGAAACATGTCCTCACGGTAGTGCTGCCAGTGACCAGACGTCTTGTAAACGTCCAGGTTAGCTAGCACTGGCGTGTAGACGTGTTCGTAACCGGCAGCAACTTCGCGGTCGATGACGTAACGCTCAATGGTCCGACGGATAGTGGCACCGTTAGGCATCCAGTATGGCAAACCCGCACCGACTTTGGGGTCAACGAAGAACAGGTCCAAATCACGGCCAATCACACGGTGGTCACGCTCCTTGGCCTCCTGGCGACGCTGGGCGTCAGCTTCCAGGTCGCTTCTTTGTAGTACGCCGTCCCGTAAATCCGTTGGAGCATTGGGTTGGAAGACTTACCTTCCAGTAGGCGCCGGCAACACTGAGCAGAGCAAAGTGCTTGAGGGGCTTCAGGTCAGGTAACAGGGCACCCTCCTGGAAACCAACAAAGTCGCCCAGCTGGTGCGCAGCGATGGGGTCGCCGGCTTCTTGGGCCAACTGACTACGGTATGGGTCGTCGCCGAATTTTGCGGCTGCGTCAGCCTGACTGAGGCTAACGGACTTGATGGGATCGCTAGCGGCGATGATGGCCTTCATCTTGTCCTTGACGGCGGTCAGTTCATCGACGGAAATCTGGGCACCATCCTGATCGGTATCAACGTAGAAGCCATCCTCATCGGCGTGGGCTTCACCGAAGCGCATCTTAGGGTTGAGGTCGGCGAGTGCGGCTGCCAGAACAAAGGCGGCGGTGTTACGCAGAACGGCGAGGCCATCGTCACCATCTTTGGTGACAATTTCGATGGCGCCGTCGTGGGAGAGCGGTGCGTTAAGGTCAACGAATTGACCGTCCAGCTTACCGGCGATGGCCTTCTTGCCAAGGGTTGCTAATGGACTGGGCAACGGTTAATACGGTTGCGTCGTCGTCAAAGCTTTTAACGTTACCATCTGGGAACTTCAATGAAATAGACATATGTAACTCTTCCTTTCTTTTTGGCGGGAACAAAAAATCCCTGACGTCATTAATGACATCAGGGACGAATACACTTCGCGGTTCCACCCAGCTTGGCACAGCACGACACTGCGCCCACTTGTTCACCCGTAACCAGAGTTCAGGGCCTTGCGGCAGATCTCGAGAAGTGGTGCGGATCCTGCATGCACGAGTTCCAGCTAATATCGTGCTCTCTGAAGTTGCAGTTCCTTTTTGCTTCCGTCTTCGATACTTGTATTAAAACACAGATGTTTACGAAAGGCAAACAATTTAAGAGAGCGGTGCAGGCCGTTTAGAAGACAGAACATAAGCAACTCTAACCGAAAGGCCCGGTTTTGGCCTTTTGGTTAGAGTTGCTTATGTGGCGTCTTCTGGCCTGCGTAGCTCGTTTCCATACGCACGACTAATGCGGGAGCGTTGTAGCATTCGCCGTTAAGGTAGCAGTAATAGCCGAAAGGCCCGCACTTGGCCTTTTGGTGTTAGTAGCTTATGCGTCGCTTTCGGGCCTGCGCAGCTCGTTTTCATACGCACGACTAACGCGGGAGCGCTGTAGCATTCGCCGTCAATGTAGCAGCACTAGCGGCAGAATCTCCACACCGGCCTACCCTTTCGCACCGCCACCTACTGTGGCCGCCGGTTCCGTCCACCCACGGCAATTTCCCGGCTCAGGAACCGAATGCGCTGCATAATGCGCTGAGCTTTAACGGTCTCACTATTCCCCTGCTCGCGGCCGGCAAAAAAAAGTTTTCGAGTTCGTCCATCGTTTTGTTGGAGCTAAAGCAAGTCGGCAGGTCTTCCTGCATCCGGTACTGCAGAATGACGCCGAGCACATCGTCGCGCAGCCAGGCACTCCACGACTCAGCGCCGATATCGTCCAGCATCAGCACCGGCGCACGCTTAACCCGATCAATTTCCTGGGTTACGGTGTTGGTGGCAATGCTGCCCTTCATGTTCACCGCAAAGGTAGGAAAGTGTAGCAGTGTCGTGCCAACGCCAAAGTCGGCGAGGCCGTTAGCAATTGCTCCCAGTAAGTATGTTTTACCGACGCCAAAGGCACCAGTTAAGTAAAGTCCCTGCACGTGACCACGATCCGGTTTGGCCACCGCGTTAACAAACATCGTCGCTGCAGCAAGTGCCTCCGTTCGGTCCTGTTGATCATAGGCCAATAGGTCAGCACCACGGATATCCTTTGGCATGTTCATGACCGTTACCAAGCTAGCTTTGGCACGCTGGGCATCGGCCGCAACTTTATCCGCACTTGGCTGGTAGGCAATATCAATCTGGTGGTTACTCATAACCAACTGTGGTTCGTACCCCGGAATGGGTGGGGTCGCCCCCGCGTCCAGTTCCTCTCGCAACTTGACGTATTCAAACAGTTTGGCGGCACCCGCGTCCACGGTGGCCTCCGTGAGTTCGGCAGCATTGGCCGTCAAAAACCGCTGCACATCCCCGTTTTTGAGTACGCGATCAATCGTTTGCTGGTACTGGCGCCCCCAATTATGGTCGGCAAAGTGGCGCTGGAGGTACGCCGATAATCGTTCAAGTTGTGCCATAGCTACTGCTCCTTTTTCTGCTGACGTTTACGCGCTAGTTCTTGCAACTGGGCGTTTAACTGGGCCTGAGTATCGGCGGAAACCGCCTCTTTCGGAGCCACATAGTCGTTCTTAGCCCATTCCGGCACCGGTTCACTCCGGCCACCGCGCTTACTATTGGACCGCCGCTTGCTCCGTTGCTGTTGCTTAGTGTTGCCGGCAGCATATTCGTGAATTTGCGTTAACGCCTGTTCTGGTGTGTGGACGCCAGCCTGAGCCCAGCTGTTGGCGAGTAAATCCAAAAACTTTTCGCTGACGTTGCCGTTATCACTGGTTCGCAAAGCATAATCAACCATGACGTTAATCGTGGCCGGCGAGAAAATGCCACGGTCCGCTAACCGCTGCAAAGCCTTAATCTCACTCCGACTGGCAAACATCCGGCTATCTCGCGCCTGCTTGGCGGCATTAATAAACTCTCGGGGAGTCATTGACTTTGCCCTAGTCAGCATCTCTTGCTCCCGTTGATCACTGGGTTGACTCGGTTGTACGGTTACCTGCGCGTTAGCGTTAGTCGATGTCGCAGTGGCATCACTACCGCGCGGAGCAAAGTGGCGGGTGTGCCCCCGTTCAAACTGCTGCTCAACGTTACTGCGCAAACGGGCCATGTCGAGCTTGCCCGTTAGTAAATCCAGCGCCTGACCAATTTGTGCCGCTAACGTCGGTTCGTCCAAACCGTAGAATCCCGCCAGCTGCTGTAATGCGTGCTGATTCTGCGCGAGCGCCCCACTTTGGATATTGGTGTTGCCCACGAGGTTAGCCAACAGATCCCAGTCCAACCGCACACCAGCGATTTCCGGACTGCCAGTTCCCGCCGGTATTACCGCGTCTTTGGCCGCACTAACCGCAGCCGGTGGCTGGGTGGCTTGTGCAGCCACTAGGTTAAAGACGTCGCTAAACTGCAGGGACACGTTGTGCATATCCTGTCTCCGCACTGGTGTGAGTTCGAACTCGTGCACCAGCTCTTCATACCGTTCTTCGCCCACCGTATCAAACAGCAGGATGCCCAGTAAATCGTCCGCAAAGAAAGCACCGGGCGTAACTGGTGCGTGCATTTCATACACGTAATGCCGCTGCTGATCGACCTGCGAAAAGGTCTGCACCAGCTGCATAGCCTCTAGCCGCACGCGGGCATCGTAGAGCTCGTCAATGCTTACACCCAGTATCCCCATCAGCGCGTGTGTGGGTGCCGGTCCTGGGAGAACACGGGGTGCCGGGTACTCTCCGCCCAAAGGCTAGTATACAAAGCCGTAGCAACCGGGCCGATGATTGGCTGGTATAAGTACGTCAACGTCCGTCGGTCAACATCACTGTACTCAGTTGCTTGAGTCGCTAAATAATCATTTTGTGGTTGAAAACTTGCTGGACGTTGCACGAACCCCCGCCTCCTTTGCTTAGCTGTCGCCTAACTGGGCGATGCCTAATTCACGCACCCCCGTGAGGCGCAACAAACTTTGCGACCATAAGCGCGCGGGGCGCAACCGGAGCCATCCCCCGCTTGCGCCCACTATTTCTTATCGCCGTCGTGTTCCTTATCCATCATGCCCTGCAATTCATTCATGAACACGGACATATCCTTAAACTGGCGGTAAACGCTAGCAAACCGGATGTAGGCCACATCGTCGACATCAGCCAGCTTCTGCATCACGAACTCACCAATACTTTGGCTCGAAATTTCGTTCTCACCAATCGCCCGAATCTTGGCCTCAACCTGCTCGACAATCTGCTGCATCTGTTCCATAGTGACCGGCCGCTTCTCCGCCGCACGAATCAAGCCCTTCAGAACCTTCTCGCGACTAAACTCTTCACGCGTACCGTTTTTCTTGATGACTAATAGCGGTGTCTGTTCAACCCGTTCAAAGGTGGTGAACCGGAAACCGCAATTTTCGCATTCACGACGACGACGAATTGCCTCGCCGCCCTCGGTTGGCCGTGAATCCACGACCCGTGAGCTATTTTTATGACAATGTGGACACTGCACGTTCATACCCCCAGGGAATATTCGACCTGTGTTGACGTCACGAACGGCGCCACACGATACCTATTGTCACCATTATACCAAAACTCACAGCTTGTGCGTGTTGAGGATGTGCGCAATAAGCTGCTGAACCTCGACGCGTCGCAATTCGGCGGGAACGTCGGTGTTGATGCAAAGTCGGCGCGGGCCACTTTCTCGTCTAGTGGCAGTTGTGCGTCAATCCGCGCCAACGCCTCGTTAACGGTCAAGCCATCACGCACAGCCAGGCGTTCCTGTTGCTGCTTCGCTGGCACGGTCACCACCGCCACGCCGTCAAAGTAGTCCTCATACTTCTGTTCATACAGTAAGGGTACGTCAGCAACGACCAAGTCAGCTCCCGTTGCAACCGCCTCCGCTAGTTCCCCCTCAAACCGTTCGCGAATGGCGGGCTGTATAATTGCGTTCAGCTTCGACAAACGCCGTGGGTGCCCAAAAACAACTTTGCCCAACAGGCCGCGATTCAGCGTGCCGTCGCCCTGAATAATCATACTCCCAAATTCGTGCTGGAGCTGCGACAGAATCTTGCTGCCGGGAGCCGCAACCGCCCGCGCGATTACATCTAAATCAATCACGGGGTACCCGCCGCGCGAAAATCGTTGGCAACTGTCGTCTTACCCGTCGCAATACCGCCAGTAATACCTAACTTATACGTCATGCCCAATTCCTCCACTGACTACTCCGCCTTTGCGGGTGCCACCTGACAATGCGGGCAAAAATGCGTACCCCGACCGCCGACCTTAATTTTGACAATTTTGGTACCACAACGCGGACAAGGCTCACCCTGATGACCGTACACAGCCAGCCGGTCTTGAAAACCGCCGACTTGCCCCGCCGCATCGACGAACGAGTGGACCGTTGTCCCGCGTAACTTGATGGACTCCGCCATAATTTCAATAATGGCGTCATGTAGCCGCGTAACCTCGGCCAAAGTCAACGAATTTGCAGGACGTTCGGGGTGCACCCGGGCCCGCCACAAACTTTCGTCGGCGTAGATGTTCCCCACACCAGCAACCGTGGCCTGGTCAAGTATCACGGACTTAATCGCCTTTTTATGCTTGGCCAGCTTAGCGGCAAAGTCGTCCACGGTAAAATCCGACGCCACGGGTTCAGGACCCATGGACGCTAGACCGCTAATAGCGACGTTTTCGGTGCCGGTACGCACCACGTTCATACGGCCAAATTTACGCGAATCCATGTAGCGTAATTCGGACCCATCGGCAAAGGTGAACCAGACATGCGTCCACCGCTCGTGGGGCATTTCGTGGTCCGTGGCCAACATGTACTTACCTTCCATGCGCAAATGGCTCACTAACGTCCAGTCCCCCGTCAACCGGAGCAATAAATATTTACCACGACGATCCACACGGGTAAAGGTTTCGCCAACCAACCGGGCACGGACTTCATCCAACCCATCGCGTAGGATAGCTTCCCAGTTTGTCCCGATAGCCACGATTTGCTTGCCCTTAATCAATCCTGTTAACGTGCGCCGAACCGTCTCCACTTCTGGTAATTCTGGCATGATTGTATCCCTCTTTCGTTCTGTAGTACGTGCTACTTGGCGTCAAACCACGTCTGCCCGTGATTAGTTTCCACTTTCAGCGGTACGTCCAGCTTGACGGCAGCGTCCATCACGCCTGCAACCACCGTCCGCAAACGGTCCATCTCGCTAGCAGGCGCCTCAAAGATCAGTTCGTCATGCACTTGGAGTAGCATACGGGCCTGCAGGTGTGCCGCACTCACCGCGGCGGGCATCCGTACCATCGCCACTTTGATAATGTCAGCTGCACTACCCTGGATGGGGGTGTTCATAGCGGTACGTTCTGCAAAGCTGCGCAGGTTAAAGTTACGGCTGTGGATGTCGTGCAGGTAGCGCCGCCGGTGGAGCAGCGTTTCTACATAGCCCTGCTCGCGCGCGGTGGCCACCATGCGTTCCATGTATTCGTGCACTTGCGGGTACTGTTCAAAGTAGCCCGCAATGAAGTCCTTAGCCTGTTGCCGCGTAATACCGATGTTCTGGGCCAACCCAAAGTCGCTGATGCCGTAAACAATACCAAAGTTAACGGCCTTGGCTTGACGGCGCATATCCGGGGTGACCTGGTCGGCACTCGTGAGGTTAAAAATCTTCATGGCGGTGTTCGCATGGATATCGCGGTCCTCTTTGAACGCTTCCTGCATGTTGGCGTCGCCAGAAATGTGCGCGAGCACGCGTAGTTCAATCTGCGAGTAGTCGGCGCTGAAAAGTTCCCAGTCGGGATGACTAGGGACAAAGGCGTGGCGCACCTGCTTACCGTCGCCCCGGGCCGGAATGTTCTGCATGTTGGGGTCGACGGAGCTCAAACGGCCGGTCTGCGTTAGTGTCTGTAGGTAACGGGTATGAATCTTCCCGTCGGCGTGCACCGCCTCTTGAAGGCCGACCACGTACGTTGATTGAATCTTGCTAATTTTACGGTAATCCAGAATTTTTTGAATAATGGGGTGCGCGGTGCGCAGCTGTTCCAGCACCGAAACACTGGTTGAGTAACCAGTCTTAGTTTTCTTAACGACTGGTAGTCCCAAATCCTCGAACAGTACTACCCCCAATTGCTTAGGGGAATTAAGGTTAAATTCCTGCCCAGCATCGGCGTAAATCTGCTGTTCCAGGACGGACATTGACCCGGTCAGTTGCTTACCCATCTCCGCCAGGATGTTAGTATCCAGGCTAATTCCGGTATACTCCATATCGCCCAGCACCCGCGCTAGGGGCAACTCCAGGTCGGTGAACAACTGCGTTTCGTCCTGATCAGCGAGCTCCGTAGTTAGGCGCGGACGCAGCGCAAGCAACGCGGCACCCTTTTGCGCCATGTGGTTACAAAATTCATCGTGATCCGGCACGTGTAGTTTCGCGCCTTTGCCGTACACGTCCTCATCTGCCGGCAGGGCATCGTAATTATGCTGCCGAGCTAGTTGGCCTAAGTCATTACTGTTTTCATCGGGGTTCAGCAAGTAGGATGCGAGTAACGCGTCAAAGTCGGGGTGCAGGTCCAAACCGAGGTGTCGGCCGGCGACCAGGTTGCGCTTGGCATCGAAAACTGTGAGTTGACGCGACGCATCGCCCAACCACAAGGCAAATTCCATGTCCTGCAGTAACGAGGTATCGGTTGATACAAAGGTATGGTGCTCATCGGCAACGACAAAACCTTCCACCTGCGCGGTGTGGTAATTATCCGTCAACATTTCCAGTTCGAAAGCCACCGGGGCCTTTAACCGCATCGCGGCGTCTAAGTTCTCCGCCGCGAGTTCAGTGTATTCCACCTGCGTGGCCGGGGCGGCCCCCTGCGCACCCATACGCTTCAAAGCCTGACGCATATCCATGCGTTGGTAGAAAGCACGCAACTGCTCGTAGTCAGGGCCCGCAAAGTTAATGTCATCAAGCCCGATCGTAATTGGGGCATCCTGGCGAATAGTGGCCAGATCCTTACTCATGATTGCCTGGTCATGATCCTCAACCAGGTGTTTCTTCATCTTGCTGGCCTTCAGGTCGTTAATGTGTGCGTATAGGTCTTCCACCGAACCAAACTGCTGTACTAACTTGATGGCGGTTTTCTCGCCGACTTTGGTTACCCCCGGATAGTTATCCGAGGTGTCACCCATTAAACCCTTCAGGTCAATAATTTGACGGGGTGTCACACCCAGCTTTTCCTGAACGTATGCTGGCGTATACTCTTCGAGCTCGGTCACACCCTTCTTGGTAACGGCCACCGTCACCCGGTCCGTAGCAAGCTGCGTCAAATCACGGTCACCGGTCACCACCAGCACCTGGTCCCCCTGCTGGTCAGCCTCGCGGGCCAACGTGCCGATAATGTCGTCGGCCTCGTAGTTCGCGAGTTCATAGTGCACAATGCCGTGGCCTTCCAACATTTCTTTGACCAGCGGCAACTGCTCCAGCAATTCATCGGGTGTCTTTTGGCGTCCAGCTTGTAGTCATCATACTTGGCGGTGCGGAAGGTTTTGCTGCCGGCATCAAAAGCCACCAAGATTTTATCGAAATCCTGGCTAGCCAACAGGTTATCCAACATATTGTTCACACCCAGAATGGCGTTGGTGTGCACCCCATCGCTATTAGTGAAGCGATCTAACGAAGTATAGGTTGCGTAGAAGGCCCGAAACGTAATTGAATTACCATCGATTAATAAAATATTTTTTTTGCCACGGTGTGCACTCCTTTGCCAGCACGAGTTTCTTAACTAATAACATTGTACCAAAAGCGGCGCCCCGCTAATAGGGCTACGCGTGGAAGCGGCGTAACGTGTTCGTTAGCGGCGGCGTCGGCCGACCGGTGAGCTGCGGCTTTCGTGCCCTGCGCCGTGATTGATACGGTAGTGGTTGACGGCAGCATCGGTCGGATTGGGGAGCTGCGGCTTCTGTGGGGTACTCCATGGTAATCCACTGCTAGGGCGAAACCTCCAACTCACCAAGATCGGGTGAGTTTCCGGTGCGATTCTGAGCCTGCCCGGAAACCCACCGGTCAGTCTCAGAAGTCGTCGCGTTCTAACGGCTAAAGCCGTAAGAACGTTGCACCCCGGCAGTGTTACCATTCCGACCCCACACGCCTCCGCTCCCCAATCCAACCGACGCGGCCCCACGCTACTGTACCAGCTCCGTCTCCAGACATGACGCCTCCGTTCCAAAACCCACCCACGGGTGACCGATATTTCGTACTATCTAATCACAGGGGTCCGAAACCGTACCCCATACTTTTATCCGGCCGCGTTGGTTATCTGTACAGTCTTCATTTTTACCGCAAGTATGCAAATAAGTTCCCTCTGGCAGGTTTTACCAGCTGAGTTTTGGCGTATGCTGCCTTGTAAGCATACCGGCGATTGTGTACCGCTGTCTGACTAGTGTGGTGCTGACGTTTGAGGCCGAGCAAGTCATTCATAGATTCGTTCGCAGCGTGGTTCTGCCCGGTGGGAGTGCCGTGGGGTGCGGAGACGACTGGACCCGGAACGGTGACCACTGTTAGGGAACGCACGCAGTTAGCGCTTCAGCGCTTAGTACGTGCTTCTCGCAGGAATGGCGTAGCAGTCCGAGAGCCTCATTTGCAGGCGATGTACAGCGCGACGAACTTAGAGCCTGGCTACCCGCATTTGGCAGCCAGGCTCTAAGTCGCACCGGAAACCGCGGTTTTTACGGTTGGAGGTTTCGCCCTAGCAGCGGTCACCGTGGAGTGGTCCACAAAGTCGTAGAACACCACGGCACCCCCGCCGGTCAGAACCGCCACCAATCCAGTACCTCCAGAATCGCCAAATTATTGCTCAGACAAATAAAAAGCACCAGCCACTCCATCTTGTGAAGTTGCTAGTGCATAACAGTTTAGTTAGTTGGACTAGTTGCGGTCCGAACCCATCCCAAAGATTTGTAAAATCGCGATGAACAGGTTCAAGAAGTCCAGGTATAACGATACGGCCCCAGAAACGGCCAAAGCGTTAATCGAACTCATACCCTGGGCATCTGCCTGCGCGTATAAACGCTTCAGGGTTTGATTATCGTACGCAACCAGCACAATGAAAATTGCCAGAATCGCGTAGTTAATCAGCATTGCCATTCCGCTTGAACGCAGGAACATGTTGACCAAACTCATCAATATAATCCCGAACAAGCTCATGTAGCAATTGACCCGGCACGGCTAAGATCCTTTTTGCCAAAAATCCCCACCATCGCCATGGTGCCAAAGACCACCGCTGTCGTCAGTAGCGCCGCAATCACCGTAGTCCCGCTGTACAGGGACATGATTACCGCGAGGGTAAATCCTTCACTAGCAGCTAGTAGCAGGAAGAATACCAACGCTCGACGCGTGCGCCATCGACCGACCAGTACTACCAAGAATCACAAAAATTATTGGCATGAAGGTCATTACGTAAAACACAATGGTATTGGAGGCAATGAAGTTAAAGTACTGCTGGCGGAAGACATAACCCAACAGGTAAGTAACGGCCGCCGTAACGACCATCCCCCCACCCATGACTCCGTAAACCCGACCAAAGAACTGGGATAACCCCGACTCATTGACGGCACGACGTTCTTGCATATCATCAAATCCTTTCATCGATACGTTACCGTACCAATAATTCTATCTTTGAAAAATATTGTAACATGAATCCACGTCATACCCAATGGTACTTAAGACCGATTTGCGGTCAGCGCATCAGTGTAGGCCTTTTCGTACTTCTGCACATCCCCTGCGCCCATGAAAACAAGGACGCGTCGTGGAAGTCAACAAGCGGCTGCATGTTGTCCAACTGTAACACCTTACCGCCGTCAATCTTGGCCGCTAAATCCTCTGCACTGACGCTACCGCTCTTCTCGCGGGCTGAACTGAATATAGGAGTAATGAAGGCGTGGTCCGCCGTGCCCAAGATTTCAGCAAATTCGTCCAGGTACGCAATGGTCCGGCTAAAGGTGTGCGGCTGGAATACCGCAACAATTTCCTTATCCGGAAATTTCTGCCGGGCTGCATCTAGGGTCGCCTTAATCTCGCTTGGGTGGTGTGCATAATCATCAATGACGGTCATGTCAGCCACGTCAGTTTCGGAGAACCGCCGCTTAACCCCATCAAAGGTGGCCAATTCACGGGCAATCAGGTCGCTGACAGGTGTTCAGTGTAGGCCACCGCCACCACGGCCAAAGAGTTCAGCACGGCGTGTTCACCATACAAAGCAACTTTGAAATGACCAATCAGTTCATCTTTGTGGTAGGCATCGAATTCGGAACCTGCTGGCCCCCGTTGCACGTTGCGCGCAATGAAGTCGTCGCTATCTTTCAGCCCGTAGTAGTACACCGGCACGTCAACATCGAGTCGGCGAAGCCACTGGTCATCGCCCCAGGCAAAGATGGCCTTTTTGACCTGCTTGGCCTCCGTTTCAAACGCATCGTAGACGTCCTCGATCCCCGTGTAATAGTCCGGGTGGTCAAAGTCGATGTTCGTCATGATGATGTAGTCAGGGTGGTAAGCCAGGAAGTGACGACGGTACTCATCGGCTTCAAACACGAAGAACTTCGAGTCCGGAATCCCCTTACCACTGCCATCGCCAATCAGGTAACTAGTTTTGGCAATGCCGCCTAACGTGTGTGCCAGTAAACCGGTGGTACTCGTCTTACCGTGGGCACCCGCGACGCCAATGCTAGTATAATCGCCAATCAGCTTGCCCAGGTATTCGTGGTAACGGTAAATCGGCAAGCCAAGTTCCTTGGCCCGCACGACTTCGGGGTGCTCATCCGTAAAACTATTTCCCAGAATTACGGTGTACCCCGCCTTCAGGTTAGCTGGATCAAAAGGCAGCGTTTCAATTCCCGCAGCCTCCAGGCCCTTCTGGGTAAAAGTGTACTGGGTAATGTCGCTGCCCAGTACCTGATGACCCAAATCGTGCAAAATCAATGCCAGTGAGCTCATACCGGAGCCCTTAATACCAATAAAGTAGTCAGTTTCAGTCATACGCTCAATCTCTTTTCCATGCCCCGCTTTGGCCCGGAGCAACTATGTAGGTTACCGCGTCGTTGGTAAACGACACCTTGCATTCTATGATAGCACAGGCGCCGCGCCGGGACGAGTATCGAAAGCAACATGTCCAACCGAAAAAGGCGAGCAAACCGGGTGCGCCGGCCACCGTGGCGCCCGGAAGCAAGACGTGAACTTTTTACGCGTTAAGGTGAACAAAATTGCACGTAAAGTTGCGTCCAGTAACCAATCCAACGCCAAACAAAAAAAACGTCCCTCTCTAGAGAAGGACGTTGTCAATATAGTCAGAGCGACTACCGCGCCATTACAGCCGGTCGTTCAGTTCCTTAGTCTGTTCTTCGTAGCCGGGACGGCCAAGAAGGGCAAACATGTTGCTCTTGTACGCTTCAACACCTGGCTGGTTGAATGGGTTGATTCCGTTCAGGTAACCAGATACGGCCACAGCGGCTTCAAAGAAGTAGATCATGTAGCCCAGCGTGTATTCATCCTGCTTGGGGATGGATACGGTCATCACTGGCACACCACCATCAGTGTGGGCCAGAACGACACCTTCGTAGGCTTTACGGTTAACTTCAGCCATGGTGCGGCCTTCGAGGTACTTCAAGCCATCAAGGTTGTCGGCCTCGGCAGGAATGTTGATGTCGCGCTTAGGTTGTTCAACCCAAACAACGGTTTCCATCAGGTTCCGGCGGCCTTCCTGGATGTACTGGCCCAAACTGTGCAGGTCCGTAGTGAAGTTAGCGGAAGATGGGTAAATGCCCTTCTGGTCCTTACCTTCGGATTCACCCATCAATTGCTTCCACCATTCGCCAAAGTACTGGAGTTGGTTCGTAGTTTTCAAGCAATTCAGTCGTGTAACCCTTGCGGTACAAGATGTTACGCAAAGCGGCGTACTGGTACGCTTCGTTTTCCTTCAGGTCAGCGCTACTGTATGCTTCGCGACCATCAGCAGCACCCTGCATCAAGGCGTCAATGTCGTAACCGGCAACGGCGATTGGCAGCAAGCCGACAGCGGACAGCACGGAGAAGCGACCACCCAAGTCATCAGGAACGACAAACTCTTCGTAACCTTCAGCGTCGGATTCCGTCTTCAGGGCACCCTTGGCGCGATCAGTCGTTGCGTAGATGCGCTTAGCAGCTTCGGCCTTGCCGTACTTCTCGATCAGCTTTGCCTTCAAGACACGGAAAGCAATTGAAGGTTCTGTCGTCGTACCGGACTTGCTGATGATGTTCAGGGAGAAGTCACGGTCGCCAATGATGTCCAGCAGGTCAGCCAAGTAAGTTGAGCTAATGGAGTTACCAGCAAAGTAGACTTCTGGCAGCTTGCGGGCTGGGTCAGCGTTCCGGAACGTGTGGCTCAGAAAATCAATGGCCGCACGTGCACCCAAGTAAGAGCCACCAATACCAATGGCAACAAAGACTTCAGAGTCCTTTTGTACCTTGGCAGCCGCCTGCTTGATACGGCTAAACTCGTCCTTGTCGTAAGCAACTGGCAAGTCCAAGAAACCGCGGAAGTCGTTACCGGCACCCGTACCGTTACGTAATTCAGAGTCAGCAGCCGTTACCAACGCCTGCATTTCGGACAATTCGTTATCGTGCACGAACTTGCCCAGCTTCGACGAATCAAATGAAATGTGAGCCATGTTAAATCCTCCTATTGTGTACTAAACCATGAATAACTCTATCCGTAATATCCCTAAATTGCAAGGGCTCACAAGCACGTTACCCGCAAAAAAAACGCCACCACAGTGATGACGTCTTGCACGTGCATATTACACGCGTATTTATAGTAGTGATTTTAACGGCAGTTAGGCCTTCATGACCCCTAGGACCACACCACCCAGAATAACGAGCAGGCTACCCACGGTCACGTAAACCATCTCCTTGCGCGTCTTTTCTTCACCCAGCAAGAAAATCCCGCCAAAGGTGGAAATGACAATCCCCATCTGTGACATGGAGAACGCAATTGCTAAACCGACGGACTTCGTTGCCATCAGCATGAATAAGTTACCCACGCCCCACAACAGACCGGTAGCCACGTTTTTGGCCGTGGCCTTGGTTAGTACTTCATGACCAAACGACAGCACGATGGCGCCTAACAACATGCCGACAGCTTGCGGCAACACCACGGCCGCCGCGTCCAGGCCGGCAGCCGTATACACAACCGTATAGCCCGCGTAGCCAATCGTCGAGATCAGCAAGCTTTGGATACCTTTGCCCATATGGTTAGGCGCAGCCGCTTCCGACTTTTCTTTGCGCGAGGTCAGCGCGGCGCCGATTACTAAAATACCAACGGCGATAATTCCCAAAGTGACGTCGCGCCCGCTGTGCCATTCGTGGAACAACAAGGCGCCAGCCAAAGCGTTGGCGACCAATTGCATCCCCGTCGAAATCGGCACGGCAGTGGACACACCCACTTGTTGCATAGAACGGAACTGGAATCCCTGACCCAGTGCCCAAAGTAGTCCGGAAATAATCCCAAAAAGCCAGGTAGCACTAGTAATGCTTGGCTGCATGAATACCCACGTGCCAAAACCAAATACCAGTGCCCCAATGGTCATCCCCAATGTCTGCTGGTACGCGTTACCGCCGAGCTTCCCGCTCACCAGCCCGATTGATCCCCAGGCCAATGCCGGAATCAGTGCGATGATAATTGCCATGATGTGTGTTTCCTCTTTCTCGTTCGGTGTAGTGTGGTTGGATGATGTAATCCGCCAAGCCAATAAAAAAATGGGCGGATGGTTGGTCCGTCCTAGCTAGTGACACCACCGCGAATATTACGCGCTGCAACCCGAGTAAACATACTATCGGAAAATGCGCTTTCATGCAAGTGCCAATTGGTGCCAATCGGCAATTAAACACCTGAAAACTAATGAAAGGCCTTGTTGCGTTTACGTTTTCATAAATTCATTTTCTTGAAATTAATATGTAACTCGCAACCACAGACTCACGCATTATGAAAACGCTTGAATGTCAGCGATTTCTTTTGTACAATGACCGTGTTACCGATTACTACACTTTTGGATCTCTGGAGGGTTTTGCACATGGCTAAAAAGCTTTTGACACGTGGTAAGTTCGACAAGATGCAGCAATTATCTAACAAGGGTGGCGTCATTGCCGCTCTGGCTATCGACCAGCGTGGGTCGATGAAGAAGATGATGGCTGCTGCCGACGAAAAGGCCGGCAAGGAATACAGCTTGGACCAGATTTACGAGTTCAAGGAACTGGTTTCTTCCGAACTGACGAAGTACGCATCTTCCATCTTGATTGATGAAGAACTTGGTTTTAAGGGTATGAAGAGCAAGGACCCATCATCCGGCCTGATTCTTTCATACGAAAAGACCGGCTACGATGCTGACACTGTTGGTCGCTTCCCAGAACTGTTGAAGGACGAAAGCCTCACCCGTTTAAAGGCCAAGGCGCTGACGCAGCCAAAGTCTTGGTTTACTACGATCCACAGGACAAGGACGAGATTAACGACGTCAAGAAGGCCTTCGTTGAACGCCTGGCTAATGAAGCTAAGGGTGCTGACCTACCGTTCTTCTTGGAACTGGTCACCTACACCGACTCCATTCCTGATGCAAAGAGCCGTGAATACGCCCTGGCAAAGCCACGTCTAGTACTGGATGCCATGAAGGAATTCACTCAGGACAAGTACGGTGTTGATGTTATCAAGGCTGAAGTGCCAGTTAACTGGGACTTTGTTGCTGGTCACACCGCTGATGGCGTTGAACCAGCCTACACCGAAGAAGAAGCTGCCGGTTACTTCAAGGAAGCTAACGACATTGCTACGAAGCCATTCATCTACCTGTCTGCTGGTGTACCAACCAAGACGTTCCGTGAAGAATTGAACTTTGCCGGTGCTGCTGGAACCAAGTTCTCTGGTATTCTCTGTGGCCGTGCAACTTGGCGCGACGGCATCCAGGTCTTCGCGGACGGCGGACGTGATGCACTGAAGGAATGGTTGGACACGACTGGTAAGGGCAACGTTGAAGAGCTTAACGAAATCCTCGCCAAGTACGCTACTCCTTGGTATGATGTTTACGGTGGCTTGGACAACATCGAAGTTGTCGACCAGGCCGACTAACTAATACGCAAGCATAAGCCCAACCAAAAACACGGCATCCCACAAACGGGATGCCGCGTTTTTTTACGTCCGTGTATGTCTAAACATTCTAATTGCCCCGCGGAGTAGCTGGTATACTGCGTACCCCACCATACCGCCAACAAAGTTGAAGATGACATCATCAATATCGGCAATGCCAGTAGCCAGTAAAAACTGCCAGCACTCAATCGACAGTGATAATGCCAGGCTGAACACTGCCGTACCGAACCACCGGTGACCCCACCGGCCGAGCATCGGCCAAAGCAACCCTAGCGGCATGAACCAGAGGACATTGCCGATAGTTTGGTAATAAAAGTCTAGTCGACTCGTTGCGTGAAATAGTTGCAGGCTACCTGCCAGTGGGCGCAGATTAATCACGTTGGTACTCCGTCCCCAATCAGGATGAATATCCCAGGGGTAATAAAGGTGCGCCCCGCGAAAAACAGTTAGTGCTAACAATAAAATTAAGTAGGTTACGAAAACCAGTAAGGCCAATTCATGCGACCAACGTGGTCGGTCGCGTTTAAACAGCAGCCAAATAATCCGCAACGCAATAAAAATCAGGGCGTAAAGAATCGTTTTATCTACACTATAAACAATCAGTCGTATGAGTGGCCAATGATTCACTGTGGACGCCATCCTGCCGGCAATCCAACTATAAAACGGGCCTAAAAACAGCATGACGTCACCTCCCACCCCATATTTTACCAGAACGTTCACCCCTGCCCCCTTAAATATTGAGAAAAGGATAGTAATTTCGGTACCGTTTGCCCCGCCTTTGCCACTCGGGGTAAAATGATTACGATACTCTGAAAGGCGGTCACGACGTTGAAATACAGGCTAAAACAATTGCGTACCTCAAGGTGGGGATTTTTCACCATCCTGGTCTTCCTTCTATGTGCCAAGACCCTGTTAGCGTACGTATTTGAATTTAATTTGGGGGCTGAGGACCCGCTACAATACTTGCTCCTAGCCATCAATCCACTCGGTACCAGCATCGTGCTCATTGGGTTGGGGATGTATATTCGCAAACCCAAGCGTGCCTACATTACTGCTAGCGTCATTTACATACTGTTGTGTGTGTTACTAATCGCGAATATCCTCTACTACCGTGAATTCACCGACTTCATGACCATTAACACCATGTTAGGGTCCACAAAGTCGGTTCAGGGGCTCACGGCAGGTAGCCTGTCGTTGCGACCACTAGACTTAGTCTACTTTGGCGACTTCATAATCATCCTGGTCAGCTACCTGGTGTATGGCCTGCTCAACATCATGCGCTTCGTCAACCATCAGCAACTGATTTGGCCCCACTTCGGTTGTCAGATGGACCGCCGTCCGGTCGCCTACCACCGGCCACTGGCTACCACCGTCATCGGCTTGGCCATCTTCATGGTGACCATGGCTCTCAGTGAAGCCAATCGCCCACAGCTGTTAACGCGCACCTTTGATCGCACCTACATCGTGAAATATCTGGGCCTCGGACCATTCACGGTGTATGACGCTATGAAGACGGTACGCACTAACCAGGTCCGGAGCCAGGCTGATAGTGCCAGCATGGATAAGATTCTAAGTTACACACAAAGTCATTATGCCAGTCCAAACGCAACTTATTACGGCGCAGCTAAGGGTAAGAACCTCATCGTCATTCACCTTGAAAGTTTTCAACAATTCTTACTGGGGATGAAGATTGACGGTCAGGAAGTCACCCCCTTCCTGAACTCGCTCGTTAAGGACGACAACACCCTCAGCTTTGATAATTTCTTCAACCAGGTCGGGCAAGGTAAGACCAGTGATGCGGAAAACATGCTGGAAACCAGCACGTTTGGACTATCGACTGGTTCCCTCTTTGCTACCCTGGGCACCGACAATACATTCCAGGCCGCACCGGCGATTCTGAACCAAACTGCCGGCTACAGTACCGCCGTCATGCACGGTGGTTCCGGTTCGTTCTGGAACCGCGACAACACGTACAAGAGTCTAGGTTATAACTACTTCTTTTCCGGCGACTACTACTACCATAGTGCGGACATGAACACCCAGTATGGATCAAGGACAAACTCATGCTGGCCGAAAGCACCAAGTACCTTGAGCACTTGCAGCAGCCGTTCTACTCCAAGATCATTACCACCAGCAACCACATTCCGTACACCATTACCGACGAAGATTCCGACTTCCCGGACGCTGGGACGGACGACACCACAGTGAATAACTACTTCAAAACTGCCCACTACCTGGACGCGGCCCTGAAGGAATTTTTCACTTACCTCAAGAAGAGCGGGTTATATGATAACTCCATTATTATGATGTACGGTGACCACTATGGTCTCAGCAATGAACGTAACAAGGCCGTCGCACCACTACTGGGTAAGAACACCAGTGATTGGACGTCATTTGATGACGCCCAAATGCAACGCGTGCCCTTGATCATTAACATGAAGGGGCTGAAAGGCGGGGTCAACCATACGTATGGTGGCGAAGTAGACGTGCTGCCAACCTTACTCCACCTACTCGGTATTGATACCAAATCCTACGTTGAATTCGGGCAGGACCTACTTTCGACCCAACATCAACAGTTAGTGGCGTTCCGCGACCGCGACTTTGTCACGCAACGCTATACCGTCATCAACGGCCAGGTTTACGATAACAGTACCGGTGCGGTTGCTGACAACCTGTCGGCAGAAACCACGGCTCGGCTTAACCGCGACCAGAAGAAAGTTAACAAGGAGCTACGGCTATCCGACCGGTTGAACCAGCAAAACCTGCTCCGGTTCTACACACCGGCTGGCTTCACCCCGGTGAACTCTAAGTCAATCGACTTTACAACGAGTTTGCAACAAGTTCTCCAACTGGAACAAAATAGGGGTTCGGCCAGCACGTCAATGTACACGGAAAATAATGATCAAAGTACTACGTCGGACTACAAGACGGATGCCCCTGAATTGGACGGCCACGAATCGTACATCACGAAGTTCCCGGCTGCCGTCCAAAAGCAGACTAATTCAACTGGTAGTAGCGTCAGTTCATCCAGCAGCAGTACTTCCGCAACTAGTGATAGTTCAATTTTAGAAAGCGATAGTAGTAACTAGAGAGCGGAGCCCCGCGGTTAGAAACTGGAGCGTAACTTGCTACGGCGGTGAAGCCCGGGCCTGGCTTCATTGTCGTAGCGGGTTACGTGCAAGTTTCTGCGGGGCGCAGCTCGTTTAAGAGAGCGGAGCAGCCCGTTTAGTAAGCAGAGTATAAGGAAGCCCGGACGAGAATCCTGCACTTGGATGCTTGTCTGGGCTTTCTTATACGTCGCTTTCTGGGCTGTGGAGCTCGTTTAAGAGAGCGGAGCCCCGCGGTTAGAAACTGGAGCGCAAGTGTCCCCATCCCAACGCGCCGCTTGGCAGACACATTCAATATGCACAAACAATTGCATATTCTGACCGGAACGCGCCGTAGATGTCGGACTGGTTAAATATGTCAACATCGGGCAACAAACAGTTTTTAGCGCCGCCGTGATGGTCGTATTGCAAACACGAATAACATAATTAACCGGATATTCATTAATGAGCACACAGAAATTCATACATTGTTCAAAATCGGTCACTATAATATTAGATAAAGAGGTGATGATTGATGCGGTTCATGGAACGAACAATTATGGGACTCCGGTACCACCGTAAAATGAACATTTTAATTGCGGCGCTGACGGCGGTATACTCCATAATCGGTTTATTCCTCCGCACTAACGCTGCCAACACGATGTCCAACGCCACCAACTTTAGTCAGCGGATTGCAGAGTTGCCCGGTAGCAACACTAGCGGCGTTACCAGTGCGGTGTTGCGTGCGCACTCCACTCAGGCCGACTACTACAACATCGCGTTTGCAGCGGCAACTTTGATTTACCTAATATTGCTAATCGTCATCGCTGCAATCTTCGTCCGCCGCCAGCAAGCAGAAACGGCTGCGTACATTGGGGCCGGCAAGCAGCCATTCGACATCGCCAGCCAAACCGCCTTAGAGGGTGGCATCAGCGCCACCGTTGGCTTTACGATAGTATCCGTCATCGTGAGTTTATTCAGCGCAACGGTTAGTCACTGGTGGGCCAAAGCCAACCAGTTCATCTTTGCCCACGCCATTGGTCAGCCCCGAGGCACGCAACACCAGGAGATGCTGCAGGGTATCAAAACAATGATGAGCAAACGCATGACCGACTTCAACCCCCAATCCCTACTGTTCGGGGACTCCGGGATGAGTAGCCAGATACCCAACACCGTTGTTGCTTTGCCACAGTCGGCGTAGCGGCGATTAGCGCCGTCGTAATTGTCAATTTAATTGTTATGATGGCCCAGGCCCGCACGGTACGTAGCCACCTTAACTAAGCAAAGGGGGTAACAGCATGCTCTTTAACACCCGCAAAATTAAAGCAACCAAACTAAACCCAATTTTTGACCGCCCCGGTGTCTACTTTGTCAGTCAATCAACACTGACGGCTGCATTTAGCACCTTTCACCAATATGTCCGTGCCCTCAACGATGCAGGTTGGGCCAAACGCGCCGGCGTCATCGCCGCTGAGAGTAGCTTAGTACCGTACCTCCCTGTACGTTCGAACCTCTTCCTGAATGGCAACGAACACAATTTGAACGTACTACCCCGACAGATGCGCAACAGTTCCTTTTTAAATCAACAGTCTTCCGAACTCCACGGAATCGATATACTAATCGTGCAGCTGTTCCGCGAAATTTTGGCCGGCAAACAAATAATTGTGACCGGCACCGTACTCGACCGTCTGAGCGGACCCGAAATTCGCGCCTTCCTCTCCGTCGCCAAAGCCGCCTGCACTGAGCAGGCAGTCAGCCTAATTATTATCACAACCAACGCGGACCTGGCCGCAACTGCCGGCCACTCCCTGACCGAAGCTCCCGAGATAATGGTTACTAACCGACTAAAACAAGGTTCACCCACGTAAAAAGCTTCCTCCTGATACCGATCAAGTACGGTACGGGGAGGAAGCCTTTTTTTTGATTCCACAATTTTTTTTATTCAACGTGACGATCCCGGCGCCAAACGCCAGTCAATACGCATACAACCAGGACAAAGGCCACGGCAACTATCAATGCGGCTCTAGTTGAAGGTAACCAGGCCATTACTACAAACACCATAATCAGAAATACCAAAACTAAATAATCAGTGAACGGCGCCCCCGGCAAGCGGAATTCATGCCCTTGGGGATTGGCCCGGCGATAGCGTAGATGGGTCAGCACGAGTGCCCCCCACACAAATAAGAAGCACGTCGTTGCGGCAGAGGAAGCAGCAGTGAAAATTGACGCCGGAATGATAATGTTCAAAATGACACCCAAAGCAATCATACCGGCACTAGCAGCAATGGCCCGCGCCGGAACCTGCCGGTGATTCAAACGGCCAAAATAACGTAGTACTGGGTGCTTCCCGGTCACGCCCATCCCAAAGAGTAGACGTCCCGTCGAATAAAGGCTAGAGTTGCAGGCACTAGCAGCAGCCACAAGCACCACGAAGTTAATAATATCGCCACCAGCAGAGATGCCAGCATTATCAAACACCTGCACAAACGGACTGGAACTGGTAGAGACCGCACTCCACGGGAATACGGACATAATTACGAGTAGCGCGCCCACGTAGAATAGAATCACCCGTACCGGAATTTCGTTGATGGCCTTCGGAATAACGTGATGGGGATCAGCCGTTTCGGAAGCGGTGAGCCCCACCATTTCGATACCCACAAAGCTGAACACCACCATTTGGAACGACGAGAAAAAGCCGCCAGCACCTTGGGCAAAGAAGCCGCCAAACGCGGTTAGGTTGCTAAAGGATGCGTTACCTTCCCGCGTTTTGACGTGCAGGAAGATTAATACTAGCCCCACAACAATTAGAATAACGATCGCTACGACCTTAATGAGTGCAAACCAAAACTCAGTTTCACCAAACGCACCGACACTAATTAGGTTGAGGCATAGTAGCAGAACTAACGTAATCAGTCCTGACACCCACTGTGGTGACCCGGGAATCCAGTACTTGACGTAGAGCCCCACCGCGGTAATTTCAGCGATCGCAACCGCAATCCAGCAAACCCAGTAAACCCAGCCAATGACCTTACCAGTTTTAACACCCAAGTATTCGGAAATAAAATCAATAAAATTGTGCTTAGTAGTATCGCTCAGTAATAATTCGCCCAGTGCGCGCATCATCAAAAAGCAAACCAATCCGGTCACAATATAGGCCAACAATATTGCCGGCCCAGCCTGATGGATGGTCTGTCCCGCGCCAAGAAATAACCCCGTCCCAATTGTCCCGCCTAGGGCAATGAGCTGCACGTGCCGGTTTTTCAGATCACGCGCCATGTGCACGTTATTCTTTTCAGTTGATTGCAAAACGATACCTCCAGTTATTAACCCTTTCAGTATACCGAAGCACCACTCCGCCACCCAGTAAAGTGTAATGAAACCTCATCAGCGATTGATGAACTAAATTCATGTATTTAGATATCATGATGAATAATGGGCAACAAATAAGCAAATTACGTTTTGGGTTGGGCCACCCGCCAGATATTCGACCATCGAAAAAGAAGCCGGCAATTACTCATGCCCGCTTCCCCTATTCGTACAACTTCGATTAATTTGTTCCCGTTATTACCGTTACCTGGCGCTCAGATAAATGATTCAGGAGGTAATCACGCAGGTCGCTGACATCGCGGTCAAATACCAAGCGGCTGACCTTGATGCTGCCTACGTAAGTCCATAGTTCGTTACGACCCTCAACGCGAGTGGGACGAATTTCAACTTTGCTAATCGCTCCCCACACACGCACTGACCCCAGTCCGGCAATCACTGCCCAAAAGGCTAAGCCCCTACGCCAGCACGCAAACAATAAACACATCCCCGCGACGAACCAACCCAGAACCTGAGTATCCACCGTTTGTGCGGTGCCCCAAGTAACAACCGCGGCCACAACCGCGACAACTAGCAGGAGCACTGTCCGTACCCAGCGTGTCCGTGCCGCAATTTTGATTGAACCGTCAACAACTACTGTCGTTATCAGCCAGTATCAATACCGCCAAATAAAACCAACTTAACCAGCTCATTTAGTCAGCTCCATTACGTCCCGCGCAATCATTAGTTCTTCATCGGTAGGCAACAATAGTACTTTCATCGTCGAGCCATCAGCGGTTAAATCCGTGTCCTCAGGTCGCACATCATTGTTGCGATCCTCGTGCATCCGCACCCCAAAAACGCGTAAGCCATCAATAATACGTTGTCGCATAGCACCGTCTCCTTCACCCATGCCAGCAGTGAAGACCAACCCGTCAACGTGGCCCAGCTCGGTAATGTAGCCGGCCACGTACTTCACCATCCGGTTCACAAATATATCGATGGCCAGTTGCGACTGGTGCCGCGTTGTGCGCGTCTCTTCAACTTTGCGCATATCCGGAGAAAGTTCCGAAATTCCAAAGACGCCGGATTCGGTGTTCAAAATTTTAATCACATCATCCGGATCAGTTAATTGCAACTTCTTCATCAACATGGCAACCAGTGAAGGATCAACATCCCCACTGCGCGTACTCATGGTGACCCCTGAAACAGGAGTGTACCCCATGGAGGTGTCGTAGCTCGCACCGTTCTTAACGGCGGTCACCGAAACACCACTACCCATGTGCATGACAATCAGGTTCAATTCAGACATGGGTTTGTGCAACATTTTCGCGGTGTGTGTCACCACGTAACGAATGCTCGTTCCGTGTGCACCGTACTTCCGGAGGCCAAAATCACGGTAGTACTGCATCGGAATGCTGTACAGGTAATTCATCTCGGGAATAGTTGTATGGTACGCAGTGTCGAAAACCCCCACCTCTGGTGTATCTGGTAGCACCTGCATGAAGGCCCGAATGCCCTTTGCTTCAGGTGGATTGTGCAACGGTGCTAGTTCAGACAGTGCCTCGATTTGGTCCAGTTCCTTTGGGCCAATTACGCTTGAAGCCTTAAACGTCTCCCCACCAGCAACGACCCGGTGACCAACACCGCCAATTTCATGGTAGTCCTCAATAATGTGCAGGTGTTTCAGCTCGTGGATTAACTTATCCACGGCCACGTCAACACTCTGGATATCTTCTTCCTCGACAAGTTGCTGACCATCACCGTACTTAACGGTGAAGGTAGTGCCCGGTAAACCCAGATTGTCCACCAGTCCACGGGCAATCACCCGTTCTTCTGGCATTGCGAACAATTTCCACTTAAGCGTTGAACTACCGGCATTGACTGCAAGAATTTTAACCACTGGTATTAGTCTCCTAGTTGAATGTTTGCTTGGTACCACGACTGCACTGCACTGACGAACTGTTTAAGCCCTTCTGAATTATCAAGTTGCGGAAATTCACCCAACAACACTTGGGTTGCTTGCCGTGCTCCAGCCCCAGGTTTCTGTAGGAAAAGCAAGGACTTTTGGGCATCCGGACTACTAAACATAGACTCTGGCAACGTCAACAAGCCTTGGAAAAAGGCGTGCTTAGTCAGCCACTGAGTCAATGTTGCCGACTCATCCGTTTTGAAGACGTTCGCCGGAACGTAGAACATCCCTAGTCCCCCCGGCTTTAACTGCCGCAATGCCTGTTCAATGAGCAAGTGATGGGCATATGAATGACCAGACTTGGCCGCCAGTTCAAATCCTGCAGCGCGTTCATCCAGCGGATAATAACCCACGGGTAAATCTGACACCACAACGTCCACTTGACCAAACACTAGTGTATCCAGCGCATCCTGATGGTACAAATCAACATCAGTCCCCTGGAGAGTGGCGCTCACGCCTGCTAACGCCAGTACATCCTCATCATTATCCACACCATATCCGTGAACGCGCGCTCCGGTCTGTTCCTGCAACGCATTAATCACTGCAAAGAGCAGGTTACCTGTGCCCACTGCCAAGTCAGCTACGGCAAGTTCCTGTGGCTGTTGTGGCAGCATGAGTGTGGTTAGGTAAGTAGCCAGGGTTGCCAACGCATCAGGTGTAACCTGCTTGTTGGGTTCAGTGGCGTCAAACTGCATAACTTTCACTAATACTAGCTGGATAGCCTGCCGTATTTCTTCTGGTTGATATTGCTCCGCCCATAGTGGCGACAATAGTTCCTGTAGGCGGGCCGTCGTTTCAGCATCTGGAAGACCGTCCTCATGGTGGATATCTCCAGCATGTAAGTCCTCAGCCACCTCAGTCAGCGCCGTTAACATTGAACCGTCGATATTCCGTTGTAATGTGGAACTGGCCATGCTCATCGCATTGTACAGTTCTTCCATGTGCTCATTGGCCACTCAGACACACTCCCTATCGGTAAATTTACTACACTAATCTTACCGGTGTAGGACGTGGTTTTCAAGGCTATCACGGCGTTATTTCCGTAATGTTGACATTAGCGCTTACTAATACCAAGACAAACTTTCATTGCCCCAATGGCTGTTTTTCCGTGATAGCGCCACGTTTTGACGATTCTGTAACTTTATCCAGCCGAACCCAATTATTTAACGCGTTACGGTTGGCACGCTCCTCTAACTCGTATTGTGTGCGCCAACGCAACATTTGCGGCACCATCCAAAAAGTCATCGCACCGATTACCAACAAGATTAGTAGTGCACTCGCTAACACGCTACCTTGATGTCGTCTGCCCATTGGTCAACACCCCCCTAAAAGTTAGTCCATCGTCCATGGTCACCTTATAGACCCAGGTATTGTCTGCCAAAGTATCAATGAGTAACTTGCGGGCGTGCATTAATATCGGCACGTAGCCACCGTTATCGGTTTCTACCCGCAGAATGTTCCCGTTAGCTTGAGAATGATACTGTGCAATCGTTCTTCTGACCCCATCCTGATCCACTAACACCAGGGTGTCGTTCCCCTCACCAGATACACTGCCCCCAGTGCAATAGCGTTCTAATTGCCGTTGTGCCGCTTGTAGCTCAACCATCTCTTCATCTTTGGTCGTCATGTGGCTGGCAATTTGAACTAGTGGCGACCACAGACAAACCGTCGCAGCCAGAACTGCCAAAGCCGCCAAGCATTCAACCATTGTGAAGCCCATACGTAAACGTCCACGTCTCCGTCGTACCATCCTTTTGCACCTTCACCTGATGGTCATTTAGTATCGTTGCCTGATAGTACGCGATACCCAACTGACTCCGTTCCTTCATCAATCCATTTGCGGCATGACCCCGTAGGCAATTGATCGCCGCCCGGCCAGCCATCGCCCTATCCCGGGGGATTAGTACAAACTCACGGTGCGTTCGTGCAACCACGGATACCATAAGTGCACACATAGCAATTACCATAATGGCAGCGATGTGTTCCACTAATAATGAACCAGCTAATCGACCGTGCCAATATCTAATTGCCCCCACTCCATTTCTATCGCAACCCGATGCGGCGGTCCAACCGTCGATGACAAAATCGTTTCATGGGGTTGGGTAACTTTGCCTTTCGCGGTAATATCCCAATGAAACGAGCCACCCCCAATTACTAATGTCCGTGGAATTACCACCCGAACGGTGCCCGTCGTATCAACCAGCGGCCGTTTAGGGTTTGAAAATTCGACGACATAATTTTGTACATCCCAGTTGACCACCACCGCTTTGCCATTCACCTTAGCTGCCGCTAGTTCATACTGCCATTCAGTCCGCACACGCTCAAAAAAAAGGCGTCTTCAACACGTCGCTGTTCCCATCGCTGTCCCACCGTAATGGTAAAAACGGCCAGTGTGGCTACCACAACCAACACCATCAACACTTCAATCATGGTAAAACCCGGGCGTCGCCGCATGTCTACTTACCAGCCGGCGCCTTCAAAGCCACGTCAGTACCCGTCTGCGCAACTTTGACACCTGCATCCACTAGTTGCGTGTATTGAGCAGCACTAATTAAACCCTGGTCCCGCAACTCGCCTAGTGAATTAAGACCCCCAGCATTCTCCAAGTCGGGTGTTTGCACCGCCAACTGCGCGTTAACACTCCGCACGATTGTTGCAACATTCTTGGTTTCCGCGTGGTCCATTTGCCCCTTAACGGTCGCAATCAACGTAATCGTCAAAATTACAATCACGCTAGCGCTGCCAACACCTCAATGAGCGTAAATCCCTTACGCTGACGCTTTAATTTTACTTGCATTTAATAACTCCCCCCAATGTTTGAATAAAAGCGAAAAGGACGTACAAGTGCCGCAAAATGGCACTTTGTACGTCCTTGTTCCGTATTTACTCCGCCCTGCCTAGTTATCCACAGGAAAAGTGGCCCAATCGACTGCCCCCTAAAGCTCGTTTCTTTTGTATGGAGATTACACAAAAACAGCGACGCCGACTATATCGGTATCGCTATTTTTAATTAGTACAGCCTCGCTTAATTAATACTACCAAGCGCTAAATTAAACCATACACAAATATGTATGGGCGCATAAATTGAGTGACGTTGTTTGGGTAATATTTACCATTGGGGAGTGGTTTGTGAGGGGTGCATTATACTACCATGACCGAATATGTGGCTACGCCCTGACCACAAACAAAGATTACACCAAATTAAAGATCCAATCAATAAAAAGAGACTTCCCACGTGCAGTAGAGAAGTCCCCAAGAGGCGTTGCCGACTTTGCAATTTGTGGTTAAAAGCATTTTCAGCATAAAAACCACAGGCGTTGTCTGATATCTACCAAATCGTAAACGAACAAAAGAAGTAGAACCCCCGTTAGACGGTACCTAAACTTGCATACAGTGTTGTTGAACAGATAATTTGGAGTCTTAGCAACGCCTCTGAACTGATTATACACATGTTTTACTAATGCGTATACAATTTTATAATATGTTTTTAAACAAAATACCCCTAGCATTTCTGCTAAGAGTATAGAGGAGTAGGAACGAAAGTGTTAACATGCTGGAAGGTGTGAAAACACTCGTTCGAACGACTTGATTATAGCACCGCTCAAATTAAATGTCGAAATTATTAAAAAAAAGCCCCACCCATCAGGGTGAGGTTACTTAGTCATGCAATTGTGTTACCGGAATGCTCCCAGTGCCGCGCCATTGTCGCGCACCGCTAGGTAGTGAGTCAGTCCATCGCTCGCGTGGTACGCGGTGTATACAGCTCTTCGTAACTTAGTAGCTGCTGGTATACCCGCTAAGGCACGATCAATCTCCTCCAGCTCGCGCAGCGCCGTACTTGATGCCACGCCAGTTCATGCCGCGAGCGCTCGCACTTGCTTGACCGTCCAGCGTTCTAGCGGCCGTGAGTTGAAGTTAAACCAGGTCGTTTGACTGATGCCGCTATCTTTTGCTAGCCGATAGCGTGTGAGGCTGTGTGCCTCAAGATACTTATCTAAAATTCCCGCCATTGCTGGTAGGAGGCCTATTTTCAATGTCAAGCCGACATTATTTTTTTATCTCCGTCTATGGTGGGTTTCTCGCTCAACTCCGGAAAAGTTGCAATTTCTCGTGCCTCAGATGAAAGCAAACCAACATAAACTCTAAACTTATCAATTAACAATCTCATTATTTCAGTAGACGATTTTTTTATTTTCTTCAGTAATCTCTCGAGAATTACTTTCATCTTCGACATACTTATAAAACTCGTCAGAAACTAAGAAGTTGCCAACGATTGTCCCTGAAAGAACAAATTCACGCGTCCGATAATCTGTTGTGACAGTTCCCTTAATAAACTTTTTCCCTTTTTGTTCTTTAAAAATGTTGTTATTAGTAGCTGGTTCCATTTTCAGAACTGATTTTCCAGCATCATTAACTTGATCATCTTCTTTGAAAAATGGCTGTGTTCTAAACTCAAGTGTCTGAATTGAAATGTCTACTACACCTATCCTCATTATTAACCTCACAATACGGTCATTGTTACGCCATTAGCACTCACGTCATTTATTGAATACGTATTTTCTGTTTCTATAACTTTGGTAGCCTTTTTTTATAGGTCCTTGTATTTTTAGTGGTTTGATACCCTTATCGTTAAAGCTTGTATTGCTTATAAAACTTGCCGATATTTGAAACATTTCCTTAAAAACTGACAAACCAACTTGCAAGCCGGACTTAACCGCCTCACTAGTGGACTTTTGAGTCAGTCCCACTTGTAATGTCTCATTCAAAAAACTATTCAAACTAACATTTTCTCGTTCAGCATTCATAACGAGCTCTCTATGCAAGTTTTTTTGATGTTCGTAACGTTATTCTTCCTGAATATTCTTTCTTCATTAAAACAGGTTCAGGTATTGGAAGATTTCTTTTTAAAGCTACTGCGATCCAAGACCTTTTAGCATCCTCAAGACTGGTCAAAGCCTCTTCGATAGTATCTTCAAAAACCTCAAGACCTGGCAATTCCGGAATTGAAGCGCTGTAGTAATTTTCACCTTCGTCATCAATCGGTGAGATATCAATTTTGTATTTCAAATTTATATAATAATCTAAGCTTTTGTTTTCCATGATGTTCCCCCACTTATTTAAAAAAACTATTTAGTTCTTCAAATCGTCAATCGCATTTAAAAAAATATCTGACAAGATACGATTTAAGGTCCTTCCCGTGATCAGGAAGCGGCTTCATCGGGTAATCAAGACTAGGATTATATACAATAAAGTGACTGCCACCGGTATCGTTTACAACTTTAAATCCGTAGTTTTCTAAAAGTCGTCTCATTTCTCGAAACGTAACTTGGCGCGGATTCCGTCTTATTTTTACCTCTAGCTTATCAATTTGACTCACGTCAGTTCCTCCGCACCACATTTAGTGTCACCCATGTCACTGTCAACATCATATACTTCTGATTTTCGTAATACAACACTTTTGACTGATTGTAAACAAATTTGTTAACTTTGTTCACCACTAAATTTGCAACATCACAAAAAGTCCTCCACCCGCGTTAGCGAGCAGAGGACTTTTTGTTACCGGATATACAGACTTTCGCCGGGATAGATCAGGCTATAGATTGATTTGCCGTTGTTGGCTGCCAGTGTGTAAATACTGATGCCGTACTTGCTGGCAATACTCCAGAAGCTATCACCAGAGCGGACTGTGTAGTACGTGTGGCTTGCTACGCTTGAATAGCTTGTGCCAGATACTCGGAGAACGTCTCCGGGATGAATAACACTGTTGATAGTCTTGCCGTTCTTAGAAGCCAAAGTATACATGCTCATGCCATATTTGTAAGCAATCGACCACCAACTATCACCCGACTGAACCGTGTAGGTCGAGCCAGAGCTTACTGACGGCACACTGGTCGTCGCCAGAATCTCCACATCACTGCGGTTAGCCCAGCTCATGATGCCGCCAAGCAGTACCCGCGTGCCGGAGAC
>NZ_BBAI01000019.1 GCF_001311175.1 Lacticaseibacillus pantheris DSM 15945 = JCM 12539 = NBRC 106106 | reverse complement strand
CTGGCGGCCCTTGTTTTTATTCTACTTGGAGGCTGAATACGCACACAACGATTAGGCCTTAATAACTAGATGTGTTTAATTTGAGCGACCATTAACTGCAAATGTTTTTAGCAATCTCAGCCGTACCCACAACCGTGTTTCCTACCTGTACTTCAGGCCTCAATTATCCTCGCAGGACATTTTACTTTTCTATCACCGGCTATAGGCCACGCCTATACAACAGACTGATTAATAGCCCACAACTCAACCAATTATCTGACTGCAAGCCGCTTGCCAGTCGTCAATTAGCACCAATATGATTGGCCGATAAAGGCTGTTCTCACGGCGTTTATGCACATCATTTTCTCCATAACAAGTGTCCGGGTACGTACTCAATCGCCTAACATTTCCGCGGAGAATTATTCCTCATTCAGCACTGCACAAAGCCACGAAAACGATTTCAATATCACCGGTGCCAAGTTGACACCCGCCCGCCAACGCTCTAAGCTAGGGCCAACATAAAAAGTGATGGCAGGATGAGTAGGACGCATACCCGCGTACACAGCGAACGACCGGTGGTGCAAAGGTCGTAACGTGGCGCGTCCGAAGATGGTCCATGCACGTAGTTGGCTGGCTGAGCGCAAGCAAAGTTAGCCTGGGTCCGCCCATTATCGCGGCGGGTTGTCGGCACAGAGTGTCCGCAACCAGTTGAGGTCAACGCTGCGAGGCGCTGACGAAACAAGGTGGTACCGCGCGTTGTCGCCCTTGAATTGCACATTCTTTGTGCTGTCCAGGGCGGCTTTTTTTGCACCCATCGTCCCCATCATTCACACTAACATTCTTTGGAGGAATCAATATGACCACAACAATTATCGGCTTCCCACGCATCGGCGAGCACCGCGAATTAAAGTTTGCAACGCAGAAGTACTTCAAGCACCAAATCACCGCCGACGAGCTTAACGCCACCGCGGCCACCCTACGCCAACAAAACTGGCGGGCCATCCAGGATGCGGGCATCGATCAGATTCCTAGCGGCGACTTCTCCTTCTTTGACACAACCCTGGACACCGCCTTTCTGCTCAACATTGTCCCACAGCGGTACCGGGAGCTGGGGCTAAGTCCGTTAGACGAATATTTTGCTCTCGCCCGCGGTTACCAAGGGGCGGCTGGCGACGTGAAGGCCCTGCCCATGAAGAAGTGGTTCAATACTAACTACCACTACTTGGTGCCTGAGTTCGACCAGGACACTAACGTACAGCTAGTCGGTAATAAGCTCTTCGATGAGTTCAAAGAAGCACAGGCGCTCGGTATCACTACCCGTCCGACGCTGGTTGGCCCATACACACTGCTCCGCCTCGCGCGCTTCGTGGACGGACGGCGGCCAGCCGACTTTGTTACTAGCCTCACCAACGCGTACCGCGAAATTCTGGGACGGCTGAACGATCTGGGCGCACAGTGGGTGCAAATCGACGAGCCCGCACTCGTTTACGACCAAACGGACGCCGACCGGGCCATCTTTACCGACCTGTACCAGGGGATTCTCGCAGGCAAAGGCAACCTAAAAGTCTTGTTGCAAACCTACTTTGGTGATGTCCGGGACTCTGCCACCACGCTGTACGCCCTCGACTTTGACGGCATCGGACTTGATTTGGTTGAAGGTGCGACCAACCTGGACGTGCTCCGCGAGCACCCCTTCCCGGATGACAAGACGCTATTCGCCGGGGTCATCAACGGTAAAAATATTTGGAAGGCAAACTACACCGATACGCTCAAGGTATTGGGCCAAGCCACAAGCAACACGACGGCTCCGGTAGTGCTGACCACATCCTGTTCGCTACTACACGTGCCGTACACGCTGGCTAATGAGACCAAGTTACCGGAACAGGAAAAGTAATACCTCGCCTTCGCAGCCGAGAAACTCACCGAGCTACACGAACTGGATACGATTCGTAGTAACGGTGAGCAAGGCGACCTGCTCCAGCGCAACGCCGACCTCTTCACACAACCACGTTACGAAGAAAACGCCAGCCTCAACGCCAAGATTGCCGCTTTGACCGACGCTGACTACACGCGCCTACCTGCACGCAAGGAGCGGTTGGCGATTCAGAAGGCCGAATTTAACCTCCCTGAACTGCCCACCACCACCATCGGTAGCTTCCCCCAGTCGCCGGCTGTGCGTAAGAATCGCGCCCAGCTCCGCCGTGGGGAGATTACCCGGGCGCAGTACGATGCCTTCAATAACGAGGAAACGAAGCGGTGGATTAAGTTCCAGGAAGATATCGGGCTGGATGTGTTGGTCCACGGTGAATTTGAACGGAACGACATGGTTGAATACTTTGGTGAGCATCTGGACGGGTTCCGCTTCACCGAGAACGGTTGGGTACAATCATACGGTACACGCGGTGTGAAGCCACCCATTATCTGGGGTGACGTGTCTCGCCGCGAGCCGATTACGGTTAAGGAATCCGTCTTTGCCCAAAGTCAGACGGACCACATCATGAAGGGAATGCTGACGGGTCCCGTAACCATCCTCAACTGGTCGTTCCCACGCGAGGATATTTCCCGGGAAATATCAACCAAGCAGATTGCCCTCGCCCTGCAAGACGAGGTGCTCGACCTTGAACGGAACGGCATCAAGATTATTCAGATTGACGAGGCCGCACTGCGTGAAAAACTGCCGCTACGCAAACAAGACTGGTTTAGCCGGTACCTCGATTGGGCCGTACCCGCATTCCGGCTTGTCGCCAGCAAGGTACAACCAACCACACAAATCCACACGCACATGTGCTACAGCGAATTCGGCGATATCATTCAGGCTATCGACGACCTGGACGCGGACGTCATCTCCTTTGAAGCCAGCCGGGCCGACCTGACGCTGCTAGACGTACTCAAGGAACATCACTTTGAAACCCACGTTGGTCCCGGCGTTTACGACATTCACTCACCCCGCATCCCGTCCGAGCAGGAAATTGTGGACGTTATCCACCGAATTCTGGCCAAGATTCCGGCCAGCCACGTTTGGATTAACCCCGACTGTGGTTTGAAGACCCGCGAGGAACCCGAAACAAAGGCGAGTCTGATTAACTTGGTCAAAGCCGCCAAGCAAGTACGAAAGGAACTGGAAGGCCATGAAAACTAGCCAACTATTCACCCGTGATCAGCCCGTCTTCTCCTTTGAAGTCTTCCCACCACGAGACCTCACCGCGCCAAACGCAACGCAAAAAGTCTGTGACACCCTGGAGGTATTGCAGCGCGTCCAACCTGACTTTGTCTCGGTAACCTTTCGCAACGCGGGGCTGGCGGCGAAGGATAGCACCATTGCCATCGCCACGCTGATTCGCGATAAGTACGGTATTGAGCCCGTCGTGCACCTGCCCGCAGCTAAGCTCAGTCGTGGGGACGTGGACGGTTTGTTGAACGATTTACAAAATGCGGGCATCCAGAACATCCTGGCGCTGCGCGGGGATATCCCCGCGACGGGCCGTACCAGCAACGACTTTCCGTTCGCGAGCGACCTGGTGAGCTACATCCACACGCGGGGTGATTTCAACGTGATTGGGGCCTGCTACCCCGAGGGCACCCGGAGTCAGCCGATTCGTTGGCGGACATCCAGAACCTGAAACGCAAAGTGGATGCGGGCACCAGCGAACTGATCACACAGTTGTTTTACGACAACCAGGAGTTTTACCACTTCCAGGAGCGCTGCCGTTTTGCCGGGATTACGGTGCCCATTGAGGCCGGGATTATGCCCCTGATGACGGCCAAGCAGGCGGCCCACATGATGGCCGGCGTGACGATTCCAGAAAAGTTACAGGCCCTGATCAACCGGTTTGCCGATAAACCGGAGGCGCTCCGGGACGCGGGTATCGCCTACGCCATCGACCAAATTGTCGACCTCCTGGCCCACGGTGTGGACGGTATCCACCTATACACCATGGACAATCCGGAGGTCGCCGCGCGGATTATTGAGGCGACTAGAAATATTGTACGGGCATAAATATACAGACGTAACAAAGCGTGGGCCGCAGCGGTCCACGCTTTTTGCGTTGCGCCCGGCCACAACCCGGTACTGTTCAACACACCACATCAAAAAAAGCGGACTTATTAGCTGTGATTACCAGCTAATAAGTTCGCCAAGAAGACAAATTTAATCAGTGACTGACCCAGCAACTGCGCTAGAGCTTCGGTCGCCACTTTGCTCCCGTTGATACCCTGCTTCCGGGCCTCGTCTCGTAGTGATACCGGCACCATAATGTTCATCCGCACCTTACGCTCGCGTGCACGGTACAGTGCCTTTTCCCGTAACCATTCAGTCATGTTAAACGATCGACTCATTGGCCGCCAAATACTCAACGCTATGGCTCTCAGCTATGTGTCATGTATATAACGTGTCAATCACTAACCTTGCTATGCTTTATAGCTACCAACTATTAAATCAGCATTTCAGCTATACTTTATCGCCAACAGCTATACAATTGGCTGCTCAGCTATGTACCTCAAATGCTGGCTATTAGATAGGGACTTTAACTATATAATCACCGATTCGGCTATAATTATTCCCCTATCAACTGCCCAATCAGTACTTCAGCTATACTTTATAGCCAGTAGCTATGCAATCAACTATTCAGCTATGCTTTTACTATCACCAGATTCGTTAGAACCATCTATAATTACACTTTAAGTAATCTACAACAGCCAATCCACTCAAAAAGGCTGCGAATCCGCAGCCTCATTAATCAAATCATTATTTCAGTAATGCCTCAACCGCCGCGGCTATTAGCCCACCACTCAGCGGTCCGAGAATCGGCACCCACGCGTAGCTCCAGTTGGCGCTACCCTTATTCGGCACCGGCAGAATTGCGTACGCCAGGCGTGGGGCAAAGTCACGCGCTGGATTAATCGCAAATCCGGTCGTCCCACCGAGTGTCTGGCCAACGACGACAATCAGTAGGCCAACAATCAGCGGCTTCAACCCGGTAGTAAAGTTACCCAGGTTCAACAACACAAAGACGAAGAAGAACGTCGCGATGGTTTCGCTCAGGTAGTTAAATATCGGGTTCTTAATGGCGGGCCCGGTCGCAAAGATGCCCACGGAATTGCCATCGGCTGCACCGCCACGCGCACCTTTGAAGTGTGGATAGTACTGAATCATCACAATGACGGCGCCGAGAAACGCCCCCAGAAACTGTCCCAGCAGGTAGCCACCCACCTGCGACCACGGGAAGAAGCCAAAGGCCGCAAAGCCGATGGTCACGGCCGGATTCAAGTGTCCCTGCGAACCGAACTGCCCGGCCACGTACACACCAAAAGTTACGGCCAAACCCCACGCCAACGCAATGAAGGTCCAGTTTTGGTTGCGGGCGTAATTACCCTTCAGGTTAGTGGCCGCGCCACTGCCGACACCAAAGACAATCAGCACCAGCGTGCCCAGAAACTCACCCATAAATCCACTCATTATCGACACCTCCCTACTTAATCTTCAACGGCGCTAATTGGGCCTCGATTCCAGCCAGGTCCAAACCTGCGCCAGCTAACGTTGCGGCGCTGTATGCCCCCTCAACTAGGGCCACATCGTACACGTGCACGGGCTTGTCCGCCAACTCCACGGCCATGTCGAGGTTCATCTTGGCACTACCCAGGTCGTAAAAAGCGAGCAGTTCGTCGGCACCGTTGGCATCAATCGCCGCACTAATTTTGGTCATGCTGCTACCGATACCACCATCGTCCGTTCCCCCGGCAAAGGTGATGGGGACGTCCTTAGCGGCCTGTTGCGCGAGGTTCGCGACCCCGCGGGCAATGTCCTCCACGTGGGAGGCAACAACAATTCCATAACTCATGCGAACACCCCCGTGTTAATCAACGCTGTGAACAGGTAGCCGCTCGACATGCTACCGGGATCCAGGTGGCCCACGGACCGTTCGCCCAGGTATGACGCCCGCCCTTTACGTGCCACCATGGCTTCCGTGGAGTTGACCGCGGCGTCGACGTCACTTTGCTTCAAGCCACCAGCCTGGACGGCCTGGACAACCGGCGTCCACACGTCGACCATCGTCTTGTCGCCAGGCGTAGCCCCGCCGCGCTTCTCGATGCCGGCCAAAGCCGCCGCGAGTAAGTCACCCAGGTCGCTATCCGTGTCACCCAGCTTGGCCATCTCCAGGAAGGCCGTGCCGTACAGGGGGCCGGATGCACCACCAACTTTGCTAATCAGCGCCATTGCCACGGACTTGAACAGGTCCTTCAGGTTGGCAAACTCCTTGCCATCCACGGCTTCCTGCACCGCGGCGAGGCCCCGCGCCATGTTGCTACCGTGGTCCCCGTCACCGATGGGGGTGTCCAGCTCGCTCAGGTAGTCCTTGTGCTCAGCGATGGCGGCCGCAAAGCCGTCCAACCACTGTTGTGCTACGTTTACCGTTAGTTCTGTCATGTTGGGGCCTCCTTTACCAGGCAATCGTTTCAACGGGGTAGTTCAGATAATCAAGCCATTGTGGGTCAGCGAGTTCAAAGATGGTCAGGGAAATCCCCGCCATGTCGATGGACGTCATGTAGTTGCCCACTTTGGTGAACACCGGCTTGATGTTGCGGTCAGCCAAGTTATTCAACAGGTCGTGAGTAAAGATGTACTGCTCCATCAGCGGCGTTGCACCCATGCCGTTGACCAACACACCGTACTGTTTGTCGGGCGACAGGTGTTGCTCATCATCCAGCTTACCGACTAGCTCCGTCACCAAGTCGTGCGACGACTGCAACTTTTCCCGCCGATAACCAGGCTCACTGTGAATCCCAACGCCGTATTCGATCTCGTCGTCCGCCAGTTCAAAGCCGGGTTTGCCTACTTCAGGCACCGTTGCGGCCGATAGTGCAACAGCGATGGTCTTAATGTTCGGCAAGACTTTCTGGGCCAACGCCTCAATCTCGTCCAGGCTCGCCCCCTGGTCGGCCGCAGCACCCAGCACTTTGTGCATCAGGACGGTGCCAGCCACACCACGGCGTCCCTGCGTGTACAGGCTGTCCTTCACGGCGATATCGTCATCGACCACGATTGACTTTACCGGAATGTCGTCCAGTTCCGCCATGTCCTTGGCCATGTCGAAGTTCATTACGTCACCGGAGTAATTCTTCACGATCAGGAATACCCCGTTACCGGTGTTAACGGCCTTAATGGCTGCGTAAATCTGGTCCGGTGTGGGCGAGGTAAACACCTGGCCGGCCACCGCACCGCTCAGCATCCCCTTGCCCACGTAGCCAGGGTGTGCGGGCTCGTGACCGCTACCGCCGCCACTGACTAAACCGACTTTACCTTGCATGGACACCTTGTCGCTCCGCACGATGGCGCCAGTGCCTCGATGCGCTCAACGTACTGCGGGTAGCCGCGCACCAGCCATCCAGCATCTCATCCACCACGTTGGCGGGATCGTTAATAATCTTTTTCATCGATGTCGTCTCCTTTGCTTGTTATACCTCTACGTCCTATATTATATATTGTAAGCGGATACATAACGACGGACAAGATTGTAAATGTGTCCGCTTTCGGGCATCTGTACGGCTTGCTGTATAATTTGAGTATCTAATTGGCGGAGGACACGCGTATGCAAATATTAAACGATTCGATCCGTGCGCTAACGGAAATGCGTGATGGCATCACATGGGCCTACCCCACGCTGACGGCTGTGCCCGGTACGCATGGCTTTATCGACAACACCTTTGCCGATACGACGGTGCCAATTTTCAGCGGCGGCGGTAGTGGCCACGACCCAGCGCACTGGGGATACGTGGGCAAAGGTATGCTGACGGGTGCCATCATGGGCGACTTCTTCATGCCCCCGACTGCGACGGAAATCGTCCAGGTTATCCGCGCGGCCACCCATCAGCGGCGGGCGTTCCTTATCGTAAAGAATTTCGTCCAGGACGTGAAGGAGTTCACGGCGGCAGCCGAGGAACTACGCCAAGACGGGTGGAATATCGGAACGGCAATCGTCCGTGATGACGTATCGGTCACCGGGGCGGACCACCAGCAACGACGGCGGGGAGTCGCCGGCACCATTTTGGTGCACAAAGTGGTCGGCGCAGCCGCGGCCCAGGCGCGTCCGTGACCGAATTGCAAACCCTGGCGGACCAGCTACTACCGGAGTTGAAAACGATTGGATTCTCATCCAGCGGTGCTTACATCCCCGGCCATGAAAATCCGTCGTTTACCCTCCCAGAGGACACCATTTCGTACGGTGTAGGAATCCACGGCGAACCCGGATACCATGAGGAGACGTTTCGTTCATCGGAACTGCTGGCCAACGAGTTGGTAGACAAACTGCAGATTAATTTTCACTGGCAGGCCGGCGACCACTTTGCCGTCCTGGTGAACTCTTTGGGGGGCACAACCACGATGGAGACCCTGGTCTTCGCAAACGACGTCCGACAACTGCTGACGCTGGGAGACGTACAGGTCGACTTTGTCAAAGCCGGCAATTTTTTTTGAGTGCCAACGGGATGCACGGGCTGTCGCTGTCCCTGCTCCGTCTCGCGAATGCGGCATGGCTACCACTCCTGCAGGCGCCGGTGCAAACGCCGAGCTGGCTGCAGCAATAGGAGGCCGCAATGACTTACATTACGCGCAAAAAAAATTGCCGTCTCGTTCACCAAGGTACTAGTGCGCGACGGCTTTGACCGAACGGCAGTCAGCTCCATTATGCGGATGGCGAAAATGCGGCGGCAGACATTCTACGAGTACTTTGAAGACAAGTACGCCGTCGCGGAGTGGGTCGTGGAGGACGTGCTGAGTGCGGCAATCGACCAAAACTTCGACTACCTGCGTTGGGAGGATATATTCGACCTCGTCGGGTACGAACTGGACGCCAAGCAGGCTATCTTCCGACAGCTTGCGGATCAGCGGGCAGTCGACTTTGTGGGACGACTCGCGGTGCACCTGGAGCGGCTGGTGATGAGGATTGACGGCGGTGACGACCAGAGTGAAAGTATTGCGGCACGCCATATGCTGTGCCTCGGCATCGCTGCGGACTGGGATCGGCGGATTCTGGGTGTTGGGGCCGTGGATTATGAGGTGGTTGTGGGGGATGGGGTGAGGGCGGTGGAGGGGACTACCCCTAAGAAGCGTGTCTGATTTCACTATTATTCCAAGTGAAATTTGTTGGGTGATTCGTAAAACCAGTTTGTGTACACGAATTAATTAGACACTTTATCCAAATGTTAATATTTATACTGATATTTAACTAATTAAATAGTAAACTGTCCTTATGTGTTTATTAATAGTCCTATCTGGGGGGAACCGGCCTTTGTTACTTATACAACTACGGTCACTATTAGTAAAAATAATTTAGGGAGAGTATCTTTATGTCCACATTTTTAGTGATTCTTTGGCTAGCGGCATTTGTCACTATGCTAGCTATGTTCTACCGCGTTTTTAGGTATAAACGTCCTAAGAAATACGCATTTATTATGCTCGCAGTATCGTTTGCGCTTTTCATTGCTGTTGGAATCGCCGGAGAAAAGGATCCAACAAACGCACAGCAAACTACACAGACTACAAAAAAAGAGTAAATCGGCAATAGCAGCATCAAAGAAAAAAGCCGCCAAAAAGAAGTCCGAATCCATCAGCGCGGCTAAACGTTCCTCACGACGATTAGCTGCCAAAAAGGCATCGAAGAAATCAGCTTCGGAATCATCTAGAAAAGCAGCAGAATCATCAAGCATTGCGGCTTCTTCCAGCCGTGCCGCAGCTGAGTCATCAAGCCGAGCAGTAGCCGCCTCGGAATCGTCTGCCGCAGCAAGTTCGTCTGCTGCACGTGCCTATGCCGAAAGCACCTCACGCCAGGCTGCATCTTCCGATGCGGCTGCGTCCGCAGCTGCCAACAACAATAACGGCACAGTCGCAACGGGCCAACAAATAATTGGTGATGCTAGGTCACATATTTATCACGTCCCTGGCCAAGCGACTTACCACATTAGTGGCGCTAACGCCGTTTACTTTAATAGTGAACAAGATGCTATTAATGCTGGTTACCGTAAGTCACTCCGCTAATTAACTAAATAATCAAAAAAAGAAGGTTTCAAAAACTAAGCAGTTGTTGAATACAATGCTGAATTTGCTGAAATCTTCTTTTATTACATATGGGTCTATGCTGATTAAGGAGGATCATTATGG
Organism: Lacticaseibacillus pantheris DSM 15945 = JCM 12539 = NBRC 106106; assembly: GCF_001311175.1. Lineage (GTDB taxonomy): Bacteria > Bacillota > Bacilli > Lactobacillales > Lactobacillaceae > Lacticaseibacillus > Lacticaseibacillus pantheris. The sequence continues at coordinate 35,830 of NZ_BBAI01000019.1, read as the reverse complement.
TTAAAGTGGGCATTCGTCGTCGCAGTTTCAAAGGATCCTTTTCCGCGATGACCAAAGGACGAGCGACACGAAGCTTTAAGCGCGCCATCATTCCTGGTTATGGCAAACGCGGTATGGGCTGGCTTCATCCAAAACGGAAAATATATAATCAGATATACAGTCGAACAACAGTTGATCCTCGAAAGCTTTTTAGCAAAAACAGTCCACACCGGTCGATTACTTCGGCAAGTAGTAGTTCAACCCACGTTTGGGGATGGGGAATGGTGCTCGTTTTTCTGCTTGTTGGGCTCGCCGTTGTCTATTGGGAAGTCACATTAACACTTATTCTCATTTTGGGACTAATGGTCTACTTCTTAAAAAAAGTGAATCATTATGGAAAAATTACAAAATTTACTTAGCAATAACTGCATGTGCATAAATTAGATTATATGTATAAAAATTGCAGATTACGGAAAAGTCTTTTCCTTAATATCTAAAGGAATTACAGATAAACCCCGTATCGTATACGTGAGGATAAAATAATGAGTACAGGTTTTTCATTACGAGAGTTTGTTTCCAGCTTTAACGATAACGTCATAAGCAATGCACTAAAGTACCATACAATGCAGAGTAAACCTAGGGAACAGCATGATTTTGTCCTGTTGGGCAAAGAAATTATTAAGCTACTACCACCCGAACGCGATATATTTGATTTTTACCTAGATACCGACTTAAAGGTTGTTCCAGACTTTGACATATTGTATTTTGGGCGTGAAACAATAATAAATATCGATCTTAAGGACGAAGACGGAATTAAAAAGGCTGATAGGATCTTAATGAAATTTGAAAAGCAAAAAAAGATTACTCAGATTGTGTTCTTCCAATGTTATTAATTTAGTATATTGTGCAGACAAAAATAAGGTTCTTCGCGAAATAAACGGCCACCTATCTCCATTTTCCATCGACGATTTCGCTAAATTGCTTCTAAAATACGAAGATCAAAAAGAAAAACTATCCAAGCCAATTGTTAACCAAGTAGAGCTTTTGACACCAAAGGATTATCTAATTTCTCCCACAAAGCAAATAGACGAATTTGTTGCGGGAGAGTACTGGTTATCAAATAAGCAGCAAATAATTTCAGATCGTCTGGCTTCGCCGGGAATTGTATCGGTTAAAGGTCAAGCTGGCACCGGAAAAACACTGATTGCGTTTGATTTCATTCGACGGTTTTATCAGAGAAGAAAAATTCTCTTTATTTTTCCAGGTTACACCAGAGAAATTCATAGCAAGCTTAAGGAGCACTTCCCTGAAACAGACTTTGTTTCAGGAAAAGATGCTACCTCCACTAATTTGGATGATTACGACGTCGTTCTAGTTGATGAGGCTCAGCGAATAAACGGAATACTCAGAATATTCATTAATCAATGGGCTCACAACAATGCTGGGCGTAAAACCATTGGAATATTTTTTGATGTAGAGCAACGTTTGGGCAGGAAGGATAGTGGCGGCATCGTTGAATCACTGGCAAATGGCTATGTGTCCGACAATTTAGGTGAGTTATATTCGCTTGAAAATTCATTCCGTGCTAATAAGTATATTACCGGTTTTGTCAGAAACGTTTTTGACTTGAATGAAAGACCAAAGGCTGACGTAACCAGCAAAAAGATACGAGAGGTGGTTCAAATTAAATACTTCGCCGATGCGGATAGTGCCATTCCGTGGATTAGAAAATTGATTGATAGTGGATACATTTTCTTGACACTAACACCAGATAGTCACGGAACTTCTAGTGCTGACCAATTCGTAAAACTTAGCGATGTTAGCAAGAATACGCACGAAATTATTGGTGATGAAGCAGACAACGTCGTGACATATTTAGACGGCTCCGTCAAGTATTCAAAGGACGGAAAAATCATCAAGAATAGTACGGAGTATTATTTTACTGATCACGAAAGTTACGTTAACATGACGAGAGCACGTGAACAGCTGGCTGTTGCCATCGTTAATAATCGGGATGTGTTCAATGCTATTACTGAGATTGTTTTGGGGTTGAAGAATGATAACGCTAATAAGCATTGATAGTATTCAACAAATATTACTATTTCGAAGATTATTGTAGTTATTCGATGGCTAACTGTGTTGAAAATTACCATAGAGTTCTCGATGCCAAAAAAAGGATTCGATTTTTTTTGGGGGGGTTGATAGGCCGGTTGCTATCAACCCTTTTCTCCTACGTCGTCTCCCGGATAACGACTTCATCAAAAAAAAGACGCCCTCTTACGAGCGTCTCCCTAGCTATCCTAGATAATCCCGCCACTCATTCGCCGGTTCATCTCTTCCGGTGTGAGTGTACGTTTAGTAAATCCAAGTATCATCGCGGTAATCACCGTGCCCAACAGGATACAACCAGTGTACAAAATTGGGTTGCTGCAGGCGATTGGGATGACGAAGATACCGCCATGAGGAGCCTGCAAAGTGATGCCCGCTGCCATACATAGTGCACCGCCAATAGCACCACCGATAATGTTGGCCGGAATGACCCTCAGTGGGTCTCCTGCCGCAAACGGAATTGCGCCTTCAGTAATAAAGCTTGCACCCAATACCCAGTTGGCCTTACCGGCTTCACGTTCCTGGTTAGTAAACTTCTTCTTGAACAGTAACGTTGCCAACGCCACACCCAGCGGTGGAACCATACCACCGACCATTAGCGCGGCGGACGGTCCGTAAATCTTGGAGGCAAACATTGCCAGTCCAAACGCGGAGGCCGTCTTGTTGATTGGACCACCCATGTCGGACGCCATCATCCCCGCCAAAATTGCACCCATCAACGCGGCGTTCGCGCCGTTCATTGATTTCAGCCAATTGGTCAGGAAATCTATCAGCTTAGACATCGGCGTATTGAGCAAGAAGAACATGACGAAACCCACTACCAAAGTCGCTAGTAACGGAACCACCAATACCGAAATCAATCCTTGATATGAGTGTGGTACCTTACGCGTTGCGCGGACAATGACTCGCGTTACGTAACCCGCAAGAAACCCAGCGACCATGCCGCCCAAAAATCCTGAGCCGCCATTAACGGCCATCATCCCGCCAATCATACCTGGTGCCAACCCAGCTTTGTCGGCAATACTCCATGAGATAAATCCGGCTAGTACTGGCACGTACAGTTTGAACGCTGCGTTGCCACCAATTTCATTGAAGAAGGCTGCAATAATGTTGTACTGGTCGTTCTTCGGATCGGAAGCGTAGATTCCAAACATAAACGAAATGGCGATAAAAATCCCGCCGACCACAACGAACGGAATCATGTACGAAACACCGCTCATAATGTGGGTGTAGAACGCCCGACCAAACTTTCCCGCTGGAGATAGTTCTTCGTCTTCTACGTTGCTTTTACCCATCGCCGTTTCCAAATTATTTTTATGTGCTTTATGGGCACCGTCACCTAATCCAGTTACCGTACTACCCTGAGCCAAAGCCCGGTCAAGTAAAGGCGCCGGCTGGTCAATCGCCTTTTTTTTACTGCAACGTCCAAGTACGGCCTATCGCCAAATACCGATGTGTCCACCTTCACGTCATGCGCAACAATAATTGCGTCTGCTTGCTCAATATCTGTTGGCGTGAGTCGATTTTCTACGCCGGTTGACCCATTAGTCTGAATCTTGACCCGCATCCCCCGACTCTTGGCTTCGTTCGTTAACGCCTCAGCGGCCATGTAAGTGTGAGCAATCCCAGTCATACAGGCACTAATGCCCACAAGGTATTTGCCGTTCTCACTTTGAGCTTTGGTACTATCACCGGCCTGATCCTTAGCCGCGTCCTCCTTCAATAATTCATCATAAATCGTCTTAGCATCCGGGGCAGTTAACAGCTTTGCCCTAAACACCTCGTCCATCAAGAATGTCGAAATCTTCGACAGCATGCGTAAATGCTCGTCGGAGTCAGCATCGCTCGCAGCAATCATAAACACGAGATTAACGCGCTCGTCGCCCCACTGGATTCCACCCAGGTTACGCAAAATTGCAATGGTGGCCTTTTTAACGGCCGCTGTTTTCGCGTGGGGAATTGCAACCCCATACCCCACAGCCGTTGAAATCTCCGATTCACGATGATAAATTGCCTTTTCATACACGTCCGCATCACTGACAAAGCCGTTTTGGGCCAGCAACGCAACCATCCGTGCTATCGCGTCCTCTTTGCTCATCGGGGTAATATCAGTGTCGATGTTACGCACATCAATTAACTCATCAATTCGCATGTCGATTCACCTCCCAAGTGATCTACATCTACTTAGTACAGCTCGGCCTTATCCGTCGAGTTGAACAAGTCCATCTTGCCCTCAACCACAACCTGGGCCGCTGCCCGTGCGGATGGCATCATTTGGTCAGGCTCGTATGCATCCGGGTTATCAATCAAGTTCTGGCGTAACTGCTTGAAGAAGGCCGTCTTCATGTCTGTTGAAAGATTGATTTTGGCAACGCCATGCTGATATGTCTTCCTAATCTCCTCGTCTTTATTATCAGAACCACCGTGCAAAACCAGAGGAATGTCTACAGCTTCGTGAATCTGCTCGAGTAAATCAATCCGCAGCTCGGGCTTATCAACGTGAGAGTAGTGACCGTGCCGCGTCCCAATTGCCACTGCTAGCGAATCCACACCAGTTAGTTCAACAAACTTTTTAGCGTCTTCGGGTTTCGTGTACAAAATTTTGTTGACGCCAGTGCCTCAGTGCTCAATTCGTTGGAGCCAATCGTGCCCAACTCAGCTTCAACCGCAACGCCAGCTCCATGCGCGGCCTCAACCACTTTTTTTTGGTCACAGCAACGTTTTCGTCCCAAGGCAAAGCGGAGGCGTCAATCATGGCGGAGTTATAGCCGTTATGAATCCCAATCATGCAGTCCTGCAAAGTTGCGCCGTGATCCACGTGGATGGCCATTGGTACTTTAGCAAGCGCAACTGCCTGCCGAACGTACGCAACAAAGTTTTCACCAACCAACCCAATTTCGTTAGGGTGAATCTGAATGATAGCAGGCGAGTTCTTGGCCTCTGCTGCAGCAATAATAGCCTCCACAAATTCACTGTTAGCAACGTTGTAGGAACCAACAGCAAAGTGGTTCTTGTAGGCAACGTTCAACAAATCAACCATGTTATATAGCATTTTAAATTCTTCCTCTCTTATTCCATATCTGTATAAATGACGTCTTGTCCTGGGCGTGGATCAATCGGTGCACCAACTCAGGACTACTGGTTCGGGCATAAACTTCGTCAAAAAAAAGTTTTGTTAGTTTTAAGATCCGCTGCCGGGATATAAATAATGACTAGTTGTACGGTTTGGTGCCCCCAGCGAATTGGCTTGTCGTTAATGCCGACAATCACCTTCGCAGTCCCCTCGGAACCCTTCAAGAATGGGTGAGGCAACGCAACCAAATTACCAATATCTGTCGATGACATAGCTTCGCGCTTGAGCAAATACGGCAACAGGTTCCCATACCCCGCTTTGACTACTAACTCACGAATAACATCGGTACTTGTAGCTTGGTTAATGTGGTAAAAATCCAGCGACTCGATTAACGAGTGTGTCCCAAACGTATCGACAAATACTTGGATACGATTTACATCAGTGGGAGTCAGACCACGATCAACCGCGACTGTCTTCCATTCAGGCAAATCTCCGCCATCCACTCCGCAAACCATCACTAATTGATATTGTTCAAGCGCTATTCGCTTAACGTTAGATTCAACCTGATTAATTCTAATTTCCGGAAAATAATTTTGTAACTTATAACGGAACAACTCTGCCTCCGCAGCTTTGCCATTAAATACTAAGCACGCTGATATCGTCGTCTTGGTCTCCTCGTTAAGCACGAGCTGAATATGGATTGCGAGGTACGCAATCTCTGAATCGGGAATGACAACATTGAACTGCCCCTCCAGGTTGTCATAGAGGTAGCAAGCAATTGAATATGCAAAGAGATATTCGCGCTTAGTTTCGTGGGTATACGGATTAAAGATAGGAATCCGTTCAGTCAAGGGATTGATCAATCGAGTGATGTGGTTGGTAATCTGTGCACGGTAGTGTTCGTCACTATACAGTGGCACTGAGTAATTACGCTCAGCCATTTTAAGCACGGAATCAATCGCCGACCGCTGATTCGCATCCATTTTTGGGGTGACCGTTGAACGGATACTAATGGGTAACGCGATTAGGTAATTGGCAAGACTACTAATTTCACCCTTTAACACATCGTTCGGTAGTAGTCCAGACAACAGTTCTTGCGCAAGCGTATTCTCGGGGTAATCACGCTACCATTATCTTCTGTGGTGTTATCCAAACACCATCCTTGCTCACAGCGCCACTGACAGATTACTAAATGGCAGGCAATCTTTGCGTAGACCACGAAGTCCATTGACACGCTTTGTTCAGCAAAGGTTTTGTCCATCACTGTCAAAATCGTACTGACCCGCTCGTTAGTAGCAACAATCCCCAGCACACCGGTAATTGATTGCGACGGGTTATCCTTGGTGATGCTGCTAATTGGTAAGAATTGTTCTAGCAACAGTCGTTTTTGTGCCTCATTACCGACAATCCGGATGCCCACAAATATTTGGGAATCTAGCTGTACCTGAATATCCATCTCGTCAATACGGGCAAACAGAAGTTGCACACGACTACGGATGCTTTCGACCGAGTAATTGAGACGTGTCGCCAATTCATCAAAGGTCATGTAATCTCTCTGCTGTATCAATATCAAAGCAATTTTGTATAACTGCTCCAGGTCACCTTGATCGAACAGCCGTGATTTGACGCTCTGGTTGTAAATCTCACGCTGAAGTTTGTATCCCTCAGGCGAAGATACTATCAATGGTTCCTGGGTTCCCGTTTGGTTAAGCGTACGGACATAGTTACGAACACTTCGCTCGGTAACGTTAAGCATGCTAGCTAGCTGTGACGCCGTTAGGTAATTGTCTTGTTGCAGGAGTATATTAAGCATTTGCTGAATATTCTTGTTCACAAAATCTCCTCCCTCACACATTAGATAGGCCTATCCATCCCTAGCGGACAACTATATTATGCCCCGTATGTATTCGCTTACAAAGAACGAGATTTTCCGGTAGGCGGAAAAGAATGGCAACGAGCTTCCTAGGAGCGAAAAAAAAGACCCTCCTTTGCGGAGAGCCTGATGGGGAATATTGATGGCGTGCCCGATGATGCGCAAGGAAGAGTCTGCTAATGGATAAAAAGAACGCTCATGGTTAAGCAAAACGATAGAACAGGTGGGTTCGGTATTTAATAAACTTCCAATTACATCCGCGTTGGTGGAGAACAGCATCCAACGACCGTGTACAAGGACCTCAAGTCCAGGATCACCTCCGCATGCGCGGAGAGCACAGTAAACAAATCCCGTCAGATCAACATCGGCAGTTGTAGCATTACCCAATTTTCATGACTTTACTCTAACCTGCCCAAATTATACCTTACATTTGGATAGAATATCGTGTATAAATACGGTCCATAAATCTCCGCGGCTCTCCGTACTTTTAACAGCCTATACAAGAGATTTCGCTACAGCACATCGGTTCAGATTCGGGCAAAGCCAATCTAAATTGCAGTTTATTCTTCCCAAAAATCAACTAATGTCCAGCCTTCACCCCTTCAAATCGCTCTTAATCTCCGAAGTAGAAACCCCATTCGTCCGCGGTAAATACACCACTTTGCAGTACTCACGCAAAAAGTCGAACTGCCCCTCCCAGTCGGACCCCATGACAAAGATGTCGATGTTATTCGCCTGCACATCCCCAATCTTCTGTTCCCAACTACGCTCCAGAATGACCTCGTCCACATAACGAACGGCCTCCAGAATGTACTTTCTATGTTCGTACGAATTGTAGGCTTCTTTGTGCTTCTGCGCGTTAAACTCGTCAGTCAAGAGCCCAACAATCAGCCGATCACCCAGCTCGGCGGCGCGCTCAAGCAAGTGGATGTGTCCCCAGTGGAGTAAATCAAATGTCCCGTACGTTAATACTGTAGTCATAAATAACCGACCTTCCTTAATATAAATACAAAATGCAAAGGCAAAGTAGCGATCTAAACCGTCCCCATAAAATCCTGTCACCAAAAGAATACTCTCCAGACCAGCGCTTGTATATAGAGGGCAATCACTGGCAAGCTCCAGAAAACCAGCCACAAACAAAGTGGAAAAGCCGCGTTTTATAACTTCCAATTATAAAGATTAATAACACATTTAATCGCAATTCAATCTTTCAAAAAAAATCAATCGGCACATATCAGAAAGCGTTTACATCATCCCCATATCCTGCTATAATCCACTCGACTGGTGTAGACCAATTCGTGAAAGGAGGACCGCCCACACATCTAGTTAAATAACAGTTAGGCATCATCCAGTTACACTAGCAATCACTTAAATCCACTTTGGCCCACCCAGTTTTGCACAGGAACTGCAGCAACTCGTCCGACCTACCGTTACATCATATTGACGTCACTTTTAGGTATGCTACTGCACACAAAACGAAAGGTTAGGTTTTAACATGATTGAGGGCAAATGGCGCGATCTACTATTCAGCACCGTAATATTAACTGGGGTATCTCTGGGACTGTCCACCAACCACACAGCACACGCGGCAGCCACTACATCCCCGCAAACGGCGACGCAAACACAATCGTCGGATGATCCATCAAACATATCCACCACCGCACCGGACACAGGCAAAGTTGCCCCAGCCACACCAAACGGGACAGCTAACCCGTCACCAAGCGCTGACTCGGTCCAGGACACAACCGTAACGGCGGCCGACCAAACGGAGCAGCCGGCCACCAACGAGGAGGCGGCGACAAACGTAGCAACGACGCCCGCCACGGATCCCGCACCCGCTGACAAAATCGTATCCACAAGCACGCCCACCGCATCCGTAGCCACCGCGACGACACCAACCACAGTCCCCGACGTCCAGCCCGGCGACGACTTTGGCGACACCCATCAAGTCGCGGTGACCAACGTCAAGGATTACGAGGCCACCAGCAACCAGGCCATCAACTGGCACAATTACCACTACATCGCTGCCGCCGGGCTCGCCGAGGACTCCCCGCTGGGCTATCAGGTCAACAAGTTTGCGGCCACGTACAAAGCCGCCACGGGCAACGAGCTCCAAGTGCTCACCACCGCTGCCACTGGCCTGGACGGCATCATCCAACTAAACGCGGCGGATCAGAACGTTCAAAACGACGAAGGCTATACCATCAAAATCGCCACCGACAGCATGGCCATCAACGCCCGCACGGCGCAGGGTGCCTTTTACGCCCTCACGACACTATCCCAGATGGTGCAGTCGGGACAGGCACTCCCGGAAGGCATCATTACCGACGCACCCGAGGTCGGGTTGCGTGAGGTCTCCGTGGATTGCGGCCGCAAGTACTACTCCAAGCAGTGGTTCTTGGACCTCATTGATGAGATGGCCGCGTCCAAGGCCAACGACTTGACCATGCATTTTTCCGACATCAAAGGGTTCATGCTGGAATCAAAAGTACACCCCGAGATCATGTCACCCGAATACCTCACCCAGGATGAGGTCAAAGAAATCGTCGCGTACGCAAAGTTGAACTTCATCACCGTGACGCCCGAGCTCGACATGCCGGGACATCTGGGGCAGGTGCTCAAGTCCCACCCGGAATTTAAGCTGGTGGACAAGAGTTCCATCCCCGCCTTTGCCAATTACCTGGACGTCACCAATCCGGATGCCGTCGATTTCATGAAGTCCCTCATCGACGAATTCGCAGCCGTTTTTGGTGACTCGAGCCCCTACTTCAACATTGGCGGCGATGAATTCCTGCAAAACGACTTCTCAACCGCGACCATGAAACGCTCGTTCCCTAAGCTGTATAACTCCGCGGTCGCCAAGTACGGAGACCAGGCCAATGGTGTCGAGGCATTCTACGATTTCCTCAACACGATGGACGAGTACGTGCAAAGCAAAGGGTACGCGACAATGATTTTCCACGACCGCATTTACCGGTCTGACGATTCGTCCCTGGTGGGCCTCAACAAAGACATGGCTGTGAAGTACTGGACCCACTGCCGTACCCCGATGCCAACGCTGCAAACAATCATTGATGAGGGCCACAAGATCGTCAACTACGACGACGGCTACCTCTACTACGTTCTGGGTGAGAACGCCGGTTACACGTACCCCAAAGCGGACAAGATTTACAACGGCTGGGACAACGGTGTCTTTGCCGGCGTCCAGGGTGACGGTAAGATTGATGGCAAGTCGTTTACCCAGACCATCGACCACACCAAGCTCACCGACCAATTTCTGGGTTCGGCCATTTCCATCTGGAGTGATAACTACGACGCCCAAACAGAGGACGAGGTCGCGCGCGACTTTGCCGCACCATTCCGCGCCTTCGCCCAGAAGGCCTGGAGTGTCGACGACAGCATCAGCTTTGACGACTTTGCAGCCTTCAAGTTCAGGGTCGACGCCACGTCAATTACCGCGGCGGACCTAGACAAAGTTGCGTGGAATCCGGCCATCACGAAGACTAGCATGGGTGATGGCGTGTCGGTTGAAGCGAGTGAGTACTATGATAATACCAAGCAGACTGTAGCGCCGGCGGCCACCGCGAAGGATACTGGTGAGCAGACGCTGCTAACTGAAGGTGAGAACGTCACGCTTGGGTCAGGAGATGTGGTCACCATGCCGACCGTAGCAAGGTTAACGCAACAGGAAACTGCTAAAGCCGATGCATCTAGTTCGACTAATACCAACATGGGTAACGCTCAGCATAAGGACACCCGGGAATACCCGCAGACTGGTGACAGTGACGAACCAGGCGTATTGGTCACAATTCTGGGTGCTTTAACTACATTGCTGGCGGTATTCGGATTGAGTATCACTAGTAAGCGCAATGTTTAAGTATCAAAACTACTGCTAGATTTTATAGTGCTAGAGCATAGCTCAGCAGACAATCCATTAATCAACAGATAAACGTGGAGTCTTTCAGCTCGTATAGTAAAAATATTGGCGGCCTCCCTTCATTGGGATGGTCGCAATATTTATGATGCTATTAATTTGCGCACATAATCATCTACGCCTTTAACCATTGATAAATATCATTAGCACGATTAAGGCCTAGCAATGTTTTTCTGTTATCATCATCAACGAGCTTCTGTGCAACTTCAGACAACAACTTTAAATGTTCTTGCTCGCCTTTAGCTGGAATTAGAAACGCAATCGCGAATGAAACGTCCTGTCCGTCAAAGGTTTCCCAAGGAATTTGCTTCGTGTTTTTGGCTACCATAATCCTAGCTGTAGAAATGTGATCCGAGATTGCATGCGGAATAGCGATGCCATCAAACATTCCAGTAGAGGCCTCCCGCTCACGTCGGATAAATGCCTCGACAACGTCTTCTGCATCTTCCAAGTATAACTTTTTCCGACCAACTTCTGCCAAGTATCTGAAAAGTTCTATCTGGTTTGAAACTTCAGTAAAATAAACATCCTCTAGGTCCATCGGAAAATATTCTTCGGTCACTTTATCATCTCCTGTGGAATCATTATTTTGCAACCGATAGTCCAGGTATTTCTTTCTTACCCGCTAACACCTTTCTTTTTCGAGCGTAACCCAACAGCAATCCACCAATAATCGCACCCGTAAAAAATTGCCAACAACCACAAGAACGGGTGGACCACAATTGGAAGTACTAGGAAGGCCCCGGCAGGTGCGGGTACTTGCACCCTAAAAAGATAGGTCATTGAAGCTGCAATCGAAGACCCCAGCATCATAATTGGCATATTTCGTAATGGATCTTCAACAACAAATGGAATAGCCCCCTCGGTAATATGAGTCGAGCCAAGCAGGTAATTAACCAAACCTGCATTTCGTTCACCAACAGTATAATACTTGTGGAATACCGTGGTAGCAATCCCAGTAATTAACGGTGGCGCAATACATGCTGCCGAAAAACCTGCAATAAAGAAGTAATTGCCTTTTGCTAACAAAGCTAAGGCCACCAACGATGCAGCCTTGTTGACGGGACCACCCATGTCAAAAGCACACATGCATCCCATAATAATTCCCAAAACAATAGGGCTCGAGTCCTGGAAACCTTCGAGAAAACTAACCATGCCTTCATTGACAAACTTCATTGGTGATGCGATCCAATAAATCAAGAATCCTGTAATTAGGTTACCAAGCACAGGAAGTAAGAAAATTGCCTTAATTCCGTTGAAATTATTGGGTAACACGGTTAGCGCCTTAGTCAATCCCAAGAAAATATATCCAGCGGCAAATCCAGCTACAATGCCGCCAAGGAAACCAGTTCCGCCAGCGGTTGCAATTAGACCTCCTACCAATCCACCAACAAAGGCGGGGCTAGAAATGCTCTTAGCAATGCCACCTGCCAGCATTGGCACCATCATGCTGAAAGCAGTCGTCCCAACGCTATGCATATAAAACGCAATTTGATTATATTGGTCACTCTTAGGATCTGCTGAGTTGATACCCCATAGCAGTGATAACGCGATTAACACACCACCCCCAACAACAAAAGGTAGCATATTGGAGACACCGTTCATTAAAGCTCGATACAACGTAAATCCTAGTCCCTTACCTGACTTAGGAGCTGAAATGTAGTCAGAAACATTCTCACCTGATCCGTAGTCAACCTGTTGCGAAGGAGAAGACGGTTTTGCGGACAAGGCTTGTGTAATCAGTGCGTCTGGATCCTTAATTGCATGTGCAACGGGAACGTCAACCATCGGCTTACCTGCAAACCGTTGACTATCAACATCCTTATCGGACGCAACAACTACGGCGCCAGCATCCTTGATTTCCTCTGGAGTTAATTCATTCTCAACACCCATACGGCCGTGGGCCTCAAACTTGTACGTAAGGCCCTTCTTTTGCGCAGCCTCCTCCAAAGCTTTCTTAGCCATGTACGTATGGGCGATGCCAGTGGTACAACCGGTTGCCCCAACAATATCGTACTTTGTCATCCTAGATCATCCCTCTCCCTGTCAACTTATGTTTGCCATATTCGCACTGCCAAACACCCGAATCTTCTGTGCTAAATCATCTGTTACATACTTAAGTTGCAAATCTGTCCAATCCTGGATATAAATATCTTCACCTTTTTGGACTAAGTCAGAAACAATGTGGCGCGCAACACGATTAGCCATGTCAGAGTAAAAGTTTATCTTTGTAATACCCATCTGGGCCATTTGTTGATACTCTTCCGTCTTTAGTCCAGAGCCACCATGTACAACCAAGGGCTGTTTGATATTTTCTCTGAGGGCTTTCAAACGATCAAAGTTTAATTTTGGCACGGTTTTGTATACACCATGGACAGTTCCAAATGATACTGCAAGCGCATCTGCATTGGTTTTTTTTACTAAACTCACCCGCAATATCTGGATTTGTCATTAGTTCCGTAATATCAGGATTCGTCAGCGGTCTCCCGTTGCTACGAATCATTCTGCCTAATTCAACCTCCACGGATACTCCGACCTCGTGCGCAACCTTTACAACCTCCTTTGAAGTTTCAAGGTTTTCATCGTAGGGTAATTCAGAACCATCAAACATAACTGAACTGTACCCACAGCGAATTGCTCGCATACATGCTGAGAAACTATGGCCATGGTCGAGATGAACCACCACTGGAACCGATGCTTGACGAGCGATTTCAGTAGCATAGTAGCCAACCTTCTCAATTGTTATACGCTCATCGTCTCCCTCTGCATACTGTACAACCACTGGCGCGTGTTGTGATTCAGCGGCGTTCACAATTGAGTCAACCATCTCCAGATTGGTAACATTAAATGCGCCAACTGCGTAGTGCCCGGCCTGAGCCGACTTCAATATTTCATTCAGATTTACAAGTGTCATTAAAAAAAAGCACCCCTTTCTATATGCGCATAATAGCACGAAAGGAAGCGCTTTTATTGATTTGCTCAAAGGTTGGCATTCTGTCATTTATGGTTGACTAACCTTTCAGTTTTTTTTGAAAACACTACGAATCCGCGACAATCAGATGAACATCGAATTGTTCCAGTTTTTCTGCTATGTCTTGCGGTAACTTCTTGTCGGTCACTAGCACATCAATCTGATCGAAACCCAGACTAGCAAAAAAATTTGTTTTTTTCAAACTTAGAAGAGTCAATCAGCACCACTACGCAATCTGAAGCTTTCATCATGGCCTTCTTGATATCTGCTTCCTCGTCACGAGAGTCAGATATACCAATCCTGGAATCCAATCCACGGCCAGATATAAAGGCCAAGTCGGCTTGGTGTTGTTCTATGTACGCTGTTGTCGAGCCGCCATAAACGCCGGACGCCTCGGTATGAATATGACCACAGGCACAATATAAGTTTGTAGTATGGTCCATGATTTCAGACAACTCGACTGCTGTCCGTAGTCCATTGGTTAATATGTCCATATACTTATGACGTCGAATTTGCTCAGCAAAAATTAAGGCTGTACTACTAGAATCAATCATGATTCTCTGACCATCCTCTATTAGTTTCTCTGCAGCTATGGCAATGCGCCGCTTCTCAAGGATGTGTGAGCCATAACGATAATGCATACCCTTCTCAAGTGAATCTTCTCGTACCAATGATGCGCCACCACGGGTCCTCACCAGGTCGCCAGCTGATTCCATTTCCTTCAACGCTCGCCGAATAGTCGACTCACTTGTGTATGTCTTTTGGGCAAGTTCGTTGATAGTTACATGTGACTTACTTTCAAGTATTTCAATTACTAAGCACGGAGTTCATCCTTCACCATTTGACCCTCCAATATTCCCAACCCTTTATTGATACAGATGTAGTATAGCATCTGTAGTAGTAGAACTTTAAGGGGCTACGCTATTTGGAGTTGATAGCCAATTTCCTAGCAGCTACCTTTCCGTACCGTTCTTATATGTAAACGAACAAAAAGGATATTACACGTTCTGCTCGCTCACTGTCCCGACCGCAGAACAGAGAATAGGAGTTTGTGTAATGTCCCTCGTAAGTAAGTCTATCCGAACGGCTTTAGAAATCTAAGTATATGAAGACACATCCAGCTTGTCACAGACTACGCCACAAACAACAAACCGTGTTTCGATAGATTCCTACCGCCGCGCCCTAACTTTCCCAATCGCCCCAATCGTCAACGCATCGATAATCACACTATCACGCACCATCCGATCCACCTCCGCCAAGTCAAACAACTGAACCGCCACAATTCCTTCGTCACTCTGCAACTCGGCACTCCAGTCCGACCCAACTTCAACCGCAACCACGTGTATGTCCCCAACAATTAGCCCACTGTCGCTACTAATTAAACCGAGGTCCTCAACACTTACCACATCACCGTCACGTACATTCAGCTCCTCGCACAACTCACGTCGCGCTGCGGCCACATGGTCGGCGTCGTCGGTTTCCATATAGCCACGTGGCAACTCCCAATGTTCATGACCATCCGCACGTTGAATTCGAATCATCACGACACGACCATTTTGTGTCGGGACGGTAACAACGCCACCTGTCTTTTGGTACACAGTCGGAATATCATCGTGCACCTTAATATCCATATAGCGGTTAGCAAAAACGTCCACGGTCTCCGGAGAATAGTAATCAAAGTTAAGTATCCACGTCTTATATCCCAATCCCTGCTCAATTTTAAAGTTAAGATAACGGAACACGCAGACCATGTCCACACCCAAGACGACAATATAAATGGCCACCCGCAGCCAGACTGCAAGGCTGCTAATTCCTGCCAGCCCAAAGATAACGGGTACAGTCGTGAGTATAGCAAAAGCCGTGAACACCATGTTGTCAGTGGTGCTCCACGGCCACAAAGTTGTTTGTTTGCCCTTATACTCCGTCATCGATTCTAAGGTTGCTTTTAACTTCAAAGTATCACTGAATTCCGAGCGGTGTGCAAAGGCCCAGTTGATGATACGAATAGAATCCAAGTACTGGCGGTGCCAACTGCGCAAGTCAGCCAATACTAGATTACAAATCACACCAATAACAAACAGCCCCACATAAATAATTAGAAGGCTGTGTGCATGGATAGTGTTACGTAGTACAGCTCCCGAGGTAATCACAAAGGAGAGCAGGACTATGTAAAACGCAATAACTTGATCACGCTTAGTACCCTGCTCAAGAAGATGTGTATGACATTCGTTGTACACAGACTCTAGGAAGTTCATGAATGTGTCAATATTCTCTTTCATAGCAAACCACCTCACTGAGATTATCTACACTGTAAACCCGGCGCCATCTGTGCTTGTTTAACCTGTGGGCTAACACAAAGCTACAGTGAGTTAGCTATCAGCGTTAAGACGTTTAATGAGTTCTTCCAGGTATGGACGCAACTTGTCCTTCACCTCAGGATGTGTCAGACCGTACTCAATGGTCGTCTGGACGAAGCCAAACTTGTTACCTACGTCGTAACGGTCGCCGGTAAATTCGTGGGCAAACACACGCTGGGTTTCGTTCAGCTTGTCAATGGCATCAGTTAACTGGACTTCGCCGCCCTTACCAGGCTTCAAGTTGTCCAGAATGCCAAAGATTTCTGGTGTCAGCAGGTAACGACCAATGATGGCCAAATCGCTAGGTGCATCCTCAACGGCCGGCTTTTCAACAAAACGGCTCACGTTGAACAGCCCAGGCTTAACCTCGTCGCTAGGGTCAATAACGCCGTACGCAGAAACCTCTTCGTGAGGGACACGCTTAACGGCGAGAATGGAGCTGTGGGTGTCCTCGTACTCGTTAATCAATTGCTTGGTCAGCGGTACCTTGTCACGCATCAAGTCGTCGCCAAGCATCACCACGAATGGCTCGTCAGCAACGAAGGACTTAGCCAAACGTACGGCATCGCCCAGACCATTCGGGTATGGCTGACGCACGAAGAACAGGTTCACACCGATGTCAGTCGTGGACTTAACCATGTCCAACAGGCGATCCTTGTGCTTAGCCGCTAAGTTTTGTTCCAGTTCCGGTGCGGAGTCAAAGTGGTCCTCGATGGAACGCTTCTGCTTGCCTTCAACAATCAGAATGTCCTCAATTCCGGAAGCCTTGGCCTCCTCAACGATAAACTGAATGGTTGGCTTGTCCACGATGGGCAACATTTCTTTGGCCAACGCCTTAGTCGCCGGCAGGAAACGAGTACCCAAACCCGCAGCGGGAATAATTGCTTTACGAACTCTTTGCATTATGATCATTCAACTCCTTTGAAATATAATGTAATGCGGTTCTATACCAAATTCAAAGCTCGATGATATTCATGAGTCATAATGGTATCAACGGTTTCCTGAGAAAATTTATTAACTTGTGTCCTGTTAAATTGAGAAATCCTCAGTAACTTTTCTCTGTCATTTTTCAAACAATCAATGGCACTTGCGAATCCCATATAGTCATCAGAATCAAAAACAAGCCCTGTCAGTCCATCTATCGAATAGTCACTAATTCCACCTATGTTAGTTGTTAAAAGCGGAAGCCCAGTAGCCATTTCTTCTATACCGGCTAACCCCAGTCCCTCACGCTTTGAAGGAAAAGCAGCGATATCTGCCATGGCATAAAAGGGAGTGGGATCAGAATGATAACCAGCAAAAATTACTTGTTTTTCTAACCCATTTTCTTTAACAAGCAAGCGTAGATGCTTTTCAAGCCTTCCTTTACCAACGATAATGTAATATATATCAGAACTGTTTAGGCTGGCTAAAGCTCGTATGATTACTTGTTGATTTTTCCGTTCTGATAATTCCCCACAACTAACGATCACAAATGCATTTTGAGGTATTCCATACTTTGATCGCAAACTAGTATTATGTTGAACCTTATTCAATCGTCTAACATCTACTCCTACCCCAGGGAGATAAAGATGATGCTTTGCGTGAAAGCTAGATGCGATTCTATCGTCATCGTGATTGATAGTTATTATGCAATCTGTGAACTTGGAAAGCATTCTTTCAATTGGGTAAAAAATTAGCCAATTTTTAATTGGTCCACCTTTGTAAAAGTGGAACCCGTGAGCAGTGTAAATTACCGGGACGCCGTGCTTGCGCCCGACCAATCGCCCAAACACTCCGCCAAGTGGTGACTGACAGTGAATCAGATCAAATTGATAGTCGTTCATGAGCCGGTTTAGCTGACGCCAGACGTTTATATTAGATGAAATCGACCCTGCCCCTCTTGAGAAATCGATTTGATGAACGTGGACACCCTTTTTTTTTCATGACATTAGTAAAATCATGAAGTGCTACTTCACTCATCGTATTAAGAGGACTTGTAAAGTTAGCCGCAATATGGACTTCAACGTCCATGTTCAGTAAAATATCTATATTTCTATGATTAAATTGGGCTATCATTTGACCCATGTGCGCAATTATCAAAACTCGCTTCATTGAATATACTCTCCAAAATTTCAAAAGTTTCGAACTATTTCGTTAATCTAATACCCGAATTAAGCATTAGTTTAAAAAAAATCGGTCAATTTGATGCCAATTTTATTGATAAAAAAAACATTGGCCACTTCCAATTGTTATAAACAAGCTGACAGACAACAGCAACAACAACAAAAATCTCAGCATTTCCCCCGCTTAATGATAATGAAATTGGTGAGATCAACAGGAAGATAACAGAAGTAATGACGAACGATTTCATGTACGGAATTTCGTTCATATCCGCGATATATGCAGCAAAGGAGGATTGTAAATAGAACAGAAAATAGTACAACATCAACATAGAAAAGAGCGCCAAGGAAGGCGTACTAGAGTGCTTGAAAAAATGAAGTACGGGAAATACAGCAAAATACACTACAAACGAACCTATTATCGTTGTCAGTGTATAAAGCTTAGTAGTTCGGGCAACGGAAATCCCCATTCCTTCAAAGTCGCGTTTAACAAAGGCCGACTGCACGTATGGATGAACAGCATTCGAAACAGCGTTAGCTCCCACTGTCAAAGAACTAGCAAATTGAACGCCAAGCGAATAAACGCCAACCTGACCAAGAGGCATAAAAGCCCCTGCAATCAATGATGTTCCTTGAGTAACTACATAATTTGACAAGCTTACCAACCCATCTCTCCATGAGTTTGGCCATATAGTAAGTAAAACCGACTTAATTTCATTAATCTCGATTTTACGTTTAAGCGCAATTATGTTTGCCTTGATTCTTTTATCTGAGAAGAAAAATGCACGACAAAATTGACGATAACTAATTCCATAAAAAAAGTAATCCTAGTACCGGAGCGATAAATCCAGCATGAAAAATAAGTAGTATGATAGTTACCGAAAGCTGAATTGTTCTTGCAAGAACCATAGATTTGTTAACTTCAACAATTTTTCCGGTACCCCGCAATAACGCTGACATATACCCATAATATAAATTGATAAACATTGAGCAACAAAAAAACCACCCAGGAGGCATAATACCATTCTCCACTCAACGTGGGAAAAACTACTCTGGAAACATAAACGGTTCCTAATATAGCGATTAATAAGGTTGCTAGCACGGATAAAAGCATGTAAATGTATCTTGCCGATGCAATGATACGCCCTAACAGGAAGAAATTAGTTCCCTTGTCACCACTAACTTCGTTGGCTCCCTTTCTTAAAAGCGTTTGTGCACCTGACCAAACATATGCAATGTTCCGTGCAAAACTAGGGTCAAATCCAAAATCAAACAAAGAAACCAAACCATTTATACTAAGTAATATGTACCAAAACCCTATCTCCTGGGTGTTTAAATACTTAAAAATAAAGGGTAGTATTAGAAAATTACTGGACATAGAAACTGCAGTTCCAATGTATGTCCACAAAATTTTCTTTGTACTTGTACTCATTCCGTCTGACATTAGCGTCTCCAACTCCCAATTGTTTGACGTGCTCGAAAAATCAAAAATGTGGTTATTAGTTTTCGCCCTTCAATCAATCCAAGAAGTATTCGATCATTTCGTCCAAGAGACTGCTGGGCCTCCTCGTGAAAGCCCCTAGCACGATCGGAAATAATATAAAACATTTTTTTTAAATTCTTGATAATCAAAAGTGTAGTTATTTAGAGCAAGTTTCGAATTTCTGATAAACATGAATGCCCTTACGCCATTATTGTTTGGTGCCATTTCAATGGCGACTGTTAATATATTATCTAACTTATCCCAAATGTTCTCCACAACACTTCGCGAATTGTGCCTTCAACAATATTATTTATATACGAATTTGTTCTTATGAAATTTAATGAGCGAGCAATTTTAAGATAATCGAGAACAAACAGTGTATCCTCCCCATAGTCGGTTTCGGCAAAACAAATGTCATGAGTTTGAATTAGTTTATTATTAAAGAGTTTAGCCCAGGGAACCGACAGAAAAGCAAAGTATTCTTGAGAAAAAAAATAACATCGTCTCTCTGAGACATCCCGCTAACAAAACTCTCGGTAAAATCATTTATGGTTCTCTTCCCCATTTTCTGAGTAACGTAAGTTGACACTACCAAATCGGCCCGCTTTGCATTTAATAGTTGAAATATAAAAGATTCATCCACGCTATCGTCCGCATCCACAAATATAACATATTCGCCCTTAGATTCTTGAAGTCCTCGATTTCTCGCAGATGAAACTCCTAGATTTTCCTGAACAAATACTCTAAATCGCTCGTCTTTTTCGGAAATTGACATTATTTTTTTCAACAGACTTGTCCGTTGACCCGTCATCAATAACCAATATCTCCAAATTGGTATATGACTGGTTTTGAATGCTCTGTAAACATCGCGTTATATACTTATCCTTGTTAAAAACAGGAACTATAACAGTTACTAGGGACGTTTTCAATAATTCTCTCTCTTTCATTTAAGAAAAATATTGTTAGTAAATATAGGGGCAACAAGTTCATTGAACCCCAGTGAAGAAGAAGTTATATAGTCCATCACTAGGAAAGATACAATCGACATCGTAAACTGAGCCGTAGTTAAGACTAGTGACGCTACGACAACTTGGTTTTTCTTGGGAGCTCTTATAGAATTTCCGACAGCGATAGCATTGAAAACTATCACCGTACGGTAAATACGTGTGAAAACCGGATTAAATGTATATAAAGGTACAAATATTAAAGCCCAAATATTGAGTTGCCAAACGTATGACAAAAATTTACTTTCAGAATTACGCTTATAGAGTAACCAAACGATCATCATCTGCGCGACCTGCCAGACTACCCAAAATGCATAATGCGTCCATGAACTTGTTTGCGCCAACACTGAAAAATACAGTTCCAACTTATCCGTCATTCCCTGAATTGAAATGTGCTGTAACATAATAGGTATCAAACTACGCCCTGCAGTCCCAATTACCAACATGATAATTGCGATCTTTAGACGGTTTCTTTTTTTTTATTAAAAAGAAAACCGGTATTGATAGATATACCAAAACTCCTGAATGAAATTGCACCGCCAGCAAACATAATAATACGAAAGCTGCATTTCGTTTAAAACTGTGCGGTTGCTTATATAACATTGCAACGGCAAAAATAATTATTGCCATTGCAGGATACCATCTTTTCTGTATAACGTTGTCAAATATAGGGAAAATTAACAAAAAGGCTGTGGATAGCGCCGGACGCTCCGCGTATCTGAGAATGACCCATCCCATCAGGACGGTAGCCGCTAAAGCCAAGATTCCATTAAAAGCTATATAGTTCAGTCCGGCATCCCTCCATGTTGTTGCCAAAAAAAACTGAAGACCCCATTTGTTACCGAAATGCCGTTTATACTGTGAGTGTCGGCAGTCAAAAAAAATGTTAGAGTTATCAATATAGTCTGCGCCACCGGAATTACCACTTGACAAAACAATAATCCAAGCCAGCTGCAAGATCGCAAAAAAATTTACTTTTTGGAAAGATAATGCCTAATAAAATTAATAGGACGGTAATTGTAATCCCTAAACTAACAATATTCATAGCAACCTCAAGTTGCAACAAGCTTCTATCTATCTCTGTAGTGTTTATTCAGGGCTCGCATGGTTTTATCAAATAGATTATACGAACGCAATTTAAAATAATGAAGGTTGAAATGTCGACTTTTTATTTTATCAAAATTTTTACTGGTAACTTTGTCAAATTCAAGGTTTTCAAACGAGTTCGGTATTATTTTAAAGCGTTCATTGTGACCAGAAATATCATTCTTCATATCCCTAGACTGCATATGAATATACATATACTCCTTGCACTGAGGACCATCGTGATCTGAATACCATTCTAACAGTCGACCATCATCCCACTCAAAAAAAAGCCTTTAATAACTGGACCAACAGAGTATTTATGATTGTCTCCAAGAGAAGTAATTCGAAAATATGAGGATTTCGTGTATATATTAGCCATCTGTCTCAACGGCAAAATACTTAATCCTTCCTCTGCAAAGATATTGTTGATGCTTTTATCATATTCTTCATCAAATGATTCATTTTGATCGTCCTCAAGAACTTGCTTATACCTTTCAGTTCCGTTTAACTTTGACATAAACAACCTATTTACTGATTTTGAATTCCGAACAAATGTGCAATGACCTAAATCGCCAATTTTATCAAATTTATCGAATTCTTGATCAGCTACAAAATCAGAAATACGTCCCCATATAACATCCACATCGCAGTATCCCCAAAATGGATAATCAACTAAATAATCCTCGAATATATAGCCGTACATAGGCTTCAAATCACAGAGTTTGTATGGGCTGGACAAGTTTACTTTAAACGTAAACTTACTCTGAACTCTTTCCTTGACCTGATTGAACGTGCTTTTAACAACCCTAACATTGTCAGGAACATCATAGTTGAAATCGCTATCAGTTATAAATAGCCAGTCAAAATCAGGATTTTTTTTACAGGAGTTTAAGAACAATTGGAAGTAATTTTTAAATTGCCCGAAATATGGAACTATAAAACACGCTTTTTTTCATGACTATTTCACCTTGTTTTTAAACCGTTCACCAAGCCTAACAAAAGAATATACAAACAACACATTTTTAAATTTGGCCATTGTATAAAACAAATACCAAAAAAAAGGAAAGATTTTCCATTGGTAATTGGTGCAATGCCGAGACTATCGCATCATCATTGAGAACTTTTTTTAAGGTAAATTATTTTATTTCTAAAGCTAAGGTTAGAACTACAAATATTCCTTGATAAATTAAGAACATTGACGGCCAATCGATTCGACGCAGCCTCTCTAAATTCTTGCGGCAAGGACCTTTTAACAACAAGATCATCCATGACAGACTCAAGAGTAATCCAAGAATCTAACATTTGCGGCCTGAACGAATGGACTAACGATTGTTCGTTCTGCTTGAAATAATGATAAAACGTCTTTTCGGTATAAATAGCACGGTCACTTTCTAGAACGAACTGAATGTTGTACAGTAAGTCTTCAGAACCAACCTCGTCAATGTTTCTAAACGATAGTCGCCTTGCTATGTCACCTTTATAGAGCTTTCCCCAAACTGAAGAAATATCATCCAAACGGGCCGGATGCTTTAAATTAGTTCCGACGGGGCCAAACAATTTTAATAGTATTTGCGTAGATAAACTACTACCAGAAAGCACTCTGTCCGGAACTAAATTAAAAGTGTTAATAAACGAGCCCTTTCCACTCTCTCGAACAAAAGGCGCAATTACCAAATCCGCCTGACCTACTATCTGAGAATGTGCTAAAACCGCCAAATAATCCTCTGAGAGCCAATCATCACTATCCATAAAGATAATATATTCACCAGTCGCATGCTCGAGGCCTCGATTTCGCGCCGAAGAAACCCCTGAATTTTCCTGCTGAAACAATTGCACACGAGAATCAATTTGCAAATATTTTTGACAAATGTCATAAGAATCATCTGTCGATCCATCATCAATCAGAATCAACTGTAGACGTTCATACTTTTGATTTAAAACACTGGACAAGGTTCTATTAAGATATTTGCTTGCATTGTACACCGGAACGATAACACTTATTAATTTTGGGGCTCCCTTCAACATGTAATTTTCTCCCAGATAAATTCTCCTGTCATTGAACTTTCTTTAGCCCCTTGTCTGAACGAGAAATGTTAACAATTTCCCTCATACCGTGATCCTCAATATTTTTAACCTGCCTACCTTCACGAATACCGACGCTCAGAAGGACATACCAAAAACTCTTAAAGGCAATAATACTGTCCAATACAAGAGAAATTTTATTAGCATAGTACGCATCGTATGTTGCCTTCTGTGTAGGTGAAAGACTATCTCGCCCGTTAACCTGAGCCATACCAGTCAGCCCCGGCAGAACCCGATCCGCTCCGTTTTCATGTCGCATTTCAATTAGTTCTGTCTCAGTCAATACTACGGGTCGTGGGCCAATGATACTCATGTCACCCTTCAACACGTTAATAAACTGTGGTAGCTCATCGATGCTGGTCTTGCGGCAAACACCACCAACGTGGGTAATTTTATCCTTGGCATTATCCAACTCTGCAGTCGCTGTATTGTGTGGGGCGTCCTCCCGCATTGTCCTAAACTTATAAATCCGGAACGGCTTACCATCCTTACCCATTCTCTGTTGACGGAAAAAAAGCTGGGCCTTTAGAATCCAACTTAATCAAAATTGCCACCACAGCAAACGGAATTGCTAAAATGACTAACGCCACTGCCGAAACAATAATATCGAACAGCCTCTTAATGAAGTGTTGATACATAAAGCTCCCTCCTCCGAGATACATAATCCAAAACCAACTCAACCCAAACTGTAATTGCCTTTTCAGCTTTTCTACGGCCCCAGCCGCATCAACCGTGCCTTACGCCGACCTATCCCGCCAACGCCATTCTTAAACCAACGGCAAAAGCGCTACTTAGCGCCCTCGCTCCCGTAGCCATACCCATAGCCGTAACCATAGCCATACCCACGGTCCCCATGCTTCGAGTGCACGCGTTCAACCACGCCCAACACCTTAGCATGTGCCATCTTCAGCACCTCAACCGTGCGTTCGAGGTCGCCCTTGAGCGTGTGTTCCATCCGGACTACCAGGACGACACCGTCAGTTTGCGGTACCAGCACCTGCACGTCCGAAACGGCCAGTACTGGCGGCACGTCCAGCACCACCATGTCGTAGTGCTCGCGTGCCCAAGCCAGCAGGTCCGCCATCCGCTGTGAGTTCAGCAGCTCGGATGGGTTTGGCGGCACGGGGCCAGCGTTCATCACGCTGAGGTTCGGCACGAAGGTTTCCTTCGCCGCATCCCCCACCTTGATGTTGCCCGCCAACACGTTCGTCAACCCGTCCGTGTTCAGCATGTCGAACGTCGCGTGCACCGTCGGCCGGCGCAAGTCCGCGTCAATCAACAGCACCCGCTTGCCGGACTGTGCCCAAGCAACGGCGACGTTGTTCGAGACCGTCGACTTACCTTCGGAGATCGCCGCCGAGGTGAACATTACCACCTGTAGCTGGTCCAAAGCCGCGCCTGCGAACTCGATGTTCGTCCGGACCGTCCGGAATTGTTCCGACACCACGTGCTTCGGGTCCGCGTACGTGACCAAGCGCACGCCCTGCGTCTGGGAGGTCATATCTTCTTTGTAGCGCTTATGGAAAAATGGAATCCGCATCGTCTATGTCCTCCCCTAAATCCGCCGGTTGCCTGAGTGCCGTGAACGCGACAGTGATTCCCGTGACAAATCACCGTCGTCACTCGTAGCTGCAACAGTTGATGACCCGCGGGGCGTCATACGTCCCTCACTAATTACTCGAGTGCCTTCCTCTTTAGCCGCCTGGATGTCCTTCATCTTGTGCACGTAGTTAACGATGCCCAAGTTAGTCAGGCCCAGTTCGCCTGTGATGAAGTCAAGGCTCTTAACTGTCCGGTCCGTCGCTTCGCGAATGAAGCCCCAGGCAAACCCAATGACAATGCCAAGAACAACCCCAATCACAACCATTAACTTCAAGTTGGGTGATGTAGGCGTGTAGTTGGCCGTAGCTTTAGACATGACCGTGACATTCTTGACGTTCATAATCTTGCTAATTTTATCCTTGAACACCTGAGCAATGCCGTTGGCAATATCCCGTGCCTGCGTGGCGCTCGTGTTCTGTACGTTGACCGTGAAAAGCTGTGAATTGGTCTCGTTAGTGACCGTCACCATTCCGGTCAAATCAGCTCCCGTAAGATTCTGGTACTTAGCTGGCACCAGCTTGTACTGCGCTGGCTTGGCCTTAGTCTTCACGTAGCTCGTGTATGTGTCAGAGTATGAATCATACTTCTTACCGTAGACCGCCTTGGTGGCCTTTTGGGTCTGCACCTTTTGCGGCTCGGTCAGGTTCTTCGCCACAGTATCCAAAATGGTTGGGCTGGTGATGATTCCCTTATATGTAGTAATCACCTGAACATCCGCCTGTTGTGCAGTGTACTGCGTGTTGGCGTCCGAGTTGCTGTCGCGACGGTTAACCAGCATCGTTGTTGATGCAGTGTACTTCGGCGTAATCAGCGTCTTTGCACCGATATATGCCACTAGCCCGCCCACAATTGCCAGCACGATCATTGGCACGATACTGCGCTTAATGATGGCCCACAGGCGCGTTAGATCAATTGCATTATCCATATCGTTTTCTTCCCACCTAAACTTCGACTATTAATTAATGTTGCGTCTTTGCAAAAATGCACAGACTTTTACCCTTACTTTAACTTTTCTTGCCATTATTAAATCATACATTCCAGCCCATGACCATACAGTTAGCAGCGTATAACAGTACGCCCGCCGCTAGCCTAATATCCCTGTGAATTATATGGTTACACGGGTATAATTCAGGAAACCGCTAACACCGCCATTGCTAGTGGCTACTGGTCTATACGCCTACAAAATAGCGGCACGTGTCGGACCCACTAATGGTTGCTTATCCGTAATATTAAATAACCGTTACAATTTACTGCGTACCCGCACACCATTTTGCGTACCTGCAATTGGAACCCACTAAAAACGGCGTCCAGCATAAACTGGGCGCCGTTGTGCTTGTGAAATTTGTGCACTTTTGTCAGTTTTAAAGAACATCAGTCAAAGTAATTAACCCCAATTGCACGACGAACTTCCGCCAGCGTTTGGTTAGCCACTTCATTGGCCCGGGCAGAGCCCGCCTGTAGCATCGCCGCCACGGCGTCCATGTTCTGCGCGTACTGCAGACGCCGAGTGCGGATCGGCTCCAGCACGGCTCCATGACGTCAATCAAGTAACGCTTGATCTTCACATCACCAAGTCCGCCATGACGGTACTGATCCTTCAGCTCCTGAATCTTAGCCGTGTCGGTACCAAAGATGTCCAGGTAAGTGAACACCACGTTACCCTCAACCTGACCTGGATCCTCCACGTGAATGTGGTTCGGATCGGTGTACATGCTCATAATCTTACTTTTGACGGTATCCGCATCGTCGCTGAGGTAAATGCCGTTGTTGAGCGACTTGCTCATCTTTGCATTACCGTCCACGCCAGGCAGGCGGCCCTTACCCTTCGGTGGGAAGTACCCCTCTGGTTCCACCAGCGTGTCGGTGTTGTAGACGCGGTTGAACGTCCGCACGATTTCGCGCGTTTGTTCCAGCATCGGTTCCTGGTCATCCCCCACGGGCACCGTGTCTGCTTTGAACGCCGTAATGTCCGCCGCCTGGCTCACCGGATAAATCAGGAAGCCGGCCGGCACGGATTCACCAAAGGCCTTCTGCTGAATTTCAGCCTTAACGGTGGGGTTGCGGTTCAGCCGCGCCACCGTCACCAGGTCCAGGTAGTACATCGTCAGCTCGTTCAGGGCCGGGATCTGCGACTGCACCAGAATGGTGGACTTGGCCGGATCAATCCCCACGGCGAGGTAGTCCAGGGCCACCTGCAGCAACGAGTGGCGAATCTTCTCGGGGTCCCGCGCGTTGTCGGTGAGAGCCTGCATGTCGGCAATCATAATGAAGTTTTCGTAATCGCCGGAGTTTTGCAGCTCGACGCGGTTACGCAGCGAACCAACGTAGTGACCAATGTGCAAGCGGCCGGTTGGACGGTCGCCGGTAAGGATGACTTTCTTTGACATTTGGGTAAACACTCCTCTGTTTTTGCTAACAATGGTAAGTATAGCATTAATTATTACAAATATGGTTGTCAAGGAACACATAGTAAGTAGCTACTGTAGCCCCATATAGCAGTAAAAATATGTACCTTAAAGTTTTTCGTTAGACCACCACAAATTTGCTATTTTGACACAAAAAAAAGAGGAGCACGCCCCTCTGGCTACTACGTTTATTACGCTATTTGTTCATTCCGGTGCAGCCTCAAAATGCTGTCATCCGTAATTGGTGTACCTGCACCATGCGCATACGCCACACTCCACGGTGTATCACGGCTGCGGGAGAATTGCCCCACTTTGTTTTCTCGCGTCCACGTCAGAACACGCTCAATCACGGCCGGCAACGTCTGTTCCATTTTGCTGCCAAGTAATTTTGTGTCAAAGTCAAAGCCGTCCCGATACTCGTCGTATGCCCGATTTATTTTCGCCACCGACGCTTCAAACGGCCCATGCTCATTGGCGATAAAGTTGGCGCTAAACGGTACAAAGCTATATTCAACTAAAAATGTCGCATATATATAGTACAAAACGTGTTGTACTTGCTCATCGTCCACGTCAAGATCTGCCACTAGATGATGCGCAACGTCCAGTGCGGTCAAGCTACGCGCGTCGCTAACCAAGTTCACAAACTCATCAATATCATCGATAAAGGTAAATTGCTCAAAGTAAGGATCGAGTTGCACTACCGACGTCAGTGTATCTTCATCTGCCGGCACAAATTGCCAGCTAACCACATCCGGCACGCCTGCATTCTGAAGTCGTAACAGAACGTCATCACGATACTCAGCGGCCTGTGCATCAGTAGTAGCCACAAGGTGAAGCGCTAACTGCTCACGCCCAGTACCGTTCAGTGCAATTAAGTGTGTATAGCTCGTCATGTCACTCATCCTTTCTTTGCTCATGGCGGTCGTGGGCCGCATAGTTGGTCTCGGCATCGTTAAAATCCCAAAGTTGAATTTCCCATGGGAAGTGCCGGTTGTTGTCTTCAATGTACACATGCAGTGCGTGATACGTATCGTCATCGCGAATATATACACGGCTAACCAAAGAACCCAAGTCATTCTTGAAGTGCTCCGCCCATTCCTGCTCGCACTCGCGTAATCCGTGCACGATGAGGCGTGCTCCCAGTAGATCGTTAATTCCCTTTTTGACCGCAAATCCTTGATCCCGGCGACCATACCACGCAATTTTACGCTGCAAGGAGCGCTCGTATTTTGTGCGGTAATTGAACTGAAGAGTATCGTTTTTGACTGGCAAACCCAAAGCTTCAATCCAGTTATATCCCGAAAGCCTTCTTACATACATTAATGTATCACGTAACTCTGCGGTACCATGCCGTAAATTTTTAACTTCGGTGCGCTTAACGTTAAATTCAGAAACTGCACCCGGCCCGTACACAAACTCAGTAAACGCTGCATATGCAGCTAACACTCTTTCTACAAACGGGCTAAACTCCTCAAATCTCTCCCTACATGTTAACATCGCTGCACCCCCAAACACTTTGATGCCGTTAGAATAACACGTACAAGGTGCATCATCAACGCAATTAATTATAGTAATGCGTTAACTATATGCCAGTTTTAAGCAATAACTGCATTAATCGCTTCCCACAATAAATAACACGTGTGTACAGTCTAACCCGTCAAAAAAAAGTGGCCGCTCCCGACTCACCGTCAGTCACGCCCACTCAATCAAACGTATTTACTTGCTACTGGAACTACTACTCGTCGCGGGACTGGTCGACTTGGTATTCAGGTACTTGCCGATCGTCTTGAACCACTCGTCCGTCGTACCCATGTCGCGCAACTTATACGTACCTTTGTACGTCTTAGTCTTGCCGCTCTTCTTGATGGTGTACACGAACTTCCCAGAGTACTGGTTCCGCTTTGCGCCGTACGTTTCCACCTGCTTAGTGCTGGTGTACGGCTTGAAATCGTACTTGAAGTTCTTCCCGGTAATCGTAATCTGGTTACCGTTCAGCTTGTAGCTCTCATCGTACTGCTTAGCCGTCGCCGCCTGCACCTTCCGGAGGTACGACTTGTTGATGTAGTAGAAGTAATTCAGGTCCATGAAGGCTACCTGCTTTTTGTCGTACTTACCAAAGGCGAAGACCTCGCTCTGCGCGTTGCTCGATTTGCCGTCCACGGCCAGCGTCACCAAGTACACGTGATCCGCGAACTTAGCCTTGGCGTTGTGTTGCCGCCAACCAAAGAAGCCCGCGATTGCCGCCACGACGACGACCACCGCAACGACGCTCGTCCAAACCTTGCGCGCCTTGCTCCACGGCCGCTTTGTCGACTGGGCCGCCTGTTGCGACCCTTCCTGCTTATCCTGTGCCATGAGAACCCCCACCGTTTTATCGTAATTTTGTCACTGGTATCTAATATACCGCACCAGGCGGCTAGTGGCTAGTGACGGCAGCGATTCTTAATAAGTGACTGCAAAGCAAAGTTGTGATGCAGTCAACTAACGAATTAATGCGCAGTCTCTAGATGTCACTATTAGCCAAAGATAGCTAATTACAACAACCACCCATCATGATTGCTTCAATACACATAAAGTGTGTATAATTTAGTGGGTGGCACAAACATCTGGAGGATGCTCATGCCGCTAAAGCCCCATCAAATGGTGCGTATTCTACGTCAGCATGGTTTCTACGTAAAATCGCAAAACGGGTCTTCACACCTAAAAATGTATAACCCCATCACCAACGTCACGGTGATTATCCCCATACACGCTAAAGAGCTTGGTAAGGGGATCCAAAACGCAATATTTAAAGAGGCCGGCATTAACCGCTAGCCCGATTCCAACGACATTAAGGAGGACTCAACTCATGCAAGAAACAGTCATCTACAGTGATTCTACACAAAGACGGCCAGTTCACCCTGGTCACAATTCCCGACCTGCCCGGCGGCTTCACGCAGGGCGATGACGAACTCGACGCCATCCACATGGCGCAGGATGCCATCGGTAACCTGCTGGCCGACCAAGCGACCTATCCGCCGGCATCAACCCCTGAGCAACTAACGGTTCCTGCTGATGATCGGTTGGTGTACGTGGCTACGGATCTGGCGGCATTCCGACGTAAATATACGCACACGGTTCGCCGCAACATTACTCTACCGCATACCTGAACGAACTCGCCAAGCAACGGGGAATCAATGTGTCGGCAGTGGCTACCGCGGCGCTGAGTGCCAAGCTGGAACAGTAACTGCAAAACTAAACTCTAATTTACCGTAACAATCACAATTTCACTTCAATTAGGAATCGACTGGTGTGACCTATAATGCAAAAACGCCGTTAACGTTCCGTGCACCCCACCGGATGCCACCACGTTAACGGCGTTTTAATATTCCCAAATTTATCCCCGCAGCGCCGCAATCATCCGCGCCACGTTTTCCGCGGTTTGGGCGACGTCGTGCGCGCCGTCCGCAATCGCCTGCGGCAGCGGCTTGGCGCCCGCCACCGTGCAGAAGATGGCGTCAATGGCGTCGCGCCGGTACAGCACGTCCACGCCTTTGCCCACGTTACCTGCCAGCACCACCACCGGTGCGTGCGGCGCCACGGACTTCGTCGCCTGCGCCACACCGTACGGGGTCTTGCCGTACTGCGTCTGAAAATCGATGCCACCCTCGCCCGTGAAGACAAAGTCGGCGTCGGCAGCCTGCTGCTTCAGGCCGCTGTACTCCACCACGATGTCGATCCCGTGTGCCATCGTTGCGTGGGTGAACGCCATCAGTCCGGCGCAGGCCACCAGCCGCCCCCGCGCCCGGTGCCTGGGCCAAATCCGGTCCCATCTGGGCGTGGATTACGTCGCGTAGTGGCCCAAAGCCCGCGTCGAGTGTGGCCACCATGTCCGGCGTGGCGCCCTTCTGCGGGCCAAACACCGCCGAGGCGCCGGTGTCCCCCACCAGTGGGTTCGTCACGTCCGACGCAATGAGCAGCTCGACATCCGCCAGCCGCGGATCACGCTCACTGACGTCAACCGTCGCCAGGTTGGCTAGCGCTGCGCCACCATACGGCAACTCCTGTCCCCGTGCATCACGCAGGTGTATGCCAATGGCCTGGGCCATCCCCGCACCCCCATCATTCGTCGCGCTACCGCCGATACCGAGGATGATTTTCGACACACCTTTACCCAAAGCCGCGCGGATCAACTCACCGGTGCCGTACGTCGTCGTCACCAGCGGGTTATGCGTCGTGTCGTCCACAAACTGTATGCCGCTCGCTGCCGCCATCTCGATAACGGCGGTTTTTCCGTCACCCAGCAGACCGTACGTCGCCGTCACTGGGTCGCCTAATGGCCCGGTGACGGTCGCGGTCAGCAGTTGCCCGTCCGTCGCGTCAACCAGCGACTGCACGGTTCCCTCGCCGCCATCAGCCATGGGCACCAGCGCGTACTCGGCGTCGGGGAAGACGCGCCGAATTCCGGTCGCCATTGCGGTGGCGGCCTCCTTGGCGGTCAGGCCACCTTTGAATGAATCTGGAGCGATTACAAATTTCATGGTTGCCTCCGCTTAGAATATGCCGTAAATCAAAGTCGCGGTGATCACCGCCGCACCCCCGACCAACGACTCGTACAGAATGCCCTTCGACCGTTCGCTAATCGTCATGCGCATCGCGTTGGCGGTCACGTGGAAGTAATTCCCGTGCGGCAGGTGGTCGCAAACAATCGCGCCGGTGTGCATCATGGCCGCACCCGCCAGCGGGCTAATGCCAAAGCCAAGGACGGCCTTACTGAAGGAGCCGGTCGCCAGAATAACCCCGGTCGACGTTGAAGCCGTTGCGCCAGCCATCAGGATCCCCGCAATCGGGGCGAGGAAGACGCCGGACACCCCGGACGCCTTAATCAGGTGAATCAGCTGCGTCGGCAGGTCGGACGTGGTGATAACCGCACCAATCGCGCCAGCACCAATCAGAATCAACACGACGTCGGTCATGCGGTTCATCCCCGCCTGCGCGTAGCTCATCAACTTTGAACCCTGGCGCATCGCCAGCGCGCCCACGATGGCGGCAATCGGCAGCACGTACATCGCGTCCAAGCTGAACTTAGTCAGGACGTCGATGTGCAGGATTGAGCCAATGGGGTTGAGCAGCAACAATACAATCGCCAACACCGGCGTCACGAGCGCGGTGCCCAGCGACGGCAACGCCGTGGGGTGCGCCTTACTGGTGAGGCTTTCGAGGTCGCGTTCCAGGACGGCGGAGCCCCGGCGTTTAAGCAAAGTTGCTAGGATCACCGTCACGATAAGCGCCACAACTGCCGGAATGAAGTCGGCAATCATGACCTGACTCAACTCAACGTTGAATCCCTTCGCTGCCGCGATGGTGTTCGGGTTGGGCGAGATGATGTTACCAGCTTTGCCCCCGCCGGACAACGCAACGAGCAACGCCAGCTTGGAGATGTGCATCCGCTGGCCCACTTCCAGGGCGATTGGCGCAACGATTAGCACGGCGACCGGGATGAAGACCCCCACGGCGGTGATCACCATGGTGGCCAAAGCCAGTGCGAGGATGGCCAGCCGGTCGCCCATCTTGGTAACGATGGCCCGCGCCAAAGTATCGGCGGCCCCGGACTCCATCATGACGCCGGCCAACATGCCGGCCGCCAGGACGCGGAGGACGGTGCCCATCACACTTTGGCCACCCTGAATCAGGATGTCAATCGTCTGGGTCAGGTTCGCCCCGCCCAGCAGGCAGCCGATAACGGCGCCCAGCAACAGGGCATACACGGGATTGAGGTGCTTCAAAATTAAAATAATGGCTACGGCTAAACCAATCAGGGCCGCCCACCAGGTAAGAACTAACGACATAATTATTGCACTCCCAATTTTTGATTATGTAGAATCACACAATCACTAATTGTAGTGTAACTAGCTTGTGAAAACAGTAGTTTGCTGAAAATATCTGGAGAAAAGTAGCCTAGTGGAACGAATTTTCGTTGGTAGTGGGCGGAAAGGGTAGCAAGCGCTACTGCAAATGCTTCAATTGCTGATAAAAATTCTCGTGTGTACCAATCATCACGATACTGACCATTTCATCAGTCCTAACGATGTATGCAATGCGATATTCTACCCGCACATAATGCAATGTGTACACGCGGTATCCGACAGATCACCAACCTTTGGTACACCAACTTCAGGATCTTCAGCGATTTCTTTGTAAATTGCGTCGACGATCAACGTTTGTAATCGTTGATCCTTTAATTTGCGTAAATACCGTTTAACCCGTCGACTAATGGTCACCTGATAAGCCAATTAAATTTTCCAACTCCTCGCGCGTCATCGCGGGGTCGTCCACACTTTGTGCCATTTTGTGGAATGCACCCTTGATTGCATGTTTACGTTTTTTTAAATTCAGACAATAAATCCGCCCCCTCCAAGCCCTCGTTGATTAGGTCGGCCAAAATATCACTGGAGAAGTCAAAGAAGTCATCTTCCTCCTCCACAAAGCGGTACAGGATACCATCATCGGTGCGTTCTGGTCGCATTTTGGCCCCTTCCTCAACGTGAAAATCCTTAGGAATCGTCAGGGTTAAAGAGTTTCCTTGTTTACGTGCCTTTGTAATCATTTTTCGCCCTCCGTAATTACTTAGTAATCATATTATACCACGTTGCATCCCCCCGTTCTCCCTGATATAGATTTCGCAATTCCATCAAAAAAAAGGCCGCACACCGGCGGCCTTTTTTCGGTACATTTATTGCACAATCTTCATTAACGTGACAGCAACCGAACTACCGCCAGACGACAACGTTCCGGTGAGCTGATTCCCATCAATTTTGGTGCCCGTGATTTTGAACGCCACGGCGTTACCATCATAGAGGGTAATGGTGGAGTTGTTCTTGATGGAGTAAGTATTCCGCTTGCCACCCTGAACCTGCTTCTTCAGCTGGGACTTGAAGTTTGGCTGGGCAACAACCTTCTCGAGCTTCTTCTGGCTGGTAGAACCCACGGCCCCGTAGCCGGACTTTTTATCGCCAAAGTACATGTAGGAAGTTGAACGGGCGCCGCTCTTACCCGTCATGGTGAGGCGAAAAACGTTGTCCGGCATGAACCCGTCCAACTTTGGCCGGGTAAGTTTATAGATGGTGCCACCAAAGAGGGCCACAACGAGCAGAATGGCACAGATGGCCTTGTAGTGGCGGACCCAGAAGTTCTTGCTCTTTTTAGGATCACCCTGAGCGGGCGGTGTTGGTTGACCTGGTTGTTGCTGCATAATTAAACTTCCTTTGCTTATACGGCGAGCGCTAGTGCCCGCCAGAGATTAATTGCTGACGCTTACATATGGCATCCATTGTACCACACGCACTTTGCTGTTGGGGCTGTGCCGGCAAAGTGGCGGTGGGGTTGCGGCTTACGTGCCTCCGCCCCACCACCACTTTGCCGGCACCCGCTAGTTCGAGATACACAATCCATCATTAAAGTGGCAGATACATGAAAGTCAACATTTAATACGCCCTAACAAGTGGTATGTACAAGCGACGGTCAATCCAGTGACTTCGGCCATCACTATGCCGAAAAACCCATGGAAATCCCTATAGGTGTAGATACCGCGCCTAGGGATTTAATTGCCCCGGTAGCGGGCGGCCGCGTCGGGCGGCCCGGTGAGCGGAGGCGTGTGGGGTCGGAATGGTAACACTGCCGGGGTGTAACGCAGTAGGAGCCGGAGGCGACGTACTGCGCGACGACTTCTGAAACTGACCGGTGGTTTTCCGGGCAGGTTCAGAATCGCACCGGAAACTCACCCGGTCTTGG
>NZ_BBAI01000018.1 GCF_001311175.1 Lacticaseibacillus pantheris DSM 15945 = JCM 12539 = NBRC 106106 | reverse complement strand
ATGCTCAAGCTCAAAAATTCGTGGGAGGCCGGCACGGCCGGAGCGTGCGGGTGTAGCAATCTACGGCGTAGGGCACGTAAGCTGCAGTCCCAAAGCCACCCACGCGTTCGTACCCACCCAACCTTCGACCTCCGCGGAGCACCCCACGTAAGCCGCAGCTCACCGTCCCGACCTACGCTGCTGTTCCCAACACTGGTTTGCTCCGCTCTCTAACATTTATTAGCCCGAGGCATGGGCAACGACTTTACTTTTTGGTAGAATGCATGTATATTAACGTTAGCAACTTACAAAACGTAAGTGGAATTACTAAGGGATAGGGATGAAACGCATGGCAAAGGAATATGACGTAATTATTATCGGTGCGGGCCCTGGTGGGATGACCGCCGCCCTGTACGCTTCACGGGCAAACCTCTCCGTGTTGATGTTGGACCGTGGTATTTACGGCGGCCAAATGAACAACACGGCTGCGATTGAGAATTACCCGGGGTTTACCTCCATTCTCGGTCCCGATTTGGGTGAAAAGATGTACGCCAGCGCCACTAATTCTGGCGCCGAGTACGGTTATGGCAACGTCACTAGCGTTGAGGACAACGGTGACACGAAAACCATCCACACTGACGACGGTGATTACACCGCCAAGCAGTCATCATTGCTACGGGTGCGGAACACCGTCATGTTGGCGTACCCGGCGAGGATGACTACGCCGGTAAGGGTGTATCGTACTGTGCCGTGTGTGATGGTGCCTTCTTCAAGGATGAGGACGTCGTCGTGGTCGGCGGTGGTGATTCCGCAATCGAAGAGGGTGTTTACCTGACCCAGATGGCTAAGAGCGTGACGGTGATTCACCGCCGCGACCAACTGCGCGCACAGGCCATCCTGCAGAAGCGCGCCTTTGCTAACGACAAGATGAAGTTTGTGTGGAACGCTAACTTTGAAGAAATTAAGGGTGATGGCGACGCTATTACCAGTGTGCGATACAGCGACAAGGTTACGGGCGAGGACCACGAGCTGAACGCCAAGGGTGTGTTCATCTACGTGGGGATTAAGCCCATGACGGATGCATTTGCTGGTTTGGGTGTGCTCGACGACAATGGTTGGGTGATTACTGACGACCAGATGAAGACGAGTGTACCCGGCGTCTTTGCTATCGGTGATGTTCGGGCGAAGAACCTGCGTCAAATTGCTACGGCAGTTGGCGAAGGGGGCCTGGCCGGTCAGGGCGCTTTCACCTACATCCAGGACTTAGCGGATAAGGACTTGGCGGCAACCGCCCAGTAGGAATACCGCCCAATATACAGACGTTTAAAGGTTGGACCGTTTTATGACGGGCCAACCTTTTTTTTGTTGGTGTGGCCTTCAACGGGTGGTTAGTGCTACCATTGGTATATACCAATGGTAATGGTCAAACTGTATTTCGATTTCATTAAAAAAAAGCGTTGTGGGCACAAAGCGGCGTTACGAAAGCGGATTCATCTGGTATGATAAGGATGTTGTCATTTCAGTTGGCGGTTAGACGTCACTAATACGAAACGAGGTTGGGATTCAATGAGTTTTGAAGATACATACAAATTGTGGGCGGCGCAGGATCACCTGTCGCCGGAATTGCGCGCGGACATGACCCGGTTGGCCAAAGACGATGAGGCTCGTGAAGACGCCTTTGCGGTACCGATGTCCTTTGGTACTGCCGGCATGCGGGGGACTTATGGTGCGGGGATCAACCGCTTCAACGAGTACACCGTTGCCCAAGCAACTGCAGGCCTTGCGCGTTACATGGATGAGTTGGGGGATGACGCAAAGCAGGCTGGGGTAGCCATCAGCTTTGACTCCCGCCACAACTCCGAGATGTTCGCGCACGTCGCAGCCCTCGTACTGGGCGCCGTGGGTATCAAAACCTACGTATTTGACAGTTTACGGCCAACGCCGGAGCTGTCATTTGCGGTGCGTGACCTCCACGCCTTTGCCGGTATCATGATTACTGCCAGTCACAACCCTAAACAGTACAACGGCTACAAGCTGTACGGCGCTGACGGTGGGCAGCTGCCACCAGAAGCCTCAGATAAAATCACCACTTACGTACGTAAGGTTACCGACTTATTCAGCATTGAACGCGCGAACGAGTCAGACCTGCGTGCCAGTGGCTTGATGCGGTTGATTGGTGAGGATGTTGACCAAGATTACCTGGACAACGTGGCCACGGTCACAATTAACCATGATTTGGTTAAGCGTGTGGGCGCTACGATGAAACTGGTCTACACGCCACTTCACGGTACCGGTAAGTTCCCCGTTATGCGTTCGTTACAACGGGCTGCTTTGCCAACTTCAGTATGGTGAAGGAACAGGCCATCTATGATCCCGAATTCATTACGGTGACCCACCCGAACCCAGAGTTCCCCGAGGCTTTTGACCTGTCCATTCAGGAAGGCCGCCGCATCGGCGCGGACCTGCTCATCGCCACTGACCCCGACGCGGACCGTCTGGGCGCCGCGGTACGAATCGGCGATGACTACCACCTGTTGACCGGTAACCAAATTGCTAGCCTCTTGTTACACTACATCCTTGAGGCAAAGAAGCAGGCGGGGACGCTGCCAGCCGATGGCGCGGTCATCAAGAGTTTCGTCTCTACGGAACTGGCCGACAAGATTTGTGCTGACTACGGCGTGGAAATGATTACGGTAGAAACCGGGTTTAAGTTCATTGGCGATGCTATCGCCGGCTTTGAACAAAATCACGACCACACCTTCCTCTTTGGCTTCGAGGAAAGCTACGGTTACCTGATCAAGCCGTTTGTTCGGGACAAGGATGCCGTTCAGTCAACGTTGCTGTTGGCTGAAGTGGCTGCGTATTACCAGGAACAGGGCAAGACGCTGGCTGATGGCCTCCACGACCTGTACGAACAGTACGGTTACTTCTCCGAACGGACCACGTCGCTTGAATTCACCGGGTTAACCGGGCCAAAGAAGATGGCGGCACTGATGACGAAGTTCCGTGAGGAGGCCCCAACCGACTTTGCGGGCACGGCAATCGAGCGGACGGAAGACTACCTGAGTGGTCAGGCCCGTACGCAGGCGGGGGATACAACCACCCTGACTTTGCCACAATCCGACGTGTTGAAGTACTACCTGACCGACGGCACCTGGATTGCCATTCGGCCAAGCGGGACGGAGCCCAAGGTTAAGTTCTACATTGGGGTCCAGGGTGACAGCGAGCAGGCGGCTAACGCTAAGTTGGCCAGCTATGCGGATGCGCTGCACGCCTTTGCGGCTGATGCTGAATAAAAATTGATGTTGATAGTCATTGGGCCCTGCTTTGCGTGGGGCCCTTTTGCTACTCTGGGGCGCACTAATTGATCCGCGAATAGTAATTAGCGATGCGGTGTGTTATCCTATGAGGCAATTTAGCTGTGGGACTGGACGCAGAGAGTATACTAGAGTGGTACGGATAGAGGAGGGACAAATATGGGGTTACATCAATACATTACGGGTTTGACGAACCTAGAAACTTTGCGGCGTGCACCCGGGTTCTTCAAGTACGAGGAGCACAGTGTGGCCGCGCACAGTTTCAAAGTCGCGTCCATCGCCCAGATGCTGGGCGATATTGAGGAACACGCCGGCAATCAGGTCAATTGGCAACGGCTCTACGAAAAGTCGCTCAACCACGACTACACAGAACGGTTCATTGGTGACATCAAGACGCCCGTCAAATACGCGACCAAATCGTTGCGTTCCATGTTGGCTGACGTTGAGGAGTCAATGACGGAAAACTTTATTGTTGGTGAAATCCCCAGTGAGTTCCAGGATACGTATCGTCGCCGTCTGGGCGAAGGCAAAGATGATACCCTGGAAGGCAAGATTCTGAGCGTAGCCGATAAGGTGGACCTGATGTATGAAGGCTTTGGCGAGATTGAGAAGGGTAATCCTGAGTCGGTCTTTCTGGATATATACCGTGAGAGTCTGAAAACCATTTTGCAGTTTCGTGAGCTGGCGTCCGTGCAGTATTTCTTGGACCACATTCTGCCGGACATGTTGCACGAAAACTTTGCGGATAAGAGCCACCTCAAGGCCATCACCGCGGAGACAATTGCGCAGGTGGAAGCAGACTAGCGAAAGTATGTTCGCTATGCTAAAATAAGTCCAGAGTATTAGGGCACCAATAGTTTGGCTAAGTAATAGAGCGTGGCGTTAGGGCATCCTGCCGCGACGCTCTATTTTTGCCGTTGGTGGATAAAAATAGTTATCCGCGCACAATTTATTGACGGGTACCGTGAGGAGGAAGTTGTCATGGCAGAACAAAACGAGCAGGTATTTGACTTACAGTCGCCATACAAACCTGCGGGGGACCAACCGCAGGCCATTAAGCAACTGGTCGATGGCTTCAAACGGGGCGAAAAGGAGCAGATTCTACTCGGCGCTACCGGGACCGGGAAGACGTTCACCATGAGCAACGTCATTGCCCAGTTGAACCGCCCGACTTTGATCCTATCCCACAACAAAACGTTGGCTGGCCAGCTGTACGGTGAGTTCAAGGAATTCTTCCCGAACAACGCGGTCGAGTACTTTGTGTCTTACTATGATTACTACCAACCCGAAGCGTACGTTCCGAGCTCCGATACCTACATCGAGAAGGACTCCTCCATTAACGATGAAATTGACCAACTGCGGCATGCGGCGACCAGCGCGTTGCTGGAGCGGCGTGATGTCATTGTTGTGGCGTCGGTTTCGTCCATCTTTGGTTTAGGTGACCCCAAGGAGTACTTTGACCACTTGATTAGTTTGCACCCTGGCTTGGAGATTGACCGTAACGCGTTGTTGCGCAAACTGGTGGATATTCAGTATGACCGCAACGACATCGATTTTCAGCGCGGGCGCTTCCGCGTTCGTGGTGACGTGGTGGAGATCTTCCCGGCCAACACGGACGATCACGCCATCCGGGTTGAGTTCTTTGGGGATGAAATTGACCGAATTACCGAAGTCGACGCGTTGACCGGTGAAGTGCTGGGTACGCGCGACCACGTGGCAATTTTCCCGGCCACCCACTTTATGACGAATGAAGACCAGATGGAACGGGCGATTGACAGCATCAGTGCGGAACTCGATGCGCGACTCAAGGAGCTGCGTGATGGTGGGAAGCTGCTGGAAGCTGAACGTTTGGAGCAGCGCACCAACTACGATATTGAAATGTTGCGGGAAATGGGCTTTACCAGCGGGATTGAAAACTACTCGCGGCACATGGACGGCCGCAAGCCTGGTGAACCACCATATACACTCCTGGACTTCTTCCCGAAGGATTTTCTGATCATGGTCGACGAAAGCCACGTGACCATGCCGCAAGTGCGGGGGATGTACAACGGTGACCGCGCGCGGAAGCAGGTTTTGATTGACTACGGGTTCCGTCTGCCTAGCGCGCTCGACAACCGGCCGCTGAAAATTAACGAGTTTGAGCAGCACGTCAACCAGATTTTGTACGTCTCGGCGACGCCCGGTCCGTACGAAATGGAGCGCGTACCCGAAAAGGATGTTGCTGAGCAAATTATTCGGCCGACCGGGTTGCTGGATCCTACTATTGAAATTCGACCAATCATGGGTCAGATTGATGACCTTGTTTCCGAAATCAACGTGCGGGTCGAGAAGCACGAGCGGGTCTTCGTCACGACTTTGACCAAAAAGATGGCCGAGGACCTGACGGACTACCTCAAAGAAATGGGCATCAAGGTCAAGTATTTGCATAGCGACATCAAGACGCTGGAGCGGACCCAGATTATCCGGGATTTGCGTTTGGGTAAGTTTGACGTTCTGGTCGGGATCAACCTGTTGCGTGAAGGGATCGACGTGCCGGAAGTATCGTTAATTGCCATTCTGGACGCGGACAAGGAAGGGTTCCTGCGCGCCGAGCGGTCACTGATTCAAACAATTGGTCGTGCCAGCCGTAACGAGCATGGTAAAGTCATCATGTATGCCGATAAGATGACTGACTCCATGGAGGCGGCGATTAACGAAACCCAGCGGCGACGGACGATTCAAGAGAAGTTTAACGAGGACCACGGCATTACACCGAAGACCATCGTGAAGCCGATTCGTGACGCCATCAGCGCGGTTGCGAAGTCGACGGATGATGATGCGGGCAAGAGTGTGACCCAGGTGGATATGGAAGACATGTCCAAAGAGGACCGGGCAGAGCTGGTGAAGAACCTACGCGAACAGATGCAGCAGGCCGCCAAGAAGCTCGACTTTGAACAGGCCGCTAGTCTGCGTGACACTATTCTGGAGCTCGAGGCCGCCAAGTAGGGTCGCGGTGCAAGACGTCGTATGGTGGGTGCGTTACGCCCCCCGGTAAAATATATAGAGGTAAATAACTTGGCAAATGATCAAATTGTAATTCACGGTGCACGTAGTCAT
The DNA here is from genome assembly GCF_001311175.1 of Lacticaseibacillus pantheris DSM 15945 = JCM 12539 = NBRC 106106. GTDB lineage: Bacteria > Bacillota > Bacilli > Lactobacillales > Lactobacillaceae > Lacticaseibacillus > Lacticaseibacillus pantheris. Next base: position 43,153 of record NZ_BBAI01000018.1, on the reverse strand, counting down.
AACTTAAAGGATATTGACGTGACCATCCCCCGGGACAAACTGGTGGTGGTTACCGGCCTGTCGGGGTCGGGGAAGAGCTCGCTGGCCTTTGATACGCTGTATGCCGAAGGGCAGCGGCGCTACGTTGAAAGCTTGTCTTCATACGCCCGGCAGTTTTTAGGGCAGATGGATAAGCCCGACGTCGACTCCATTGATGGCCTTTCGCCCGCAATTTCGATTGACCAAAAGACCACGTCGAAGAACCCGCGGAGTACCGTGGGCACGGTCACCGAAATTAACGACTACCTGCGCCTACTTTGGGCTCGTGTCGGTACGCCGATTTGTCCGAACGACGGCACGAAGATTGAAAGCCAGTCGGTTGAACAGATGGTCAACCGGGTGATGGCGTTGCCTGAGCGTAGCCGCATTCAGGTGATGAGTCCGGTGGTACGGCACAAGAAGGGCGCGCATAAAAAGGTCTTTGCCAAGATTCAACGGGAAGGTTATGTCCGGATGCGGGTCGACGGGGAGATTGTTGACGTGGACCCCCAGTTTGAGCTGGATAAGAACAAGTTCCACGATATTGATATCGTGGTTGACCGGATTGTGGTCAAAGACGAAGTTCGCTCCCGACTGTTTGATTCCCTGGAATCCGCGCTACGGCTGTCAGACGCTACGCCAACGTTGACGTCATTGACGGTGAGCCGCTCATCTTTTCCGAGCATTACTCATGTCCCATCTGTGGATTCTCTGTTGGCGAGGTTGAACCGCGACTGTTTAGTTTCAACGCGCCGTTTGGTGCTTGCCCAGTCTGTGATGGTCTGGGTGAAAAGTTGAACGTGGATATCGATTTGGTGGTCCCTGACCGTAGCCTGACCCTGGAACAGGGGGCAATCGCGCCGTGGAACCCAATTAGCACGCAGTATTATCCCAACCTGTTAGCGCAGGCGTGCGCGGCCTTTGGCGTACCGATGGACGTCCCGTTTGATGACTTAACGGAGGCCCAGCAGAACATCGTTTTGTACGGTAACGGTGATCAGACTTTCCATTTCCACTACGAAAACGATTTTGGTGGTGTGCGTGATTTGGACACCACTTTTGAGGGTGTGGTCAACAACATTGACCGGCGCTACCACGCCGACAACAGCGCGTTCAACACGGAACGGATGCGCATGTACATGACCGCTTTGCCGTGTCCATCGTGTCACGGTAAGCGGCTGAACCGTGCCGCCCTGTCCGTGAAGGTTGAGGGTGAGGACATCGCCGAGGTTAGCGACTTGTCCATTAAGGACGCCCTGCCATTCTTTGAGCACATTACTTTGGGCGAGCAGAACACCGTCATCGCCCAGCCGATTGTCAAAGAGGTGGTCGATCGTCTCACGTTCATGATTAACGTCGGGTTGGATTACCTCACGCTTTCCCGTGCAGCCGGCACGCTTTCTGGTGGTGAGGCCCAACGTATTCGGTTAGCCACGCAAATTGGCTCGAACCTATCGGGTGTACTGTACGTCCTTGATGAACCATCCATTGGGTTACACCAGCGGGACAACGACCGACTCATTCGGTCACTCAAAAAGATGCGCGATTTGGGTAACACTTTGGTTGTGGTGGAGCACGACGAAGACACCATGCGGGCCTCGGATTACATCATTGATATTGGCCCTGGCGCCGGCGAAAATGGTGGCCACGTCATGGCCGCAGGTACGCCGGCGGAGGTCGAGGCTAACCCGAAGTCCCTGACAGGACAGTACTTGTCGGGTGCCAAATTTATCCCCGTACCAACTGAGCGCCGGAAGGGCAACGGCGAGCAGATTACAATCAAAGGTGCTAAGGAACACAACCTGAAGAACATTAACGTCAGCTTTCCACTGGGCAAACTGGTGGCCGTGACGGGGGTGTCTGGTTCCGGTAAGTCGACTTTGGTGAACAGCATCCTGAAGCGGGTGCTCAAACAGAAGCTGAACCATAACTCCAATAAGCCAGGTACTTACCGTTCGGTGACCGGTTGGGAAAACCTGGAAAAAGTGGTGGACGTTGACCAATCACCTATTGGTCGGACACCGCGGAGCAACCCGGCGACCTATACGGGTGTTTTTGATGACATTCGGGGGCTGTTTGCGCAGACGAACGAAGCCAAGCTCCGCGGGTACAAGAAGGGGCGTTTTAGCTTCAACGTCAAGGGTGGCCGTTGCGAAAACTGTAAGGGTGACGGGATCATCAAGATTGAGATGAACTTCCTGCCTGACGTTTACGTACCGTGTGAGGTTTGTCATGGTCGCCGGTACAACTCCGAAACGCTCGAAGTGACCTACAAGGGTAAGAACATCTCGGAAGTCCTCGACATGACGGTCAACGAAGCGGTGCAGTTCTTTGCGCCGATTCCGAAGATTGCGCGGAAGTTGCAGACCATCGTTGATGTCGGTTTGGGCTACGTCACTTTGGGTCAGTCGGCGACGACTTTGTCCGGTGGTGAGGCGCAACGCATGAAGTTGGCGAGCGAATTACAGAAGAAGAGTACCGGTAAGAACTTCTACATTCTGGACGAGCCCACCACGGGGCTGCACACGGACGATATCGGCCGTTTGATGGGTGTCCTCCAACGGTTAGTTGATGAGGGCAACACGGTGCTGGTGATTGAGCACAACTTGGACGTAATTAAGTGCGCGGACTGGGTGATTGATTTGGGCCCTGAAGGTGGGGATGGCGGTGGTACCGTCGTTGCCACCGGTACGCCAGAGGATATTGCGGCGGTCAAGGAGAGCTACACCGGCCAGTACCTCGGACCCATGCTGGAGCGCGATAAGGCCCGGGCGGGGTCAAAGGCAAAGTAGCGTTGGCAACTGCAGTTGAATAATGATAGTGGCGGGTGCGATTCGGTGGAATCGGAACCCGCCACTTTTTGGATTTTGGGGGCGGAGCGCGGAGGTTAGTGCGATGGTTGCGAGGGACTGGGGGCGGCTTGGGGTGGGGCTGTGTGTTCAAACGAGTGTAGCTTCACAGAAAGCGACACGGAAGTTATTAGCACCAAAAGCACAACTGTACACTCACGGTAAATTGCTGGGGATGCTGCGGCGCTCCTGCGTTAGTCGTGCTTATTAAAACGAGCTCCGCAGGCCAGAAAGCGACATATAAGCAGACCCGAACAAGAATCCAAGAGCGGGATTCTCGTCCGGGTCTGCTTATACTCTGCTTTCTAAACGGCCTGCTGCGCTCTCTGTCTTCTAAACGAGCTCCGCCCCGCAGAAACCGACGTATAAGTAAAACCGGACAAGAATCCAAGAGCGGGATTCTAGCCCGGTCTTACTTATACTCTGGTTTCTAACCGCGGGGCTGCGCTCTCTCTTGCCTTTTCCCCCCAATACCTGCACAATGCTAGTAAAGGCAAAAGGTAAATTGGAGGGATCGTTATGTTCAACACACGCAGGGCCTGGGGCTTCGACTGGGGCGAATTGCTTACCGGGGTACTATTCATTGTCGCGGGCGTCTTCTTTATCCGTCATCCGCAAATTGGCTTGGTTACTTTGACGTTGTTATTTGCTAGCATCGCTATTATTCGGGGTATCACCATCCTGGCCGGTTTCACCCACCTGCGGGAATTTAATCCCCGCCTCTCGTGGTTGTCACTGCTCTCTGGTGTGATTGACCTCGTTCTGGGAGTTCTGTTTCTGTTCAACGTGCCCGCCGGTATTGCCGGCCTAACCGCGCTGTTCGCCGCGTGGTTCCTCATCGATTCGGTCACCAACTTACTGAACGTGGGGCACCTCCGCGGCTTCGGGATGGGTTGGATGCTTGTTTCCATTATTCTGGACGTACTGACGCTATTCTTCGCGCTGTTGCTGTTTATGCAACCAGTGCTGGCCGCCGTCTCCCTGGCCAGCATCGTGTCCATTTATCTCATCATCTTTGGGATCAACGCCATCGTGGTGGCGTTTGCCCGGGCCCGTTAGTCAAAATTAATGTGAATTCGGCCACCATCCGTAGGGTTAATACTGACGGGTGGTGGCCTTCTTGTCGCGTTAATTATTCGGTTGCACTAACTGTTATGGGTGCGCTGGCCGCGAGTATTCCAGTAGTCACGCGGTTTATTTGGTATACTATGGGACGGATAGATACGGAGGAAATGAACTTGGCAGAAAAAAATGGAAATTGTCATCATTTCGGGGATGTCTGGTGCCGGCAAGACGGTGGCCATGCAAAGTTTCGAGGACCTCGGTTACTTTTGCGTCGATAACATGCCGCCAGCATTGATGCCTAAATTCTGGGAGTTAATGCAGCAGACGGGTAAGGTTAGCAAAGTCGCGTTGGTTGTCGACCTGCGGAGCCGCGCATTTTACGACCAGATGGGTGACATTCTCGTCGACATGCGCGATAAGCCGGGGTTAACGCTCCGGATAGTCTTTCTGGACGCTACCGACAGCGAGTTGGTTTCACGGTATAAAGAGACGCGGCGCTCCCACCCGCTGGCAATGGACGGACGCCTCATGGACGGCATTACCAAGGAGCGGGATTTATTGGCTGACCTTAAGCACCACGCCGATATTGTCATTGATACGACCACGATGACGCCCCGTGAGTTGCGGGAGCGGCTCTTCACGGAATTTAAAACGCAGAAGCAGACCACTTTCCACGTTGAGGTCATGAGCTTTGGCTTTAAATACGGTTTGCCCATCGATGCGGATATCGTGATGGACGTGCGGTTCCTGCCGAATCCTTTCTACATTCCCGAACTGAAGCAGCACACGGGATTGGATCAAGGTGTATATGATTACGTCATGGGTAACCCGTTGGCCGAGCAGTTTTACCAGCAATACGTGACGATGCTGGATACCATCATGCCGGCGTACGTCAAGGAGGGTAAGACCAGCCTGACGATTGCGATTGGGTGCACGGGTGGCCAGCACCGCAGCGTCGCCTTTGCCCGCCGGATTGGGGAGCACCTCAAGGAGCAGTACACTGTGGACGTATCGCACCGGGACGTGCATAAACACAAGGAGGGGGTGAACCGGTCATGAGCGAAATAGAGTCAAAGTTACGCGTGATTCACGGTCGCCGGCCCAAAGTCGTTGTGATTGGTGGTGGGACTGGTTTGCCGGTCATCGTGAAGAGTCTCCACGAGCAAGATGCGGACGTGACGGCGGTGGTAACCGTCGCGGATGATGGTGGTTCGAGCGGCGTTATTCGTAACTACATTAACGTGGTGCCGCCTGGCGATATCCGGAACGTGTTGGCTGCGTTATCCGAGCAGCCAGATTTGTACCTCGACCTGTTTCAGTACCGCTTCAAAAGCGATGACGCGTTTTTTTAGCGGCCATGCGTTGGGCAACCTGATTATCGCTGCTCTGGCTGAGATGCGCGGCGGCGTCTTTGGCGCGGTACAGGAACTGAGTAAGATTTTAAAGGTCGACGGCCACGTCTACCCCGCAAGTAAGCAGGCGTTGACGCTTAATGCAGAGTTTACTGACGGGACTACGCTAGCCGGTGAGGCTGAAATCACCGCCGCCGGCAAGCACATTCGGCGCGTCTGGGTAACCCAAACCTATGAGGCCCCGCGCACGGTGAGACACCGGCAGCGGAGCCAGAAGTTGTTCAGGCCATCATGGATGCCGACGTGGTGGTCTTAGGACCGGGTAGTCTGTTCACGAGCATTTTGCCGAACCTGATGATTCATAATTTAGGGGACGCGGTCCTTAAGACCAAAGCCGAAGTGATTTATATCGTCAACATCATGACGCAAAAGGGTGAGACTGAGGGCTTCACGGACGCCGATCATGTCCGCGTATTGGAGCGTCACCTGGGGAAGAAGTTTGTGGACACAGTTTTGGTGAACATTGAACCGGTGCCAGCAAACTACTTGGATCGCGATCGGTACGTGGAAATATCCACGCCGGTGCAGTCTGACTACGCGAGTTTGCGCTCGATGGGCTGCCGGGTTATTTCCTCCGACTTTCTGGAGTTACGCGATGGGGGCGTGTTCCACGATGGGCGGAAGGTAGCAACAGAAATCTTGAACCTAGCTTTGCAGGTGGGTTCGCAGCGAAGGGGCTGATCCCGTGGCAAGTTTTGCCAGTACGGTTAAGAAGGAACTAACGCAACTTGAGGTGCACCCGGAGCACGCCAAGGCGGAGCTGTCCGCGTTAATTCGTATGAACGGAACGCTGACGATTATTCGGCACCAGCTGGGGTTGGACGTCGTGACTGAAAATCCGGCCATCGCTCGTCGAATTTATTCGCTCATTAAGCAGGTCTATCAGCAAGAGGCTACGCTTAGTGTACGACGTAAGATGAAGCTGAAGAAGAATAATCAGTACGTCGTGCGGTTGGTGCAAGGGGTACAGCCCATGTTGCAGGATATGGATATCCTTGATGCGACGGGGTTAACCATTAACACCGCTGTGTCACCAAAAATTACTTCGGAGCCGCAACGCATGCGGTCGTATTTGCGCGGGGCCTTTCTGGCCGGGGGCTCCGTCAATAATCCCGAGACCAGTAGTTACCACCTGGAAATATATTCACTCTATGAGGATCATAACGATGACATTCTGGCGATGATGAACCACTTTGATCTCAACGCGCGTGCGGTGCAGCGGCGCAGTGGCTATATTGCTTACCTCAAAGAGGCGGAAAAAAAATTGCCGACTTTCTCAACGTTGTGGGTGCGACGAACGCCATGTTGAAGTTTGAAGACGTCCGGATTATCCGCGACATGCGTAATTCGGTCAACCGGCTGGTGAACAGTGAGACAGCCAACCTGAACAAAATGATTGATGCCGCGCAACGGCAGATTGAGAACATTAATTTTCTGGAGGAACGCGTGGGACTGGATAACCTGCCGCCACGCTTGCGTGAAACGGCCACTTTGCGCCTCGCTCATCCCGACGTATCGCTACAAGAGTTGGGCGAAATGGCTCCGGGCGGTGTCATTTCAAAATCGGGAATCAACCACCGGCTACGTAAGCTTAACGAAATGGCGGACCGGGTTCGTAACGAAGGGGCTTAATCGCGTAGAGTTGTGGTTTTTGATTTATGAGCAACTTAATTGCAATACACGGTTGCATTTTGCTTGTTTGTTCGATAATATAGTTAAGTACTTTTGCGCGGTTAGTGTAATGGATCGCACGTGAGATTCCGGTTCTCGAAATCCGGGTTCGACTCCCGGGCTGCGCAGTATAGAGGTATTTAACACAAGGTAGTACAAAGAAAAAAGTCCGCGCAATCGGGCTTTTTTTTGTCGCACAATCCATCACTTCGCAAGTACAAATTTTGCGTACTAAACGTTTGACCTTTGCTGACGTTTAGTGTAGTCTTAGCACTGTATTCCGATTAGTGCTAAAATAAAGGTTATCAACCAAAGGGGGACAAACCATGCTTGTACCTACAGTTATTGAGCAAACTAGTCGTGGCGAACGCGCCTACGACATTTATTCCCGTCTGTTAAAGGACCGGATTATCATGCTGTCTGGTGAAATTAACGACCAGATGGCAAATTCCATCATTGCACAGTTGCTGTTCCTGGATGCCCAGGACAACACGAAGGACATTTACCTGTACATTAACTCACCAGGTGGGGTCATTACTTCCGGGCTGGCAATTTTGGACACGATGAACTTCATCAAGTCTGATGTTCAGACCATCGCTATCGGCATGGCCGCATCAATGGCCAGCGTATTGTTGGCATGCGGGACGAAGGGCAAGCGCTTTGCCTTACCTAACTCCGAAGTTCTGATTCACCAACCATTAGGTGGTGCACAGGGCCAGCAAACCGAAATCGAAATTGCCGCACAGCAAATTTTGAAGGCTCGGGAAAAGCTGACTAAGATGTTGGCTGATGCTTCTGGCAAGGACATCGAAACGGTCCGTGCAGATACTGAACGCGACCACTACCTGTCCGCTCAGGAAGCGAAGGATTACGGTCTGATTGATGACATTCTTATCAACAAGAATAACGATCAGTAGTAGTCACGGTTAACAATCCACTTGTGGGTTGTTAGCGCAGGGCACCGCTCATTGGCGGTGCTTTTTCTTTGCTCACTATTTGTTGTTAGGGACGCTGAGAGACCCGCTTGGCGGGAATTGACCAATTATTAAATCAGCATTAGTGGTTGAACGAACTTCAAAATGGCAAAATGGCCGATTAAGCCCCCACTTGTACCATTAAACACGAACTATTTTTTTGAATATGGGGACAAAGTTTACGTAAAGACGAATCTTTGCGTGTTTATGAGCGGCTTTGACCGGCAAAAGCTTGATTATGGTGGCGGGCGTGCTATAATAATAATCGTTGGTAAGGAGAGCGGATACAGACCGGTAATCCTTAATTTTTTTTGCTAACGATGGGTCATAATTTGGGCCTATTGGACGCATAACGTCCCACTCGAAGAAGGAACGCATAATGAACTCAGAATTCGCATGGCTGGAATCAATCGCCCCCGATATGGTCGCGATGGTGACGAAACGCTATCAGATTCTTCAGTACGTTAGTTGGATGGAACCGGTGGGGAGACGGTCACTTGCCGACCAGATGCACGTATCGGAACGAATAATGCGCACGGACATTGATTTTCTCCGGCAGCAGGGGCTCCTGGACAGCTCGAAGAGTGGTGTGGTGATGACCGCACGGGGCCGGGACGTCTTTGCAAGTATGGATCAATTCATGAACGAGATGCTGGGAGTTCAGGACAGCGAGAAACAGTTGGCTGAACGCTTGGGTATCGACCATGTACTGATTGTGCCGGGGGATGCTGATCAAAGCGCGCGGGTGCTTGACGATATGGGCACGGCGCTGGCACAAACGATGCAACTCATGTTGCCCTTGGGCGAGCAGATTATTGCCGTCATGGGTGGCACCACGCTTGCCCGTGCGGCCAGTCGGATGAATTACCAGCTGTCTGCGGGGCGGGAGTTAACCTTTGTCCCTGCTCGTGGCGGTGTAGGTGAGACGGTTGCCATTCAGGCCAACTCAGTTGCGGCGGCGATGGCACAGTCGACCGGCGGCACTTACCGGGTGTTGTACATCCCGGAAAATGTGAGTGCGGAGACCTACCAACCATTGTTGAATGAGCCGAGTGTTAAGGAAGTTTTAGCACTCATTGACAAGAGCTCCGTAGTCATTCATAGTGTAGGGGAAGCGTTAGCAATGGCGGAACGCCGACGTATGTCGGATGATATTCTGCAGAAGTTGCGCGACCATCACGCGGTCGCCGAAGCATTTGGAACTTTCTTTGATGCGAATGGCAGCGTGGTTTACAAGATCCCGAAAATCGGTTTGAGAATTAAGGATCTTGATCAGATTCCGTACGTCTTTGCTATTGCTGGTGGGCAAAGTAAGGCCCAAGCAATTCAGGCGTACATGCAACACGCACCCAAGCAAACGTGGCTAATCACGGATGCGGGTGCTGCACAATCGATTTTAATGGGTTAGACGCCCTTTAAAATAAAACTTTTTTTATTTCCTAAAGGAGGAAATTTTGGCATGACTGTTAAGATTGGTATCAACGGTTTCGGCCGTATCGGCCGTTTGGCTTTCCGTCGGATTCACGAATTGGGTGCAAAGTCCAGTGATATTGAAGTTGTCGCTATCAACGACTTGACTACTCCAGCACTGTTGGCACACCTTCTGAAGTACGACTCAACCCACGGTACTTTCCCTGGCGAGATCAGTGCTACTGACCACTCCATCGTTGTAGATGGTAAGGAATACCCTGTTTACGCTGAACCAGACGCAAACAACATTCCTTGGGTTAAGAACGACGGTGTTGACTACGTCCTTGAATGTACTGGTTTCTACACCTCCGAAGAGAAGGCCCAGGCCCACATCAACGCTGGTGCAAAGCGTGTCCTGATTTCTGCTCCTGCCGGCAAGATCAAGACTATCGTTTACAACGTAAACCACGACACTCTGTCTGCTGACGACCGGATCGTTTCTGCTGGTTCTTGCACGACTAACTGCTTGGCACCTATGGCTTACTTCCTGAACCAGGAATTCGGCCTTGAAGTAGGTACTATGACTACTGTCCACGCCTACACTGGTACTCAGAAGCTTCTGGATGCCCCTGTACGTGGTGGTAACAAGCGTGCTGCACGTTCTGCTGCCTACAACACTATTCCTCACAGCACTGGTGCTGCCAAGGCTATCGGCCTGGTTATCCCAGAACTGAACGGCAAGTTGCAGGGTCACGCACAGCGTGTTGCTGTTCCTGATGGTTCCCTGACTGAATTGGTTTCTATCCTTAAGACTAAGGTTACTGCTGACGAAGTTAACGAAGCTATCAAGAAGCACACTGTTGACAACCCATCCTTCGGTTACAACGAAGACGAAATCGTATCTTCGATGTTATCGGTACTACTTACGGTTCCATCTTCGACCCAACCCAGACTGAAGTTACCACTGCCGGTGACTACCAGTTGGTTAAGACGGTTGCTTGGTACGACAACGAATACGGCTTTACTTGCCAGATGGTTCGTACCCTGCTTGCCTTCGCAAAGCTGGCTGACTAATTTAATTTAGTCGCGCGTTGCGATAAATAAGCAACACCGCACTGCCGAGAGCGGAGGGAGGTTTACTCCCTCTGCTTTCTTTTTTTTCGGTACGGGTGGTGTATGCACGTCCGTAGGCGACTGCGGACGGTACTTAAAATAGTTAACTAATATATTTAGGAGGCTTTATCTCGTGGCAAAATTGATTGTTTCTGACCTTGATGTCAAGGGCAAGAAGGTTCTTATCCGCGTGGACTTTAACGTGCCGATTAAGGACGGTAAGATTGGTGATGACAACCGTGTTGTTGCCGCTCTGCCAACTATTCAGTACGTAATCGATCATGGTGGCAAGGCTATTCTGCTTTCCCACTTGGGCCGTATTAAGACTGAAGACGACAAGGCTAAGTTGAGCCTGCGTCCAGTTGCAGAGCACCTGGGCGACTTGCTGAAGAAGGACGTTACCTTTGTCCCAGCTACTCGCGGTAAGGAACTGGAAGACGCTATCGACAAGATGAGCGACGGCGACGTTCTGGTTATGGAAAACACCCGTTTTGAAGACTTGGACGGCAAGAAGGAATCCGGTAACGACCCTGAATTGGGCAAGTACTGGGCTAGCCTGGGCGACCTGTTCGTTAACGACGCCTTTGGTACTGCACACCGTTCTCACGCCTCCAACGTGGGGATTGCGTCCAACATGCCACAAACGGCTGCTGGCTTCCTGATGGAAAAGGAAATCAAGTTCTTGGGCGACGCCGTTCAGAACCCTAAGCACCCATTCGTTGCCATCCTGGGTGGTGCCAAGGTGTCTGACAAGATTGGTGTTATCCGTAACCTCGTACCTAAGGCTGACAAGATTATTGTTGGTGGTGGTATGACTTACACGTTCTACGCAGCTAAGGGTCTGAAGATTGGTAACTCCCTGGTTGAAAAGGACAAGATTGAACTGGCTAAGCAGATTATGGAAGAAGCCGGCGACAAGCTGGTTCTGCCTGTTGACAACGTCATCGTTAAGGAATTCAACAACGATTCCCCAGCACAGACGGTTGAAGGCGACATTCCTGATGGCTACATGGCCGTTGATATTGGTGCCAAGTCGATTGACCTGTTCAAGAAGACACTTGATGGTGCCAAGACTGTCGTTTGGAACGGCCCTATGGGTGTGTTCGAAATGAGCAACTTTGCTAAGGGTACTTACGAAGTAGGTAAGGCTCTCGGTGAATTGAAGGATGCAACTACGATCATCGGTGGTGGTGACTCGACTGCCGCTGCTAAGGAATTGGGCATCGCTGACAAGATCACCCACATTTCCACTGGTGGTGGTGCTAGCTTGAATACCTGGAAGGTAAGGAACTGCCAGGTATCGCTGCTATTTCGAACAAGTAGGACTAGTGTAGCCGTCACAGGCGGCGACACGTTCAAGCGAAAGGAAGTTTTACATCCATGCGTACCCCAATTATTGCCGGTAACTGGAAGATGAACAAGAACCCTCAGGAAACCCAGGAGTTTCTTGAAGGTATCAAGGGCAAGCTGCCAGATGCTAGCAAAGTAGAAACTGTTATTGCTGCACCAGCCATTGACCTGAACGCTTTGACTTGGTTCTCCAAGGACGAGCCCCTCAAGACTGCGGCTGAAAACTGCTACTTTGAAGATGAAGGTGCCTTTACTGGTGAAACCAGCCCTAAGGCCCTCTCCGAAATGGGCATTGATTACGTTGTGATTGGTCACTCTGAACGTCGCCAGTACTTCAAGGAAACGGACGAGGATATCAACAAGAAGGCTAAGGCCATCTTCCGCAACAACATGCTCCCAATTATCTGCTGTGGTGAAACGCTGGAACAGCGCGAAGCCGGCGACGCAGAGAGTTGGGTTGCAGGTCAGATCAAGGCTGCCCTTGACGGTTTGTCTGCTGAACAGGTTAGCTCCCTGGTAATTGCCTACGAACCAATCTGGGCAATTGGTACTGGTAAGACCGCTACGGCCGACCAGGCCCAGGAGATGTGTGCACACATCCGTAAGACGGTTGCTTCCCTGTACAACGAACAGACTGCTGAGAACGTTCGTATTCAGTATGGTGGCTCCGTTAAGCCTGCTAACGTTAAGGAACTGATGAGCAAGGAAGACATCGACGGCGGTTTGGTCGGTGGCGCTTCCATGGACAGAAAGCTTCTTGGCCCTGGCTCACTTCCAAGACTAATTTTCGGTTACGACCCGGTAATGCCTCGACTAAGTGTTACCGATTAGTTAAAATGTAGTCATACTCAGAAAAGGAGACAATATACATGTCTATCATTACAGATGTTTATGCTCGCGAAGTCTTGGACTCCCGTGGCAACCCAACTGTTGAAACTGAATTGTACACGGAAGACGGTGGCTTTGGCCGCGGTATGGTTCCTTCCGGTGCTTCCACTGGTGAACACGAAGCCGTTGAGCTGCGTGACGGTGACAAGGACCGCTTCGGTGGCAAGGGTGTACTGAAGGCCGTTGCTAACGTTAACGACAAGATTGCAAAGGCTGTTATCGGTATGGACGTTACCGACCAGCGTGCAATCGACCAGGCCATGATTGACCTGGATGGTACTCCTAACAAGGGCAAGCTGGGCGCTAACGCTATCTTGAGTGTTTCCCTGGCTGCTGCTCGTGCAGCTGCTGACGAACTGGGCCTGCCATTGTACGAATACCTTGGCGGTCCTAACAGCTACGTGCTACCAACACCAATGATGAACGTTATCAACGGTGGTGCACACTCCACTAACACGATTGACTTCCAGGAATTCATGATCATGCCTGTTGGTGCCAAGACTGTTCGCGAAGCCATCCGTATGGGTTCCGAAACATTCCACGCACTCCAGGCACTCCTGAAGTCCAAGGGTGACATCACTTCCGTCGGTGACGAAGGTGGCTTTGCTCCTAACCTGAAGGACAACGAAGAAGCCTTCGAAATCCTGGTTGAAGCCATCAAGAACGCCGGCTACAAGCCTGGTGAAGATGTTGCCTTGGCCTTTGACGTTGCTTCCTCCGAATTGTACGATGCTGAAACTGGCACTTACGTTCTGCGTTGGAGTGACCCAGACAAGCACTACACCACTGACGAATTCATCGACTTGATCGCCAGCTTCGTTGACAAGTACCCAATCGTTTCCATCGAAGACCCATTGGATGAAAACAACTGGGAAGACTGGCAGAAGATCACCGCTAAGCTCGGTGACAAAGTTCAGTTGGTCGGCGATGACCTGTTTGTAACGAACACTGACTACCTGAAGAAGGGTATCGACATGGGCGTTGCTAACTCCATTCTGATCAAGCTGAACCAAATCGGTACTTTGACTGAAACCTTCGAAGCAATCGAAATGCTAAGGAAGCCGGCTACAGCGCCGTTGTTTCCCACCGTTCCGGTGAAACTGAAGACTCCACGATTGCCGACCTGGTTGTTGCTACTAACGCGGGTCAGATCAAGACTGGTTCTATGAGCCGGACTGACCGTATCGCTAAGTACAACCAGTTGATGCGGATCGAAGACCAGCTTGGCAAGTCTGCTAAGTACCGTGGGATCGATTCCTTCTACAACGTTAAGAACTTGAATGTGAAGTAGTCTCAGACTTCATCACTGATTAATCCTTAACGACTGCGCCCCGTCACCTAAATGGTGACGGGGCGCTTTTTTTATGCAGAGAGTTAGTGCTTTAGCAGATACTCACTGATACTCGGGGCACCCGCTGAGCGTGTGCGAGAGACTGTAGTGTTTACTGGTTTCACCGTAGTCAGATCGAGCGGGATATGTACCATGTCCTGGGCCCTTCGCCTAGAAACAGGGGTGTCAATGCTTTAGCACGGCCAAAAAAAAGCCACGTCGCTCAACGACGTGGCCAAACATGATACAAGATTATTAAACTAATGTAATGAATTAATCGTCCTGACGGCGTTTCTTGTTAATAGCACCAAGTCCGAAGAGGGTGAGGAAGACCCCAACGCCGGAAAGGGCCGCAGCGCGATTCGTATCGTCGTTAGTCTGGGGGTAAGTTGCTTGGGATGAACGACTGCTTGTCTGAACTACCTGAGCAGACGGTCCGTCCGTGGATTCAGGTTTCTTGTTGTCCAACTGAGAGGTGGTGTCGCCCTGCGTGCCACTTTGCGTCAGAGGCTTAACTGCGGGAGCGCCGGTACCATCAGTAGCTTTGTCTGTTGCTTTACTACCAGCACTAGAGGCCGCAGAGGAAGCCGGTGTCTTATCCGTAGTGTCTGTTGCGGACGATGGTGCTTCGCTGGACTGTGATGCGGCCGCACTACTAGTTGGTGTCGTGCTTGCTGCTGAATCGGAATCAGTAGACTTGGCTGCGTCGGACGTAGTGGAAGTTGCGTCAACGAAGATGCGTACTTGCGGTGTGACGGCTGCAGCCGGAGTCACGCTCGTCTTTGCGGTTGTGGCGGTCGGTGTAGTCGACGTTGTCGTTGCCACGGTCGTAGTCGCTACCGCTGTCTTAGCAGCGGTAGATGGTGCGGTTGCCGCTGCTTTGGTGGTCGTGGCCGCGCTAGAGGGAGCAGTAGTAGCGGCGTTCGTGTCTTGCTTGACCAAGAGTGAATCGCCCGGGTGAATCAGGTTGACATTTTGGATGCTGTTTAACTGGGCCAAGGTGGCAACCGTCGTGTCAAACTGGTTCGCAATTCCTGACAGTGTATCACCGGACTGTACCGTGTAATAGTTACCATTGGTTGAGCCATTGCCATTACCAGAACCTGCTGCACCGGTACCGCCATTAGTAGCGCTGTTAGTCGCCGTGTTGGCACTCGTACTGCTGGTTGCGTGGCCGGACACGCTGTTACCGCTCAGGGCGATGCTATCCAAAGCAGTGAGGTTGTACATCTCAATTAGTCCAATCAGTGACTGGGCGTATGTTGGGGCGGTTGCGTACCCGTCGGCCTGCAAATCTTTGGCCACTGATCGGTAGTCAGTGTTACCAATCAGGTTGTTGTACCGTGAGTTGTCCTTAAGGAAGGCACCGTGATCTTCAACACTATCAGAGTTGTTGGCGTAGGCCCGGAAGTAGTCGTTGATTGTCACGTACTGGCCGTTAACGTATTCCTGAGTAGGGTAGTTAACTTTGGCACCAGTCCAGCTAGGGTCAGCCTTAATACCAAAGAGGTTGTGTGCCTGTGTGGAAAGGGAGGAGGAACCCCAACCACTTTCCAAGATGGCCTGGGCTACCGTAACGGACGGTAGTACCCCGTACTTTTGCCAACCTGCAATCGCACCAGATTCGACGCTCTCAATAAAGTCTTGGAGCCGATCCGTTGAACTGAATGTCGGTTGTGCTGCGGTGACAGCATCCGCAACTGCTACGACCGTTTGTGCTTTGCCAGTAGCAGCATAAGTCGCAGCGGCCGCTGACTTGGCGGCATCAACGACGCTAATGTCGCTGGTGACGACCGTAGTCACGGTGCTGCTAGTCGCATTGCTTGAATCTGCACTAGAAGCCTGGCTCTTGGCGGCACTGGACTCAGTAGTAGCCGTTGAGCTAGAAGCTTCGCTGGAGCTAGCGCTAGAAGCCTGGCTCTTAGCAGCGCTGGAATCAGTAGTAGCCGTTGAGCTAGAAGCTTCACTGGAACTAGCACTGGAAGCCTGGCTCTTAGCGGTACTAGAGTCAGTAGTAGCCGTTGAGCTAGAAGCTTCGCTGTAACTAGCACTGGAAGCCTGGCTCTTAGCGGCGCTGGAATCAGTAGTAGCCGCTGAGCTGGTTGCTTCACTGGAGCTAGCGCTAGAAGCCTGGCTCTTAGCGGCACTGGACTCAGTAGTAGCCGTTGAGCTAGAAGCTTCGCTGGAGCTAGCGCTAGAAGCCTGGCTCTTAGCAGCACTGGACTCAGTAGTAGCCGTTGAGCTGGTTGCTTCGCTAGAGCTAGCGTTAGAAGCCTGACTCTTTGCATCACTCGTAGCGGTGCTGGTAGCTTCGCTTGCAGCGGTGCTAGAACTAGCGCTGGTGCTAAGGCTATCGTTGGTCGGGTCCGTAGTGGCGGCCGCGGCACTGCTACTGGTTTCGGCGTTTGCTAGTGTGCTGGTACTCGTTGCAGCGCTAGAAGCACTTGTAGTGGTGGCCGCGCTGGCATTGTTGGTGTGCGCACTAACCTGATTGAGTCCGAGTCCGCTAGCAACAGCCAAAGCTGCGGCGATAGTTGATGTAGTGGCAATAACGTTCTTGTCGGGGACGTGCGCGTTCCCAGTGAATGCGTGTTTATATTTCTCCATGTGGATTTCCCTCCTCAACTCATTTCGCGTAGAAATAGTCAAAGTAATTGTACAACATCCAGTCGAATCACGTTAGCACTTTCTTAACTTTTCTGACCAAATGGACCGTCCCAATTTATTGGTGGTCACTTGTGTTCCGTATTTCACAACCATATTGTTTTTTTAAAACATTGAATTGGCGGGGATATCTCGACCAAACGTACGTTTTGGTCCGCGCGCGCGTAATAATTAATGGCAATATTACAATTTAATTACAGATTTTCATGGCCAATTAATTTGTTCGTTTTTAGCGTCTTTTTACGGGTATATCAAACTCTTATTGATTGTGTCTAGATGTGTTATTGCCATCAACAATCCCCTGAACGCAAGTCCAAACATTCGTAAAAAAAATACACGTTCGGTCCAGTAGAAGCCCTCCGAGGAAAGTCTACTGAATCAAGCGTGTATTTTTATTCTTTAATTAGGCATGGACAGTTGGTACGCCTGGTATTACTTAATGCGCAAGTTTTGGCCGACGATAATCAAGTTGGTATTAGTAATATTGTTAAGGCTGGCCAAGCGGCTGACGGACGTGCCGTACTTCGTAGCAATCGCGCTCAGCGTGTCGCCGGATTTGACGGTGTAGGTTGTGGTGGTCGTGTTGTTGGTCATCGTCGAGGTGGTACCGCCACGGACCTTCAATTGCTCGCCAACAGTGATCAGGTTCGCATTGCGAATGCCGTTGCTGGCGGCCAAGCTGGCAACCGTGGTGTCATACTTTGCGGCAATCGCGCTCAGTGTGTCGCCGGACTTGACCGTGTAGGTTACGCCAGTACTGGTATGGGTGGTGTTACTAGTTGTCACCGTGCTGGTACTGGTTGAACTTGTACTCGTCGTGGTTCCGCGGCTAATCACCAGGTCTTGGCCGACGTGAATAAGGTTAACGTTACTGATGCCGTTCAACGTGGCGATAGTGTTAACAGTGGTGCCAAACTTACTGGCAATCGCGCTAAGCGTGTCACCGGCTTTGACCGTGTAGTTTTGCCCGTTCGTACTGCTCGTTGAATTGGTGTTGGTGGCCGTCGTCGTGGTTGCCCCTTTGGTCACCAGTAGTCTCTGCCCAACCATGATGAGGTTGGCGTTACTGATCCCGTTCCAGGATGTCAAAGTGGCGACGGTGGTTCCGTAGCTAGCCGCGATTGCGCTGAGCGTGTCGCCTGACCGCACGGTGTAATACGTGTCCGTGGTACTAGTGCTACTCGTGTTGGCTGTGGTGGTTGAGCTACTCGTACCCCTTTGAACGAGCAGGACGTCACCAACGTGAATCAAGTTGGGGTTGCTGATACTGTTGAGACTGGCCAAAGTGGCAACCGTGGTACTGTACTGGTCGGCAATTGCGCTGAGCGTGTCGCCAGACTTCACGGTGTAATACACATTCGTGCTTATCGGCCCCGTACCAGTACCGCCATTAGTCGCGGTGTTCGTGGATGACGAGTTGCTGCTACTGTTGGCGGGGTGACCACTAATAGTTTCATTATTAAACGCAATCGTGTCGAGCGCAGTTAATTTATATTGTTGAATGATACTCAGCAACGAGCTCGCGTATGCTGGATCCGTCGCGTAGCCATCACTTTGTAAGTCGTTAACTACTGACGCGTAGTCTGTGTTGCCAATAATGTTGCTGTACCGTGAGTTTTCGGCGAGGAATGCGCCGTGGTCCTGAACGCTGTCAGAATTCGTGGCGTACTCACGGAACTTGGCGTTCACGGTCACGTATGCACCATTAACGTATTCCTGGGTCGGGTAAGTAACGTAGCTTCCCGTCCAACTAGCATCGGCTTTGATACCAAAGAGGTTGTGCGCCAAAGTTGACAGAGAGGATTTACCCCAGCCACTCTCCAAAATGGCTTGTGCAGCCGTGACTGACGGTAACACGCCATATTCTGACCATCCCGCGATGGCACCGTCCTCGATGCTTTCAATGAATGCTTGCAGGCTAGCAGTTGAGCTGAAAACCGGTTGGCTAACCGTGGTACTGGTAGCGGTTGTTGCGGAGATTGCGACCACTTCCTGACTAACCCCGGTTGTAGCGTAAGTGGCTGCTGCTGAAGACTTAGCGGTGGTCAAGGATGTCGCGTCGCTCACCGTGGTGACAGCGACGCTACCACTGGATGCGGTGTTATGAGTGGAAGTTGCGGCACTACTCGTTGCGCTGGAGGCCGGACTAGTAGTGGCGGTGCTGCTGGTAGCGGCTGTCGTGGCAGTATCGTTCACACTAACACTACTGGTTGTCGGCTTGGTTGTGTTGTCGTCAGCGCTACTGGCGGCCGGGGTGTTTGTG
This sequence comes from Lacticaseibacillus pantheris DSM 15945 = JCM 12539 = NBRC 106106, assembly GCF_001311175.1. GTDB lineage: Bacteria > Bacillota > Bacilli > Lactobacillales > Lactobacillaceae > Lacticaseibacillus > Lacticaseibacillus pantheris. Next base: position 24,146 of record NZ_BBAI01000018.1, on the reverse strand, counting down.
CTGTTGGTAGCGGCACTACTGCTGTCAGGGACGTTTGCGCTAATGGCAGCGGAACGATCACTAACCGTATCGGTGTCACTGGTGGCCGTCGAGGCAGCTTGGCGGCTGTCCGCACTACTGCTAGTAGCTGACGTCTCACTAGATGTGGTGTCACTAGTAGCTGCGGCCGCGGTACTACCACTGTCCGCAGCTGAGCTGGCGCTACTACTTGTAGCTGTGGAAGTAGCGGCACTACTATTTGACGCAACCCGCAAAGTAGCACTGGACCCCGTTTCGGTTCCTTGCTCGTGCTGGCCTTGACGGTGTGAGCGGTGGTGGATTTGAATTGGCTAATGCCACTGGCGAGGGTGAATAGGGTAGCTAGGGCGGTAGTAGTCGTGACTACCTTACGTTGGCCGTGGCTATTTTGACCATGCTTATTAAAATTGCTGTGTTTATATGACGGCATATTGGCCTCCTAAATAAAACTGCTTTTGTGAATGGTTAACATTATTTGTAAGAATTATATTTTTATATTAAGTCATCATGCCATTGTCCCGCTAGGCTTTTGGGGCAGACTTAATTTATTACTGGGGTTATCGTTAGCCGGGCGTGGCAAACGATTCTTTGCACGCGAAAACACGTGCGTCAAGTGTAACGCAATAAATAACGCCGAATTCCTTGTAGTGACCCAGTGTAATCCGCTATGATATATGTATATGCAATCACAAATTGCAATTATTGTTTCATTGAGCTTTGGAAGGAGTGAACGTTGTGCGTAAATATACGGCAGAATTTCTTGGAACTTTTTTTATTGGTGTTAATTGGTACCAGTGCGGTGGTAATCGCTAACGGCAAGGTTTTGACTATTGCCCTCGCGTTTGGGTTGGCCATCACGATTTCGGCGTACGCCTTTGGGGGTATCTCCGGCGGCCACTTTAATCCAGCTGTGACGACGGCTATGCTGATCAACAAGCGGATGAGTGGCAAAGACGCAGTGGGCTACATCATCGCTCAGATTTTTGGCGGGATTGTGGCCAGCGCGTTTGTGGCTTTGTTCGTGAACGCGTTAGGACAACCAGTTAGCAACCTGGGCCAGACGGACTTCACGGTCATTGACCCGTGGATGGCGATTGTAGTTGAAGCGTTGATGACGTTCTTGTTCGTTCTCATCATCCTCAACGTGACAAGTGCCGACCATGGCAACGGACAGTTTGCTGGTTTGGTGATTGGTGTCAGCCTGGCGCTGTTCATCATCGTTGCTTTGAACCTCACTGGCGCTTCGCTGAATCCGGCCCGTTCAATCGGCCCAGCGCTGTTTGCGCAGGGGAATTCGCTAGGCGACCTGTGGGTTTATATTTTGGCACCAGAAGTCGGTGCGGTGCTTGCAGCCTTTGCTAGCCGGTTTATGGGCAGTGAGCAAAAGTAATTACTGCTGACAGCGAATAATTGTTCCAATAGATGATGGGCGTCACTGTAACGGGGATGCCTATTTGTTTGCGGTCAAACATCCTCTAAGACCGGGGTGCTTGATGTACTTGCGCGGTGATTCTGGTTGACGGCTCTGGCCGTACTGGCGGGGTGACTCCGGTTGGAGGGCTGGTCCCGCGCCCAGAGAAGCAATTTCCACAGTAGCGTATGGCCGCGTCGGTCGGATCGGTAATCCGCAGCTTACCGGTTCGACCAACGCGGCCGCTAACCACTACCGCAGCAACTCGCTAACTTATTCGACTAAACTACCGCGCAAGGCATATACTAAAATCATTGAACATTTCATGGGGGATGATGGTGACGATGCGACGCTTGGTTGATGGCTCACGATTACATTTTATTGGCTGGGGTCTCGTGGTCGGTGTTCTATCCGGCACGGTGGTCGCAACGTTCCGGTTATGTATTGCCACCATGTTGAAGTGGATTCAGTCGGTATATATGCACCCGAACCTGCTGTCCGTGGGCGTTGTAGTCGGTGTTGGGGTACTCACAACCGTGATTGCGGCCATACTGCTGCATCAGGAGCCAAACATTAGCGGTTCCGGTATCCCCCAAGTTGAGGGCCAGTTGCAGGGGACGATGGAGTTCCACTGGTGGCGGATTTTATGGCGCAAGTTCGTTGCGGGTGTCCTTGCCATTGGCTCCGGTCTGTTTTTAGGCCGTGAGGGTCCCTCAATTCAACTGGGCGCCGCGGTTGGCCAAGGTGTGGCCGCAGGACGACATGAAAGCGGCAGTGAGCGCCGGGTTCTCATTGCGGCCGGCGCGGCCGGAGGATTGGCCGCAGCTTCAATGCACCAATTGCGGGCGTAATGTTCGTGCTGGAGGAGGTTTACCACAACTTTAGCCCGTTGGTATGGATGAGTAGTCTGGCGTCGGCAGTGGCTGCTGATTACGTGTCCATGCGGGTGTTTGGGCTCACGCCAGTCTTACATATTGCGTACGCGCACAGCTTACCGGCTAACCTGTATTGGCACCTAGTGCTGTTAGGAATCATCCTGGGACTACTCGGGCTCCTGTACAACGTGGTGTTATTGGCACTACCACGCTGGTATGCGCACATTCCCTTGCCCAGGGTGGCGCACGGCATTGTGCCGTTATTGCTGATTATTCCACTAGGGTTTTGGATGCCACGGGTGTTAGGCGGCGGGAACGCCGTTATTCTGAACTTAGGCGGGAAAATGCCAGTGTTGTCGGCACTGTGCCTACTGTTCGTTGTCCGCTTTGTTTACTCGATGATTGCGTATGGCTCTGGCCTGCCCGGTGGAATCTTTCTTCCCATTTTGACGTTGGGTGCCGTTATCGGCGCCATTTACGGGGTGGCGATGGCGCGAATGGGATTGCTGCCACGTCAGTACGTGATTAACCTGGTGATTTTTGCCATGGCCGGTTACTTTGCCGGTATTAGTAAGGCCCCGTTTACCGCAATCTTGTTAATTACCGAAATGGTTGGCAACCTGGGACACCTGTTGCCGCTCGCCGTTGTGGCGTTGGTGGCATACGTGACCACGGATATCTTTGGCGGGGAGCCGATATATGCCGCGTTGCTAAGCCGGATGACGGTTCCGGATAATCTCAGTCGCCTCCACCATCCGGTCACGTTTGAAGTCCCCGTCTTTGCCGGTTCAACTTTGGACATGCACCAGGTCCGTGACTTCACCTGGCCGAGTGGAAGCCTGCTGGTTGAAATTCGCCGAGGCGAGCACCGCATTGTTCCGCAAGGTTCGGCCATGATTCGTGCGGGGGATACGCTCGTTGTGATGACCGACACTAGTCGCCAAGTTCACGTCCGTGAGGTGGTTGGCGGAGCGGCTGCCCAACCACTTGCCGACTAGTCTTTACAGATTTAGACAGAATATTTTGTACAAGTCACCTAGAACTGTAAGGAAACTTGAGCCGTTTTATCTATGCAACCAAAGGCATTTGTGGTAGCATGTTATTAGTATTCTGAACGGACACGGAGGAATAATCGTGCAATCACTATTGACCACACTGCTGATCACGGACTCAGTTCTGATCATTATCGCGGTAATGATGCAACCATCCAAGCAACAGGACGCCTTGAGCGCTCTCGGGTGGGTCAATGGACCCATCAGGGCACACCAAGTCCCGGGGCTTTGAAGCATTTATGGAAAAAGTCACGTTGGTTTTAGGTGTGGTCTTCTTCGGGTTGGCCATTGCGTTAGCATACATTGCTTCGCACTAAACTAAGTGCCACGACCGAAGTCTCCCGTTTATGACCGGGGGACTTTTGTTATACTAACGGTGCTAATTTCCGTCCATATTGTCCGCTAGGGATACGGTACCTGCGCAATAGCGGGTCTGGTGAGTGGGGTGTTTAACGGAAGAGGTGCGTCCATAACTAAACATCTGGGTATGGGGCCGACATGCACGAGGTGTTCGTCCCCCATGAGTTTCACTTAAACTGGTGTTTACGCGAAAGGAGTACCACACTTGCTGAATTACCCCGAACCAATTATTTTGCCTGGGCGACCAGACTTGCCCGGTGTAGTTTTATTCCATTCGTTTACCGGCAGTAGTCGGGACATGCGCTTATTAGCGCGTGACCTCAACGCGGCCGGTTATGCGGTGAGTGCCCCCATTTTTAGCGGGCATGCGGAGAAAACCCCGTTGGGTCCGCTCAACTACCATCCCGCCGATTGGTGGCGGGAGGCGCAAGCGGCCATTACTGCTATGCAACGCAATCACCATTATGTGGCGGCGTTTGGGCTGTCCATGGGTGGCAACTTTGCTTTGCGTGCCTTAGAGACCATGCCGAACGTAATCGGTGGCGGAGCCTTCGCCACGCCGCTTGTGGATGGGTCGCCGTACTTTGCGCGGACCGTGCACGGCTACGTGGATTACATCGAGCGTGAGTCGGGCCAAAGGGCTGACGGTGACGTGACGTCGGCAATCGATGCCCAGCGGCAGGCCCTGCGCCACTTTGCACACGCGACGATTGAGGCTGCCGGCTCCGTACACGTGCCGGTATTTTTCGCCCAGGGTGGTCAAGACTCGGTGATTACCCCGGGTACGGCACTCAAATCGCTCCACTTGTTTCGTCATGCACCCGCGTCCCTGGTCTGGTATCCGCAGGCGGATCACATTCTGACTGCTGATCCGCGGAGTCAGGTGCAGTTAGGCCGCGACGTGCTGGGCTTTCTGGGGCGACTTTAAAATTGTTAATCAAATACTTTGAAAAGAAGAAGTGGGTACCGATTCATCCGGACCCACGTGGAGGTAGAACATGACCACTGTTGGTCACATACGTAATGAATTACTGGGGTTATTTCGACGTAACGCCCAAGTTAACTACTCGGTCGCTTCGCTACAACGAGCTCTCAAGTTGAAGGATAGTGCCGATATCAAGAACATGGTCACCGCGCTCAACGGCTTGATGAAGGATAGCTTTATTCATCAAAACGAGCAGGAACTGTACTCGCTGGGTGCCCCTAAAGCGGTCATCGTGGGGACTTTCCGTGGTAACGATAAGGGCTTCGGCTTTGTGAGCGTCGAGGATTCAACGGATCCCGACGTGTTTATCGCGCCGCCGAACACCAAGAACGCGATTGACGGGGACACGGTGGAGATTAACATCCTCCATCCCGCTAAACCGGGCGATACCCGGGGGGCTGACGGTGAAGTCACTAAGGTTACGGGTCACAAGTACACGTCCTTAGTGGGCGAATTCCAGCCACTGCCCGACAAGGAAGCCCGTCAAACTGGTTTTATCGGGACCGTGACGAGCCCAGACAAGAAAATTCACAAGTACCCAATCTTGGTTGAAGACACCGGCATGCACCCCCAGGCGGGCGACATGGTGATGGTGGAAATCACCCACTACCCGGATAACGTTCATCCAGCAAGCATGACGGGGATGATGAGCCAGAACCTGGGAAACAAGAATGACCCGGGTGTCGACATCATGAGCATCGTGATGTCCAACCACGTGAAGGCCAACTTCCCCCAGGAGGTGCTGGATCAGGCGCAAAGTACGCCTGACCACGTGCTGGATACGGACCGGGCCGGCCGCCGCGACATTACCGACCAGGCAGTGGTGACCATCGATGGGGATGACTCCAAAGACTTTGACGATGCCGTCACGGTTTGGCGCCTCGACAACGGTAATTTCCACCTGGGTGTACACATCGCGGACGTATCTTATTACGTCCGGCCGGGCACGCCGCTTGATGACGAAGCCTACGATCGTGGGACGTCCACTTACCTGACGGACCGGGTGATTCCGATGCTACCGTTCCGTTTGAGTAACGGTATTTGTTCGTTGAACCTGATGTTGACCGCCTGGCAATGAGCTGTGATATGGAAATTGATGCACACGGGCACGTGGTGAACCACGATATCTATCCGAGCGTGATCCGTTCTCACGGGCGTTTAACCTACAATAACGTCAACAAGGCCCTGGATGGGGACACCTCAGTTTTGGGTGATCACCAGGAATTGATGCCCATGTTGACCGAGATGGGTAAGCTGCACGAAATTTTATACAAAATGCGCCATGAGCGCGGTGCCATCGACTTTGAAGAAAACGAAGCCAAAATTGTGGTGGACGATGATGGTCACCCTATCGACATCGTGCTGCGCGAACGCGGCACCTCGGAACGCATGATTGAAAGCTTCATGTTGGCCGCAAACGAAACGGTGGCTAAGCACTATTACGATGCTCACCTGCCGTTCCTGTACCGTGTCCACGAGCAGCCAGACAAGGATTCGATGAAGGAATTCATGGACTTCCTGGCCACCTTTGGGATTCAGATTCATAACGTGAAGGGCAAAGACGTGACGCCACGGATGCTCCAGCAGGTGGTGACGGACGTTGCCGGCACACCCGAAGAGGCCATGGTGAACGTGAAGTTGCTGCGGAGCCTGCAGCAGGCGCGTTACTCACCGGACCCACTGGGACACTTTGGTTTGGCGGCAAAGTATTACTCACACTTTACTTCGCCAATTCGCCGGTACCCCGACTTGGTCGCGCACCGGATGATTCGCCAGTACGCCCACAGCACCAGCGAGGACGTGAAGGCCAAGTGGAAGCAGGTACTGCCAGATATCGCGGTCCAGACGTCCACTGCCGAACGCCGGAGCATCGATACCGAACGTGCGGTTGACGACCTCAAGAAGGCCGAATACATGCAGGACAAAGTGGGCCAGGAATTCGATGCCGTGGTCTCGTCCGTTCTGAGTTTCGGGATGTTCGTACAGCTGCCGAATACGGTCGAAGGCCTAGTGCACATTAGCAACATGACCGACGACTACTACCAGTTCGTTGAACAACAAATGGCGCTGGTTGGTGCTGGTTCTCACAGAATGTACCGTATTGGCCAGCCAATTCGGGTACGTCTGGAGAACGTGGACGTTGAACAGCATAACGTTGACTTTGCCATTGTCGATCCCGACAAGGCGCCTGAAGCCAACTTTGACACTAGCGACATCAAGAAGCCGCAGCCGCGACGGAACAACAACCATGGTGGCAAGCCTAGTTTTGGCGGTAATAACCGTAACGGTAACAACCGCAACGGTGGTCAGCGACAGCAGCGCGGTGGCCAGAAGAAGGGTCAGCAACCGTTTAACCAGATGCACATGAAGCGTAAGTAATACACTCGTTTCGCCGGAAGGGGGCGTCAACATGGCTAAAAAGCACCAACAGAAGCCGGCAAACTTGCTGGCGCAGAACAAGAAGGCGCGACACGATTACAATATTGGCGACACGTACGAGGCGGGTCTGGCGCTTACAGGCACCGAGATTAAATCGGTCCGGGACGGCAAGATGAACCTTAAGGATGGCTTTGCCCGCATTCGGAATGGCGAAGCGTGGTTGGAGAACGTGCATATTAGCCCGTACAAAGAGGGTAACGTTTTCAACGTGGATCCGCTGCGTAACCGGAAGTTATTGCTGCACAAGCAGGAAATTCGTAAGTTGGACGAGGCCACGGCCGGTAAGGGTCTAACCATTGTGCCTTTACGAGTTTACTTGAAGCATGGGTACGCAAAGGTGTTGCTAGGCATTGCCGCTGGTAAGCACAACTACGATAAGCGGGAAACGCTCAGGCGGCGGGACCAAGACCGGGAAATTGCGCGGGCCATAAAGGAACGCTACTAGAATTAAAGCCACCGTCATTACGGATGTTGTCCGGGATGGCGGTGGCTTTTTTTATATGCTAACGATTCGGTAAATATTTTTGGCGGTAATGTTTGGTAACGCATGTATACAGGTCCGTTTCAGAATAGCAATGGTTCAAACGTTATGCGCTTACATTGTTAACTACATTGGTAAACATAACGGCTTTGTCCAGATACGGTGCTAACCGAATTGATTGGTATACACCTTTCCGGTACAATTGTATGGTTAATCATTAATAGTGGGCCGTACACGCGGCCCTCATGACATTGTGAAAATATGACACCTGGGTATCTTTGTGGCACATTGATACGCTTTAGTGTTACCGTTAACTTTAACGTTAATTTCAGAAAGGATGACAAACTTCAAATGAACATTCTCATTGCATTGATTCCAGCAATTGGTTGGGGCATTCAGCCGATGATCATCAGCAAGATGGGTGGCAGGGAAACTAACCAGATCTTGGGGACCGGCCTGGGCGCGTTGCTGGTCGGTTTAGTCACGTTACTGTTGACCAACATGGTCACGGGTGCGGCGTTCTGGATGAGCTTATTGTCCGGTGCCTTTTGGGTAATTGGGCAAACCGGTCAGTACATCAGCTTTAACCGTATCGGCGTTTCGAAGACCATGCCCTTGTCCACTGGGTTCCAGTTGTTGGTACTTCCTTAATCGGGGTGCTGATGTTTGGTGAGTGGAAGGGAGCTGGCGCTCGTGTGTTCGGGTTCCTAGCGATTGCCCTGATTATCGTTGGGGTGCTGATGACGACTGTGGGTGAAAAGTCGGACGGTAAGGACAACAGCACTATGGCTGCGGCACTGACAACTTTGTTACCTACCACCATCGGGTACTGGATCTACAGTGTGCTCCCAAAAATACCGTTGTTGGCCGACAAGAGTGGCATGAGCTACTTCTTCCCGCAAATGCTCGGAATTTTCCTGGGTGCGTCGGTCTACGCTCTGGTAATGTCTAAGGGAAAGGCATTCAGTGAGGCGGCAACGTGGAAAAACGGAATTGTCGGGATTGTGTTCAGCTTGTCTGCATTGGCCTACATCTTTTCTGCTAAGGCCAACGGTGTGGCGACTGCGTACGTCATCACCCAGCTGAACGTGGTGATTTCGACTCTGGGTGGAATGTTCGTTCTGCATGAAGCGCGGCGTGGTCGAGCAATGACCTTCACGCTATTAGGACTGCTATTGGTGGTTGTTGGTAGTGTCGTCACGGCGTTTCTATAAAATTAAAGTGGGTGGCCGCGCGTGTGAACACCCTTTTTGATCGTCCTCGGTGAAAACGCTTTACGAATCTGGCACCACATTATACACTTAACCGTAGTTTTGTCGTCGATGCTGGAACGAGACCTGGGGGTGCAACATGCGCATTAACTTTTTGGTGCTAAGCCTAATTATTTTGCAAATTGTTGTACTAGTTTTGATGCCGGTAATTCCGTATGGCGGATTGCTGTGTTGGGTTGTTGGTGCATTGCTACTATTCGCGGTTGCGTGGCCTGCTTTCCAGGGCAAGCGCTCGCGCTAGTCTGACTACAGTTCACCACGCCACTCCATGTACGCTTCCTTTAGCGTGGCGCCAGGAACCTGGTCAGTACGCCGTTTGCCCGTATCGCCAAATCCTACGTGCCGGTAGAAACCCTGTGCTGCTTGGTTGCCAACCAGCACCAGCAAGAAAATGTGGTCGTACTTTGTCCGTAACCTCGTCATGGCGGCATCCAGTAACTTCCGGCCCAAACCCGCCCCATGGTAAGCGGGCAGAACGTAGAGCGAGTATATTTCACCCCAACCGGTGTGAGTATCCATGCGGCTAGGCCCAAAGCTGCATACGCCAACAATCTCGCCCTTGGTAGTGCTGGCAATGATAGTGTTCCGCCAGCGGCGCTCAGGGTGCCACGTAGATGGGGATAGCTGCTGTAAATAGCCATCCGCTATTAGGCCCCGGTATGTCGCCATCCAGGTCTGGTAGTAAACTTGCGCGATGGCCGCAAAGTCGGTTGAGGGTTCAGTAGGTTTGATGATAAACTCGGTCAATGGCGAGCCTCCCAGTAAGTGTGTCGGTTTGATCTATGGTGTTGGAACGGTTGTGCGCACGTTAGCCGTTCTGAGTGGCCGTCGGGTGGTGCAGCAGTTTGAGTAAGATACAAACGAACAGCACAGCCGTACTAATGATTGCTAAGATGGTGCCCCCACTTTGTAAATCGAAAAAGGTAAGCAGAACCGACCATGATAACGCAATTACATAGGGACTCAGCACAGCGACTAAGCCGGACCACATACTGATACTTGGCTCAGGCCGTCCGGCAATTTCGTGAGCAATTACCGTCAGGGCCCACGCGAGCACGGCCATCAGCAGTAAGAAAATGCTTGCAGGCGCAAGAATGCTGCCGGTGCCGCCGATGGTATTGATGATGTTGCCCGTGAGTATAGTAATAATCTTAGGCATGGTAGCAACTAATTGCTCCTGTAGTGAGACCATTAAGGTTAGTTGGACTAACAGCGAAACAAGCGTTAAACCGTTTATTACCCGTTGTTTAGGCATGAATGTTCCCCTCCATGTTACGTGAAAGTGCTTACCCGCTGATTATACTGCACGCGGGAAGTTTTTACGATGTCCCTAATACTCCGTTCGTACACGGGCTATATTAGTTAACGCCAGTTTGAAGCACACAAAGACGACCTAGTAACAGTTCCCCGCTTTGGGGTAAATGCCACTGGGTCGTGTTTGCGTATTACGGATTAACCTTGGCGTGCTACTCCTTAAACAGTGTCAAAATTTGCATTGGTGTGTGCGCCGCTTTGAGTTGCTTGATAAAGCTCTGGTGCGTCAAGAGTTTAGCGGTGTTGCTCAGGTAGTGGAGATGTGCACCGTTGTCATGTTCCGGAATGAGAAAGCTAATCAGGGTGTCGACGGGTTGATTGTCGAACGTTTGCCACTCAACGGGTTGCTGCAATCGTACTACCAGCATGGCCGAGCGGTTAATGGTGGCGTCCTGTGCGTGGGGGATGGCGATACCTTGTTCCATACCGGTTGAGCCTCACTCTCACGGTGAAGGTACTTCTGGTATACGGCCTCCGCATCCGCGGCGATACCGTTCCGGACCGCGAGTTCAGCCAGCTGGTGCAGGGCGTCGTCTCGGGTTGCGGCTTGGACGTTCAGCACCACGTCGTCAGCGGTAAGGATATCACCCAGATTATTGTCAGCATTAGTCGCCTCAGCATCACTAGGCGCTGCTGTGGCCGCTTCCGGAGCGATAGCGGCGACCGCCTCGTCGCCAGTAAGTCCGGCTAGCGATACGGAATTCTGGCTCACACCGTGCTTCTTTGCGGAGTGCCCGGCAATTAGCGCTAGTAGCACACCGGAAGCCGCGGCCCCAATCAGGATGTAGACTACCCATAAAATGGGATGGTTAACCAGCGGCAGGATGATGAAGCCCCCGTGAGGTGCCGGCACTTGATGCGGCTCATGTAGGTGAGGATTGACGCAATGGCGGAACCCAACATAAATGACGGGATGTTCAGTAACGGATTCTTAGCGGCAAAGGGGATGGCGCCTTCGGTAATGTGGGTGGAACCCAACAGGAAGTTGACGTAGCCCGCACTGCGGTCGTCCTTTGTGTATGCTTTGGGATTGAGCAAGACCGCAATACCGGTCGCAATCGGTGGGGCGATGCAGGCAGCGGACACACCAGCCATGAACAGGGTGTTGCCCTGGGCCAACAGCGCCGTCCCGGTAAGGTATGCGGCTTTGTTAATGGGTCCACCAAAGTCAGATGCGCACATAATCCCCACGATGAGGCCCAGAATAATGGGATCGGAGTTTTGCATCCCCTTCAGGAAGCTCATCATGCCGGTGTTAATGCCAGCCATTGGCTTGGTAATCACCCACATAATTACTCCGGCGATGAAAACCCCGAGAACGGGATAAAGAAAGATAGCTTTGAGTCCCCGAAATTCTTTATCGGGCAGGGGCTTGAGCAAATACTGCAGCAAAATCACTACGGCCCCGGCGATGTAACCACCGACGATACCACCGAGGAAGCCGGTACCCCCGTTCAGGGCAATCATCCCCACGGCAAAGCCGACAATCAGCCCGCTACGCTTGGCGATGGCTTCACCAATGTAGGCACAGAGTACGGGGACCATGAGTCCCATAGTGGTGCCACCGATGGAATTAAGCATGGCAGCAAAGGCGTTGAATTGGTCGCTCTTGGGGTCAGCCGAATAGATACCCCAGAAAAACGAAATGGCGGTGAGTACACCACCGGCGACGACAACCGGCAACATGTGTGATACCCCGTTCATCAGGCTGGTGTAGATTAGGTGCCCCAGACCGCCGCCTTGTGTATTGCCGGTGGCAGCAGCCTTAGCGGATTGGTTAGCTTTGTAGATGGGTGCGTCTTTGGCTAACGCCTCGTCAAATAGTTTACCGGGATCACGAATCCCTGCGGCGACGGGGACCATGATCAGGGGCATCCCCGCAAAGCGGTCAGCGTCCACATCGATGTCCGAAGCGATGATGACTGCCCGTGCGTTGTCGATTTCTTCCTGGGTTAGCGGGTCGTCCACCCCCGTTTGTCCATGCGTTTCCACCTTAATGGTCAGGCCACGGCGCTTGGCTTCCTGCTCTAGTGCTTCTTCAGCCATGTAGGTGTGCGCAATCCCCGTTGCACAACCGGTCGCGGCAATTAAATCATAATTTGCCATCTTTTTTTTCCTCCTTGTCCGTAAGTTAACTCGATCATGACAGTTGCTTGATTTGTACCTGTTCAGCTAATTCGTCAACGTGCTGGAAATCAGTAATCCATGCGGAACGGGCCGTGTCGCTTCCGGCTGCCAGCGCCATGCGGAGGTTATCCGGTGCGTCTTTGCCGTTGACTAATCCCGCTACAAACGTCCCAAGCATCGTGTCGCCCGCACCCGCCGAGTTGAGGACGTTGACGCGGGGGGCCGACCCGGTGTAGTCGTGCTCGCCAATCAGGATGGCACCCGCACCGCCCCGGGAAATGAGCACGTTTTGTGCGCCCCGATCCCTGAGATGGTGACCTAGGCGGACCAACTGGTCGGTGTCAGCATCAGCTGGGAGGCCAAACCAACTTGTTAGTTCCGCGTTGTTGGGTTTAATTAACAGCGGGTGGTACTGCAACGTGTCGAGCACCGTGGGGTAAGAGGTATCAATGACGAGCCGGAAATGTTGCTGGGCGGACATGCGCCCGACGCTAGTGATGAAATCCGGCTCGATACCTTGCGCAAAGCTACCCGAAATAATGAGGACGTCCCCATGGCCTAACCGCGCCAGTTTGTCCACCAGCTGTTGGCGGGCACTGCTGGCGACAACCGGACCGGGATTCACCAACTTGTACTCTCGGTGGCCATCCTGAACGTGGGCAAAGACGTTAATGCGGGTGGTGCCACCACTATCGACAAAGTCGTTAGTGATGCCAGCGGCGGTTAGCTGCTGACTTATGTAGTCCAGCGTGAAGCCGCCACCAATGCCCAGGCTTGGTTCGGGACGTGTAACCGTTGTAGAATGAATGAAACGTTGACGCCCTTACCGTTGGCCTGGACGTCGTAACTATTGGTCCGGTTCACCACGCCTTCATCCATGCGGGGCGTATCAATGAATAAATCAATTGCTGGGTTCAAAGTTAATGTATAAATCATGGCTGCACCTCCTGTTAACATACTGAGAATAACGCAGGTCGGACCGAAAATGTTTTCTAAATGGCAGCGATTACACGCTAAATGACTGAAAAAGTTTACGGAAGGAATCAAAATGGGTAAATACAGCGCTAGCGAACAATACGTGGTTGATTTGATTGACCGGCAACGTGCACAAATTATGGGGATGTCGATCGTTGAGTTTGCTGAGTTTGCGAACGTATCGACGGCGACCATCGTCCGCACCATGAAGAAAATGGGTTATTCCGGGTACACTGATTTTCGGCATTCGGCGGGGCACCCAGGTGACGAGGAACCCGCCGTGTTGCGGGCGGCTGACGACAACATTCGTCAGGTGATTACCGCCAACCTGCGGGAGGTTCAACAAACCATCAACCAGCTGGATATTGCCACCATTGAGGACAGTGTGCAGCAGTTTGCTGGCGCGCAGATGCTGTACATCTTTGCCCGTGGCCTCTCGGAGATGATTGCTGACGAGATGACGCTCAAGTTTCAGCTCGCGGGGAAGTATACGCAGACGTTGCATGATCCCAATATTATCGTGACGCTCGCGGAGCGGGTACCGACGACGGCGTGCGCAATCTTTATTTCCCTCAACGGTGAAACACCGGAGCTGGTGACGGCAGCCCGACGACTGCGAGCGCGCGGGGTGCCCATCGTCACGGTGACCACGAACCCCGACGCACCACTGGCTCATTCCACCGATATCTTGTTGACCGGGTTTAAGTCGGCGGAGTCGTACTTCCCGGATTACGAGGTCCATTCCCGGTTACCCCTGCAGGTTATTTGCCGTATTTTGCTGGATGCCTACGTGGTGCGGATGCGGGAGCAGGGTGCAGGAAATTGCGGCAATGGTGATCAAGGTAACGGTTAACAAACTAGGACTTTCGGCCGTTGACCCAGTCCGGCTGATAGTGAAAAATGGTTCGTAAGGATAGGTGGTTGAACATAATGACATTACCAGAGCAATACTTACAGCGATTAGACAGTCTGCAAGTTAAATATCGCGTTATCCAGCACGCGCCCGTTCGGCGGATGCTAGACGATCAAGAAGCGGCATTTGCGGGCGTAATTGTGGTGAAAAACATCCTGTTTAGTGTGGATGGCAAACTGGTCTTGGTACTCCAGGACGACCAGAACCGTGTTGATGTACACACGTTGGCTAGCGTTATGGGCGTGAGTCGCAGCCGCGTCCGGATGGCTACTAATGAGGAGTTGGCCGCAGCTATGGGTGTAGCGCCGGGACTCGTAAGTCCGCTGGTACTGGCTGAGGATACGCCGGTACGAGTCATTATCAGTCGTCAGCTAACCGGCCGGTCCGCGCTGGGGTTCCACTTTGGGGACCCGGCACGAACTGCGGTGATTAGCTCGGCGGACTTGTTACGGTTTTTACGCAATCTCGGGGTGGAGCCCCAAATTACCAGTATTGATGGCACAAAGGTGCAGGAGGGGTAGTATGCAGATTCGACCAGCAACACCAGCAGATGGTGTTCAGGCCGCACCACTCATTAAGGTGGTGTTTGATGAAATGGAGATACCGGAGATTATGGCGATGGCGGATGCGGACGTCAACGCGGTGTTTGCGCGCGCCTTTAGCGTGGCGCCGTACCGGTACAGCTTTGCCCACACGCTTGTTGCGGTGTCGGGCGACGAAGTGTTGGGCGTGTGCGTCGGGTATCCTGCCGAAGATGAAGAGCATATCGATGAGGCCTTCGCGCCATTTTTGCCTGAAGTTGGGATTACCGATGGACGGGATTTATTTCCAGATCACGAGAGCTTTCCGGGAGAATGGTACCTAGACCTGCTGGCGGTGAAGGACAGTGCCCGCGGCCGTGGTGTGGGTACGCAATTGCTGCGCGCCGCATGCCGTCATCAGCAGCACAATGGCGCCCTGCGTGTCGGGCTACTGTGCGATCTTGACAACCCCAAAGCCGCCAGCCTGTACGAACGGGAAGGATTCGTTGAGGATGGTCGCGTGCAGCTGTTTACGCATGAGTATCGGCATATGAGTCGGGAATTGAAGTAGTGGTGGGAGTGCAGAGCTGGGAGACGAGGCATGGGTAACTCTAACCAAAAGGCCAAACTGGTTAACGTTGGTTTGGTTGGGAATGCCTCAGTGCTCCCGCGTTACTCGTGCGTATGCAAACGAGCTGCGCAGGCCAGAAGACGCCGCATAAGCAACTCTAACCAAAAGGACAAGTGCGGGTTTCCTTTAAGTTGATGGCCAATGCTACGGTGCTCCCGCGTTATTCGTGCGTATGGAAACGAGCTGCGCCCCGCAGAAACCGACGTATAAGTAGCACCGAACAAGAATCCAAGTGCGGGATTCTCGTCCGGTGCTACTTATACTCTGGTTTCTAACCGCGGGGCTCCGCTCTCTAAACGAGCTGCGCAGGCCAGAAGACGCCGCATAAGCAACTCTAACCAAAAGGCCAAACCCGGGCCTTTCGGTTAGAGTTACTTATGCTCTGCCTTCTAAACGGCCTGCTCCGCTCTCTACCCCCGTAACCGTATTCATGCTAGAATAAACCTAAACGTACAGACGAAGGAGAGGCCAGTATGATTAAAATTATCGCTTCCGATATGGATGGTACCCTGCTCAATAACAAGATGCAGGTGTCCGACGCTAACGCCGCCGCCATCCGTGCAGCTCAGGAAAACGGCATCGAGTTTATGGTTGCCACCGGGCGCGGCCTGACCGAGGCTAAACCGCTCCTACAAGAACAAAAACTTCGCACCGCATACATCACGCTGAATGGTGCGCAAGTCTTTGACGAGGACGGCCGCCTGGTTGTTTCCGTTCCCCTCGACGACGACATGACCGCACTCTCCATGAAGACCCTCGATGACCGTAACCTCTACTACGAATTGGTCACCGATCACGGCATCTTTTCTAACAGCCGGGTGCGGCGGATTCAAAACGTGGCCGACCTACTGGTGAACTTGAACCCCGACACTGATTACAAAATGGCGGTGCCCTGGCCTCAGCCCGCCTGGAAATTATGAATATTAATTACGTCGAGGACTACGGTGAAATCGTTGGTGACGAGAACGTCCACGTCATGAAGATTATTGCCTTTAACACCGCCGACCCGGTTGCTTTAAGTGAACCCAAGAAGCTCCTGTTGGCGACGGGTAAGTTGATGGTGACGAGTAGCTCACGCAATAACATCGAAATTAACAACATTAAGTCGCAAAAGGGATTGGCAGTGGCCGCCTACGCCGCAAAACGTGGTTGGACCATGGACAACGTGATGGCGGTTGGTGACAATTTTAATGATGAATCCATGATTCGTGATGCAAAGTATAGTGTCGCCATGGGTAACGCCGTCCAGCCCATCAAAAATTTGGCGTGGTTTACTACGGATTCGAATGTGCATGACGGTGTCGCCAAGGCTATCTACAAGGCCATTGAAGTCAATGCACAAGAGGCGTCAATGACAAAGTAGCACCATTGGGTCAAGTTAGGAGGCGGATACGCGTGGATTTGTACTTTGAAACCGCTCCGTTGCAAGCTGGGCGTATTGCTAGCGTGCGCGATGCGGATAACGCCACGGTGCTCGGGGTACGGCGTAGTTTTGGCACGTCCATCGGTTTTCGTGTGTTTTCGTTTCCAGAACATGACGTGATTGGTACGATTAGTGCGGAAAATGAGCAGGCGGCCCGCTTTGAACTGCGCGTTGGTGACGACGCCAATACCCTAGTTAGGGTGGCCCGCGGTGGTGGGCACCCTCTGTACTTGTTGCGCCACGGTGGCTGGCTGATTGCTGGCACTGAAAAAAAGTGACTCTTATCGCGGTTTTCAGGGATTCGGCTTTGTGTTTAGCATGGGCCCCGTGATTACTAGCGGTGGCCGGACGTTGCGCGTCCAAGTATCCAAGGAAGCTGATGCGGTGACGGGTGTGTTGCTGGCCGCCGCGCTGGATCGCGTGAGGATTGTCACTAATGCCCAAAAGAAGCCGCCGTTACAATATTCCTTTGGTGGGGCCGGATAACCCCTCCAATTATGGGTTTGAAGAAATAAGGATGATGGATTTGACCAAAACGATTATTCACGACGATTGGCAGGAGGTACTTGCTCCCGTTTTTGCCAGTCCTACATATGCACAATTGCACGCTTTTTTTTACGTTCAGAATACGGTAGTCAAACGGTTTATCCCGATATGTACCACATTTTTCAGGCGTTTGAATGGACGCCGTTCAGTGCCACCCGTGTGGTCATCTTGGGGCAGGATCCGTACCACGAGGAACACCAAGCGTTGGTGCCAGTTTTGCCGTGTCTCCGGGTGTACAAATACCACCTTCATTAGTGAATATTTACCAGGAACTGCAAAGTGATTTGGGCATTGCCCCCGTCCACCACGGTTATCTGAAGTCGTGGGCTGAACAGGGGGTGCTTTTGCTGAATGCGGTCCTGACCGTCCGCGCCCACCAGGCCAACTCCCACCGGGGCAAAGGCTGGGAGGATTTGACCGACGCGGCCATTAAGGCGTTGTCCGCGCGTGGCGGTGTGGTGTTCATCCTTTGGGGACGCTCGGCTCAGAATAAGCGTCCTTTCATTGATGAGGGTAAAAACGTGGTGATTGCGTCGGCACATCCGAGCCCGTTGTCGGCGTACCGGGGCTTCTTTGGCAGTAAGCCGTTCTCCCGGACCAACGCAGCGCTTGTGCAGATGGGGGAGCAGCCAATTAACTGGCAACTACCCAAACACGTGGAACGTGCCGATTAACTTAGTTGGCTTTAGTGGTTAGCCTTGTTAAAATGAAGTATCGCATAAAATAGGGGGTACCATCGTGGACTTATTCGCAACTTTGGAACAAAACGTTAAGGGGCAAGGCGTCAGCATTGTTTTCCCGGAAGGCACAGAACCACGAATTCTGGGAGCCGTGGCCCGACTACAGTCGCAAGGCATTCTGAATGCCGTTGTGCTGGGCAATCCGGATGATATTCAGCGGGTGGCTGCTGACAATGGCTTTGACATCACGGGTGTGACCATCCGGAACCCCGAAGATGACCCGGAGCATGATCAATTGGCGGCGGCATTTATGGAACGCCGTCACGGCAAGGCCACTGCTGAACAGGCCGCCGAAGCCGTACGCGATGCCACGTACTTCGGTACCATGTTGGTATACACCGGTGCCGTTGATGGGTTAGTATCCGGTACCGTACACTCCACCGCCAACACGGTACGTCCCGCCCTACAGATTATTAAGACCAAGCCCGGGGTGTCCCGGACTAGTGGTGCGTTTATTATGCAACGCGGTGATGAGCGTTACCTCTTTGCCGACACTGCGATTAACATTGACCCCAGTGCTGACGAATTGGCAGAAATCGCGGTTGAATCCGCGGGCACGGCCAAGGCGTTTGGTATTGATCCCAAAGTCGCGATGCTATCCTTCTCGACAAAGTTCCGCAGCGGGCGATATGGTGACCAAGGTGCAGGAGGCAACGGCCAAGGCCCAAGCGTTGGCTCCGGACGTGCCGATTGACGGTGAATTGCAGTTTGACGCTGCGTTCGTTCCGAGCGTGGGTGCGCAGAAGGCCCCGGACTCAACGGTTGCCGGGCACGCCACCGTCTTTGTTTTCCCCGAACTGCAGTCTGGCAACATTGGCTACAAGATTGCCCAGCGGCTAGGTGGCTTCCAGGCGGTTGGTCCGATTTTACAGGGACTCAACCAACCGGTGTCCGACCTTTCACGTGGTGCGTCAACTGAAGATGTATACCAAACGGCTTTGGTCACCGCCACCCAAGTATTGGCAAGCAAAAATGACTAACACGTGGACCTTTAACAATGAAGATGAGCTCCGGAGCTTTGCCGGTCAGATTGCCCCGCTGCTACAGGCGGGGGATGTTCTGTTGCTGGATGGTGACTTGGGCGCGGGCAAGACCAGCTTTACAAAGGGGCTGGGGCTAGCACTGGGTATTCACCAACCCATTAAAAGCCCAACGTTTACCATCATCCATGAGTATCCGACGGCCCGTATTCCGTTGTACCACATGGACCTCTACCGGCTGGAAGGCGGCGGCGCGGAGGACCTCGGCTTGGAGGAATACTTCGAGGGTGACGGTGTCAGCGTGGTGGAATGGCCTGACTATTTAGGCGCTAGTGCACCGTACGATTATGTAACCCTACATTTCCACAAGGACGACCATGACGATAATCGGCGCACGATTACCGCCGAGGCGGAGGGCGAGCGGGGCCACGCCCTGTTGGCTTCGATTAGCGCATTAGCACAATAACAGCATTTTAAGAGGGGTCGTGACGGTTGATTCGTCACGGCCTCTTTAATGATTGCCAAAGATTTGTCCGCAGTTGATTATCATCGCAAACCATGCCGGTTGGTGGTGCTATACTAATAACTAGTAAGTGTAGCTAGACATTTCGGGGGGGATTATTCATGGAATATTACACGTTACGTGATGGTTTAGAACTACCCAAAGTAGGTTTTGGTACTTATAAACTCAACGGTACGGACGGTGTCCGTGCCATCAGTAGCGCCATTGATCAGGGCTACCGCTTAATTGATACGGCGTATAACTATGAGAATGAGGGTACGGTGGGTGCCGCAATCCGCCAGTCATCAGTTCCGCGCTCAGAGTTGTTGGTCACGTCTAAGCTGCCTGGTCGGTACTACCACCGGCGGGACGCCATCAACACTTTGAAGGAAAGCCTGTTTCGTGCCGGCCTGGATTACTTTGATGTGTACCTGTTGCATTGGCCGAACCCAAGCAAAGACATGTACGTCGAGGCATGGCAGGCGTTGATTGACGCTCAGCAATTCGGGTTGGTGCGGTCCATTGGGGTCTGCAACTTCCTGCCGGAGTATTTAGACCGGTTGGATACGGAAACTGGCGTAATGCCGGTGATTAACCAGATCGAGCTGCACCCGCACTTTAACCAGGCCGAACAGCGCGCGTATGACGAGGCTCACGGTATCCTCACGGAGGATTGGAGTCCGCTGGGGCGCGCCAGCGACGTTCTGCACAACCCGGATATTCAGCCATTGCGGATGCGCACGGCAAAGGTGTCGGGCAAGTCATTCTACGGTGGGGCATCCAGCTGGGGACGCTGCCGATTCCCAAGTCGCAACATGCTAGTCGACAGCGGGAGAATATTGACGTCTTCGACTTTGCATTAAGCGATGCGGAAATGGCGACGATTAATGCCCTGAGTACACCGGATGGCCGACTCAAGGATCAGGATCCAAGTAAGTACGAGGAATTTTAACTTAATTAGGGCGGTGGCAACCACGAGGTGATTGCCACCGCTGCGGCTATAGCGGAGGATTGGGTATGACAGCAAGACCACAAGATGATTTATACATGGCGGTGAACGGGCGCTGGCAGGCCCAAACGGTGATACCACCCGAAAAGTCGGTCATTGGGGCCGACAGTGACCTGGGTGACAACATTCGGGAACGTTTAGTGCAAGATTTGCGAGCAATCAATGACGGCAGTATGGCAACTGTTGATCAACCGCTGCTTGCGGCGGCGCGACTATTTGTGAAGGCTGACGACCGGCAGCAACGTAACCGTCTGGGTGTGGAGCCGATTCGGGCGCGGTTGGCAACTTTGACCCGGCTGAGTAGTTTTGACCAATGGCGGTTGGCGTTACCGACTTTGTTCCGCGAAGATTATCCGTTGCCGCTGAGCACCTTTGTAATGCCGGACTTCCACGATGCTCAGGTCAACATGTTGAACGTTAGTGGGCCGGATACCATTTTGCCCGATGCAGCCATGTACGCGGAGGAGAACGCCGACACGCAAGCGATGTTTGATGCGTGGTCTGATATGGCCCGCGGGCTCCTGCATGCGGTGGGCTTTACGGACGTGGAGGCGGATCAGTACGTTGTGGACGCCCTCGACTTTGACCGGCGGGCCGGTGCGGTGTTGCCGACAAACGAAGAGTATGCGGTTGACACCAACTGGGACCACCCGGTGGCCTGGGACGACTTTGTTGAGCAAATCAAGGCGACCGGTTTGGGCGACGCGCTCGGAGCGGTGTTGCCCGTTCAACCCAAGTTCGTCAATGCACCCACGGTCCGGTATGTGACCGTCCTCAACCAGTTGGTGAACCAGGACAACTTCGAGCAATGGCAGCACATGGCCGTGATTCAGGAGCTCATTACCAATGGGACTTACCTGAGTGATGAGATGCGGCAACTGGCCGGTGCGTACCAGCGGTTTCTTGCGGGTCAACCAGAGCCCACAGAGTGGCATAAGCACGCCTTTGCAGTGACGAACAGCGTGCTGGCGGAGCCCATCGGTATCTACTACGGGCGGACTTATTTTGGCCAGGCGGCGAAGGACGATATCACCGGGCTGGTCCGGGAGTTGATTCAACAATACGAGGTGCAGCTCCGCCACAATACGTGGTTAAGCCCAGCCACCCGCGACAAAGCCGTTGCGAAACTAGCGACCATGAACATTAAGATGGGGTATCCGGATCACGCCGCGGCGGTATACGCGCACCTGCACGTGGATCCAGAGGACGACTTGCTGACGGCAATGGTGCAACTGGTTAGCGCATCCCGTCAGTTCCGGTGGTCAACGGTTGGTCAGGCAGTTGACCGGTCAGAGTGGCAGATGCCCGGACACCTGGTTAACGCCTGCTACGATCCGTCGATGAACGACATCACCTTTCCCGCGGGTATTCTGCAGCCGCCATTTTATGCACTCGACTGGTCCCGTGCGGCTAAACTTGGCGGAACGGGTGCAACCATCGGGCACGAGATCTCACACTCCTTTGATAACAACGGGTCCATGTTTGACGCCCACGGTACGATGAATAATTGGTGGCAGGATGCGGACAAAGTAGCGTTTGACCACATTGTTGATGAGGTGGCGGCACAGTTTGATGGCCGTTTATACGAGGGTACTCAAGTTAATGGTCGGCTGACCGTGAGCGAAAATATTGCGGACAACGCCGGCATGGATGTCGCGTTGGCGGTGCTGGGCGACCAGCTACGCCAACGGAACTACAAGAATTCTTCACGCGTACGCCAAATCGTGGGCAACCAAGATGCGTCCAGAGCGAGCCAAAACGGTGCTCAGTCAGGATGTGCACGCCCCGGCAACGTTACGGGTCAATGTGCCCGTGATGAATTTTGACGAGTGGTACCGTGCATATGACGTGCAGCCTAGCGACGGGGAGTACCTTGAGCCGGATAAGCGCATCGTTATTTGGGATCGGTAATAGAAAAGGCTCCGCCTCTCCAACAACGCAAGCTGCGTTAGCGAGAGGCGGAGCCATTTTTGGGCGAATTTAGGCGAGTTTAATAAAGTTGGCAAGTGCTTGACTGCCAAACTGAACTTTTTCAGTCATAAGGATTCGGGCACACGCGTACGAGTCGGCCAATGCGTTGTGGTGGTTATTGAGGGTAATACCCAACGCGTCGCTGACGGTATCCAGTTTGTGGTTGGCAAGCGTGGGCAGAAAGCTACGCGAGGTGGCGACGGTATCGATGTACTGGTACTTGGGTGTGGGGATGCCGTACCGTTCCAAAGACTTACGGAGCACACTGACGTCAAACTGCGCGTTGTGCGCGGCCACTAACTGGGTGCGCGTGAAGAATTGGGCGATGTGCGGCCACAGCTCGGGAAAGGTGGGCGCGTCCGCAACCATTGCCGGCGTGATGTGGTGAATCCGAATGTTGAACGGCGAAAAGTCAGTTTCGGGGTTAATGAGATTATAGAACGAATCGACAACGCGGTCGTTGCGCACGACGACAATCGCGACCGAGCACGCAGAGGCGCGCTTACCGGTGGCGGTTTCGTAGTCCATGGCGATAAAATTCACGTTTATCCCTCCAGTAGGTTGGCCGTATCGAGCTCAACTGGGCAATGGTCGGAGCCCAAAATATCGGTATGAATTTGGGCATCCGTGATGCGGTCATCCAAATCCTTGCTAGTAACAAAGTAGTCAATCCGCCAACCGGCGTTGCGTTTACGGGCTCCGAAACGGTAACTCCACCAAGAGTAAATATCCTTTTGTTCCGGGTAAAAGTAGCGGAAGGTGTCGGTGAAACCGGCGTCGAGTTGGGCCGTGAAGTCGGTGCGCTCTTCGTCGGTAAAACCAGCGTTATGGTGGTTACTGGTGGGATTCTTCAGGTCAATGATCTGGTGGGCGACGTTGAGGTCACCGCAGTAGATGACAGGTTTCTCAGCAGCCAGCTTGCTGGTGTATTCCCGGAAGGCCACGTCAAAGCCCTGACGGAAATCCAGACGCTTAAGTTCGGTTCCGGAGTTGGGAACGTACACGGTAATCACGTAAAAGTTTGGGTACGAGAGGGTAATCACGCGGCCCTCGGTATCGTATTCGGGCACCCCGATACCGTACGTTACGTTATCAGGTTCGTGCTTGGTAAAGATGGCGGTTCCGGAATAGCCTTTGCGTTCCGCGTAGTTAAAGTATTGGTGGTAACCGGGTAGCTCAAGCTCGACTTGGCCAGCCTGCATTTTGGTTTCTTGCAGGCAGAACCAGTCTGCATCAAGTGCGGAAATTACGTCGTAAAAGTTCTTTTTGAGTACGGCACGGAGACCGTTGACGTTCCAAGAAATAAACTTCATTGTGCACCCCTTTGTGTGACAGCGTTACAGATTGAAGACATACCTTGATTTTAACCAAACTTATGTACGGTGTCCATGGTCCCTTGTTGCGGGGGGGGGCTGCTGTGGTGATGGTGGGCGGCAGCGTAGGCCGTAGTGGTGAGCTGCGGCTTTCGTGGGGTACTCCATGGTAACCACTGCTAGGGCGAAGGATGGGTGGGTGCGAACGCGCGGGTGGCCTTTGGGACTGCGGCTTACGTGCCTACGCCGTAGGTTGCTACACCCGCACGCTCCGGCCGTGCCGGCCTCC
>NZ_BBAI01000017.1 GCF_001311175.1 Lacticaseibacillus pantheris DSM 15945 = JCM 12539 = NBRC 106106 | reverse complement strand
CCGCGGTGATACCGGTTTTGGCCGTTTAGTCAGAGTTGCTTATACGTCGCTTTCTGGCCTGCGCAGCTCGTCTCAATATGCACGAGTAGCGCGGGAGCATAGTAGCATTCTCGGTCTTAGCCGCGGTGATACCGGTTTTGGCCTTTTGGTCAGAGTTGCTTATGCGGCGTCTTCTGGCCTGCGCAGCTCGTTTCAGTAAGCCGGGATAGTGAGGAATCCATGCAGTCATTCCCCGCCACCACCCCTCCGTCCAATACGGTTCATCGAGTGTCGAAACATTGAGAGTAACAGAAGGGAGCAGCGTCATGAGTTTACGGGATAAGTTAGAGCAGCTGGCTGATGAAAATCGCGGCCGCATTATGAAGACATCCGATTTGGAGGAATTGAACCAAATCAGGGTGAAGTTATTGGGTAAAAAGGGACCGATTACGGAAGTGTTGCGTGGGATGCGGGACCTCGCACCGGAAGAGCGGCCTCAAGTGGGCGAGTTTGCCAACAAGGTGCGTGACGAGTTAAAGACAGCCATTGAAAATCAGCGTCACGACATCGAGCAGGAAATGACTGCTCACAAAATTGCAATGGAAACGGTTGACGTCACTCTGCCTGGCACACCAGTTCGTCGGGGTACGGCCCACGTGATTGAACAGATCATCGACGACCTGGAGGACCTGTTCATGGGGATGGGTTATCAGGTAGTTGACGGTTACGAAGTGGAAGAGGACAAGTACAACTTTGAGAAGTTGAACATTCCGCCCGATCACCCCGCTCGTGACATGCAGGACACTTTCTATTTAGGGCACGACCTACTGATGCGGACACAGACCAGTGCCGTACAGGCCCGGACGCTGGAGAGTCATGATTTCAGCAAAGGCCCGCTCAAGGAAATCAGTCCAGGCCGCGTCTACCGTCGCGACACGGATGACGCTACGCACAGCCACCAGTTCCACCAGATGGAGGGCTGGTAGTCGATAAGCACATCACGATGGCCGACCTCAAAGGCACGCTGCTGGCGATGGCACGCCACGTCTTTGGCGCCGAGCGTGAAATTCGGTTGCGTCCCAGCTACTTCCCGTTTACGGAACCAAGTGTCGAAGTTGATATTTCTTGCTTCCGCTGTGGTGGTAAGGGCTGTGCCGTCTGCAAGTACAGCGGCTGGATCGAAGTGCTAGGCGCTGGTATGGTGCACCCGAACGTGTTGCGGTCAGCGGGTGTTGACAGCGATGTCTACGGCGGCTTTGCCTTTGGTGTGGGCCCAGACCGTTTGGCCATGCTGAAGTACGGTGTTGATGACATTCGTAGCTTCTACACTGATGATTTACGGTTCCTGCACCAGTTCAAGACGGAGGGTTAATTCATGGATGTTTCATACGATTGGTTAACAGAATTAGTTGATGTGCCCGTTGGCCCTGAAGAGTTAGCGGATAAGGTTTCGCGCACGGGTATCGAGGTGCCGAGCGTAACGCGTCGCGACGAGGGTAAGAAGAAGATTGTCATCGGCCACATCGAAAGCATGAAGATGCACCCGAACTCCGATCACATGCACGTTTGCATGGTGGATACTGGCGAAGACGAGTTACGGCAAATTGTCTGTGGTGCACCTAACGTTGCTGCGGGGCAGACCGTCATTGTGGCGTTGCCTGGCGCCCGGATTGCTAACAACGAAAAAAAATTAAGCGTGGCAAGCTCCGTGGCGAGATTAGTGATGGCATGATTTGTGCGCTCCAGGAAATTGGCTTTAGCGATAGCGTCTCCCCTAAGAAGTACGCTGATGGAATCTACGTGTTTAACGAAGCCATCAAGCCGGGCACTGACGCCATGGCGGTGCTGGGCATGCACGATGCCATCCTCGACTTTGACATTACGCCTAACCGTGCGGATGCCTTGGGGATGCGGGGAGTTGCCTGGGAAGTTGGCGCTACCTACGGAAACAAGCCACACTTTGATGATCAGCCCGTTGTTGAGACGGGCAAGCCGGTGGGTGACTTCCTGCAGGTGAGCGTCGACGACCCTGACGATGCGCCGAGTTACAACTTACGGGTAGTAACTGGTGTGCACGTGCAGGAAAGCCCACTGTGGTTGCAGCGGCGCTTGTGGAACGCTGGCATCCGTCCTCTGAACAACATTGTGGACATTACGAACTACATCATGTTGTACTTCGGCCAGCCAATGCACGCCTTTGATTACGACAAAGTCGGTGATGGTACCGTCCACGTACGGCGGGCCGCAGCTGGTGAAGGGCTCACGACCCTCGACGGAACTGAGCGTACCTTAACGACCGACGATATTGTGATTAGTAACGGCACTGTGCCCATTGCGCTCGCAGGTGTGATGGGGGGATTGAACTCGGAGATTACCGATAGCACTACCAGCATCGTTTTCGAATCCGCCGTGTTCAACCGGACCAGCATTCGTAAGACCGCCCAACGTTATGATTTGCGTAGTCAGGCCAGCTCCCGCTTTGAAAAGGGGATTGATGAATCGAACATCATTACCGCCCTTGATACGGCTGCACGCATGGCGGCAGAACTCGGTGGTGGGACGGTTGCTAGCGGAATTGCAACCGCTACTAGCGTGAGTGGCGCGCCAACAGTGATTGACATCACAACTGACCAAATTAACCACGTTCTGGGCACTGACCTAGATGCGGTGACTGTTCGCGGGATTTTTGACCGCCTCGGCTTTGGTGTAACCGGCGATGGCGACCAGATGACGGTCTCGGTTCCGGCGCGACGCTGGGATATCTTCATCGTACCGGACCTCATTGAGGAAGTTGCCCGCATTTACGGCTACGACAACCTGCCAGCAACGCTACCAACTGCCACAATGACGGTTGGCACGCTGACACCAGTGCAGCGGCGGCTCCGGCGTAACCGGACGTTGCTTCAGGGGGCGGGGATGGACCAGGCCATTACGTACTCGTTGCGTGGCGAGGATCAGGCCAACGAATTTGCTTTGGAAAACAACGCAACGACCAAGCTAGCTTGGCCCATGACCGTTGACCACCAGGAATTGCGTGCCAACATGCTGACGGGGCTGCTGGATGCCGTCCGTTATAACGCCGCACGTAAGGAAAATGACATCGCTCTGTATGAACAGGGCCGTGTATTTATCCGTGCCAATGGTCAACACCGTCCCGATGAGCACAATTACGTTGCCGGCGTTCTGTCAGGCAACTTTGCAAACAAAGAGTGGAACCAAAAGGCTCAGCCAGTCGACTTCTATACCACTAAGGGTATTGTTGCCATGCTACTGGATGACTACAACCTTGATACGCCGGTCGAGTACACAACTGATGAACTACCTAGCAGCATGCACCCCGGGCAGTCAGCATACATCATGCTGGCGGACCAGCGTGTTGGTTTACTAGGTCGGCTACACCCGCAGTACGAGGCTGATAACAACCTGCCCGAGACGTTCGTCTTTGAACTTAACCTGGAGCCACTATTGGCAGCCGGTCGCGCAGACAAGATCGTCGCACCCGCTCCAAAGTTCCCATCCATGACGCGGGACGTTGCGCTGCTTGTTGACATCACGACTACTAGTGCCGCGGTGGAAGACGTTATTCGTGCGCATGCGGGTCAGTATTTGCGCGACGTGCACCTGTTCGATGTTTACGCCGGACCCAAGTTGCCACCAGCAACTCGGAGTCTTGCATACACACTGACCTTCCGGCGGGACGATGACACGCTGACCGAGGACACGGTTGAAAAGGCCATGGCCGCGGTGGTCGACGCCCTTGAAACCGAAGTAAACGCTAAAATTCGGTAGTGACTATCGCTTTTTAGGCCCGTTTCTAATATAATGGCCTAGATAATTATCGTTGACGGAGGTTTCATTGTGGCTGGTTCGCAACAAGATCATGAAAAAAAATCCCCGGAACGTCGTTGGATAAACGGTCGTTTCGGGACGCTCAAAACCACCTCGTTCACCATATTGTTTGGTGGGTAATTGGCATTGTAGTGGCTTTGGTTGCCGTTACCGGATTTATGGGCTACCGGTACGTCACGACTTCGCTGGAGGCGGTGGATCCGCATTCAAGTAAAGCGGTGAGCGTCAAAATTAACAGCGGTGCTAGCACCAAACAAATTGGTGAAGCCTTAGCCAACAAGGGTGTTATTAAGAGTGCCACGGTTTTCGCGCTGTACGCCAAGATTAACAGTTACAGCGAGTTTCAGGCCGGGACGTTCCAAGTGGCCAAGTCCATGGACCTGAAGCACGTGGTTACCACCCTCATGGGTAAGGGCAGTAATGACGGTACGCAGGTACTGGTTCGTGAAGGTGAAACTGTCGAGACGATTGCTAGCTCGATGGACAAGTACACCAAGAAGAATGGTAACTTGTCGAAAAAGAGCTTCATGGCCTTAATGAAGGATGATACTTTCTTCAATCAATTGGCAAAGAAGTACCCAGAGCTGCTCGGTTCCGCCGCAAAGTCCAAGAACGTCCGTTACCACCTGGAAGGCTACTTGTTCCCGGCGACGTATTCGGTTAGTTCTGGCGAAACCATGAAAGAGCTGGTCACGCAGATGGTTGCTAAAACCAACTCGGTGCTGCAGCCGTACTACAGTAACATTAAGAAGCAGGACTTGACTGTCCAACACGTGTTGACCCTAGCATCCATTGTTGAGCGGGAGGGTGTGACCGAAGCCAGTCGCCGCAAGATTGCTGGTGTCTTCTTTAACCGGATTGACGCTGACATGCCACTGCAGTCCGACATCACGGTGATGTACGCCCTTAACACGCACAAGACCCACTTAACCAACAAGGATACGGCGGTTAAATCGCCGTACAACTTGTATAAGAACGCGGGCTTTGGCCCTGGACCGTTCAACCAACCGAGTCTACAATCAGTGCAGGCGGTGTTGAATCCGTCCGACCGGAGCGCGGGTTACCTCTACTTTGTGGCTAACCTCAAGACCGGTAAGATTCTGTATGCCCGGACTTTGGCAGAACAGGACGCCAACATTGCGGCCATTGGTAGCGACAACCAGTAGTAGTAACTTTTAGTGGGGATGGAAAGTAATGGAACAACAGAAGCCCATTGTTATTGGCATCACCGGGGGGTCGGCCTCCGGTAAAACAAGTGTTGCCCACGAGATTTTTGATCATTTTGAGGCAACCCGTTCAGTCACGTTAATCGCGCAGGACTCGTACTACAAGCACAGCGATTTACCCTTTGCTCAGCGGAAACTGATTAACTATGATCACCCGCTCGCCTTTGATAACGACCTGCTGGTAGCCGACATTGAGCGGTTGTTGCACCGCCAGGCGATTGAAAAGCCGGTGTACGACTATACTGACCATAACCGCACCAGTGACACGATTCACGTGGAGCCTACGGACGTTATTATTCTGGAGGGAATTCTGATTCTCGCGGAAAAAGAGTTACGCGAGTTGATGGATATTAAAATCTTCGTGGATACGGATGATGATATTCGGGTGTTACGACGGATCAAACGTGATACGGTTGAACGGGGCCGCTCGCTGGATGATATTATCAACCAGTACCAAAGCACGGTGAAGCCAATGTACCATGAATTTGTGGAACCCACTAAGCGGTATGCGGACCTCATTGTGCCTGAGGGTGGGCAAAACAAAGTAGCAATTGATTTACTGGTCACAAAGGTCCAGGCGATACTGGATCAGCGTGGCTTGATTTAAGCGAAAATAAGGAAGAGGTTGTATAGCATGGCAGACAAGACGTACCCGATGACGGCTGACGGTAAGGTTAAGCTGGAAAAGGAATTGGAACAGCTCAAGACGGTTAAGCGCCCAGAGGTAATTGACCGGATTAAGATTGCACGTAGTTTTGGAGATTTATCCGAAAATTCTGAGTATGAAAGTGCCAAGGACGAGCAGTCATCTTTGGAAACGCGCATCGCCCAAGTGGAGCAGATGTTGCGTTACGCCGAAATTATCGATAGCGACTCCGTGGCGAAGGACGAAGTGTCCGTGGGCAAATCAGTCACGTTCGTTGAAGTGGGCGAGACTGATGAGGAAACCTACCAGATTGTGGGTGCTGCTGAAGCGGACCCGATGGCGGGCAAAATCAGTAATGAGTCACCAATTGGCGAATCCCTGATTGGACACAAACTGGGTGAAACCGTAGCGGTACAAACACCTGGTGGCGACATGCAGGTTAAAATTACTGCGGTTGAATAAGTAGCACCGTAGTTAGAACAAAGGCGTACCCGTGTGGGTGCGCCTTTGTTGTTGGCAAATTTTTGGGCACAAAATCGGTCTGTGGACCCACGCAAATATGCCTGGTTACGGTATGATGTATGCAGGAGGTAGCCGCATGTCTTCACGGATATACTTTTTTTTGCAATTGTAGAATTCATATTAGCGCTGTTCCTCGGGTACAGCTTATTTGCCGACCTGCCCACGCTCATTTTCCTGATTGCGGGTGGGGTCTCATTGGCTATGGCCCGGGGGTTGCAAAGTGGTTTCTGGCACACGTTCCTGTTGGTCTTTGGTGCTGTTTCCGTGATCGTGAGTGTGGCCGTTCATGGTGCGTTCTGGTGGATGGTTGCCTTTGGCGGAATCATGCTACTACTGAGCTTACGGCGCCGTGCCCGCAACGGTAAGTGGACACCATGGACCCACAAACAGTTTGTGTCCGTTCACGGCTTTGGTGCTAACGCCGGTCGTCCGCGGCGACAGCCCTGGTTCGGTGATAGTACGATTGGTAGCTCGGTTTTCGAATGGGAGGACACTAACATCACCGTTCTTGCCGGTGACACCATCGTGGACTTAGGTAATACCATTCTGCCGCAACGCGACAACGTTGTGGTTATCCGCAAGGGCTTTGGCCGCACCCGCGTATTGGTGCCGCTGGGGGTGGGCATTGAGCTCAATCACTCGGCGTTAACGGGTAAAGTCAGTTTCGCTGGGGAAGATTTCCACCTTGCCAACGAAACTATTCACTTAGCTACTCCTGGGTATGATGATGCTTCGCGCCGTCTACGCATCGTTACGAGCACACTGATTGGCGACCTGGAGGTGGTGACCGTATGACCAAGAAGGGTTACGCCTGCATTTTAGGCGCTATTACGTTATTAATGTTTCTGCTGGAAGTCATTCTGATCTGGATGGTGGTGGTTGGCCACAAACTGACGTATGTTTGGCGGCTCTTAACCTACTCCATTGGCGGCATACCCGTAGCGGTTTTTGTTGTGCTAGCCGCATTCTCTGTGGGCCTGGTTGTGACCGGTAGCGTTTGGCTGGTGGTCCGATTGACGCAGCGCCGTATGTCGAATGAGCTCGGCCGGTTAGTACGAAACTTTTTGGATCAGGACACCGATCAGGCCCTGACTGTGAACGCGAAGATATTTGGTGCGGATAATGCCCGCCTGCTCCAAGCGCTACAGGAACAAATTGTCCGGTTACAGGGCGAGATTGCCCGGTACAGCAAGAAACCGGACTTGGTTGAGGGTGAAAGCAAAGAGGCCGTGGTGGTGGCCGAGCGTCAGCGCATTGCGCGCGAGTTACATGATTCGGTTTCGCAGCAACTCTTTGCGGCGATGATGCTATTGTCGACGATGCGTGCCGTGGTTGATGGGCAGCCTGAATTGGCGGATAGCGGTTTAACCAAGCAACTGGACACGATTGAACGTGTTATTAACGCCGCCCAATCGGAAATGCGTGCGCTTCTGCTGCACCTGCGTCCGACTTCGCTAGCTGGGAAGCCACTACGTGAAGGTATTATTGGGTTGTTGAAAGAACTACAAACCAAGATTAATATTGACATCAAGTGGGATATTGCCGACGTGCACCTGGCGACGACGACGGAGGACCATTTATTCCGTATTGTGCAGGAGCTACTGAGCAACACGTTACGACACGCTGAGGCCAATCAGCTGGAAGTGTATTTGAATACGGTCGGTAGTAACGTCGTCCTGCGTATGATTGATGATGGCGTCGGCTTTGATACGTCGGCCGCTGAAAATGCCGGTAGCTACGGTTTGAACAACATTGAGGAACGTGCCCGTAGCTTGGGCGGGACGGTGAAGTTAATTAGTTTCCCCGGCCAAGGTACGAGCGTCGAGGTGCGGGTGCCAGTGACTGTTAAGGAGGACAGCAATGATTAAAGTATTGATTGTCGATGATCACGAAATGGTGCGGTTAGGGATTTCGTCCTACCTGGGTATTCAGCAGGATATCGAGGTCATTGGCGAGGCGGAAAACGGTGCGGATGGTCGCGATCAGGCCTTGGCCGACCGACCAGATGTCATTCTCATGGACCTCAAAATGCCCAAAATGGACGGGGTGACGGCCACCAAAGAAATTTTGGCATCCTGGCCGCAAGCTCGTGTCATCATTTTGACTAGTTTTATTGATGATGAGCTAGTTTACCCGGCGATGGCCGCAGGGGCAGCGGGTACATACTCAAGACCAGTACGGCGGCGGAAATTGCGGACGCAATCCGCAACACGATGCGGGGACAGAGCACGATTGCCCCCGAAGTGAACGATAAGTTGCAGAATAAGGACCAGGCGATGGCCGATATGGCGCTCTACGATGATTTAACGAGTCGTGAACGTGAGGTCCTGGACTTAATTGCTCAGGGGAAAAGTAACCAGCAAATCGCTGATGAACTGTTCATCACCCTTAAGACCGTGAAAACGCACGTGTCGAATATTTTGGCCAAGTTGGAGGTGGATGATCGCACCAAAGCGGCCCTGTATGCCGTTAAGCACGGTAAGGTCAGTTCACAGTCCAACGATATCGGTGAATAAATTGTTGGTCACTAAAGCATAATGCGAAGCAACACCCCGCAACTTCGACTCAAACACGGAGTAGAAGTTGTGGGGTGTTGCTTTGTCTATCTGTTTGGTTAGGGCCGCTGACGTAGACGTTTGCTGAAGCGTGGGAGGGCTGCGTGCCGTGGCCGGTTCCGGAAGAACGCGAACCATGTAATTGCCGCTGCGATTTGCGATATGATGATGCCCCAGACGAGGTACGGAGGCACGTAGTACATGCTAATCGTGTGGTGACCCTTAGTTAGAGGAATAGCCATAAATAGGCCGAGTACCTTCTTGGGGGTGACTGTTCGACCGTCGACCCGCACGTGCCACCCGGGTACCTGGGGGATGGTGGTCATCAGCACTTGGTTCTTGCTACGAATGTTGACCGTGCCACGTAGCGAGTTACTACCGTGGTGGGTAACGTGAAGCGGCGATTTCTGTAGTTGGTCAATCGTTTGTTTGAAACCACTTGTATCCAGTTGGTATAACGCAACGTTGCCCAGGAACAGCGATTGTTTGTTGAGCGTAATCGTGATGGTGTTCACTTTATTCACCTGGGCAGGTGTGACGTTGAGCACCGCCGTATTGCGGAAGGAGTCGGCTAGGTGCACCTGCTGGCCGTTCAGGCGGACGGTGGCCGCGTTATCCGTCAGTGAACTGTCAACGGTCAAGTAGTAAGGCTCGGTGGTGTTAGCGATGAACGTGTACGTAATCGTTGCGGCACCACCTTTCTTGACGGTGTAGGTGCTACCGCCAATACCCGCCATGGACTTAATATTGTTGGTCATGGTGATGGATTCAAAGGGGCGTGCGGTAAACATGGTAGTTTTGGCCCCCGTAAGGCCCGTGGCAATACGTTCCTGATTAGTGAGCGGTGATCCCGTTGCTAGTTTAGTCTGGAGGATGTTGGCACTGGCCCCGAAGGCAATGCCTAGGGCGTTATCGTTGCGGTACACGTTCAAGTTTTGTGTGTGCCCGATGCCGGTATAGTTGGCAACGTCCTCGCGGGTACTTTCCGTCGGGAGGAAGGCAGTACTACCAGCACGTTTTGTGAGCCAATACTTGGTATCTAACAGCGCGTCGGTAAATTCGGTACCGTTGGCGTAGGCCACAAAGCCGTCGCCGTCAGCTTGGCCAATCTGTCCGAAAAAGGTGGGTACGTTGGGTTCAAACATAGAGTTGAACTGGTCGGTACCGTTAAACCCTACTTCCATGGCGTCGTTTTTGGTCCGGCCCACCGTTTTACCAATTCGGTACCAGCCGCTGTCACGACTTTGCACGGTATTGACACCGCTGCGCAGGGCCTCAGTGTACGTGTGGTAATCACTGTGGCTGACGTACGCCAACTGGTTCATTGTCAGCGCGGCGTTGCTGGTCATATCGACGATGCTGAGTAATAACATGATAACGTAGGTGCCCCGGTGTGCATTACCGCGGAGGCTCAGAACAATGATGGCCAGGAGGTTAAGGAGGCCAGTTAGCAGTACCTGTTGTTTGGTGAGGTAACTAAAGCTATCGAGGTTAAACCATACATAGAGGTCAGCCCCGACGCACACAAATGCCAGTAGGAGCATCTGTGGCAGGCTAATGCCATCGGGAAGATACTTGAAACCCCGCGCGGCGAGTAATATCAACCAGAAGGTGACTACAAAGGAAAAACGGTAGGGGTACCATACGGGAAATTGCAGGCCGTGCCAAACTAGGTCTAACGGTTCAAACATCATTGAGATGAACAAAAAGACGGTCCATGTTCCCGCAGCCACGCGTTCGCGCCAGTTGATCCGCCGGTTGGTGAAATAGATGATTGCGCCGAGTGTGGCCAGCGACCCCACAAAGATGTTGGGCAACCCGGAAGGCATCTGGTCAAAGTTGAATGAGCCCGCAACCAACTTACTGAGTAGGTGTAGTGGGTTGTACTCAAACTGCCAGTTAACGGTCGTGGCGGTATATGTACCCTTACTTTGCGTTATCTGGAAGAAGGTAGGGACCAACAGACAGGCGGCCAAGGCTGCGCCCAGTAGTCCGGTTAGGGCAAAGCGGCGGCAGGCGCGGATAACTGCCGCTTTGTGCAAACGGTCGCGGACGAGCGCAAACAGGAAGTAACCAATAGTGAATAAGATGACCATGTAGCCAATGTAGTAGTTAACCAGCAACGTGGCCGCCAAGAGCAGGGGAAAGCGGCGGGGCTGACCGGCTACCAATCGGTCTACCGCGTCGGCTACTAGTGGTAACATGATGGCGCCGTCAAACCACATCAGGTTCAGTTGGTTGGCAATCATCCACTGATAGGGCGTATGCCAGGCCGTAAGCTGGTAAAACCCAGCTCCGTAGACCGCGCCGGTGGAGGTAGTATGCCATCGAGAGGCTCGCCGCTCCGTATTTCAGTAGCGTCATGATGAGGATCCCAACATCCAGCATGGACTTAGGCACCAGCACTAACACTAGGTTGAAGGGACTCATTAAGTAGTAAGCCCAGACACCAATCATGTCCCCACCGAGCGCTTTGTTCCAGGCATAAAAAAAATTGTCCGGGGTGACCCAGCAGTGTTTGTCTAAAGTATGCGTAAAAATCAATGTACTGTTGACCCATATCCACGGTTAGTAAGCTACTATTACCAAATGGATACACATGCTGGCACGCACAGAAATAAATACCCATGATAATGATAGGTAGGGCAAAAGCAACTGTTAGTGGGTGCCGTTTAATTGAGTTAATCCAACGCATAGGAACCTCTCCGTTTGCGGTGATGGCATTCGGGTATTTGCCACCCATAATGTGTGGCAGTGACCCAGTTCACCGCGTTTAACCAACAGCATACCAGAAATTGGGCCCGTGGTGTTTGCACGGTTTCTTTGTTACACTAAACTACAGAAAATATGAAGGAGCGCCACTGTTGAAGTACATACGTACACCACGACCAAAACGACCAAAATCACGCATACCGTTTCGCTTGAACCTGCTTTTTTTTCTTTGTGTTTGTCCTCTTTGCCCTCCTAGTGGGTCAATTGGCGTACCTACAAATTATTAACGGCAGTTCC
This sequence comes from Lacticaseibacillus pantheris DSM 15945 = JCM 12539 = NBRC 106106, assembly GCF_001311175.1. Classification (GTDB taxonomy): domain Bacteria; phylum Bacillota; class Bacilli; order Lactobacillales; family Lactobacillaceae; genus Lacticaseibacillus; species Lacticaseibacillus pantheris. The sequence continues at coordinate 37,964 of NZ_BBAI01000017.1, read as the reverse complement.
TTTTCCGAAGTGGTTAATAGTAGCAGTAGCACCACGGTTGAGGGTACCGTGCCGCGGGGGATGATTTACGACTCCGAGGGGCGGGTCATGGTCTCCAACAAGGCGAACAAAGCCATTACCTACACGAAGAACGAGTCGGTTACGTCGGCCCAAATGGAGAAGGTTGCCACCGTCCTGGCAACGTACATTAACGCCGACACTAGTTCGTTGACCAAGCGTCAGGAGTTGGACTACTACTTGGCGAACAAGCAGAACCTGAAGCGTGTTAACAAGCAGTTAACCAAAGCCCAGTTGAAATTGGGTGCCACGAAACTGTACAAACTGGAACTGAAGGCCGCCAAGAAAATTATGCCTAGCCTTAGCAGCAAGCAAAAGACGGCCGCCGCAATTTACTACAAAATGAACAGCGCCAGTGAATTCTCAACGGTGTACCTGAAAGAAACCGGAGTAACTTCTACAGAAGTGGCCCAGGTTGGGGAACACCTATCCAGCATGCCGGGCGTTAACTTGGGCACCGACTGGACCAACTCGTACCCGAACGGCAAGAGTATGTTGAGTATCATTGGCTCGGTCAGCACGTCCAAGCAGGGGTTACCAGAAGATTCATTGTCAGCATACCTGACTGAGGGCTACTCCCGAAACGACCGCGTGGGGACGTCTTACCTGCAGAAACAGTATGAGGACGTACTGAAGGGCAGTAAGTCACAGACCAAAGTAACCGTTAATAGTAATAATAGTGTGACGAGCGCGGTTCAGCAGTATGCCGGTTCGGCGGGGGAGAACCTTAACTTGACGCTTGACTCGAAGTTCCAAGGGCAAGTGGCCGACATCGTCAAGAAGTACTACCAGTCAGCCGTTAGTTCTGGTGCTGCGAGTTTGTCTGACGGTGCGTACGCCGTCGTTATGAATCCTAGTACCGGTGCGGTGCTCGCGATGACCGGTTACAAACACAACTTTAAAAAGAACACCATCACCGAAAATGCCCTGGGAACAATTAACCAGACCTTTGTTATGGGGTCGGTAGTGAAGCCCGCGATGGTTCTCGGGGCCTTAGAGGACGGAGTAATCACTACCAGCAACAGTTCACTACCCGATGTGCCAATTTACCTTAAGGGCACACCAGTGAAGAAGTCGTGGTACAACATTGGCGCGTACAGTTCACTAACCGCCGATCACGCCCTCGAAATTTCCAGTAACATCTACATGATGCGGTTGGCGATGCGTGAGGGTAACGCCAAGTACGAGGCTAACAGTTACTTAACGATGGACAACGACATCTTTAGCAAGATGCGCCGCCACTTTGGCGAGTTTGGTCTGGGCATCAAGACGGGGATTGACCTGCCTGGTGAGGTCACTGGCCTTGAGGGTGCCACCCACAACAGTTATGGTGCCCTGGCCGTTGGGTCCGCACTTGACTTGTCCTACGGGAACTACGATGCGTACACAACCATGCAGCTGGCAGATTACGTCAGCACCGTCGCCAATGATGGCTACCGGATGCGTCCGTACCTGGTGCAGTCGATTACTGACAGCAGTAAGAGTAGTAAGAGCAAATCCGTACTGTCCACTACGCAGCCCGAAGTATTGGGCAAAATTGGGGCAACGCAGGCGGACGTTAACCTGGTCAAGCAGGGGATGTGGATGACCGTCCATGGTTCTGATAGCAACCGGACGGTTAGTGCGTTGAACGACCTGAATCCTGGTGTAGCCGCGAAGTCTGGTACTGCACAGACCTTTGCCCACTCAGACCCTACTGATTCGAGTTCACCGCTGGTCGAAACTACTACCATTAGTTTGGTAGCCTTTGCTCCGGCCAAGAACCCACAAATTGCCGTTGCCCTAGTCATACCTAACCTGACCTCACTTCGGGGGCTTGGAACACGTCGATGGCGCACGACATTATTGAGTCGTATTACAAGCTGCACAACGTTAAGGAAGATAGCGGCTATTCGAGCTCACAAGCGACGATTAACGGCTAGACAACTACACAATATCGGTCATGCACGTCAAGACGACGGGTAGGGGCCGATATTTGCGTTTAATCAGGTGACCCTAGTGGCGGTTATGGCCGGTGGGGTGCCGTGGCGTGCTACGACTTTGTGGACTGTTGATATTGGCTGGTCGTACTGGCGTGGTGGCGGAGGTTGAGCGGCTGGTCACCGCGACCGGCTACGTGCCTCACGCTCACGCCCGTTCCGGGCTACCGCGAATTGCCGTAGCCCGAGCAAAACCCGCTCGGTCTAGCCAATTTGATTCTGTAAGTCATAACTGCCAGTAAGTGCTAACGCACCAACTGGCAGTAACTCTAACAGAACTACGGGCCTGCAGCCGTCGCGGGGACCAGCCGCTCAACCTCCGCCACCACGCCAGTACGACCAACGTAGATGTTCACCGTTAAGTTTACGTGCTAGCTCACAGCACCAATTCAAATGGTGGAACAGTAACAAACGCACCCGGAGTGTATATTCGCACTACTAGTTGAGTCTATACCTGTACCAGTTCGGTCGGGTAACTTATCGGCAGTGGATCATAGAATTGGATCATAGTTCTATAAATTAGGTCCACGAAATTTCGCGAACCCGCGGGTGACCTTTGGGACGGAGGCGTCGTGCACGGAGACGTAGTTATCACAGTAGCGTAAGGCCGCGTCGGTCGGACCGATGGGCGTAGGCGTGTGGGGTCGGAATGGTAACCACTGCCAGGGGGCACCGCCGTAGGAACGGAGTGACGTACGGCGCGACGAATTTCGAGACTGACCGGTGGTTTTCCGGGCAGGCTTGAAATCGCGGCGGAAACACGCCCGCACTTGGCGGGTTGGAGCCTTCGCCCTAGCAGTGGCTTACCATGGAGCGCCCCACGAAAGCCGCAGCTCACCGGTTCGGCCAACGCTGCCGTCAGCCACCACCGTAGCAACCTACGGCGTAGGGCACGTAAGCCGGAGCTCACCAACCCGGCCAACGCTGCTGCGACGACCAAATTTTTTTGCGTAAATGCGACGCCATAGATTTTTTTGCCGTGACGTGCTTGGAAAGCGCTCAATAAATTGGTAGAATTGTAAGAGTTGCTTGCACGGCTAGTGCGGAAGGGGGCAGCAATGCGAAATTCCCGTTTTAACGGTGCGTGGCGAAATCAACCGTTCGTAACGTACACCTTATTGGTCATCACGATTGGGATGTTTGTACTGGAGACCACAATGGGTGGCAGCACTTCAACTAAGGTGCTCGTCACTTTGGGTGCCCGGTTCAATCCTTATATCGTCCTCTTTGACCAGTGGTGGCGACTCGTCACCCCTATTTTTCTGCATATCGGCATTGTGCACTTACTGGTGAACATGATGTCGTTATGGTGGCTAGGCCGAATGACGGAAACCGTCTTTGGGCACTGGCGCTTTCTAACAATTTATCTTATTAGTGGCATTGTTGGTAATATTGGTGGCATGATTTTTGATGGGGCCAATACCGTAGGTGCGGGCGCGTCCACATCGCTGTTTGGGTTGTTGGGTGCATTTCTCATGCTGGGAGACAACTTCCGCCACAATCCGGCCATCAACGCGGCCGTGCGGCAGTTTGTCATTATTGTGGTCATTAACTTGGTGTTTGACCTTACCCAACCGACCATTGATATTGCCGGTCACATTGCGGGACTCATTGGTGGTTTCCTGATTGCTGGGGCCGTTGGATCTCCGCGAGTTGGTACGATTGCACCCGCCAAGCGTGTGCTGATGGGCGTACTTTTGGTGGTCGTACCCGTAGCCATGTTCTTAATCGACGGGTCGAGGATATTGTGATGAAGACCTATAATGACGTTCTGAAGTTGCTTAAACAGTTTGGCACCTACATTCACGTCGGCAAGCGCTTGTATGACATGGAGCTGGCGGCAATCGAATTAGACCGGCTGGCAAAGTCGGGGCTGATTGACCGTAAAACCTACGCCACCGCCAAAATAATTTTGAACCACGAGCATGAAGAAGAGCAGCGTCATCCGCTCAAATTACAGCAAAAAAAACACATTCGGAGGAACAAAGTAATGACTGACCAGAAATTGATTGGTGTGGACCTCGGGGGGACCACGACTAAGTTTGCAATCACTACCGCTGACGGTGAGATTCAGCAGCGGTGGAGCATTGACACCAACGTTTTGGACGAAGGGGCCCACATTGTCCCTGACATCATTGACAGTATCAACGAGCACATCTCGCTCTACCAGATGAAGCCTGAAGACTTTGAGGGCATTGGTATGGGTTCACCCGGTTCCGTGGACGTGAAGGCCGGTACCGTTACTGGTGCCTACAACCTCAATTGGAAGACCACGCAGAACGTTAAGGCTGATATTGAAGCGGGCACACACCTGGCCCTCACGATTGATAACGACGCCAATGTCGCTGCTTTGGGCGAACGTTGGCGCGGTGCCGGCGAAAACGAACCGGACGTTGTGTTCGTGACGCTGGGTACCGGTGTCGGTGGTGGTGTGATTGCCGATGGTCGGTTGTTACACGGTGTTGCCGGCTCGGCTGGTGAAATTGGCCACGTTTGTGTCGACCCACATGGGTACCTTTGTACTTGTGGAAACCACGGTTGTCTGGAAACGGTCGCAAGCGCAACTGGTGTCGTACGGGTAGCGCGTGAAATGGCCGAGGAATACTCCGGTAATTCGTCCATCAAGAAGACGTTGGACGATGGCGACGAAATTTCGTCCAAAATCGTCTTTGACGCCGCCAAGAATGGTGACCCGTTGGCAATCAAAGTGGTTGACCGCGTAAGTTACTTCCTGGGCCTAGCGTTGGCTAACGTCGGGAACACGATGAACCCGCGTTACGTTGTCATCGGTGGCGGTGTGAGTGCGGCCGGCGAGTTCCTGCGTAGCCAAGTTGAAAAGTACTTCAAGCAATTTGCGTTCACGAACGTGCGCGAAACGACCGAAGTACGGTTGGCAACGCTTGGCAATGGTGCCGGCGTTCTTGGTGCCGCACGTCTTGCCCTAAATTAACCTCATGGAGTTGTAAAGGAGAGTCTGGCTATGTTTGCCAAAGGATTATCGATTATTAATTCAGTCGTCATTGCTGTTGGAATTGTCCTGATTTTCTGGGCGGCCAACTGGTTTTACAAGTACGTCGTTACGCGGCGCCTACGGAGCGTCGGTGGTGAAATTAACGCCGATGAGTTTGAGCAAAACATGCGTAAGGCACAGATTATTGACCTCCGTGAAACCAACGACTTCAATGGCGGACACATCCTGGGCGCACGTAGCATGCCTCTCACCCAGTTTAAGGACCGGATGACCGGTCTGCGGCAAGACCTACCCGTGTATCTTTACGATACCACCGGGTCCATGTCCATCCGGGCGGCTCAGATGCTTAAGAAGGCCGGCTTTACACAGGTCTACTGGCTGAAGAAGGGTTATGCCGACTGGTCTGGTAAAACTAAAAAGAATAAGTATTAGCAGTTAACGGCGACGGTCAGCGGACCGTTGCGCCATGTGACCGCAAGTAAAAGCACTCACCAAAGATACCGCTAGCGGGTTTGGCGGGTGCTTTTCACGTTGTTGGGTGGTCTGCAGAAAAACGCCGTTGCACCAGCGTGATGGGTTGGTGCAACGGCGTTAGGTTGGTGCGTGATTCATCGCGGCAATTAGCCTTGGTGAGCGCCGCGCGACTTGCGAATTGCACGCCGGCGGTTCGTGTTAATTTCTTCTGCCTTGTCTTCGACAGGGTCAACGTAGGTCTTCTTAAATGCATAGACACTACCGGCAACGGCACCGGCTGCTGCCAGTACCCCAGTCAAGAAGCCTTTTGCGAATTTGTGGGCCATAGTTACTACCTCCTTATAGTGGGGTGCAATATACTTACATTTCTTATTATAATTCATATAGGGGATAATATGAACGCTTTCAAACCAAAAATTATTATGGTGGCTGGTCCAACCGCCGTGGGTAAGACCGCACGGGGATTCGGCTGGCGCAGACACTGGGCGGAGAGATCATCAATGCGGACGCGTTCCAGGTTTACCGGGGGATGGATATCGGTACCGCAAAGCCCACAGCGAAGGAGCTCGCGGCCGTTCCCCACCATTTAATTGATATTCTTGATCCCGGGGAGCCGTATTCCGTGGCACGGTTTATCGAATTAGCGGGAGCGGCTATTCAGGACATTTCGGGGCGTGGATTAGTGCCAATTTTGGTGGGCGGTACCGGCTTTTACCTAAATGCACTGCGATTAGGTCTGCCACTAGGAACTGATGGTGTGAGCCCGGAACGGGTGCGTTGGCAGAAGTTCGCGGACGAATACGGAAATCGTGCCATATGGGACGAGCTGGCAAAGAGGGATTCTGCCGCGGCGGCAAAGATTCCGGTCGCGAACGTGAGACGTACCGTCCGTGCCCTCGAGGTAATTGAACAAACGGGGACCCTTTTTTTTCCGCGCAACCCGCGCCGGTACCGCAGTACGACACCCTGGTTTTGGGGCTAACAACTACCAGGGAGCTGCTCTATCAACGCATTAACGAACGGGTTGAACAGATGGTTGCCTCTGGGCTGGTTGACGAGGTGCAAAGCATTACTAAGCAATTCGGGACACATAATCAGGCCTTGGCGGCGATTGGGTACAAGGAGCTCATACCGTACTTTGCTGGGGAGTACGATTTGTCAACTGCAATCGGACTCATACAACGTAATTCGCGACGGTACGCCAAACGCCAGTTAACGTACTTGCGCAACCAGATGTCACCTTCCTGGTATGACCTGGTCGAACAGCCCGCAACGTACAACCAAATGCTGATGCGCGCACAAAATTTTGTTAATGGTCTGGACCGGTAAAACGTCAATTTGCTAAAAAGCGTTGCATGTTAGGTTTTCTAACAAAAACGGTTGACCCCCGTGGTGAGTGGTTTATACTTAACAACATTGAAGGGGGAATGGTCATGGCCAATTCAGAGATTTTGCGGCGGCGGGCCGTTCTGCCTATTGGTACAGTTATGGATCTAACAACGTTAACCGCACGGCAAATCCGCTATTATGAGACGCAGGGGTTTGTTCATCCGTCTAGAAATGCTGGTAACCACCGGATGTTCTCATTAACGGACGTGGACGTACTGTTGAGTATTGTGCAGCAGCGCAAGTCTGGCTTGAGCCTGGGCGAGATTCGGCGTATGCGTGAAGTGAAGGCCCGGCAGACGAGCGATTCGGACGCGCGGAAGATGTTGCAGGATGACATACTGAACCAATCTGGATTTACGCAGGCGGGCAGGGGCCCGTACGGACAAGGGTTTAACTAGGAAGGAAGAATTTAATCAATGGCACGTAAACAGTACACCGCAGACGAAATTCGCGATATTGTCAAGCAGGAGAACGTTCAATTTTTACGCCTCATGTTTACCGATATTAACGGGATCATCAAGAACGTGGAGGTACCGATTAGCCAGTTAGACAAAGTGTTGAACAACAAGATTACGATGGACGGCTCCAGTATCGATGGGTTTGTGCGGATTGAGGAAAGCGACATGCTGCTGTTCCCCGACCTGGACACCTGGATGATCTTCCCGTGGGGGAGTGAGCATGGCAAAGTCGCGCGGTTAATCTGTTCGGTACATATGACCGACGGGACGCCGTTTGCTGGCGATCCCCGGAATAACCTGGCCCGTGTCATTGAAAAGATGAAGGCGGATGGCTTCAGTTCGTTTAACATTGGACCGGAACCAGAATTCTTCCTGTTTAAACTTGACGACAATGGCCGACCAACGACCACGCTGAACGATAAGGCTCCTACTTTGACCTGGCACCACTCGACCTGGGCGAAAATTGCGTCGGGACATCGTGCTGGAACTCGAAAAGATGGGCTTCGAAGTTGAAGCCTCTCACCACGAGGTCGCACCGGGCCAGCACGAGGTGGACTTTAAGTACGCCAACGCTTTGGAAGCAGCCGACAACATTCAGACCTTTAAGCTGGTTGTGAAGACCATCGCCCGTAAGCACGGGCTGTACGCTACGTTTATGCCTAAGCCACTGCACGGTATTAATGGTAGCGGGATGCACATGAACATGTCGCTATTTAAGGGTAAGGATAATGCCTTCTTTGATGCCGAGGGTGAGGACCAGTTGTCCGCCACGGCTTTGCACTTCCTGGCTGGTCTGCTGGATCACGCCCGCGCATTGACGGCAATTAACAACCCAATCGTTAACTCATACAAGCGTCTGGTGCCTGGCTTCGAGGCCCCCGTATACATTGCGTGGTCCGGTAAGAACCGGTCACCACTCATTCGGGTACCATCTGGTCGCGGCGTTTCAACCCGTCTGGAGATGCGCAGTGTGGACCCATCGGCGAACCCATACCTGTCGATTGCAGCGATGCTGACAGCCGGCCTCGACGGGATCGAGGAAAAGTTACAGCCCGAAGAAGCTGTTGACCGTAACATCTACCGGATGGCTCAATCAGAACGGTTGGCTAACCACATTCAGGATTTGCCCAGCACGTTGCACAACGCGTTGAAGTACCTGGAAACTGACGAAGTGGTTCAAAGTGCCCTGGGTGACCACCTGTACCACAGTTTCCTCGACTCCAAGAACGTTGAGTGGGCCGCTTACCGTCAGCAGGTCAGTGAGTGGGAACGTGAGCAGTACCTAGAATTATACTAAATAGTGCGTTAGTCGGTGGTCACACGTCGCGACTGACCGGCACGTATGCAAAGAAGGCTCCGTGGTTAAGCCCACGGGGCCTTCTTTGCGTAGTTGCTGTAGTTGCTGTAGTTGAATGTCGGTGCTTAGTCCTGATCGTTTCGGAACGGTAGGTCAAGGTGACTAGCCTTGAGGTCCACAGTAATGGTCGGTGTTGCTGTTGGCCGAATCGTCTGGGCCATATCCGCGCCGTGAACAATCAGTACTAGCTGGCGGCCGGCGGGTAGGTGGTACCGCGTTGGCTGCAACGTTAATTGCATGTCCACCCATTCACCGGGGTTCACAGTGACGGCCGTCGCGCCATCAACTGGATTTTGCAGGTTGGCATGGCTAAAGCTGATCAGTTGCGCCGCGTTCGGCTGCTTCTGGGGCGCAAATTCAAGCGTATTTTCATACTGCCAATCGAACCCGAGGGGATAGTTTCCACGGGCGACGATGCTGGCCGTGGGTTGCAGGCGGAACGCACTCCCTATGTCCACCAGCCGTGCGCTAATAATTGCGGTGGGCGCATCAGAACGCACGCGTAAGTGTAGGGTGCCCGTTCCTTCAATCACGACGTCCTGGTCAGCTTGGAGGAGCGGCAACCATAAGCGTGCCGCGGAATAGGGGGAGTCGGGTTGGATAATTTGGCGTTCAAAGCTGTCGCTGGTATCGTGCTCCGCGTTAAAGATAGCGGTGCTCTCGTCTTTGAACTCAGCGGTAGGCTCGTCCGTCCCAAACTGGAATTGCCGGTTAGTGACGCCGGTGCCGTGCCCAAAGTCGGGTGTTGTCACCCACTTGGCGGCCTCGACGTTGTCCTGAATTTCCACATCGGGCAGCGCGTTGACCGCATCATTATCGACGCCAAGTAGTTTATTACTTAGCCATAGATTCATTTGGTCCGCAAAGTCGAGCGACTGGATATTGTTTAGGTACACGTGTTGGCCCTGGTGAAAGAACATCTTGTGGTGAACGGAACTGCCAACGGTCCGCAATGCTTCGTGTAACTTCACCACGTTGCGTGGTTTGACGTTCCAGTCGTTGAGACCGTGAACGCTGACAAAGTCGCACTGGATTTGCGCCACGTTATGCCGATAATTGCGTACGTCCCAAAAAGGGGTGTAGTCGCCGTGTTGCCGGTCCTGGGCCTGACTAATGTCCTTCAGGCGGGACTCCCATTTTGCTTTCACGCGGTTGGCGTCGCCGGGAGCCTGCTGGCGGGAGTAGGTATCAATCGCGAGGACATCGGCGTCCTCGCCCTGAAAGCCACCGGGGGCCACAACCAGCCCCTGCTCGCGGTAATAATCATACCAGCTAGAGATTGCCGCCTCTGAAATGACGGTTTTGAGGGCGGGCACGCCGCTGGTTGCAGCGGCGATGGCAAGCGTCCCGAGGTAAGACTTACCCGTCATTGCAACGTTACCGTTACACCACCAGGCGGTGATGGCCGTGTGCCCGGTACGGGTCGTGAATGCCCGCCTATTGCCGTCTAGCCATTCAATGATGGCGACGGCGCTGGCAGTTTCATCAGGCCGCCGGTTGAGCGTAGGCCATCGCTCCCACGCGTTCCGACTCCGGCTGAGTACACGGTGGCAAAGCCGCGAGCCAGGAAGTAATCGTTCAGTGAGTATATTCCGGGTTCATCGCCGAAAACGCTGGCGGTTTTAGTGGTGTCAGTCACTTCGCGGTGTGGCAGTTGGTCTTGCTCGGGGTGCCAGTCCGCGTCAGTGGCAGCCGGTTGCGTACCCGCAGCTTTGACCTGGAGCGTGGGTTCGGGCACGTGGGTTGCGGCCTCGACGTCCTGGTCGTTAGTCCCGTGAAAGTAAGGGTTAGCGGTAAATAATGCCGGTACCTGCACACCTTTGTCAGTTACGCGGGGCCGAATGATGGTCGCTTCCAACATATCACGCTGGCCGTCACCATCGGTATCAAGGTCAGATTCGATCCAGACGACCTCGCGGATAATTTGGTGGGTATCAAAGGTGGGCAAAGATTTGCCGTTGAAGAAGGTGAACCGTTCTGGCAGTGTGTTCAACAACCCCTTTGCCGCGAGGGCGTCAATGAGCGTGACCACGTTGACCGTCCTGGTGTTCAGCAACAGGTAGACGGCGGACACAAACTTGTCCTGGTTGTTGATGTCAGCGTCTTGGTAAGGCAATCCGGTCTGCTTCATGAACGTGCGCGGGTGCTGCTGATCAAAGTCGACGCGGGGCTGGAAGCTAGATATTGCAGCGCAACGTTGTAGAAATTATCACGCTTGATGACGTCGCGGTCGGTGGCAAGCCAGGTCGCCAAGTCTGTGTCGTCATCGACGGCGCGGTTTGCCCAGGCTTCCCGTGTTGCGGCGTCACCGTGCGCTTGGGGTTCAAAAAGCGCAAACGTGGCTCGGGCCAAGTCACTTAGCGTACGCTCCTTAGTGGGGAACCCTAGTTGGGTTAGTTCATTCTTTTGGGTGCCAGATCGGCTTTGATCCGGCCAAATTGATACAGGTGCATGGCAGATGCCTTCTTTCCTCATTACATTCTCATTGTTAAGCCCAGTTTAATGGTAATTAACGTGGAGAACAAGCGGGTACGCGATATTGTTGCGCACGTGCCATAACGGTAAGAAAAATTGCCGGCCTTAACTGGGGAACAGGGTAGTCCCGCGAGGCGTTGCCGGGTGCAAAACACTAAATTATGTTTTGTCCAAACAGATGTTTTGGGTGCCGGAACGCTTGCCCCGGTTGCCTATGTTTAGCTATACTACTTTCAGGAGGACTGCCATGATTGTCGATATATTGATCTTTTTAATTGTGGGGGGATTGCTGTTCACAGTGACCACCGCACTCCACCAACCTGAACTTAGTTGTGGCGGGGATAGTTAGTTTGGTGATAGCTGGTATTACTTTCGTTCTGTTCAGCTGGAGCTGGTTTTTATTATTATTAGTTTTGTGGATGGTTTTGGTGGTGTTGGGGCTTTACGGTATGCGTGGATACATACGCAGACGGTAAAAAAAGGGCGGTGCCAATCGTCTGATTAGCGCCGCTTGCCCCTGCCAAGGACCTTTATTATACCATTAGTAATTGACATTCACCGGTAGTTCTCCCTATAATATTGTCCGTTATTCGTGCCAATAGCTCAGCTGGATAGAGCAATGGTCTTCTAAACCATTTGTCGCGGGTCCGAATCCCGCTTGGCACATAATATAGTGTTTAAGCGCAAAGTAGCGCAAGGTAAATCCCGGTTTGACGGGCTTTTTGCTTGACCGAAAAGTAGAGAAAAGCAAAAATGTGAAATGGAATGTGAAATGACCGGTTAAAACAGTACATTTCGCGTCCCATTTCACATTTATCGCTTTATCCCTTGGCGTGGTTGGGATAAGAGTGTTTCATCTTGCTACGATAAATTGATGTTGTTTACGAATCGGCGGTCAATTTTACCCGGCGTGGTGAACCGCAATCAGGCCGACAAATAGTTATTTCAGGTTAGTTTCAGTCTTCGAGGATACGGCATTGTTAGTGAATGTGATTGTGGCGAATTGGGTCATATCCTTGTTCATGTAGACCGCAATTAGCGTTGTCGTGCCGCTAAATACGGATTCATTTATGGAGTTTGGCTCGCCTAGCTGCTTATTGACGTCATCATAACTGGTGCTGGTGGTAATCTTATTATACGCATCCAAAGTAATATCGTTTTTTTCGGTCGGTCTTCATCGCGGTTATGTTTTTTTCCAACGGCCTTTTCGTTAACGAACGAAACAATCAGCTTGGCGTCACTTCCACCTTCAACGTTGTTTCATTCGCGTCCGTCCACCTTAATGCCGTTTGTGGTCGCAGTGGTACTACTTTCTGGTTTGCCATATTTGGCGGTGAGGTCCTTGAGCGTGTCCCCGCCATCGCCATTATTACCCATATCACCAAGTTTGATACTCGAGTAGGCAGTCCGGGTGATGAGCTTAGAAGCAGACTTGCTGGACGCTGCAGAGCTGGGGCCACTGCTAGACGAGGTCGTGCTTCCACAGGCTGCTAAGGTGATGGTGGCCAACAATGCGGCCCCCACAGTTATCAACTTCTTCATTGTTTTTTTCCTCCTCAAGCTTTTACCGTCGTTCATGTTTTGGACGCAAAAATTGTTAGCGGCAATAATCAGTGCTTACGGGTGTGGTTAAGCAAGGTCTTTTGGCAAAGAGGTGTCCTAATGTTAATGTTAGCGCTTACCTTGGACGGTTAGAGCTTATCATGAGTCCAAAAACATTACAACGTTTTTGGTCGGGCATCAACACGAAGCAGCATAGGGATAAAATCTTAGCGGGACGTTGCGTTCTGCTTGTGTTTTCAACAACCGCCTGCTATAATCAAAACGTTGTATTTGCACCCTGCGACTGCAACCGCACGGATTTGGGTATCAAAGCATAGCACCCAGTTCGGCGAGTAATCAGGGAAATAGTCCGGATTCCGGACACGTAGGAGGTGTACTCATGTACGCAATTATTAAAACTGGCGGTAAGCAGTACAAGGTAGAGCAGGGCGAACCTGTTTACGTTGAAAAGCTTGACGCTGAAGAAGGCGCCACGGTTACCTTTGACGAAGTTGTCTTCGTTGGTGGTGACAGCACTTTGGTTGGTACTCCATTTGTTGATGGTGCAACCGTTACTGGTAAGGTCGAGAAGCAGGGCCGCCAGAAGAAGGTTGTTACTTACAAGTACAAGCCTAAGAAGCACCAGCACCAGAAGAAGGGCCACCGTCAGCCATACACTAAGGTGACGATTGACGCCATTAACGTTAAGTAATTAACGTACTCTACACACGGAGGTGTAACACTCATGGAAATGCAAAACCTTGAATTCCTCTCCCACCATAAGGGGGGCGGTTCCACATCTAACGGCCGTAACTCAGCTGGTCGGCGTCTTGGCAGCAAGCGTGCCGATGGCCAGTTCGTTAAGGCTGGTAACATCTTGTACCGTCAGCGCGGTACTAAGATTCACCCAGCACTAACGTTAGCCGCGGTGGTGACGACACTTTGTTCGCCACTAGTGATGGCATCGTGAAGTTTGAACGCTTGGGCCGTGACCGCAAGCAGGTTTCCGTTTACCCTGCTGATGCAGCCGCAGACTAATTTGTAGTAAGAGGAGAGTGTCCCGGATGGGGCGCTCTTTTTTAGAGAGCGGAGCAGGCCGTTTAGAAAGCAGAGTACAAGGGACTCCAACCGAAAGGCCCGTTTTTGGCCTTTTGGTTGGAGTCCCTTGTACGTCGCTTTCTGGCCTGCTCCGCTCGTTTCAATAAGCAAAGGTACCGGGAGCGCGTCGTAGCATTCACAGCAATCTGATCGGCCCGTTTTTGGCCTTTTGGTTGGGGTGCCTTATGTGGCGTCTTCTGGCCTGCTCCGCTCGTTTCAATAAGCAAAGGTACCGGGGAACTTCGGAGCATTTCCAACACTGCCAGTCACGTCTTGTGGATGCACGCTCATCTGCACCTTTGCCTCCTAATTCGCGTCCAGCGTAGTCCAACAGTAAATTTGTCCGTCACATTCGTGCCTTTCTGCTACAATGATAGTGTAATTGCTTTCTAATACATAATTAATGTCTGGTGGAGGCCTAAAAATGGCAAAAATTAATGAACTACGAGCAGTAATGGGGAAGCAGGAAATCGCCGCCATCGTACTAACTGATCCGGTGAACGTTTCGTACGTGAGCGATTTTAGCGGTGATGAGAGTGCCCTGCTGGTTACGCCGAAGCAGGCATACTTAGTGACGGATTCCCGGTTTATTGAGGTGGCTCAGCATGAAGTGACTGCGGCCAAAGTCGTGGAGCACCACAACGGGTTGCTGGCCGCTGTCGGCGCGTTGGCTGATCAGGACGGGGTGACTGCTCTCGGGTTTGAGTCCGAGTACATGACGTTCGCGGACTATCAGGTGTTGGCTAAAGCCACAGACGCGCAACTGGTTGGCACCAGGCACGTGGTAGCAACGTTACGCGAGGTGAAGTCCGCCGCGGAGGTGGCATTAATTCAGAAAGCGGTCGATATCGCCGAAGATGGCTACCGACACGTTCTGGACACGATTCGTCCGGGGATGACGGAACGGGCCGTTGCTAACGACCTCGACTTTTATATGCGTGGTCTGGGGGCATCGGGCGTGTCGTTCGATACCATCGTCGCATCCGGGTACCGGTCAGCGTTACCGCACGGCTTTGCTGATGACAAAGTCATTGAGGAGGGTGACGTGGTGACGCTAGATTGGGGCTGTACGTATCACGGCTACATGTCCGACCTGACCCGCACCTTTGCGGTGGGTACGCCCGATCCTAAAATGGACTCAGTTTACAAGCTGGTTTATCAAGCTAACCGTGATGTGGCGGCGATGATGCGCCCTGGCGTGTTGGGCAAAGACATTCAGGCGGCCGCACACCAGGCAATCGACGCCGCTGGCTATCAACAATACTTTGGTCATGGCGCGGGCCATGGTGTCGGTCGTGATATTCATGAAGGCCCCGGAGCGTGGGGCGTGTACATGGACACACCAATCGTGGCCGGTAACGTGCTGACTGATGAACCCGGAGTTTATTTACCCGGAATTGGTGGCGTGCGGATTGAGGACGATTTATTGGTGACAGCGGATGGGGTTGAACAGTTATCAGTTACCGCTCCAGCGGAATTACTCCATTTGGCAGTTTAGTAAGGCCAAAACATTTAAAATCGACCTGAAATAGCTGCGATTGTGCGTTGATGATGTTGGGGTCCGCCAGACGAATTAATTAACCCCAAATGAGTTAAATACTGTCCGATTGCTACCGTTGAAGGCGGGATTAACCCGCGTTGATTCTTGCAACGGCGGCCAGTGATTGGTATCATTGGTTGAGAATAATTTGTTGGAGGACCATTCATGATTTCTGTAAACGATTTTAAAAACGGCTTGACGATCGAGGTCGACCACGACTTGTGGCGCATTGTTGAATTTCAGCACGTTAAGCCGGGTAAGGGTAGCGCCTTTGTGCGTTCGACCCTAAAAAAACCTGCGTACCGGTGCCGTGCAGGAAAAGACGTTCCGTTCGACCGAAAAGGTTGAGCAGGCGCAGATTGATACCAAGTCGATGCAGTACCTGTACGTTGACGGTGACAGCTACTACTTCATGGACAACGACACATACGAACAGTTGAGTCTGACTGCAGACCAGCTAGGTGACGCTCTGAAGTACCTGAAGGAAAACATGATGGTCAGCATCATCATGCACGGTAGCGAAACACTGGGTATCGATATTCCGAAGACGGTTGATCTGGAAGTTAAGGAAACTGAACCTGGTATTCGTGGTAACACCAGTTCGGGTGGTTCGAAGCCAGCAACTTTGGAGACCGGCCTGGTAGTGCAGGTGCCGTTCTTCATTAACGTTGGTGACGTGCTGACCATTAACACGACGGACGGTACGTACATTTCTCGTGCGTAACGCGTAGAAACGGGAGGTAGGCCAAATGGCTGAAAACACAAATATTGTTTTAGCAAGTCGTCCAGATAGTACCGGTACAATTGAGATTGTTCCAGAGGTACTGGAAGTCATTTTGGGCATCGCCGCGGTGAACGTGGACGGTGTTTACCAGATGCGCGGTTCGCTGGCTTCAAGCATCAATGCGTGGTTCGGTCGGGCCAACCGGGGTAAGGGCGTGAACGTCACCGTGGATGGTGACCAAGTGCACGCCGACGTCTACGTATACCTTAACTACGGTGTGAGTGTACCCAAGGTGGCATTGTCCATCCAGGAAACGCTGCGCGAACAGCTACTGTACATGACCGACCTGGAACTCGCAAAGGTGGACGTGCACGTGGTTGGTGTGGTGCCAGAAAAGGCGCCGGCCGTAGACAAAAAGGATTTATTCAAGGACGACGAGGAAAACGAGACAACAGAGGAAGACGATTGATGTTAACGCGTCACGCAATTCGTGAGGCTGCCTTCAAGACCCTATTTGCGCTGGAGTTAAACCCTGACGCAAACCGGGATTTGACTTACAAGGCGGCTTTGCCAGAAAACGAAGTCGCACCGGAATATTTGTTTGATTTGGTTAACGGTGTGCTGGCCAAACAGGACGAACTGGATGCGGCGATTAAGCCGGAATTACGCTCGGGCTGGACCATGGCCCGTCTATCCAAGCCGGACTTGGTATTACTACGGTTGGGCTTGTATGAAATTAAGTTTGAGGACGACGTACCCGCAAAGGTCGCCGTTAACGAAGTGCTGGAGTTGGCAAAGCAGTACAGTGACGACAGTGCGGTTAAATTCATTAATGGTGTGCTGGGTAACTTTGTACAGCAGTAACGATAACGCCGTGACGCTTAGATCGCCGCAATAGGAGCTCGAGACGAATATTTTTTTTGTCCCGAGCCTTTATTACATAGAATGCGAATTCTCTATAGTATGGAGGGATGCAGATGACGACAACTGATACCAGTGAATATTTATCGGTGAGCATGCTTAACCGCTACATTAAGCGGAAGTTTGACTTCGATCCGTATCTCAAGCAGGTATTTGTGGCCGGGGAAGTGTCCAACTTTCGGTTGCGACCGGCGCACCAGTATTTTTCGCTGAAGGATGAACACGCTAAAATTGGCGCGGTCATGTTCAAGTCCGCCTTCCAAAAGCTGAAGTTTAAGTTGGAGGATGGTATGGCCGTCTTGGCCGTGGGGCGGGTTACCGTTTATGAACCCTCCGGTAACTACCAGTTGACGATTGAGCGCTTGGAGCCGGCTGGCCAGGGCGCTTTGGCGTTAGCGTATGCCCAGTTGAACGAACGGTTACGCAAAGAGGGGTTGTACGATATTCACGACCATACCCCACTGGCACGTTACCCCCGCAAAGTGGCGGTGGTGACCAGCCCGAGCGGTGCGGTTATTCACGATATTATTACGACGGTTCGCCGCCGTTATCCACAGCTGGCAATCACCTTGTTTCCTGCCCAGGTACAGGGTGATACTGCCGCGCCTGACATTGTGCGGCAGTTGGAGCGTATCGACCAGTACGGCGGTTTTGATGCCGTTATTATTGGGCGTGGTGGTGGGTCGCTAGAGGATTTGTGGCCGTTTAACGAAGAGGCCGTGGCCCGTGCCATTGTGGCAATGCACATACCGGTTATTTCCTCCGTTGGTCATGAAACCGACGTGACGATTGCTGATTATGCGGCTGATTACCGTGCGGCAACACCGACAGCGGCCGCGGAGTATGTGACCCCGGTTACTGCGGATGAGGCGCATCAAAATATCGTCAAGCTGGCACAGCGGTTAGTGCGGGCACAGGCTGCTCTGCTAGCATCGTTGCGCTACCGGCTGGACCGTGCACGGCAGAGCGTGGTCTTAACGCAACCATCGCGGTTGTACGACGGCCAGATGCAAAAGGTCGACTTGTTACGCTCACGCCTCATGCGGAGCTTTCCGGCGCAGTTGGCACAGTTGCGTAGCCGGTTGGACCTGACCCAAAGCCGACTACAACGGTCGGGATTGTCCGCCCGCATTGCCGGCAATCAGGTAACTATCACTAATTTGGAACGGCGTATGGTGGCCGCTACCAATGCAACTTTGCAAGCTCGACGTCAACGTGTGGGTCAACTAATTGGGTCCCTAGATAGCCTGAGTCCACTACGAACGCTGAGCCGGGGTTACGCGTACGCGACGGACAGTACGGGGCATGTTTTACGCACTGCGGATGAGTACGTTGTTGGTAGCAAAATAAATATTCACGTAGATCGGGGCACGGTGGACGCCACCGTTAACGGTATCCATGTTGAGGAGGAAAACAATGGCTGAAGCAAAAGAACCTAGCTTTGAAGAGCAATTAGCGGAACTCGAACAGATTGTCGGCACGCTGGAAAAGGGTGACGTACCACTGGAAAAGGCCTTGAGCCAGTTTCAGACAGGCGTCGCGTTAGCAAAGCAACTGGATGGTACGCTGAAGGATGCAGAAACCGCAGTGGCCCAAGTGATGACGGATAATGGGGAGCTGAAGGACTTTGAACCAGAGCAAACGGATTAAGGCATTCGCGGACGAACATATTCCGGCGCTCACGGAATTTATGTTGGCTTACGCGCGGCAGGCGCACCAACCGCGCTTGGCGGACGCGATGAGTTACTCGCTCGCGGCTGGGGGGAAGCGACTGCGGCCGTTGCTAGTATACGCAGTTGCGGCCACCATGGGCGCGGACACTACTCAGCTTGACCACGTGGCCGCCGCAATTGAGTACGTCCACACGTACTCGCTCATTCATGATGATTTACCCGCGATGGATGATGCGGATTTACGCCGCGGTCACGCGTCCAATCACGTTCAGTTTGATGAAGCCACCGCGATTTTGGCGGGGGATGCCCTCCTGACGGACGCCTTTGCGTTGGTGAGTGGTGCGCCGCAACCAGCTACAGTGCGTGTGGCTCTGACCTCACAGTTGGCTGTGGGTGCGGGCTCTCGGGGGATGGTTGCCGGTCAAATGATGGACATTGCTGCGACGGGTAGTAGCACACCGCTCACGCGCGGTCAGCTTGTGCGCATGCACGCCCACAAAACGGGGGCGTTGCTCCTGGCCGCCGTACGCATGGGAGCAACGGTAGCGACCGTGAGCGATGCGGATGACGAGGCCCTGGACGACTTTGCAACGGCGTTTGGTCTCGCGTTTCAAATTAGGGATGATATCAATGACGCCACCAAGTCGTCGACTGAGCTGGGCAAGACTGCAGGGCACGACGAGACGGCCGGCAAAAACACTTATGTCAGTTTGTTAGGAATCGATGGTGCAACCAAAGCGCTGGCAAAGCAGATGCGCTCGGCCCACTTGGCCTTGGAGCGTTTATCCGTGCCAGCGCCGTTACTCGAAGATATTGTGGCAATGTTAGGTTAGGTGGATAGTTTGAAGGAACGAGTGGATGTGCTCGCCGTAGCACAAGGATTATTTACGTCGCGTGAGCAGGCCAAACGGGCCATTATGGCCGGTGAAGTTTTCGATCAAAACAACGAGCGCTTAGACAAAGCGGGTACAAAGATTGATGCCGACACGCAACTCCACGCCAAGGGCAAAAAGTTACCTTACGTGAGTCGGGGTGGCTTGAAGTTGGCAAAGGCCCTCAAGGTGTTTGATATTGACGTTCAGGGTACAACCGTCCTCGATATTGGTTCGAGTACGGGTGGGTTCACCGATGTCTGTCTACAAAACGGCGCCAAGCAGGTGTACGCGCTGGATGTGGGCACCAACCAGCTAGTCTGGCAGTTGCGGTCCGACCCGCGCGTGCACGTTATGGAACAAGTCAACTTTCGGTACAGCAAGCCGGAAGATTTTCAGTATGGGGCGGTTGAGTTTGCGGTGACGGACGTCTCGTTTATTTCGTTGCGGCTCATCTTACCACCCTTGCGCCCAATCTTGGTGCCGGGTGGTCACGCTGTGATGCTGATCAAACCGCAATTTGAGGCCGGTCCGCAAAACGTGGGTAAGCACGGGATTGTGCGTGATCGTCAGGTGCACCATGACGTCGTGACCCGGATTGTGGAATTTGCGGCCGACAACGGTTATTCAGTGTTGGGACTAGACTTTTCGCCGATTACTGGTGGCAGTGGGAACATCGAATTCTTGGTGCACTTACGGAACGAAGCGGATGCTAATAACGCCCACATTGATCCGAACGTTGACGTTGACCGGGTGATAGACGCGGCCTATGCGGAGCTACGGTCATAATTCGTCGTCACGCTGTTGTGCAATTTGGGGATGGACCCGCCGATGAATTTCGCTACGTGTTTGGATGCTGGCCAAGGCTAGTTTGGGTTAACGCACAACCTTTTGCACTCTATAAACTGGTATAATATACCTAAACTTTGAATAAATGGGGGACACCGACATGCAGAAGCAAGCACGCCAGGATATCATCAAAACGATATTAAATTCGTACGCGGTTGAAACGCAAGGACAACTGGTTGACTTGCTGGCCGATGTGGGCGTGCAGGTAACGCAGGCGACCGTTTCTCGAGACATCAAGGAAATGCAACTAGTCAAGGTGCCCATCGAGCATGGGCGGTACAGCTACGGTTTACCACCGGCACAGCAAGTGTCGCCGTCAGAAAAATTGCGGCGCACCCTCAGCGGGGTATATGCCAGTATCGATGTCTTGGACAACTTTGTTAACTTACAGCTTGTTCCCGGTTCCGGCCGGCAGTTGCAACTTTAATCGCAGCGCAGAGCGACGGGCGCGTCTTTGCCATGATACCGGCCGATGCTAGCATCCTGATTATCTGCCGGGGCAAAGAGGCTGCGGAGGAATTAGCTGATTCCTTACAGGATATGGTGGGGTGAAACCATGCTACAAGAACTTTCTATCCGCGACTTTGCAATTATTGAGTCGTTGGACCTCAGCTTTGCCACCGGCATGACCGCGCTCACGGGTGAAACCGGTGCGGGTAAATCGATCATTATCGACGCGGTCTCATTGCTTGCAGGCACGCGCGTTCCAGTGAGTTTATTCGTACTGGTGCGGACAAAGCCACGTTGCAGGGGCAATTTTTGGTGGGTGACAATCAGAATACGATTGATGCTCTAGCTGCGCTAGGGTTGGCCCCCGATGACGGACAGGTGCTGTTAGAACGCGACTTGACCCGCACTGGCCGTAGTGTTTGCCGTGTTAACGGTAAGATTGTCACCACCGGTAATCTGCGGTCGGTGGGCGAGACGCTGGTCGACATTCACGGACAGAACGAGCACCAGGAGCTGAGTCACCCGGAAAAGCACCTGAGCATGTTGGATCAGTATGCTGATGGGGCCGTCCACGAGCTTTTGGAGCAGTATCGTCACACTTACCGTGACTATCAACAATCGCTATCGACGCTCCGCAAAAAGCAACAAAACGAACAAGAATGGGCGCAGCGGCTGGACATGTTACGGTTTCAGGTGAAGGAAATCGACGACGCGATTTGCACGCGGGCGAAGAGGACGAGTTGGAGTCCGAACGTGAGCGCCTGGCGAACTTTCAGCGTATTCAGAATGCGCTGGCTTCGGCCTATGACGTCTTTGATAACGCCGAGTACAATCCAGTCGACGCGCTGGGCGAAGTGATGCAGCAATTGGAGAGCATTGCGGATCTAGGTGAGGATTACCGGGCTCTGAGTGAGACCATTAATGACGCCTATTATTCGTTGCAGGATGCCCAAGCTGATTTGTCCAAAGAAATTGACGGCTTGGAATGGGACGAGAACCGCCTGAACGAAATTGAGGAACGGTTAGCGCTGATTCAGCAATTGAAACGCAAGTACGGCGATTCGGTTGACGACATTCTGGCGTACGGGCAGCGTGCCCACAAAGAGTTAGGCACCATGGAGCCACGAGTTCCGATGCGGCCGGGCTTGATGGGCGTGTCCAGCAATTGTACGACCAGTTGGTGGACCTGGGCCAGCAACTCACTGAGGTGCGCAAAGGCGTGGCTCACCGCTTAACGGATGCCGTACATCAGCAGCTGAAGGCGCTCTACATGGCGAAGACTGTGTTTAGCGTCCACTTTGCCGATCACGCCCAAGATGCCTTTACCCCTAATGGCGTGGATGTGGTTGAATTTTACATCCAGACGAACCCGGGGGAACGGGCCCAACCACTAGCACGGATTGCCAGTGGTGGTGAATTGTCCCGAATTATGTTGGCTATCAAGACGATTTTTGCGGAGTCCGATGGCGTCACCAGTATCATCTTTGACGAAGTGGATACTGGTGTATCTGGCCGGGTGGCGCAGGCGATTGCTAACAAAATTAGTAGTATCGCGGGTCACTCACAGGTGTTGTGCATCACCCACCTGCCGCAGGTGGCGGCAATGGCGGACCATGAATTCAAAATTGCGAAGGCAGTGCATCAGGGCCGGACTACGACGATCGTGACGCGTTTGAGCGAGGACGAACGGGTGGACGAGTTGGCGCGGATGTTGGCCGGAACGTCGGTCACGCAACTCACGCGCGAGCACGCTCAGGAATTGTTGCGCCTGGCCGAGCAGACCCGTGCTGAGCTAGACGAGCACCATCAGTGATTTGATTACTGGATAAACAAAGACGACAAAACAGCCCCATACTCAGCGGGTGAACATACGGAATGTGTGTTCACCCGCTGAGTATGGGGCTGTTAATTTTGCGGTTGGTTGTGGTTGCCGGGGTACTAAAAAAAATTAGCGCACGCGTTGGACGTAAGTGCAATCGCGGTCATCGACAATTCTAAAAACGTTGCTGTTAAATTCCGTCATGAGGAGGCGGTGGTCGTCTAGCCGACGCTGTAGGTGGCCCACAACGGGGCGCTCGACGGCCCGCAGCCGCAGCGCAACGAGTAGGTGCTTCCGGAGTGACTGTTCCGTGAATAGTTGTACCTGAGCTGCTGGCATGGTTGGTAATGGTTGATCAAAATCGAGGTCAAATAGTTGCCGGTACGTGTCCGCGATGTTGTGTCCTAACCGTTCAATCGTACCCATTGGTTTCATCATGTCCATAATTTTCCGCCTCCGAACATTTGTTTGCACCTTGTATTATACGAACACGCGTTTGCATTTGCAACCCCTAATTTCGAAAAAAATTGCGGCGACTCGGCCATGGGCTACTCCACGTTGACCGCTGTTAGGGTTCAGGATGGGTGGGCACGAACGCGCGGGTGGGCTTTGGGACTACGGCTTACGTGCCCTCCGTCGTAGGTTGCTACACCCGCACGCTCCGGCCGTGCCGGCCTCCCGCGGATTCTGTAGACAAAGAAAAACCGCTTTTTCTACAGAATCTGCCGCTGTAATTCGCTACGCTTCTAGGGCTGGCTCCGCCAGACCGTCGAATTAACTCCCAGTAAGGTGCTAAAGCACCAACTGGAAGTAAACAAACAGCGCTCCGGGGTCGCGGCAACTACGTCTCCGGGCACGACGCCTCCATCCCAAAGCCCACCCGCGGGTTTCCCGATAGTTTGGTGTCTCTGATCTAGGCCGCATTGCTTCAAAACGCGTGCGTTCCGCGGTCTTAATTTGAAGAAATACCATTACTTAGGACTGTAGTTGACAAAATCGTTCATAAATTCATCCATAATTGTAGTTTTAGCCGTTCAACCGGAACCGCCACGCCAGTACGACCAGCCACCGCAGCGATCACCGTGGAGTAGTCCACAAAGTCGCAACACCCCAGGCTACCCGCACTGGCCTAAACCGCCACCCGGCAGACAAAATATGGTCACCAATCGCTAGAATGCTTGATTTATCAAGCTAAAAGCGGCACAATAGATGCTATATTATTTGAACAGTTATTTGGGAGGAAAAGGCATGAGCGAACGTGGTATGCTCATCGTACTGTCAGGCCCGTCCGGGGTCGGCAAAGGGACTGTACGTCAGGCAATGTTAAAATCGGGGTACCGTGATTTCCACTATTCTGTGTCAATGACGACACGGAAGATGCGTCCCGGTGAGGTTGATGGTGTCGACTACTATTTCCGGACTAAGGACCAGTTTGAGGATGAAATTGCTAACGGGGGAATGCTGGAGTACGCCCAGTATGTTGACAATTATTACGGCACACCTTTGCACTACGTCAATGAGCAGCTGGAGGCCGGTCAGGACGTTTTGTTGGAGATTGAAGTTAAGGGTGCCATGCAGGTACGCGCCAAATGTCCCGACGCAGTCTTCATCTTTCTCACTCCACCCGATCTCAATGAACTGCGGCACCGCCTAGAGGGCCGCGGTACGGATGATGCCGAGACCATCAAGAAACGTGTCGGCAAAGCCGTTGATGAATTAAAGATGATGCAAAACTATGACTACGCCGTTGTGAACGATGAAGTTGCGCTCGCCGTCGATCGCATTGAGCACATTATTCAAAGCGAGCACTTGCGGGTACAGCGCGTGGCCGAAAAGTATGCTAATATGATAAAGAAAGCTACCTCTGGCGACTAAAGGAGAACGAAGATATGATTGTTTACCCATCAATTGATAAACTATTAGCCAACGTACCGTCACGGTACTCATTAGCAGTCCTGGCATCGAAGCGGGCACACGAACTGGAGACTGGTTCGTTGCGGATGCTGCCAGAATACCAATCACCGCGGACTGTGGGCCAGGCCCTCGAAGAAATCGCGGCGGGTGATGTGGTGATTGATCCTGATTCCAAGTTGCTCGAACGCGACGCCGAACGGTTGGAGCACCAGGAAGAACTACGTGACGATGCTAGCGATGATGCTGGCAACGACGCCAATTAATCTGACTAAATAAACGCCGTATGTTGATAGTTGGCAAACGGTTGGGGATGTGACGTTGGTTACGTCCTTTTTTTTATTGGTTGCTAATGGTGCGTTATCGGTCGCCGCTTTGAATCACAATACGGGCATCCGGGGCGGCATAATTAACGTTGAGTTTTGGTATAATGTGGACATGACATTAACGAGGGGGGATTTGTGTGTCGACAGTGGCAAAAGTCGTGGTGGATGTACCCACGATGCAAACTAACCAACCGTACGACTATGCCATCCCCGCACCTTTGGCTGACAACGTCGTTCCCGGTGTTCGGGTGGTGGTTGGTTTCGGCAAGGGTGACCGCGAAGTAATGGGCGTGGTAGTGGATACTACCGACCAGCAAGATTTTGACGGTAAGCTGAAGCCCATTATGCGCGTTTTGGATGACCACCCCATTTTGGACAAAGAATTACTGGCGTTGTCCCGCTGGATGGCTGATGACACCTTTGCATTTTGGATTACCTGTCTTCAGGCCATGCTACCGAGCGCGCTCCACGCGGATACCAAGTGGTTGGCTAACGGTGCTAAAACCGTTGTGAACCGGGGGCGGGTGGCCACGGAGGACTTTATCGTGCCGTTGTTAAAGCACGACGAGTACCTCACCCTGGTTGATCAACAACGAACCAACGCAAAACGGCGCATTACGCTCCTACAGGCGTTGGCACAGTGGTCTACGGACGGTGCTGAGCCCCGGCTACTATCCGTCGCTGGCCCAGATAGCTTTGACCGCACTACCGTTAAGGCGGGCCAGTCCCAGGGGTGGTTGCGTATTGAGCCGCGGGAATTTTACCGGCGGCCATACGCAAACCTGGACGCTCAGGCGCGTACGCACGCACTCACACCCACGGCTCAGCAACAGCGCGCCTTGGACGCCCTGTTGCCCGCGATTGACGGGCACAAAGACCAAACATTTCTACTCGAAGGCGTCACGGGCTCCGGTAAAACGGAAGTGTACCTGCAGGCCATCGCCGCCACTTTGGCGCAGGGGCGTAATGCCCTAATGTTGATACCCGAAATAGCGCTGACACCGCAAATGGTGCGTAACGTGAAGGGGCGGTTTGGCGCGGATGTCGCGGTCTTACACTCTGCCCTTTCGGATGGCGAACGGTTTGATGAGTGGCGCCGAATCGAGCGCGGTGAGGCCCGGGTCGTGGTGGGGGCGCGTTCAGCCGCCTTTGCACCGCTGACCAATATTGGTTTGTTTATCATGGATGAGGAGCACGAAACGAGCTACAAACAGGACGACTCTCCCCGGTATCATGCCCGCGACGTGTTGCAGTGGCGTGGGGCGTACCACCATGCCCCGGTGTTGCTGGGTTCAGCGACGCCGAGCCTCGAGTCGCGCGCCCGTGCGGCCAAAGGTGTGTACACACACCTGCTCATGCCGGAACGTGCCAACCAAAAACCGTTACCACCGGTACAAATCGTTGATATGCGTGCGGCACAGCTGGACAGCGTTTCGGGTGACTTTTCCAATGAGCTACTGAACGCATTACAGGAGCGGCTGGACCGCGGCGAGCAAAGCGTGCTGATGCTTAATCGTCGGGGGTTCTCGTCCTTTGTTATGTGCCGCGAGTGTGGTTACGTGGCCAAGTGCCCTAACTGTGATATCTCGTTAACGTTGCACATGGACTCGCACACGCTACGTTGCCACTATTGTGGTCATGAGGAGCCGGTGCCCACGGTCTGCCCTAGTTGCGGTTCAAAGCGGATTCGCTACTACGTACCGGTACGAGAAGGTCGAGCAGTCATTGCACAAACTGCTGCCCAACGCGCGCGTTTTACGCATGGACGTGGATACTACCCGGCGCAAAGGTGGCCACGCCAAGATTCTGAAGGCGTTCGGTCAGCACGAGGCCGATATCTTACTCGGTACCCAAATGATTGCCAAGGGGCTGGATTTCCCGGACGTGACTTTGGTGGGCGTTATTAACGCTGATACTGCGTTGGGACTTCCGGACTTCCGGGCTAGTGAGCGCACCTTCCAGTTGTTGACGCAGGTGAGTGGTCGGGCTGGTCGAGCTGACAAAGCCGGTGCCGTGGTCGTACAGACATATAACCCCGACCACTACGCCATTCAGTTGGCCCAGCACCATGACTACGAGCACTTCTTTGTGACCGAAATGGGCATTAGGCACCAGTCGGGTTACCCGCCGTATTACTTCACGTTCAAGTTAACCGTGAGTCATCCGGAGGACCGCCAGGCAGCTAAGGCTATCTACCACTTGGCGGACGAACTGAAACATTCGTTGTCGGATCAGGCCGTCATGCTGGGGCCGACCAGGGGCGCAATTGCGCGTCTGAAGCGCCGTTACTATTATCAAATTGTGATTAAATACAAAAATGAACCGCAACTACATGCCACGCTAGAACGGCTACTGACGGAGACGCAGGTGGGCAGTCGGAATGGCTTTCAGGTTGCCTTTGACCGGGAACCATTGAGCTTTGTGTAGGGACATATCAGGGGGTAAGTGAATGACATCAATTATTTTTATGGGAACGCCGCAGTTTGCCGTGCCGATTTTGAACGCGCTAGCCGAGAATGGCTACGATATTTTGGCGGCGGTCACGCAACCAGACAAGCCAGTTGGCCGCAAGCACACCTTGCACGCATCGCCAGTCAAAGTGGCAGCGCAAGCACTAGGCGTACCGGTGTTTCAGCCAGTCAAGCTGGGCAAGAGCCCGGAGTTGGATGAACTGATTGCGATGCAACCAGACTTGATCGTCACGGCGGCGTACGGGCAGTTTTTGCCCACCCGGTTCTTGGACGCGGCCCGAATCACGGCCGTCAACGTTCATGGTAGCTTGTTGCCAAAGTACCGTGGCGGAGCGCCAATTCAGTATTCCATCATTAACGGGGATGCTGAAACGGGCGTCACAATTATCCAAATGGTTAAGCAAATGGACGCTGGCGGGATGTACGCGCAAGCCGCAATTCCGTTGACCCGCGCTGATGATACCGGCACGGCCTTTGACCGGTTAAGCATACTCGGACGTGACCTGTTACTGCAGACGTTACCAGGTATCATTGACGGAACGGCAACCATGACGCCGCAGGATCCGGAGCGGGTGACCTTCTCGCCCAACATTAGTAAGGACCAGGAACGCCTGGACTTCACTTTAACGGCGACCGAAATCGATCAGTGGGTGCGTGGATTACGGCCCCACGTGGGCGGTTGGGTTATGCTCAACGGTCAGCGGGTGAAGCTGTGGGCGGTTACGCCGCTCGACACGGCCACTGAAGCTGCCCCCGGGACGGTCGTGTCCGTAGGCAAAAAAAGAATTGGTGCTGGCCGCGGGTCAGGGCACCACTTTGCAACTGGACGAATTACAACCAGCTGGGAAGGCGCGCCAACCAATAAGCGCGTACATGAATGGCGCCGGACGGCAATTAAAGGTAGGACAACAGGTGATTATTGATGGACAAGAATAACGTGCGTTTGCTCGCGGTTAACGTGTTAGCCCGCGTTGGTGGTCGTGGTGGGTACTCGAACTTAACTGTGGATAGTACAATTCGCCAGGCACACCTGTCCGCACGTGATGCTGCGTTACTGACCAACATCGTCTATGGCGTAATTCAGCACCAGTTGACCCTGGACTACTACCTGGCACCGTTTGTTGGGCGCCGAGAACTGGAGCCGTGGGTGCGACAACTGCTACGGACGGCTATTTACCAAATGCATTATCTGGACAAAATACCTGAACGGGCGATTTTCTTTGATAGCACTGAAATCGCTAAGCAAAAGGGTCACGCTGGCCTCGCGAAGTTTGTCACGGCCATTCTGCGTAACGTGCAGCGGAAAGGCTTACGGGATGTGAGTGCTATCCAGGATCCAGTTAAACGTCTATCGATTGCGACCTCAGTTCCCGAATGGATCGTCAACAAACTGTTTGACCAGTGGGGGGAGCTTGAGGCTACGGCCTTACTGAACAGCATCAATTCAGCACCGCGGGCCTCGGCTCGAGTTAACCGCACCATGATTCAACGGGATGATTTGGTATTCCGCCTACAGGACGAATTTCCTGAAGTTCGGAATAGCGTGCTTGCGACCAGCGGAGTGGTGGCACCAGGCGGACATCTGGCCGGTACCCCGGAGTTTGCGGATGGCTTGCTGACCATGCAGGACGAGAGTTCCCAGTTGGTGGCCCCAAGTCTGGATATTCAGCCGGGTGACCAAGTGCTGGACGCGTGTGCTGCACCGGGTGGTAAGACGACGCACATTGCGGAGTGGCTGGATCCACAAGCTGGTGGGCACGTTACCGCACTGGATTTACACGCCCACAAGGTCAACTTGATTCAGCAAAATGCGGACCGTATGCATCTAGCTGACCGGGTAACGGCGCAAACGTTGGATGCACGCAAGGCCGTCGAGACTTTTGGTGAACAGAAGTTTGATAAAGTTTTGGTGGACGCTCCTTGTTCAGGCTTGGGCTGATGCGGCGCAAGCCAGAAATTAAGTATGATAAAACGGCAGACGACGTAGCAACTTGACCCGCGTACAGTCTGAAATTTTGGATGCCGTGGCCCCCACGGTCAAAGTTGGCGGGCGCTTGACCTACAGTACGTGTACAATTACCCATGAAGAGAACCAGGATGTGGTCGCAGCATTTTTGCAGCGGCACCCGGATTTTCGGCAGGTAACGGTACCCACATTGGCGCCGGTAACGCACAATCACGCGGCACCGGCACTACAGATTTTGCCGCACGACTACGGTAGCGATGGTTTCTTTATCGCTAGCTTGGAGCGTGTGCAGTAAGGAGTTTGTAATGGAATTTGCCTACCAGACGGATGTCGGTCGGGTTAGACCGAACAACCAGGACTATGTTGGCCTCTTTCGCAACCACAGCCACGCGACGTTAGCCATTGTCGCGGACGGTATGGGGGGACACCAGGGGGGCGATGTCGCTAGCGAAATGGCGGTATCGCACATTGGTTATGCCTTTGAAAAGACGCAAAGTAGTGACGCGGAAACCGTCGTTAAGTGGTTGATGTACGAGCTGCAAAAGGAAAACGAGCAGATTCTCGCTCGTGGTCAGCAGTTTAAGGACCTCACCGGCATGGGGACGACCATCGTGGCGGCTTTAATGATCGGTCACCGCTTTGTGATTGCCAACATTGGTGATTCCCGTGCATATTTGTACCGCCATGGCCGCCTGATGCAAATCACGGAGGACCATAGTCTGGTCAATGAACTGGTGAAGAGTGGCGACCTGACTCCCGAAGAGGCCAAAAACTTTCCGCGTAAGAACGTGATTACGCGTTCTTTGGGTATCGCTCCGGACGTGGATGCGGACGTCACGATTTACGATATGGAAGCCAACGACATGTTGTTACTGTGCTCTGACGGGCTCACCAAGCCGTGGAGGATGAAGACCTGGCCCAAATCATGGCTGCTCCAGAGACGCTGGCCACGAAGGCGAAGCTGATGGTGCAGGCTGCTAACGAAGCGGGTGGTCCGGATAACGTAACGGCACTACTAATCCATAATAACCAGGTAGGTGATGACAATGATTGAGCCGGGGATGACGCTGGACGGACGCTATAAGCTGTTTAAAACCCTTGGTGAGGGTGGCATGGCCAACGTTTATTTGGCGCACGATTTAATTTTGGATCGGGACGTGGCAGTCAAGGTGCTCCGCCTCGATCTCCAAAGTGATCCCGATGCGGCACGGCGGTTTCGCCGCGAAGCCATGGCGACTTTGGAATTGTCCCACCCGAACATTGTCAGCATCTACGACGTGGGCGAATTCGAGGGCCAACAATACTTGGTCATGGAGTACGTCGACGGTAAAAACCTGAAGCAGTACATTGTGGAACACTTCCCGATCCCGTATGCCAAAGTCGTTGCGATGATGACGCAGGTGTTGGGTGCCATCGAAACTGCGCATGAGCACAACATTATTCACCGCGACCTGAAACCGCAAAACATCATGGTGGACCGTGACGGCAACGTGAAGATTGCGGACTTTGGAATTGCGGTAGCGCTATCCGAGACCGCAGTAACGCAAACTAACTCACTGCTCGGTTCTGTGCACTACATGTCACCAGAGCAGGCTCGTGGCTCGCTGCCGACCAAGCAGAGTGATATCTACTCGCTGGGCGTGATTTTGTACGAAATGCTGACCGGTTCGGTGCCCTTTGAGGGAGATTCTGCCGTCACCATCGCGTTGAAACACTTCCAGGAGGACATTCCTTACGTCCGTGACTTTGACCCGCGCATTCCTCAAGCGTTGGAGAATGTGGTGTTGAAGTCTACGGCTAAGGATCCGCAGCAGCGGTACCCGAGCGCGGCGGCAATGGCGAGCGACTTAGCGACCTCACTGGATGCGAGCCGGTCGAACGAACCGCGGTTTATTCCTGAAGGTAGTAGCGACAGTATGGCTGCCACTAAGCGGATTGACCCGGCCGTCAAGGCGGCTACGATTGCGGCTGCGGCGAGTGCTTTAGGCAAAGACGGACAGGACGTCAAGGCGGACGCTGACAAGGATGCAAAGAAGCAACCGGGTAAAAAGGCGCACCCTAAACGCAAACGCGCGTTGATTATTGGCGGCTTGGCCATTGTGCTGATTTTACTGATTTCGGGGATGGTGGCCGTCTTTGGTAAGGGCGACGTGACCGTACCGGATGTGACCGGTGATACCGTGGCCGTGGCGACCACGAAGTTGAAGAGCGCACACTTGAAGGTGGGCGATACCACGTACAAGTCTTCCGGTTCGGTGACGAAGGACCATATCATTTTGACCGACCCAACCAAGGGCGATAGCGTGAAGGAAAACTCAGCCGTTAACTTGGTGATTAGTAAGGGGAAGTCGAAGTACACGGTTGGTAAATATGTGGGTAAAAACTACTCACAGGTCAGTGATGATTTGAAACGGGCCGGGTTTAATGTGGTTAAGTTAACACAATCAAGTTCAAAACCCTCTGGTACCATTCTGGCTCAAAGCATTGACCCCGGAAAAAAAAGGTTGTTGCTAAGGGTACTCGGATTGAATTGACGGTAGCAAAAAGTAGCAGAATTACCGTTCCAGATTTTACTAACGTTTCGTTAAGTAGTGCGGAAACATGGGCGACAAAAAACGGTATACTGATAGCTTCTAATTCTCAAGAAAGCGACCGTGTGGAAGTCGGAAATATTATTTCACAAAACCTGCCTAAGGGTACAAAAGTTAAGAAGGGTTCTACTCTTACTGTGACGGTTAGTTCGGGAGAAAGTTACACAAACAGTGGTTCCGAAGATGAGACCAGCAGCAGTTCCAGTAGCGAATCAGAAAAGTCCAGTAGTTCGACGAGTTCTAAACCCTCGAGCTCCTCTTCATCATCTTCCTCGTCTAGTAGCACACCTTCCGCTCCATCTTCCTCAGGTGCTAGTGACCAGCAGGATAACGCCAGTGACGCAAAATAAACGTTTATGTTTTGATTCAGTAATGGAGGTAGTTCTTGCAGGGACAAATCATTCAGCTGCTCAGCGGCTATTATGACATTGCGGTTGACGGCCAGGTCATCCGTACGCGGGCCGCGGGCAACTTACGCAACAAGCACGTTTCGCCGATCGTGGGTGACTTTGTGGAATTTACTCCGGCACCCGATAACGGTGAACTGGGGTATTTAACGAGTGTGCTACCGCGGCGTAACGCGTTGGTGCGGCCGCCAGTTGCCAATGTTGATCAGGCTATGGTGGTGACAGCTGCGGCCGAACCCGACTTTGCGACTAATCTATTGGACCGATTTTTGGTGTACCTGGAGGGGCAACATCTGGACGTCATTATCACCATGACGAAGACAGATTTGCTGGATGAATCCCGGTTTGATCAATTGCGCGTCACGATGGACGGTTACGAACGGATTGGGTATCGCATCCACATGCCCCGGCAGCCGTTTTTGGCGGGAGATTTAACCCGTTTGAGTGGCATGCTGGCGGACAAGCTGACTATTTTTACGGGCCAAACGGGAGCGGGCAAGTCGACGTTGTTGAACACCTAGTGCCTGAACTGGAGTTGGATACCGCTGCCATCTCGAAGAGCCTCAATCGCGGGAAGCATACCACCCGCAAAACCACGTTATATCCTGCCCACGGCGGATTGGTGGCGGATACGCTGGATTTTCCTCGCTAGAGTTACTGGACGTGGAGACCGAGGAGTTGCGCGATCGTTTCCCGGAGTTTGTGTCTGTGGCGGGTAACTGTAAATTTCGCGGTTGTCAGCATTTACGCGAGCCGCAGTGTGCGGTCAAAGCCGGCGTAGCGGACGGTACTATCATGCAAAGTCGGTACGATAACTACCAACAGTTTCATGAGGAGTTAGCTGCACGCAAGCCGGTCTACGATAAAAAGAAGCGTTAATATTAATGTTCGCAAGAAACGAAAATGCCATCCAGCTAATGGGTGGCATTTTTGTGTTCATAAGCCCAACTCTGGGTTTCAGTAATCGGCAAATGAGTAGTCAATTGGCTTCAGTCCAGGATTTTTTTTGTGTTTCTTGTCGATCACGGACTTACCAACAAATTGTTGTGTTAAAACGTTTGCAGTAAAGCACTTTCATCTACGTGGGGAGTTGTGTATGATTGATATAATTGATTAAGAACGGGAGTTGATCGTAATGCAAATTGCACCATCAATTTTGAGCGCGGATTTTGGACATCTAGCGCGGGCAGTCGACGCGGTTGAGAAAGCCGGTGCGGACCGTATTCACATTGACGTTATGGACGGGTTGTTTGTACCGAACTTGAGCTTTGGACCGCAGATTGTCTCGGTTTTGCGGCAGGAAACCACTTTGCCATTGGAAGTTCACCTCATGGTGCAGCATCCTGAGGAGTGGGTTAAAACCTTTGCGGATGCTGGTGCGGATATGTTGTTGGTCCACCTCGAAGCGACACCGCACATTCACCGGGCGCTGTCACTCATTAAGCAGACGGGGATGGAGCCGGGGGTGGTAATTAACCCGGGAACCTCGGTCGACGCGATTGATATGGTCCTGCCGATTGTGAAGCAGGTGTTGGTCATGACCGTGGATCCCGGCTTTGGCGGTCAGGAATTCATTCCGGAAATGCTGGAGAAGACCGACGAATTAGCGACCATTCATGATCGGGACGAATCATTGGACTTTAAGATTGAAATTGATGGCGGGGTCAACCCTGGTACCATCAAGTTAGCCGCCAAGCACGGTGTGGATATCGCTGTGGCCGGTTCTGCGGTTTACGATGGCGGCAACCCAGCCGACAACCTACACCACTTACAAAAGTTGGCCGCGGAGGCAGAATAATGCGTTTAAACTTGATGGCTGGTGGGCCGCGCGGGTTGCTACCTAATGACTGGCGTCAGGCCCCTGGCGAGTGGGCCGCCATTGATCGCGGCACGCTGACCCTGCTGGATGCCGGTATTCAGCCCGTCTACGTTGTGGGGGACTTTGATTCGTTAACAACCGCCGAATTTGAGCGAGTCACTGCTGCTATTGGCACGGTTGAACGCCATAAGGCCGAGAAGGATGACACCGATACACAACTCGCCCTTTTTCGGGGGCTGACCGTGCTCGGGGCGGACGAGGTGTATCTGTACGGCGCCACTGGTGGCCGTCTGGACCACGCGCTGGCAAACTACTGGCTACCAACGGAGCAAAGGTTTAAACCATACGTGCGGCAAATCCACTTGGTTGACCGTGATAATTATGTTCGTTACATGGACGCGGGTAAGCCCCTAACGGTTCAGCCGCTTGCTGGGTACCGTTACGTCGGCGTCGCCAACATGACGTCGGTGCGTGACCTGAATATCACAGGCGCTAAGTACGAACTGGCTCACTACGACGATGATAGTCCGGTCAGCTTTGCTTCCAATGAGTTCGTTGGCGATCACGCCATGACGGTTCAATGTCGACAGGGAATCGTGGCGATTATTTATAGTCGGGATAATCGCGGCCAACAGGTGGATAACTAATCCCTGACGTCTGGTTGCTCTTGAAGTCTAAACACCATTAAAAGTAAATATGAGGTGCGTGATGAAATACGCAATTTTTGCGGGTGAGATTCTGCTGCTCATACTGTGGTTGGTTTTTGGACCCCACAATTTATGGCTAAAGGTTGTGGGGGTGATTGCAATTATTGCTCTGTCACAACTTTTACACGTGGTTTTCAAGGCCCGATAGTCATGCAGAAAATAAAGCAGCGCTTTACACGATGCACTAAAAATGAGCCCTGACGCGATGTCAGGGCTCATTTGCGTGTTGATATTTAAGTTTATGCTGATGGGTGATTTTGCATTCCAACTGTTTTGAGCCAACAAAAAAAAGCACCACCATGCGGTAGCACCTTCATCGTTGGTTTTATACGCGAGTCACTTTTCCAGACTTCAGGGCGCGAGCAGAAACCCACACACGCTTTGGCTTGCCGTCAACTAGAATGCGTACCTTCTGCAGGTTTGCCTTCCAGGAGCGACGAGAACTGTTCAGCGCGTGTGAGCGCTTGTTGCCGAACTGGGTGTGACGGCCGGTAATTACATCAACTGCCAAAGTATGACCTCCTTGCTTCACCGGGTGTGTACCCGATTTATTCACAAAAATTAGGTTATCATAGGAACGGCGGCTTTGCAAGGGTTTTGTAAAGTAATAATCATTGACACCTGCAAACTTTCCATAGTTACCGGCCTATGCTAAAATCTATGCAACGGACTAAAGGTCCTGGTGCGCGTTCCGTTGGGTTGGCGCACCAACTATGAACCAGCTGATTGAGGAGGCAAATCATGGCGGTTAAGATTAAGACCAAGTACGGCGTTATCGATATTGATAATGCCGTTATCGCGACGGTTGTCGGCGGTGCAGCTACCGAGATTTTTGGGGTGGTGGGCATGGCCAGCAAGAACCAAATTCGGGACAACCTCAACGAGATTCTCAACCGGGAGAACTTTTCTCGCGGTGTGGTCGTTCGCCAGGAAGACAATGGGGTGACCATCGAGGTCAACATTGTCGTTGGTTATGGCACCAAGATTTCCGAAGTGTGCCGCAACGTTCAGGACAAGGTCAAGTATAACCTTGAAAGTATGCTGGGCCTCACCGCCCACGCGGTCACCGTCATCGTTCAGGGTGTACGGGTGATTGGCGAAGATTAACACCACCAACGCGGGCCGTCAACGCCCTTTTTGTGTTGGCGCCAAGTTGAGTGTGAGATGAGCCCCAACTTCTGGGGGCCCTTTTAGGGAGGAACTATTTGTGACAGTCACGGAAATTTCTGCAACCGAATTTCAAAATATGATTCGGGCAGCAGCGCACCGTATTAATAAGAATGCCGAGTTTGTTAACTCACTAAACGTTTTCCCGGTTCCCGATGGGGATACCGGTACTAACATGAACCTCACCTTCCAAAGTGGCGCTAAGGCCGTGCTGGAGAGCGACGATGAGTCTGTGGGCGATTTGGCGCAGCACCTGGGCAAAGGGTTGCTGATGGGCGCGCGGGGCAACTCTGGGGTGATTAGCTCCCAGCTGTTCCGCGGCTTTGCCAAGAGTGTTGCGGGCAAGCGGGTGCTTAACGCGCAGGACTTAGCGGACGCGTTCGCCGGTGGGGTAGAAACTGCCTACAATGCGGTGATGAAACCCGTTGAGGGGACCATTTTAACCGTGGCGCGTGAAGCCGCTAAGGCGGGCCTCAAGGCTGCAAAGTCGACTACGGATACGGTTGAGGTGATGACTAGTGTGGTTGATGCAGCCAAAGCCGCGTTAAAAACCACGCCGGACCTCTTACCCGTGCTTAAGCAGGTGGGCGTCGTGGACTCCGGTGGTCAGGGACTGACTTTCTTGTACGAAGGGTTCCAGTCCGGATTGTCCGGTGAACAAATTGATGAAAACTACGTGCCGGATGACGCCGAAATGACCGAAATGGTCAACGCGGTGGACGCGCAGACACAGTTAAACCCAGACGATATCGTGTACGGGTACTGTACCGAAATGATGGTTGGTCTGGGTAATGATGGTGCAACGAACAAGTTCGATTACGACGAGTTCCGCAACTATCTGGCCGATTATGGCGATTCCTTGTTGGTAATTGCTGATGACGAGGTAGTGAAGGTACACGTGCACACGGAGCATCCTGGGGCCGTTTTCCGGTACGGTAAGCGGTTTGGTAGTCTGGATAAAATCAAGATTGACAACATGCGGTTGCAGCACGAGAGTATCATTGAACGCGACAACGCTGAGGCGGAGGCTGCAAAGCCGTTGGCAGAGTTTGGTGTCGTGGCGATTGCTTCGGGTGCGGGTCTCTCCGAGCTGTTCAAGAGTTTGGGTGTGACGTACGTGCTGTCTGGCGGTCAGACCATGAACCCAAGCACCAACGACATTTTGGATGCAATCAAGCAGGCGCACGCTAAACGTGTGATTGTTCTGCCAAACAACGGTAATATCTTCATGGCGGCGGATGCGGCGGCGAAGGAAGCCAGCGTAGACGTGGCAATCGTGAAGAGTAAGACGGTCAACCAGGGTTTGACCTCCCTATTGGAATACAATCCGGAGCAAAGTCTGGCTGACAATGCGGCGGCGATGACTGAGGCGTTAGGCAACGTGGTTAGCGGTGAAATTACGCAGTCGATTCGTGACAGTAATATCGGTGGGTTGGAGATACACAACGGCGACTGGATCGGTTTAATTGATGGGGACATCAAGGTGGACGGTCAGGAACGGTTGCAGACCACGATTGACACGATTGAAGCTATGCTGGATGAGGACTCGGAGATTATCACGCTCATTGTGGGTACTGAGGGCTCAGAGGCCGAGGCAGAAAAGATTGAGGCTGCAATTATGGATGCTCACGACGATTTGGAAGTTGAAATTCACGATGGTGGGCAGCCGTTGTACCCGTATTTGATTTCGGTGGAGTAGAGAGAGCGGAGCAGGCCGTTTAGAAGGCAGAGCATAAGTAACTCTAACCGAAAGGCCCGGTTTTGGCCTTTTGGTTAGAGTTGCTTATGCGGCGTCTTCTGGCCTGCGCAGCTCGTTTTAAAACGCACGAGTAAATCGGGCCCGCTGCAGCATTCTCTAGGACAGTAACCAGCCCGCACTTGGCTTCACTGTCGTAGCGGGTTACACGCAAGTTTCTGCGGGGCGCAGCTCGTTTTAAACGCCCGGGTAAAT
>NZ_BBAI01000016.1 GCF_001311175.1 Lacticaseibacillus pantheris DSM 15945 = JCM 12539 = NBRC 106106 | reverse complement strand
GAGGCAACTTAGATATCTTAGCATCCGTCGTTGTCAGTGTCAATACATTTTTTTCGAATGATTATTCGATGTTTTGCATTAACGAGATGAGCATTCGTTGCTCGGGCGTGGCTTTAGCTGTTCGCCCTGAACAACATAAAATATCTTACCAGCCACCACGGCCAGCGTCAAGCACTCTGTGCGACTTATTTGAACTTTTATTCAAATACGAACGAGAGTAAAAGAAAGCAGATAATCATTCGATTATCTGCATAAATACACGTGTTCTATTTCTCTTTGCCAATTATTGTTTGTCCTGCCATGTACGGTACCAAGACATCAGGCACCGTCACGGTACCATCCTCATTCTGATAATTTTCCAAAATGGCAGCTACCGTACGCCCGACGGCCAAGCCGGACCCATTTAATGTGTGCACTAATTGTAACTTACCGTTATCGTCGCGGTAACGAATGTGGGCACGCCGGGCCTGGAAGTCAGTACAGTTACTGCAGCTAGAAATCTCCCTGTACGTATCTTGTGCGGGAATCCATACCTCAATATCGTAGGTCTTGGCGGAAGTAAAACTAGCATCCCCCGTGGCCAGCGTAATTACGTGGTATGGCAAATTTAACTTTTGCAACAAGTCCTCGGCGTCATGCGTCAAGTTTTCCAATTCTTGCCAGGAATCTTCCGGCTTCGTTACTTTAACCATCTCGACCTTATTGAACTGGTGCATCCGGATCAGGCCTCGTGTATCGCGGCCCGCACTTCCCGCTTCAGAACGAAAGGCCGGCGAAAGCGCCGTTACATTAATCGGCAACTGCTCTGCATCAACTACCGTATCGCGGTAATAGTTAACCAATGGTACTTCCGCCGTTGGGATGAGTGTTAAATCACTGTCCTCGTTTGTGACTGTGTAACTGTCACCCACAAACTTAGGAAATTGACCAGTGCCGAACATCGAGTCGTCGTTAACCAGGTACGGTGGTAGCACCTCCGTATAGCCTTCCTTATAGTGTTCATCCAAGAAGAAGTTGTACACTGCCCGTTCCAAGCGCGCACCAGCACCCCGATAGTATACAAAGCGACTGCCAGAAACCTTGGCCGCATTTTCAAAATCTAGAATGCCGAGATTTTCGCCCACTTCCCAATGCGGCTTAGGGGTAAAGCCAAAGTCGCGAATCTGCCCCCACTTACGTTCCTCGCGGGCATCATCCTCATTCAAACTAGCCGGAGCCGAGTCATCAGGGATGTTAGGCAACCGTACAAGAATATAGTTGGCCTTTTCTTCCAGCTCAGCGACAGCCTTGTCCTGCTCCCCAATTTCCTGACCCACATTCCGCATTGCGGTAATTTGTTCACTGGCGTCTTCGTGAGCACGTTTCATTTGTGCAATGGCACCGGAAACCCGGTTACGTTCCGCCTTCAGCTCTTCAACTTTGGTCAACGCCGCACGACGCTGCTCATCATACCCCAGCAGCTCGTCGATTTCCTCAGGCTTAATTCCCCGCTTAGCTAACTCGGACTTAGCCCAGTCCGTCTTTTGCCGTAATAATTTGATATCTAGCATGTCTTTCCTCCATTTACGTATCCAATCACTACAAATACTGACATTATATAGAAGTTTACCTTCCGGCCAGCCAAGACTAACCGCAAATTTTGTACACAAAAAGCCCTCCGTCAATTGGGACGAAAGGCTCCTTTTCCGCGGTACCACCCATGTTCACCAACATTATGCCTGGTGCACTCTTTACGGGTAACGGCCGTCTCCGTGTGGCTCTCACCACCCACTATCACGCTGGACTTAGCGATACGGGCTTTGCACCAACCGCCCGCTCTCTTAATCGCCTATATGCGCTTAATAACGTGTTTAACTCTTACTGTTAAAATACCGCAATCCCAATTGCAATACAAGTGCCCAATCGTAAATAGCTACAACCTGAACTAGACAAAGTCGAGCCCCCACCTTCCATCGTTCATGCGCCAAACGCGCGCCTCATCGTTAGCACCACTAACACGGCCCCAACCCATCCCCTCAATATGGGTAAGTCCTACCGCATTACAAACACCATAACTATTTAATGCAACTACATTTCCACCATAAGATCGGCCTAGCACGAGCCACCAGGCATCCGTACAGATAACATCTACACGTTTTTTCTGATATAATGACCGTTGTATAATTGCAATACCAAATGGCCCATGGAGGGAGTTTAGTCATGCTGTTCGAAGAGGTCTTTCTAGAAAACGCAGACATTCAAAAATTACGCATGTTCCGCGTGCTCAAGTCCATGGACGAGTCTGGCTTTACCATCACCGACCTAGGTAACCACCTACATATATCGTATCAACAGAGCTACAACGTATTCCAAGAATTACTCAATGACATTGAAACAATCACCGGGCGCTCCGGTCCCACAGTGAAGAAGAACGTACTGGCGGGGGATTTTTTTACCCGTAACCATTGACCAATACCGGCTGTTCTTGCTGCAGGAATCAATTCAGTTCCAGTACCTGGACTACATCATACAAAGTCGCTCGGCCAATACCGACCGTTTCTGCCAGGATCACTTCATCTCACGGTCCACCTTAGCCCGAAAAACCACACCTTTGCGCACCATGCTGGAGCTACATGGTATCAAACTATCTTTTAGCAGGCCCGGATTCAGCGGTAGTGAACAAAACATCCGTCAGTTCCTCTATATTTTTTACTGGCTTTGTTTTCGTGGCGTTGAATGGCCATTTACCACCGTCCCTCAAAACCGGATTGCTGAGCGGTACGCCCAACTTCCTCAAGTCGGTATGAATACCATTGACCGACTGCGCAACCTATTAATGCTGGCCGTTGCGATTTAAGAATCGCACACGGGCACACCCTAGGCCCCATGCTACGTGGGAACACCTTTGGAATCATAGCGAGTTGGTCACCGCTCCGATTAACCAACAATGGTATCCCCGACTGTCGCGCAGTGAATTAGCGCGCGAAAACCAGTTTTTGGCCTTTCAAAGGGCCATCGAGTTCAACTTTACGCATGACCACCACGCTTGGGCTCCCCTGTACGATACCATCATGGGTAACGACAACGTTATCCACCGTTACGTGGACGCTCTAGTTGATTGCCTAGAAAATCACCGCCGTAACGGGGCCACGCTCACTGTAAAAGACGATCCCGTGCTCGTGACTAATTTTATTAGGGTCGCACTAGCTAACATTGTTGGTGGGCCAAACTTTCCAACCATCATGGGCATGAACGACCCCGAAAGCGAGCTGTACACCCACAGTAACATCTACAAAACACTCGTCGCGGCCCAACCAACCATCATGTTGCAGCTCGGACTCGACCAACAATATAGCGTCACGGCCTGTCAGCAAATATGTGAAGAACTATGCTACCTCCTGGCGCCCCACCTGACCGACTTTGAGTGGGAACAAATGGTTAACTGCCGCATACTGGTGAC
Organism: Lacticaseibacillus pantheris DSM 15945 = JCM 12539 = NBRC 106106; assembly: GCF_001311175.1. GTDB lineage: Bacteria > Bacillota > Bacilli > Lactobacillales > Lactobacillaceae > Lacticaseibacillus > Lacticaseibacillus pantheris. Next base: position 48,208 of record NZ_BBAI01000016.1, on the reverse strand, counting down.
AAACAACGACTTTAACAGCCGGCGTCTAGCCACCTTCATTGGCAACATGAGTTTTGTCCACATCATGCCTGAAACAGAATCCGACCAGCCGGCCGACCTCATCATCACTGGTGTGGACGACGCCAAATTGTTCCAGGCGGAAGCATCCGACCCACAGCGCGTGTTCGTGTGGGCCACGGATGTCAGCGGATCCGACTTTTACCGCCTCTTCATCACCGTCGAGGAGCTGATGTTTAACAAGCTGGGCATTCCCTTTACATCACACCAGATCATCTAGCGTGGATTACTGGCACCTGCCACAGGCCCACAGCATCAAAATAGCGTTCAGCCGAGTCACGTAACTCAGCTGAACGCTATTTTAATGGATATCCCAACCTAATCCGACTGCACGGCCTTGAAAATTTTGCCGATTCCGTGCTCCGCATCCATTGTGGTCACGGTGAAACCGAACTTATCGAATATGTGCGTAATTTTCTCAAACTTATCACGGTCGAACGAACTAATGTTACCGTCAACCTCCTGGACGTCGTACTTCTTGATGAGGTTCAACAGTGCCGTGACCGCCAACTGAGCAAGGCCGAGGTTCTGGTAATCAAAGAAGGCTAGCCGGCTTTCACTGCCCAGCGTCTCCAACACGGTGATGTGAACCGCATGGTCCCAAATATTCAGTTCAAATAGTAATTGCGACTGGTAGTCAGCCTTGGAATGACCGTACTTATCAACATTTTTGTACGGAGTGTAAACAAAGATGGATGCCGTCTTACGCTTCTGGTCGTCACGCTTGATGTCGGTGTACACGATATACTGGGTTACACGCTCGTCGCCATCAGTCATGGGCTGGTTCATGCTCGCCAATACCGTGTACTGCGGATTGTCCTCAATCATGGCTAACCGCTTTTGGTATAACTCCGTATATTCTGCCTGCGTGGTCATTGTAAATCCCTCCATGTCGCTATTTACCGTCATTATACCATTCTTTCAGTACTTCTTGGGGTATTTTCGCAAACGGTACCAACATCAATCAACAAATGTAATTAAATGTCCAAACAAAAAGCCATCCAGAGAAAATTTCCCCAGGCGGCTTTTATTAGTGGTATCAATTACTTAACTTCGGTGAAAACCACGCGCTTACGCAGCTTTGGAGAGTACTTCTTCAGCTGCAGTTTTTCTGGTGTGTTGCGCTTATTCTTGGAAGTCAGGTAGATACGTTCGCCGGTTTCGGCGCATGCGAGTAAAATGTTGTTCCGCATTTCGTTCACCTCATTGTGTTTTAGTAACTCATTAAGTTTACCGAATCATGGCAAAAAGTCAAGCCGTCAGGCAAAGATACCGGCTTCAATTACAATCGTGTCATGATGATAGTTATAGTCGAACAAATCATTTGTAAATTCGTTTGCAAGTGTGGTTATGGCCGGTTGGGGGTGCCGTGGGGTGCGGAGACGACTGGACCCGGAACGGTGACCGCTGTTAGGGAACGCACGCAGGAATGGCGTAGCCAGTCCGAGAGCCTCATTTGCAGGCGATGTACGGCGCGACGAACTTAGAGACTGGCTGCCCGCACTTGGCAGACAGGCTCTAAGTCGCACCGGAAACCGCGGCTTTTGCGGTTGGAGGTTTCACCGTCGCACCGGAAACCGCGGTTTTTGCGGTTGGAGGTTTCACCCTAGCAGCGGTCACCGTGGAGCGGTCCGCAAAGTCGTAGCACGCCACGGCACCCCCACCGGCCAGAACCGCCACGCGAATAACGGTAGTCACTACAGCAACCGCGTCAACGCCGCGGGTACCGGACACTGCACGTCGACTGTGTGGTTAGTAAACGGATCGGTAAACACCAAACGTTGCGCCAACAGCGCTTGCCCCTCCTGGACACTAACATCCCCGCCATATAGGGCATCGCTACCAACGGATGACCTAGGTAAGCCATGTGTACCCTAATCTGGTGCGTCCTGCCCGTACGTAACGTGCATCTAACCAAAGTCGCTTGCTGTCCCCGCTTGAGCACCACGTAATCGGTGCGCGCGTATTGGCCCGCTGAATCCACGCGACGATGTACACCATCCTGGTCACGACCCAACGCCACTTCCAGGCGACCCCAGTTTTGGGGAACTACGCCGCCAACAACCGCCAAGTATTCTTTGTGCACCGTCTGATCCACCCCTAGCCGATCCAGACGCGCCTGAGCCAGCGGGTGCTTCGCTACCAGCACCACGCCCGCAGTGTCACGATCCAGACGCGTAATGATGGCGGGCTGTGCCGCGTCATACCCCTGTTGCACGAGGTATCCCGCCACTACGTTCAGCAGACTCCCCCGCGGATTGCTTGGACCCGGTACGCTAGCGCATCCGCCAGGCTTGTTCACCACCAGCCAGTTTTCGTCTTCAAATAAAATGTCCAGGTTGCCATCAGCCGGAACAACCGGTTTGTCGGTCGGCAATGCAAAGATGACCTGATCACCACTGGCCAGCGGTACATTGCCCACCGTCTTGCCCTTGACGGTGATGGCATGACCGTCCGCCATACGCTTAAACAGCCGGTAGCTAACACCGTAGCGATCCAATAGCCTCTTTGTGGTTGTTTCATTCCGGGCAGTTAGTTGAAACGTAAATTGCATGCTGGCACCCCCTCGTATTAACCGTATCATTCTACCATCTGGTGCCGATTTACACGAGTTAGTCCCTCTTCCCTAATTCGCCAAGTAGACCAATAGCAAAGGAGCCGCGGCTACGTCACCGCGACTCCTGTTTGAACAAAGTAGACACCACTAGTCCGTTATTATTACTGGTTGCCGTACATTAATTCGTATTACCATACCAACACTACTTCAATTGCTGCAGCACCTTAGCTGGTACGTCCTTTGCGTTCACACTGAAGGGGCCCTTAGTCACGCGAGTCTTGCTAACATCTGCCTTCACGTAACTACCAGGTGCCAACGGGGTAGGGTTCGCACTGGATTGTTCAAAGCCAACGGTGCGTGTTTGTCCGTCGGTAGTTACCCACTTAAAGGTGTAGTCGTACGAATATTCTTGACGGCCCTGACTATCGGTCACTTTCTTGCCGTCGCTATCCCTGGTCACCGTCTTTTTCGGAGTGGCTGGTACAACCGCGTACGCCGTGTCCGAACGGTACACATTGAGGTACTCCTTGATACCGACAAAACCAACGCCACCAACGATCACTACCGCGATGATTGCCCAGATTAACTTCTTCATTGTGTAAACCTCCGTCATGTGTAATTGATTGAATAATCATATTATCGCCAAATTCATCTTTGCGCACACCAGACCTAAGACCGATTTATGGCTTGCTCATGCGAACGTATGTTCGTATAATGGTGGGCAGAGGGAGGTGTGACGCTTTGGATTACCAATATGAACCCCACGGAGTATTCTTTTTAATCGACAGCCGCTCGTTTTACGCGTCGACTGAGTGTGTCGCCCGCGATTTGCACCCCCTCAAAGTTGCTCTCGTCGTCATGTCCGAGCAGGAAAATACCAATGGTGGTTTAATTCTCGCAACATCCCCCAAAGCCAAGAGGATGTACCACCTACAGGCCAACGTATCCCGTCAGCGTGATCTGCCTCAAGACGAGCAACTAATCGTGGTCCCTCCGCGGATGAACATGTACATTCAGAAGAACCTCCAGATTAACCAAATCTTTCAACGGTACACGGCCCCCGCCGATATCTGGCCATACTCCATTGATGAAGCCATCCTCAATTTAACGCACTCTTGGCGCCTGTCTGGACAAAGTCCGTGGGATGTTGCGCGTAAAATCCAGCTCACAATTCACGAAGAGACGGGGATTTACACCACCGTCGGCATTGGCAATAACCCTTTGCAGGCCAAAGTTGCGCTCGATATTTACGCCAAGCACAATCACGATAACATTGCGGAGATCAACTATCAGAACGTACCGCAACGCCTGTGGACAATCACAAACATGGAGGATGTTTGGAGCATCGGCCACCGCACGGCCAACCACCTCCGCAAAATCGGCATCAACAATATCTGGGACCTCGCCCACGCTAACCCCTACGCACTCCGCGCAGAGTTTGGGCTGGTTGGCGAGCAACTATTTGCCCTTGCCTGGGGCATTGACCGTGCGCATCCCGGTCAGGTAGAGCCTCCTAAATCACCGAGTATCAGTAACTCACAGGTACTCCCCCGTGACTACGTGCACCGCGACGAAATTCGCCTGGTGGTCAAAGAAATTGGCGAACAGGTTGCCGCACGACTGCGACACCGCCATCTGCAATGCACCAAAGTTAGCTTGAGCATCGGCTTTAACTACGCATCGGCTAGTGTTGCTAACCGTGGTGGTTTCGGGGCCGAGGTCACCGTCAGCGCCACTAACAGCAACCATGACATTATCGCCGCCCTACTACGTATCTTTGACCATTATTGGACCGGCGAGGGCGTCCGCAATATTGCCGTCAGTTGCGGGCACCTCGGTAATGACAGCGGCCAGCAGCTAGAACTGTTCCGTCCGTTGCAACAACAAATTCGCGATAACACCCTTGAACGCACGGTAGACACCATTCGCTCACGGTTTGGTTTCACCGCACTCGTCTACGCCAAAAGCAAACTCACTGGCGGCACGGCCATCAACCGCGCCGGGCTCGTGGGCGGACATAATGGAGGTAATAGCTATGAATAAGGACGCAGATACCATCAATCAGCGTGTCGACCAACTATTTACGCGGCACAGTCGGACCCGTTACTGGATTACGCTGGTGGACGACCGCTACAACCACAGCTTCAACTTTTTCTTCAATATTTTGCCCCAAAAGCAGCGGCACAAATCCATCCCCCTACACTCGTTACCCAGTGACGACCTAGAACGACTAGAACTAACCGTCAATGCGATTCATGAACACACCAAACTGACCATCGAGATTCGGGGATTTCAGGGGATGCGCTGGCCGATCAGCGGCAACGTTATCCAAAGGAAGCAACGTAGTGACGATGCCTAGAAAAACTGCTTTAGCCGTAATTACTGGCAATTGATTACGATAACATTTGGCCTGCCCGCCAACACGTTGTAAACTAGACCTAGCGATTAAATTAGTAACGAAGGACGGTGCTTGCATGCAACCAAACCTGTTAAACATTCACCATGGCTTTAACTTCCGTGATCTTGGCGGGTACACCACCACCGACGGCCGGCGTATCCGGAACCACCGCCTGGTGCGTTCGGGCAAACTGGACCAGTTGTCGGACCGCGACGTGCACTTTCTCAGTGAATATGGTGTCCGCCACGACGTAGACTTCCGCTCGCCGGATGAGCAGAGCCAAGCACCCGACCGGCAGCTTCCGGCGGCCAACTATTCCTCCCTACCCGTTTTCATTACCGACCAAACTCAGGTATCCAAAACGTGGGAAGAAGAACAGGCCGAGTTCTCGCAGGATGCCCAGGGCGGATTCAAAAACATGGTGCAGACCTATCGCAACCTGGTGCTACAAAAGCCGGCGCAGGATGCCTACCAGCGGTTCTTCAGGGTATTACTTAGTAGCAATCAGGAACACGCCACACTTTTCCATTGCACCGCCGGTAAGGACCGTACGGGTATGGGCGCCGTGTACTTACTCAGCGCACTCGGCGTTGACTCCCAAACCATTCGGGCCGATTACCTGGCCGCCAACCAGTTCATCCAGACACCACTAAACGATATTATGCAGGAAACGCGCGATCACGGCGGTAACGCCAACTTGTTGCAAAGTATCCACGACCTGTGGACCGTCCACGGGGAATTCTTAGACAGCGCGTTGGCAACCATTAAGGCGGATTACGGCGGCATGGACACGTACCTACACGACGTTATTGGCCTATCCAAGACGGACCGCGATGATTTGCAGCGGTTGTACTTGGAGGAAGCGGGATAAAGGAACACAGAGCGGAACCGTGCGGTTAGAAGGTAGAGTGTAAGTGATGCGGACGAGCCAGCCCGCTTTTGGCTGGGTGGTCCGCATTGCTTACACGGCACCTTCTGCACGGTGGAGCTCGACTATGAAACAGAGCGCAGCCCCGCGGTTAGAAACCGGAGCATAACGTACTTTGATGGTGAAGCCCGCACTTGGCTTCATCGTCAAAGTGGGTTATGTGCAGGTTTCTGCGGGGTGGAGCTCGACTATGAACACAGAGCGCAGCAGGCCGTTTAGAAGGCAGAGTATAAGTAACTCTAACCGAAAGGCCCGGGTTTGGCCTTTTGGTTAGAGTTGCTTATGCGGCGTCTTCTGGCCTGCGGAGCTCGACTATGAAGAGCGCCGCAGCCGTTCGTTCAACTCAAGGGAGGAACCATCATGAAACTATACCAAGGACTGACACAAGTAACCGTTAATGACGCGATGATTGATGATGCGCCCAATTTCGATATCACCACAGAGCTGGTTGCACCACTCCACTTCACGCCGAGTGAACTGTACCACTACATCGACTCAGTATTACAACCGGGTAGCCGGCACGACGAAAACAACCTTCGTTACGTTACCGACGCCCCGTTCATTGCTGAAAATTATGACTTTAAGGCGTTCACAACCATGGTTGACGTAACCACCTTTGAAGGTAAAATGCAGGTGGCACGTGCTCTGGTCGATGACCTGAACCGGCACGTATCCATTAATGTGGACACGGCCGACCACCACTTTGCCATCATTTTCGTTGACTAATAATCGTAGCAAATTGGGTCCTGAATACTCCGCGCGAGCTTCTCGACCCTATTTATTTTGAACATCACCACTCACAATCAGAAAGCGAATTTTGTCATGAATCAGAAACACTCCAAGCACCAGTACCCATCCATGCGCAACCGCGTACTGCCCAAGAATCCACTCAGTGGTCTGCCGGCGCCCACCAAAGTTGAATCCGGAATCGTTGCGGCCCTACCCAGCCTACGCAACAAGCGGGTGGCCGTTATCAATTCGGGCTCGTCGTGGCTCACGGAGTACGCCGTTAACGCTGGGGCGGACTCGGTCATTGGCGTTAGCCAGCATCGACATCAAGTCGATGCTGCACGCCAGCACACAGCTAGCGCCCAGTTGCGTTACCGCCTACTGCCCGCAAACCACTGGCAGCTACTAGGCGGTGCGTATGACATCATGGTTGCACGGGTTACCAGCAACGTGGAACTAATTGGCGCGGCGGCGGCCACCGGCGTGGTGGATGCTAAACACGGCTGTGTAGTCATCATTAATGACGGCTTAAACGTCGCGACGATCCGCCGTGTACTCACCGACCCACTAGAATGTGGCGGCCGGGTATGGAACAACACCCAAACAACTGGCAACACGCTAGTATTCCGTCCGCAAAGGTAGCCAGATAACGGCACAATGTATGACAACGCGAATATTTATGCGCACTTTTATGACTTAATAGAACATAAACGGCAGATTCATGATAAAATAGTTCCAGTTTACCAAAATGAGAAATGGGGAATGAACATATGGATAGTGGCCAAGTCGCCGCGAATATACTGGTGATGGTCGTTACCTTCATCTTCGCGGCGTTTTTCGTTGCGAGTGAATTTGCACTGGTACAAAGTCGTCCCAGTGCTTTGGAAGAATTATTGGATAGCGGGCAGGGCAACAAAAAAACGCCTCACCCGTGCGTTGAAGATGGTCCACAACCTGAATGAGTACCTGTCCACCACCCAAGTGGGTGTGTCGTTGGCCGGGATTATCATTGGTTGGATTGGTGAGGAAACCGTTGAGTTTCTCCTCATTGACCTCATGGGTCTGGTCCACCTGCAACTACCTCAAGGTGGGCTACGGACAATCGGTGCCATCCTTGGTGTGATTATCCTGACGTACCTCGAAGTCGTTTTAACCGAAATTGTGCCTAAGAACATTGCCATCGACTTTTCAATCAAGGTCCTAATGTTCGTGGTGACCCCACTACATTACTTTCACATCATCTTCTACCCGTTTGTATGGTTACTAAACAAATCGTCAGTCGGTATTGTGAAAATGATGGGGATCAAACCCGCGGACGAGAGCAACGAGGCCTTTTCACAGGCTGAAATTCTCAACCTGAGTAAAAACGCCATTTCAACCGGTGACATGGATAAGAACGATGTCGTCTACATGGAACGCGCCTTTGACCTCAACGACAAAACTGCCCGGGACATCATGGTCGACCGCACGCGCCTGATTGTGGTGGACGTTACCGACACGGTTCATGACGTTTTACGCCTGTACCTCAAGGAAGGCTTTAGCCGGTTCCCCGTGGTCGCGAACGGCGACAAGGACAAGATTCTGGGTTACGTTTACGTGTACGACCTAATTCGTCAGTCGCTGGCTGACGATAGCATCACGATGTCCAAAGTATTGCGGACAATCGTAACCGTACCCGAATCCACACCGATTCATGATATCCTGCAGCAGATGATTCGGCGCCAGGCGCCAATTGTCGTCGTCGCGGACGAGTATGGTGGGACAAGTGGTATTGTGACAGACAAAGATATTTACGAGGAACTATTCGGTACGGTCAAAGATGAAATCGATGATGTGTCCGACGAGTACATTCTGGCGACGGACAAAGATAACGTCTACAAGGTTAGTGGTAAAACCACGATGTACGACTTTGAGCGGTTCTTCCACACCGACATCCCGGACTTTGAAAATTCCGACGTGGTAACGGTTGGTGGCTCCATCATCGAACTGTACCCCAACCTCAAGCAAAACGACGAAATTGAGTTGGGCCGTTTTACGTTCAAGGTAATTGACTATGATCCAGGGTTCTTCGACTGGTTTGAGGTGACGGATAACCAACCCGATGCCGACAACGACGAGGCTACCCCTACCAGTGCCGCGTCAGCAACGAACGACCAGGACGATTAATAATTTTAAGTGCTCAAAAAAAAGCTTCCAGACAATCTGCCCGGAAGCTTTTTTGCTGCCATCAATTAGTGCTAGCAATCTTTGCACGTTTTGTATGCCGCTAACCAGATTAGGACCAACTTTGCCCACAAATGTAGGGGTAGCAACGGTTGCGCGGCTACAATAATAGTTGGAGTGAACCGGATACTACTTGAAGTACTGACCCAAGAAGTTCAGTACGCGACGCTTGTACGCGGCCGGATGGGTGGCCAGGCTCTTCGCGTGTCCCGCCCCGGGGACCACCCATAACTCCTTGGGGCCACGGGTCGACCGGTAGTTGGCGTACACCATCTTGGTCGGAACGAAATCGTCTTTGGCCCCGTGAATAAACAGCATCGGTCGGCGATTGCGCGCCAGGGTGCTGCTCGTCTTCGCGGCCGCAAAGTTGTTGTGGGTAATGACACTAGCCGTGGCAATAACGCCCGGTACTAACGGCCAGCGTGGTAGGTTGTACATCGACTGAGCCTTAGCCGCTAACTCGTCCGCAATGCTAGTGTACCCGCAATCCTCAATGAACGCCTTGACCTGATGCGGTAATTTCAGCCCCGCAGTGTACATCGTGGTCGCCCCACCCATGGAGACGCCGAACATTGCGATTTTGCTATTCGGGCCCACGCGTGTAATTACCTGCTTAATCCAGCCACGGTAATCCAACCGGTCCGGCCAGCCATAACCGATGTAATTGCCGTCGGATTGGCCGTGACCCCGGTCGTCAGGCGCCAGCACGTTGTAACCCGCATCGTGGAACAAGCGAATATAGCTGGCCATATCCTCCTTGGTGTTCATGTAACCGTGGGCCACCACGACAGTCTTCGTCGTTTTGTGTGTGGCCGGGACGTAATCCGCCACTAGCTGCCACGTGGCATGTCCCGTGGCCGACTCGTGCCACGTCTGCTTACGGACGTGCTGTAGCCAATCCTTATCCACCCGCTCCTGGCGCGTATTGCCGCTACCGAGAAAACTTTTCTTGCTGGGGACAAAGGCAAAGTTGTAAAAGTACAGGCAGGCCGCACAGTAAGCCACCACAATCAAGGTCACTAACCCGCCCAACAACCACCACACCCACTTATGCTTGCTAAACCATCGTTTCATTACTTCGTTCCTCCATCCTTGCCGTCGTTCACCATTATCACAGCGGTCACAAGGTGTGACACGCCACACATCATTTCGGGAGGCATTACTATGAACACTGATCAAGCCATGACCGCCTTCATTGACAGTTACTTCCGCGCCGTCAAGGGTTTTACCGCGGCGCTACAAGCGGCGGTCAGTCCTTACCAAATTTCCTTTGAACAATACCAAATCATGCGCGATATCGCCGTGGAACGCGTGCAGACCTTAACGGACATCGTTAAACTGCGCGGTGTGACCAAACCCGCCATCGCCCGGCAGATTAGCTCACTACTACGCCTCGGGTACGTTGAGCAAAATACTGCCAACGAAGACCACCGGCGCCGCCTAATCCACCTGACAACCACTGGGGCCGACGTGGAACGTATCATTACCGCCACGCCCGCGAGCGGTTCCAAATCATCACCCAACACATGGGTGACGGCGAACTGGCACAGCTAACCGAACTGCTCGCACAGCTCAACGCCGCCCTGGAAACGCCAACCAACGAATGATCCACATATCATTATCCCGCGCCCCATCCGTGACAGACAACCGGTGGGTGTAACGGACGGTCGCAGTGCATCCCCACGTATGGCCAGGTACAGCCAACCAAAAGCGGGCCCTCAAAACGGGGCCCGCCTTTTTGGTGCTATCGCAATAATTATTGTTCGTGTGCGTAAATGTATTCACGGGTCATGGGCAGGTTCTTGCCTGATGCTCCCTTCGAAATGAGGTACTGGATAACGTCAATGTTTCCAGACTCAAACGAGGCTGCGGCCGCCTGCAGGTACAGATCCCACATCCGGACAAATTCTTTGCCCATCTCTGCACGAATTGCCCCACGTTTGGCGTTGAAGTTATGATCCCAAATTTCGGTAGTCCGCTGGTAATGCCGACGCAGTGGTTCCAGATCGTTAATCTGTAGCCCCGCGTCAACGATGTGCTGCGTCATTTCGGTCAGACCTGGCACATACCCGCCAGGGAAAATGTACTTCGTTAACCAGGCGTTCGTCGCCCCACCCTGCTGCCGGGTGATACCGTGAATCAAAGCCACCCCGTCATCATTCATCAGGTCGGCCACTTTCTGGGTGTAGAGCCCGAGGTTCTCCTGACCCACATGTTCAAACATCCCCACGGACGTCACGTAATCAAACTTGCGGTCCAGCTCACGGTAGTCTTCCAAAATGACTTCCGCTACGTCTTCCAACCCGTCATCGTGAATGCGCTGCTGAACGTACTTGTATTGCTCCTCACTCAGAGTGATACCAGTAACCTTCAGCCCATACTCCTTGGCCGCGGTCAGCATCAGCGTGCCCCAGCCACAACCGATATCCAGCAACGTCTTACCCGGTTGCGGGTCCAACTTATTGATGATGTGGTGCACCTTGTTAATCTGAGCCTGTTCCAGTGTGTCCGTGTCGTGTTCAAAGTAGGCACAGGAGTACGTCATGGTTGGGTCCAACCACGCCTTGTAGAAATCATTACTAATATCGTAATGGCTCTGCACGTCCTTCTTGCTCTTGGACTCAGTGTGCGACTGCTTGGGCAGGAACTTAATAAATTTCTTGTTGCGCATAAAGCTACCCGCACTCTCGTAGGCAGCCGTCAAAACGCGTTGAATTGGCCGATCACCAGGTCCAGTAACGTCAATATCACCGGCCATGTAGGCCTCACCCAGCGCTAACGATGCGTTCTTGGAAAGTTCCTTAATCGAGATGGCCTTGTTGATGCTAACAGTTGCCTGGACAGCGCCTTCGCCGTAGGTCTCGCTGGTGCCATCCCAGTAGTTCACCGTCACAGGAATGTTAAACGAGTGGGCAAACATCGTTTGGTACAATTTCTTCTCTAACATAGGAACCTCCATTGCAAAAATTACTAACTATTATACAGCACACGCTAACTAAATGCATATGCAACCGTTACCACGATCAACTTTGCACTAATCGTTAAACCGACCCGTGTGCACGTCGGTCAGGTACTCGCCGAGTCCCGCAAAGTAGTCGTCGGGGTTGTCGAGCATCTGACCATGGCCCGCATGTGGTGTCACGTGCAACAGCGCGTGCTGGGCCTCAGCCGCCATCCGCGATGCGGCACCAAGCGGCATAGTTTCGTGGCCGCCAAAAGTCAGGTACATGGGTACGTTAATCTGCTGAATGTAGCCGCGCCGGTCCCAGTCCTTCAAGGCACCAACCATCACAAACTCATTGTCTCCCTGGAAGTAGTTGTACACGGGCGTCGCCATGGTGCTGATGAGGTGCCGAGGCTGCGGATCCGCCGCGTGGTGCAGGTACTCCTCCCCCAACTGGGCAACTAATTCCTGGTAGTGAGCATCACTAAAGTTATGTTGACTTTCCACGGTGTGCATGTAGCTAATTTCATCCGCGCTGAACATGGACTCGCGAATCTGGTTGACGCTGGTAATGTACTCGTCGAGATTATCAATCATTGAGCTCAGAATGACACCCGCCAGGTGCTCACCGTACTTCAAAGCGTACTCGATGTCCAATACGCCACCCCAAGACTGGCCCAGCAAGAAGAAGTGGTCGAGCCCCAACTGCTGACGCACCTCTTCAACCTCGTCAACGTAATACTCGATGTTGAAAAATTGCTCACGGTTTGCCGGATCATTGAAGTCAGGTTGGTCGGAATAAAACGATCCTAGCTGGTCATAGCGGCTAACGCGCACGTGGTACGGTGCCAGTCGCTCGGCAAAGTTCTCAAATACTTCGTTGGTCCCACCAGGCCCGCCGTGCAAGCAAAGTAACTGAATATCCCCGTACCTGTGTCTGGGTCCATAGGTGGTATCCGTTGCTTAACGTGATGAAACGCGTCCCGTTAGGATTTATTTTGGGCATAACAAAATCTCCTTACCTTTTTAGCATTACAAACATTATCGCACTCACGGCCCTAAAGTTTAAGGCTAGTCGTTCATGCGGCATGCGCCTGGGGCTTAAATTGCAACGATTGTAGCACATGCCGCCTAAACGTCGCCAATTCGTGCACATTATGGCGCGTGAGCAGGGCACGGGCCGCCGCAAAGTCGGATTCAAACTTATCCGACGCGTGGGCGTCGCTTCCCAGCGTCAGCAACTTACCGCCTAGCTCTAGGTACCAGTCCAGCACCATATCGTAGAGCGGAGCGTCATGCCAACGGTACATCGACTTGGTGTTTAACTCGAACGCCACGTTCTGCTCAATAATTACGCGCAAAATTTCCCGCAACGTGTCGCCCGCCCAATCTGCGAGCTGTGTCGGCGCCACGTCGAGTACGCGCAGGCCATAATCAAAGTGGGCCAGCACGTCAAAATCACCAAATTGGCGAATCCCAGCGAGCATCGCCGCATAATAGCCGCGTACGTGCTGCTCAAGGTCCACCGTTAAAAAGTGTTCGTCCTGGTAGTCGTAATGGCCGTCATGATGAAAACTCAATAGGGTCAAATCATAATCACCCGCGGCCAAATAGCGGCGAATTGCGTCCAACCGTGGCGCGTAGTAGCCGATCTCAATGCCCCGTAGCAACTGGTTGGGAAAGCGGCGCTGGAGCGTATCCTCTTCGGCTACGTACTCCGCATACGCGGGAGTATTGTCGCCACCATGATCGTCCGGATTACTCATCTCGAGGTGTTCAGTAGTGACGAACGGGTTACCCGTCTGGCGCAGGTAATCGGCAAACTGCGCTTCGGAATCGAATGAAAAATGGGTGTGCACGTGCTGATCGTAGTATGTCATCACAGAAGTCCCCTTTGCTATTACCGTATATGCATCATTATACTCTAGCGTTGCCCCACCATAATCCAACAGGTGGTAGCCCGTTGTTTAAACCAGGGCCCCTTTCCGAAGTTTGTGTGAAGTCCACCTTTGGCCCTAAGACAATTACCCGCGGAATCGTTACAATAAAGTGAGATTAAAATTCATTATCGAGGTGATACCATGCGGACAGATCCCCACACTGGACTCAAGCAAAGCTACGTTGACGCACAAATTGCCGCGGGGGCCCATAACGTTGAACAAGCACCCCTGACCCGCACGGTGGGCCAGATTATCGCCGGCAACACGTTCACCCTCTTTAACTTGGTCAACGTGGTCATTGCCGCGTTTATCATTACCACGGGTTCGTACAGCAACCTACTCTTCCTCGGGGTGGCTATTTTCAATACGGCCATTGGTACCTTTCAGGAAATCCGTTCCAAGCACCAGCTGGACTCCCTGACCATTGTTAGTGCGCCGCAAGCGACCGTAGTCCGTGACGGCCACACCACCACCATCTCGGCCGAGAACTTAGTGGTTGGTGATGCCCTCCAACTGCGGCGGGGCGCGCAGATCCCCGTTGACGGCGTGGTGTTAACCAACGGCAACCTGGAGGTGGACGAAAGCGCCCTGACCGGTGAGGCTAACTCCATTACCAAGCGCCCAGACGACGCGGTACTATCCGGCAGCTTTGTGGTGGCCGGCAACGCAACGGTGATGGTAACCAAAGTCGCGGGTGATACCTTTGCGGCCCGTCTTGCCAAGGAGGCCAAGGCTGAGCAAACCGACAAGGACAAAAACAGTAAGCTCCTGGCCACAATTAACCGGATTATTAAGGTGCTGACCTACGTGCTCATTCCACTAGGAATTGCACTCTTTACCGTTTCCATGGTGCGTCGGGGAGACTACAACCGCGCCATTTTGACAACCAGCGCCGCCGTGATTGGTATGATTCCCGAAGGGCTGGTACTGATGACGAACGTAGCCCTCGCCGTGGGGGCACGCAACCTGGGACAGCGGCGGGTTCTCGTCCGTTCCTTGACTGCCATTGAGGCCCTCGCGCGCGTGGATACCATCTGTCTGGATAAAACCGGGACCATTACCACTGGGCGCCTCATTGTGAACCGTGTAGTGCCAGTTGGTGACCACGACGCGGACGACCTGGCTAGTGCGGTCAGCGCAGTCACCTTTGCCCTCAACGACGATAACGAAACCGCCATCGCCATTAAGGAATACTTCCCACAGCCGCCCCAATGGACCGTCACCAATACAGTGCCGTTCAGCTCCGCCCGTAAATGGTCTGGGGCCACGTTCAGCGATGGCACCAGCTACTTTATGGGTGCCCCCGAGTTCACCTTTGGCGACACCCTCACCGCCGAGAACACCACCGCTATCAATGACGCTGCCGCCGCCGGATACCGGGTGCTCGCCGTGGGCCGCACCCCCGACGCACTATCCGTTCCGTTGACGCATACCGACCTAATCGGCTTTGTCCTCATTGCCGACGAAATCCGGCCGGCCGCAATGGACACCTTTGCCTACTTTGCCGGCCAGGACGTGCAGCTCAAAGTTATTTCCGGGGACAACCCCATTACCGTAGCCAGTGTTGCCCGGCGTGCCGGCATCCAGGGGACCGACCAGTACGTTAATATGACCACCGTGGGCGAACAACCTGACTACGATGCGTTGGTGCGCGACTACAACGTCTTTGGTCGCGTGACGCCCGAACAAAAGAAGCATCTGATTGCCGCGTACCAAGACGCCGGGCACACCGTCGCCATGACTGGGGATGGTGTCAATGACGTGCTGGCGTTACGCCAATCGGACTGTGCCATCGCCATGGCTAGCGGTAGTGAAGCCGCCAGTGCCATCGCCGACTTTGTGCTCCTCGACTCGAACTTTGACGCCATGACTGGGGTGCTGAACGAGGGGCGCCGCGTCATCAACAACATCGAAAGTGTTGCGTCTTTGTTCCTCATTAAGACGATGTACTCCGTCGCGCTCATCATTATCTTCATCTTCCTGAACGCCGACTATCCCATCATCCCCATCAACCTCACGCCGGTTTCGGCGGTTACGGTGGCCATTCCCTCATTCTTCCTGTCACTCGAACCAAACTTTGCCCGGGTCACCGGACAGTTTATGAAGAAGGTTATGACCTTCGCGGCCCCCGCCGCACTCGAAGTGGTGGCGTACACGTTGCTGATGACCTGGCTGGAGTCGGCCCTTCACCTGTCCTTTGACACCACGGGAACCATTGTGGCCCTCCTCATTACTTGCGTCTGCTACAACGTGCTGTTCCGGGTATCCCGGCCGTTCAACCGACTCAAAGTGGGGATGCTGGCCGTGATTGCGGTCACCATGTTCGGGGTGTTCTTCGTGGCTAACCACGTCTTTTCACTAGTTTCGTTGTGGAACTGGGGACTCTTCATACTGTACGCACCACTGGCCGTATCGACCTACCCCGTCTACATCATTCTGCAAGAGTTCCTGGGTCGACGGGTACTCGGGCGGATCAAGTGGCGCTCATAAAGTGGCTGTTGCCCCCAACTGTTATAATGGGTGTGTAGGTATTGGTTAAGAAAGAAGCGTGTTCATATTTATGCACCCAGAAATTGGTTCCGTCATTCGTACTACCCGTGATGCCCACGGTCAATCCGTTGATGAATTAGCGGCCGGTATTTGTCCCCCAGATCAACTGTCAGCAATCGAGGCCGGAGCGGTCGTCCCCAACATTGCCACCATCATCGGCGTTAGTCAGCGCCTTGGCGTGCGCCTGAACCACTTTGCTTTGGCAGAACAGTATCCGGTGGGACGGAGCCAGAGGCATAATACCCAACTGGCAAGCAGCCTGGCAGATGGCGATTACCTCGCAGTCAAACGGTTGCTCAATTCCCCCGACTACGCCGACGCAAATATGAACGACGCTCAGGCCCAGGCGTACTACTTTTATCTGGGTGTTGCCGACTTAATGGTGGACGCTAACCTGGACGGTGCACGCTATAACCTCCACATGGCAATCAACGTGAACCCCCAGCGTTCATCCCTGACGGCACTTTGCTACGCCTACACCGCGCTAGTGGCGGGCCAGGGACGCAAAGTCGCGGCGGTGACCGCTGCCACAGCTGCGGCCATGAAGGTAGTCCACACGTTGCCGTTCAGCGCGAACGTCAATGCCACTAACTATCTTTGCGCACTCGCCTACTTCTACGCCCACGACGCCGTACACGCCGCCCAGTTCGCGGTGGCCGGTTTGCGGGCAGCGGCTGCCCACCACGACCGCACGTTGGTGCTACACGCGTACAGTCTGTTAGCACAACTGGTCCGCAACACCGCCAGCAACCCGCACGACCTGATTGCACTCGGTGGTGTGACTGATTGGACCACCATTATGGATTTCTAGAAGATAAAAATGTGAGATTAGCCAGTTAAATTTAACTGGCTTTTTGTTTAAATTTAATTTACACTCATTGTAGGCGGATACAGGGCCGCCCTACCTAATGAGGGAAGTGATTGCAATGTCAGCAGACTGGCACCGTGAGTATGACAATGATGCGCTACTGTTCGGGTTGTTAACCGGCATTAAACCGATTCCGGACGTTGCCGCCACCAAGCCATCCTTACCACAAACCGGAACACAAGCACAGGAGCATGGAGTAGATGCCAACCAATCAGTTACCCACAAGTAATCCACGTTAAACACCCGTCGGTAATTTCGGCGGGTGTTTAGCGTTATTGTCTAACTACCAAATAATGCAATTTACCAGGAGGAATACTTATGCCCACAGCCTTACCACCACGAAACGCTATCGATCCACGTGACACCTGGGATTTGAGTCCAATTTTTAAGGACCCCGATGCTTGGCGAGCAGCCAATAAGCAACTGCAACAACTGTCCCAGTCATTCCGCGACCACTACCTAGATCAACTCACCGCACCGGAACAAATTGTCGCGGCACTTGATGACCTCAACGCCATTGAAACGTTGAGGGAATGCGTTGACTGCTACGCCGCATTTCCGAAAAGCGCGGACAGCACGAACCCCACCCTCAACGCCCGTGTAGCCACTAACGCTAACGTTCAGGCTCAAGTGGACAACGCGTTGAGCTTTCTGCTACCCGCGCTGACCGATCTGCCGGCGTCCACACTTGCCACTGTTCGCCAGCTCCGACCGCAATACGACGGCTACATACGCCACTTACAGGTTGCACACGGTCACACACTCGCGCCCAACGTCGAGGGTGCGCTTGCCAGCATGGCCCCCGCACTGGATACGTTCCGCAACGTGCGGCGTCAGACCATCGCCGGGGACATGGACTTCGGTACGTTTAGTGCACACGGACAAAGTCACCCACTCGACTTTGTCAGCTACGAGGAAACCTACCAAAAGCATCCTGATACCGACATCCGCCGGGCCGCATTCACCAAGTTCAGTGCCACCCTGCACCAGTACGAACACGCCTTCGCCACCGCGTACCTCGGCCAGGTCACCCGCGAAAAGGCGGAGGCCACGCTCCGCGGGTACGACTCCGTGATCGATTTCTTGTTGGCGGACGAGGAAGTACCGCGCGCCCTCTTTGACCGTCAAATTGACGTCCTCATGGACCGGCTCGCGCCCGTGATGCGCCGCTACGTCCAACACGTCGCGGACGTGCGTGGGCTCGACCACATCACGTACACGGACCTGCAAATTGATATTGACCCCGACTTTGCCCCCCAGTACCGCCAAAGTGACGCGGCGGATATTGTTGCTCACGCTACTGCGGTTTTGGGAGACGACTACCAGCAGCTCATGCGCCGGGCCATCGGCGACCGCTGGGTGGACTATGCCGCTAACGTGGGCAAGGATTCAGGTGCCTACACGGAGATGCCGTACGGCGTGCACCCGTACATCATGATGACGTGGACGGACACCATGCCCGCGCTGTACACCCTCATTCACGAGCTGGGCCACGTTGGCCAGATGCAATACTCGGCGGACGCGCATCCCGCCATCAACTGGGTGATGCCCATCTACCATTGCGAAGCGCCATCAACCTTTAACGAGCTACTGCTCACCCGCTACCTGACCGAGCAGGCCCACGACGATGCACGGTTGCAACGCTTCGCCCTCTCCCGGCTACTGGGCGACACGTACTTCCACAACTGCGTCACCCACTTGCTGGAAGCCGCGTTCCAACGCGAGGTGTACACGCTAATTGACAAAGGTGAGAGCTTCAACGCAGAACGGCTTAATCAAATTAAGCTGGGGCTACTCCGGAAATTCTGGGGCGATACCGTTGACCTGACTGGTGCGGAAACTACCTGGATGCGCCAGGATCACTACTTCCTGGGGCTATATTCGTACAGTTACTCGGCCAGCCTCACGATTGCGACGCAGGCCTGGCAAGCGTTGGATCAAGACCAAAGTAGCGCGGTCACCCGTTGGCGCGAATTTCTAGCACTCGGTAACAGCCTACCACCAGTGCAAGCAGCGGCCGTCGCCGGGGTGGACGTGACGACCGACGCGCCTTTGCAACACATGGTGGACTTCCTGGACGCCACCGAACGGAAAATCGAGGGACTCACGGCGGCAATTAACCGGGCAGAGGCTAACATGGTGCGCCGGACTACTTAACCGTTCAATAATAGCGTACAAAAAATCGTGTCGGTAATAATCACCACCAAGATTGCTTTGCAGCTTGGTGGTCATGTTACCGACACGATTTTTTATTCACGATGTCGCACTGGTTATACGTAACGGGCACGGTTCTCGAAGTTCAGTTTACCGATGACCACGTCACTAGAGTGCGCGCCACCCTCAACGAGGAGGCCCTGGTTATCCAACATCTTGATGATGAAGTTTTGGGTCGCCAAAGTTAAGTTAATTCCAGAGGTGATTTCGACGTTTTGCGTCTTAGCGTAATCAATTGCACCCTGGACGGACAGTGTCAGGGTGTCCTGGAAGGTGGTGGTCAACTTGGCGTAGAGGTTATCTAACTGCTGGTCAACGTAGTCGCTAATAGCGGCAAAGTAGGCCTTATGTCCAGCTTGCAGCTTCATGTAGCGGGCTACTAATTGATTATTATCAATTGTCATATGTGGAATACTCCTATCAGGTTATTATTGTATAAGTTTACCACAGAGCGGAGCGGGACGCTCAGAAACTGGAGTGTAACTTGCTTAAGTGAAAAAGCGCGCTCTACAGTGATTTAAGGAAAAATCGGTCCATCGTTGTGTGCGGTCCGTCTGCCAGTGGTCCCGGCAACGGCTGATAGCCCAGCTTGGGGTACAACTGACACGCAACCGTTAAACTGTGGTGCGTTTCCAGATACATTTGCTGAAACCCTGCTGCACGCGCTGCGCTCTCGGCCCGTACCACTAATTGTCGACTAGCACCGTGGCCCTGCGCAACCGGGCTAATGTATAATTTTTGCAGTTCCGCAACGGGACCATCGTACTCCGCAAAGCCGCAGCCCCCGACCGCATGATTATTGTCGTCAACTAACACAAAATATCCGCTTTGTTCCTGTTGGTAAAACTCGAATAGATGGTCTAACTGCGGATCAAAGTAGGCCGTCCCGGGTATATCCAGGCCAAAGTGAGACAAACTTGAGCGCACCAGGTCAGCGACGGCCTGGTCGTCTTGAATCGTCATTTGTCGAATACGCATAATATCATCCCCCATAAACACTTTGGTTAGAGCTTATTGTACCGCTTGAATAACCGTCCGTCTCGGGTCGGCGGGAGCAAAGACGGCAATTTGCAGAATAATCAGCATAATAAAAATCACCTAGACCAGTTAGGTCCAAGTGCTTCACATATAATGTATCAGCTCTCCTTGACGAAGAGCCCAAACATTAATCTTTAGTACGAATAGTAAAGCCGTTACGCTTCTTGCCTGAACGGTTGCGGTCGTCACGACGACGGTCATCACGACGCCCACCACCATTACCATGGTGATCCGAGCTGGTGTTCCGATCGCGAGATCCGCGGTAACCACCACGACGCTCGCCGTTACGGCCACCACGATAACCGCCACGGCTGTTATTGCCACGGTAACCACCACGACCGCCATTACGGTTACGGCCACCACCGTGACCGCGGTGAGGCAACGGACGTTCCGGTGTAATCTTAACCGGAACAGACGAAGCATCATCTGGTGCAACGCTCTTCAACAACGCGGACGCAATCTGCTCCGGAGTGTATTCCTTCAACAGTGCGGCAGCGTCATCATCAAACTTGCTGAGGTCGCTATCCATGATTTCCTTAACGTTCGTCAGAGCAGTGTCCAACTGGCCACGGAATGCCTCTTCAGCAGTTGGTGGCTTCATCGGTAGCATCCGCTTCTTGGTCAGGTCCTCAATGGTCCGCAGGTAGTCAATTTCGCCTGGGGTCACAAAGGTCACGGAAACACCGGAGTTCCCGGCACGGCCAGTACGACCAATACGGTGCACGTAGCTGTCAGGATCCTGAGGAATGTCGTAGTTGTAAACGTGGGTCACACCGGAAACATCCAGTCCACGTGCTGCAACATCCGTGGCCACCAAGAAGTCGAGTTCGCCACTCTTGAACTGCTTCAAGACGGCGGAACGCTTCTGCTGGGTCAGGTCACCATGAATACCCTCGGCCTTGTAACCACGGGCCTGTAATCCCTTGGTCAATTCATCAACGCGACGCTTAGTCCGGCCAAAGATGAGGGCCAATTCGGGGCCCTGTACATCAAAGATGCGGGTCATGATGTCAAACTTCTCAAAGTCCTTGGAGCGTACATAGTACTGGTCGATGTTGTCCGCAGTCAACTCTTTGCTCTTGATCTGCACCGTTTCTGGCTCATGCATGAACTTGTTGGCAATGTTCATGATTGGCTTAGGCATCGTGGCGGAGAACAGCAGGGTCTGACGGCCCTCCGGTGCGCTCTTAACGATACTTTCAATATCGTCGATGAAACCCATATCCAGCATTTCATCGGCTTCGTCGAGCACCAAAGTCCGGAGGTTCTCCAGCTTCAGCGTGTGACGGTTAATGTGGTCGAGCAGACGACCCGGAGTACCCACAACAATCTGTGGGTGGTCAGCCAAACCGCGAATTTGGCGACGAATGTCAGAACCACCGTAGACGGCCTGAACACGCGCATGCTTGTCGCGACCCAACCGGTAGAGTTCTTCCTGAGTCTGAATGGCCAGTTCCCGCGTTGGTGAAATTACCAGCGCCTGAACGGAACGGTCGCTAAAATCAACGTGTTGCAGTAACGGCAAACCAAAGGCAGCGGTTTTACCGGTACCCGTTTGGGCCTGCCCAATGACATCCTTACCCGCTAATACCAACGGGATTGTGGCCGACTGGATGGGGGTTGCTTCTTCAAACCCCGCACGGTCGATAGCCTTGAGCAAATCTGGGTCCAAACCTAATTCTGTAAACTTCAAATGAGTCCTCCTAGTGTGTGCATATGCACACCACAAAACCGGAGAATACGTACCGTGAAGGTACCGTTTTGTAACGTGCATAGTGTGTTATCAAAAAAAAGCGTTCTTATTATTATACCTTGACGCGGCTGAAAACGCAAAGAAAGCACCACTAGTCCTGCTGTTTCACACTTTCCTTTCATAATTACCAGCCACGAAAAAAACCGCAGAATGCGTCACGCCAACAATGGTAGCGATTTAGTGCCCGCGTTATTTGCCGCGACCCAATCAATAGACAAAGGAGCAGCACCCCTAGACTGCGGCGCCGCTCCCAAACATTAATTATTCACGTGATCCGTCAAGCAGTGCCTGCAACACCTTTTCCAGGTGCATGCCGTGGCTACCCTTCAGCAAAATCAGGTCATCGGAGTACACCCCGTCCAGCAACTGGGACGACAGGTGGCTTTGGCTGTCCTGATCAAAGTAGAATAGATGTTCCGCATCATACTTGTCCGCTAGGCGCTCGTACAAAGCCCGCATTTCCGGCCCGTAAAGGTAGACGCACTGCACTTGCTCGGGGTCCAGCGCGTCCGCCAACCCAGCGTGCAGTTCATGACTGGCCTCTCCTAGCTCTAGCATATCGCCCAGCACGGCGATGCGCCGACCCTGCGTCGGCACTTTGACAAAGTCGTTCAGCACCGCCCGCACAGCGGTAGGGTTCGAATTGTACACGTCGCTGAGGATAGCTTCGCCAGCATCCCCAGTCAACCATTCCGTCCGGTTCCGCGTCACCTTGAAGTGCGCGAGGGCATCCCGCATTGCTTCCGGCTTAACGTGGAAACGCCGGCCAACCAAAATGGCAGCCAGGGCATTGTTGACGTTGTACTCCCCCATCATTGGGATCGAGAAATGGACGTCAGGCCAACGGGAAACGTCAAACTCGGTGTGGTCGCGGAACGCTTGAACGTGCTCCGCCGCCAGGTCGTTGTCAGGCGCGAGCCCAAAGGTGACCTGATCCTGGTCAACTTTGCTGGCACGTTCACGCAACAACGGTTCGTCCCCATTGTAGACAAACAGGCCGTCATCCTTCAAGCCCGACACAATTTCCATCTTGGCATCCGCAATGCGGTCACGCGTCTTGAAGAACTCGATGTGGGCCTCCCCAATCATCGTGATAACCGCCACGTCCGGTTCGGCCAGGCCGCTGAGGCTTCCAGCTCGCCAAAGTGGTCCATCCCCATCTCCACGACTAATACTTCCGTGTTGGATTCCATGGACAGAATGGTCACGGGGACGCCAATTGCGTTGTTAAAGTTATCCTGCGTCTTAACCACCCGATACTGGCTCGCCAGAATGGCTGCGGTCATATCCTTAGTGGTAGTCTTACCATTACTACCGGTAATCGCGACCACTTTGGGGTTAACCCGAATTAACAGGTAGTACCGCGCCCAGTCCTGCAATGCACGCAAAGGGTCATCAACAACCAACACAGCGGCGTTACCTACGCGACTTTGCGTACTATCCGCGTGAGCGTGGTCACAGAAGCTGGCCACCGCACCTCCCGCGAATGCCTGCTCAATAAACTCATGACCATCACGATTGCCTTTTAATGGTACAAAAAGGTCACCATGCTTCACTTCACGCGCATCGAAGCACACCCCCGTGACCGTAATTTGGTCGGCGTTAGCGGGTGCGGTTGCCCCCACGACGCTGGCAATTGTATCCAGGGTCATTTTCATGACAAATTTCTCCCCTATATAAAAACGGGTAGGCGCATTAGCTGCACGCACCCGTCTTTGAATTAATCCGTAACGTGACGTCACGGCCTGATAATTAACTACATTATGGTAGCTAACTAACTTCAACTAATTTGAACTCATCAATTTTACCGCGAAACAGGCCGTGATGCCACTACTTTATCCGCTGCAGCATGTAAGTATCCAACCAGTGCCGATCACGGCGGATACCAAAGTAGCCCACGATGCCAAGAAAGAGGCTCCCCACAAAGTCCATGCATAGGTCCCCCATGGTATCCATCAACGCGGCCCGGCCGGCCAACAGGTGGCCACCGCTCATGTAACGTTGCATGTTCATCCCGAACAGGCCGTCACCGGTAAATTCATAAAACTCCCAGCAGACGCCGACCATGGTACCAAAGGCAACGGCAAAGAGGCTTAAGAGTAGCGGGCTAACGTGCTCACGCTGATCGGCCGGTGTGAGCGCGGCAAAGATCATGTAGCCCAACCCAGCCAGCATGGCCGCTGAAAATGCGTGTTCAACTTTGTCCCAGTACGGCACCGAGTACATTCCCATCCCTGTACCCAAGAGAATGGCCATCAAAATGAAAATTTCATAAAGTGCCACCAGTAATGGCGGTAACTGTACATGGAACCACCTGGTTAGGAGTGGTGGTATCGACGCCAGCACCAATCCCGAAGCAACCTGGATAATCAGGCCCAACTGGCTGCTACGCCACGGATGACCCGCAATGAGCAGGCCACCACAAATGATAATGTACAGTAACATACCCACAATATTTAAATAGTACAAGTATTGGCTTAGTTTGCGCATGGTAATACCTCCATCACTACTATTTTAACAGACCCCAGGATACTGCGAACACCAGTCTCGGCAGACAAAGACTGTCCAGCCGTGTCGGAAGGCAAAGCGCAGTAGTTGGGGCGCTCGCTGTTGGCGCACACTGTAACTAGTCGTGTTGCCGTTGAGCAAAACGATTGATGCGATAATTCGTTACGTGAATCGCTAAACAACCGAATGGTGTTGGCATTAACGGCTGATGTTGACTGGGGCGCGCGGTCAAGACAGTGACGTGCAAAGGACTCACACCCATAGCCATTCTGGCCTTTGGGGGTGGGTCCTTTATATTCTGTAACCCAGGTTGGGTTGGAAATCCAACAGCTTCTCGGCGGTGCTAAGATCATTGGCGCCGAGTACGTGCTAGCTTCGTTAATATTCAATATTGAAATGGGCTACGCAGACCAGGAAGCGACGCATAAGCTACTAGCACCAAAAGGCCAAAACCGGGCCCCACTATATGGGTGCTAGACACCACACCGTTCCCGCGCTACCTTTGCTTATTAAAACGAGCGGAGCAGGCCAGAAGACGCCACATAAGGCACTCCAACCAAAAGGCCAAAACCGGGCCTTCGACATATTGGTTAGGAATGCTACAACCTTCCGCCGTTACCTGTGCTTATTGAAACGAGCTCCGCAGGCCAGAAAGCGACGCATAAGCTACTAGCACCAAAAGGCCAAGTTCGGGCCTTTCGGTGCTAGTAACTTATGCTCTGCTTTCTAAACGGCCTGCTGCGCTCTCTACAAAAAAAACCTCCGCAAGCGGAGGAAAGTTTGGGGGAACTTTTTTGGGGAGTGTAAGTTTAGGTTTGAGATAGGCTCATGCCTCTCTACATGTATATAGTACCAAATCTTACAAGCAGTGCACCGCAACTTCCATAAGGATATTTTTTTTATTTTGGCGAACTTTATAACGTCTTATTTATATACATATTAGTTTTTATAGAAAACACGAGACGTTTCTGTCACGTACACCAATCAACGTTGTCAGCGCAACGTTTACTGCGGCAACCGTTGGGCTGTCTCCACCGGGTGCTTCACCATTTAATGTTCCATAATAATCACTTGCGAGAGCAGCCGTGACCAATTATTGAGCATGATGACAAGTGTACAAGCGGTCTAATGTCGTCTACGCTCGCGCGTAATCCCCGTAGTGAAAATGAGCTACGCAAGGCGGAAGACGCCACATAAGCATCTCTAACCAAAAGGCCAAAACCGGGCCTTTCGACATATTGGTTGGGAATGCTACAACCTTCCGCCGTTACCTGTGCTTATTGAAACGAGCTCCGCAGACCAGAAAGCGACGCATAAGCTACTAGCACCAAAAGGCCAAGTTCGTGCCTTCAACATATTGGTTGGGAATGCTACACCCTTCCGCCGTTACCCGTGCTTATTGAAACGAGCTCCGCAGGCCAGAGGACGCCGCATAAGCATCTCTAAACGGCCTGCTACGCTCTCTACAAAAAAAACCTCCGCAAGCGGAGGAAAGTTTGGGGGAACTTTTTTGGGGAGTGTAAGTTTAGGTTTGAGTTCGGCTTCCGCCTCTCTACGTCATTTATAATACCAAATTATGCGCCTGCCACCCACCAATTTATCAGAGGATAATTTTTATTTTTTTGGTCATCAATTAGCCTTTGATTATTATACGATAACTTTAATGAATGGTGATTTGCAATACCCATTGTTTCAGCTTTACGCACAGTCAGAACCGACCGTTTGATTATGCTCCCCCACAATAGTAACGACCAAACAAAAAGCCCAGCCAATAGTGGTTGGACCTCCTAGTTGAATTACTTGTTGTTGAGACCGTACTTCTTGTTGAATCGTTCAACACGACCATCGGCCTTAGCAAACTTCTGCTTGCCAGTGTAGAACGGGTGGGAATCAGAGGTCGTTTCAACACGAACCAATGGGTATTCCTGACCGTCGTCCATGGTCACAGTTTCGTTACTAGTCTTAGTGGAGCCGGCGATAAACTTGAAACCAGTCGTCGAGTCCATGAATACTACCTGGTGGTAATCTGGGTGAATTCCTTGCTTCATGATCATTTCTCCTTCGCCCTGAGCCATAGCCTGACCCAGAGATTCTTATTATGATAACTGTAACATGTTAACACGAATTGCCACTTTTAGCAAAGTGGGGCTGTCAGTTGCTGATGCCTAACTCGCACTATCCACCAACTGGACATCGGCACCCAATCCCTGGAGCTTCATAACCACCCGGTCGTACCCACGCAAAATGTTGTCGACTTTGGTAATGGTCGTCTCTCCATTAGCCATCAAACCAGCTAGCATTAAGCAAGCGCCGGCCCGAATCTCTTCCGCAGCCACGGTAGCACCCGTCAATTGCTCTGAATGGTTAATCTTAATGTGATCATCCTCCACCCGAATGTCCGCACCCATTTTGAGCAGCTCAGGAACGTGGCGCGTGCGCTTCGGATAGATAGTATCAATGACGAGCGCTTCCCCGTCCGCCTTCATCAGGAGTGGCGTCAACGGCTGTTGTAAATCAGTGGCAAAGCCGGGATACGGGGCCGTTTTAATGGTCACCCCGTGGAGTTCACCAGATGGGTAAACGAAAATGGAGTCTTCCCCCACGTCCATAACCACGCCCATCTCTTCCAGCTTGGCCAAAAAGGAATCTAAATGCTCCGCAATGATATTCTTGACCAAGATACCGTCGCCCTGAGCAGCGGCAATCGAGAGGTACGTGCCGGCTTCAATCCGGTCAGGAATGATGGTGTGCGCGTTGTTCGCCGCTAACTTGCTGGCACCCTCAATGCGGATAACATCAGTTCCGGCACCGCGAATGGTGGCACCCATGTTGTTCAAGTATGTAGCCAGATCGATAATCTCTGGCTCCCTGGCAACGTTCTCAATCACGGTCTGACCGTGCGCAGTGACCGCCGCCAGGATAATGTTGATGGTCGCCCCAACTGAAACCATGTCGAGGAAAATGTGTGCGCCGTGCAACCCCTCTTCGGTGCATTCAACACAATCGCACCATTATGGTCCGATACTTTGGCACCGAGGGCCTCAAAGCCCTTGATGTGTTGGTCAATGGGCCGGGGCCCAATATCGTCCCCACCGGGTAGCCCCACCACGGCATGCCCAAAGCGCCCCAAAAGCGCGCCCATAAAGTAGTAGGACGCCCGTAAACTCTTAATTTTTCCACTGGGTAGGTCCGCCATCACGATATCCGTTGGGTCAATCCGTAACTCGTTGCCGCTAAAGTCAGACGTGACGTTCATCTCCGCCAAGATGCTCATCAAGTTGTAAACGTCCTGAATGTGCGGCACTCCGGTAAGCATTACGGGTGCCCGAGACAAAATGGCAGCAGGAATCAGCGCGACCGTGCTGTTCTTGGCACCACCAATCGTGACCTCGCCAGACAGCCTTTTCCCCCCATGAATCAGCATTTTTTCCATCAAAAAAAGTTCCTCGTTGAAAATCATTTCGTAACGGTTAGTTGTATATTCTGTTCGTGAACCCTTTTGGGGCCGCGGTAACCATTGAGCAGGGTGACGCTCCGCCATCCTGGGCGCCTGCAAGCGTTTGCTGGCGGCCGTTCTTTAATACGTAGTTACCGACTTCACTCATTATTCCAGTTTATAGAAGGGCGGCGCTAAAAGCAAGCGCCGCCCCTCTTAAACAAAACTTCAATTTAATTATTTAACATTATTTAGAAGTTACCCGCTGCCTTGATGAACGCCTTGAACAACGGTTCAGGCTTCGTCGGGCGCGACTGGAACTCTGGGTGGTACTGACTAGCAACAAAGAACTTGTTAGTTGGCAGCTCAATGACTTCCATTAAGCGGTTGTCTGGGCTGGTACCAGAGAACACCAAGCCCTTATCTTCCAGTTGTGCACGGTACTTAGTGTTAAATTCGTAACGGTGACGGTGGCGTTTCTGCACTTCCTGAACGTTACCGTATGCCGCTGCGGCCACCGAACCAACTTTGAGGTCACATGGATACAGACCCAGGCGCAGCGTACCACCCATGTT
The DNA here is from genome assembly GCF_001311175.1 of Lacticaseibacillus pantheris DSM 15945 = JCM 12539 = NBRC 106106. Classification (GTDB taxonomy): domain Bacteria; phylum Bacillota; class Bacilli; order Lactobacillales; family Lactobacillaceae; genus Lacticaseibacillus; species Lacticaseibacillus pantheris. Next base: position 19,490 of record NZ_BBAI01000016.1, on the reverse strand, counting down.
CTCGACGTTCTCCTGGTCAGGCAAAATGTCGATAATTGGCGTGCCGTGATCAGACGTTTCGGTGCTCATCGCGTCCTTGATGCCCACCACGTTCCGCGCAAACTCAATGGACGCCATCTGCATACCTAAACAAATGCCCAAGAATGGGACATCGTGTTCACGTGCGTAGCGAATGGCCGCAATTTTACCTTCGAGGCCACGGTCACCAAAGCCGCCGGGAACCAAGATACCGTCCGCATCGCCCAACAATTCGTCCACGTTACCATCGTTGACGTCTTCGGCCTGCAGCGAGTTCAGTTCAATCTTCGTGTTGAAGCTGTAGCCTGCAGCTCGCAGGGCTTCAGCAACGGAAATGTACGCATCTTTGAGGGAAACGTACTTACCCACCAAAGCAATCTTGACGCTACCCTCGAGGTGCTGAACACGGTTTTCCAGTTCCACAAAGTCGCTGATGTCAGCCGGCTTGGTTTCAAGCCCCAAGTGGTCCACGATGTACTGATCCATGCCCTGCTCGTTGAGCTTCCGGACAATCGAGTAGATGGTTGGCACGTCGCGTGACTCAATAACGGCCTCCGTTGGCACGTCGGTGAACATGGCAATCTTCTGCTTCATTTCGTCGGTAACTGGCTTTTCGGTCCGTAGAACCAGCATGTTTGGCTGGATACCGATGCTCCGCAGTTCCTTCACCGTGTGTTGCGTTGGCTTGGTCTTCAGCTCACCCGCAGCGCGCAGGTATGGCACCAGGGATGCATGAATGTAGAACGTGTTTTCGGCACCGACATCCGCCTTCATCTGCCGAATGGCTTCGAGAAACGGTTCGCTTTCGATATCGCCCACCGTACCGCCAATTTCAGTGATAATGACGTCGGAATCGGAATGCTTCGCCGCGCGCATAATTTTTTTTCCTTAATCATGTTGGTCACGTGCGGGATAACCTGCACGGTCCCACCCAAGTATTCGCCGTGGCGCTCACGCTGCAATACTTCGGAATAGATTTTACCAGCCGTGAAGTTACTGTACTTGTTCAAGTTGATATCGATAAACCGTTCGTAGTGACCCAAATCCAGGTCTGTTTCGGCACCGTCATCGGTTACGAACACTTCACCGTGTTGGTACGGGTTCATCGTACCGGGATCGACGTTCAAATACGGGTCAAACTTCTGAATGGTAACTTTGAGACCGCGACTCTTCAACAGGCGGCCAAGTGATGCGGCAACAATCCCCTTGCCGAGGGAACTAACAACGCCACCAGTGACAAAAATATACTTGGTCATATCAACTCTCCTATCCTAGACTGTGTGCGTACACAACAATCAACAACGACTTTACCACGGGGAAAAACAAAAACAAAAAAACAAGCTCCCCATCCACAATGGAATAGGGAGCTTGTAACCGATTGACTCTGCAATAGGTTCCGCAGAGTGCCCAATGAGTATATTACCGGGATGCCCCCTCAAAGTCAAGGGCCGCACCACCGTGCCATAATTAAAAAAAAATCAAGCGCACTATTGGCGTGCAAAAACGACCAGCATCACAAAGGGGGGCCGCCGCAGCAGTCCCCCCTGATTGTCTATTGCTTAGTCGTCGTAATCGGCATCGTCGTCATCATCGCTGAATTCGGCGAGCTGACCCTCAATTCCGTCTGGCAACTTGTCTGGTGCGTCGTCGGTTTCGTCCGTGTCGTCATCGACCGCAGCGTCATCGTCGTCCGCATACCCAGCTTCGTCGTCATCGTAATCATCATCGGACTCATCCAAATCGTCGTCCTCTGGATCATCAGCGTTGTAGTCGATCACGTCATCATCATCAGCGGCGTCAGCCAGGAAGGCGTTAACCTTCTTACGCTTCTTGCGCTGTGGTGCGCCCTCTTCGTCTTCAGGGTGGTTAACCTCTTCGTCGACGGATTCATATGGGTACCAGGAGCGCAGCCCCCAGACGTTCTCACCCAGCGAGATAAACTCACCATCTTCGTTCACATCAGTATAAAACTGTGGCAAGCGTTCACGAATTTCTTCGTCACTCCGGCCCAAGTAGGTCTGAATTTCGTTGACCAAATCAGCAAACGCAATTGGATCGCCCTTTTCCTTCAAGATTGCACGTGCAACCTCAATTAAGGACAGCTCGCTTTTGTCGGCGTCTTGGAATACTTCCAGTTTCAAGTTAGTCGCGCCCCTTTCCCGATTTCGCAGATAGGTTCAATGATACCAGCGAACCCTCCACATATCAATACTAGCATAGCATATTTATCACGATAAGCCGCGACAAATTACTCCGCCGCCGTAAAATTCAAGTGTAGCCGGTAATCGCCTAGGTGTTGCTGGTTGGCATCGAGCCGGTACTCAATGTACACTTCACCGTTCAGCGGGTCATCGGTAAAGACGACGTCCATCCGCGGCGTGACCGTTTGTACCGGTATGACGCCGTACGGAGTGGTGTAGCGCGCCACAACCGCCTTTTCGGCCTCAAATTGCAGTTGTAGCTGGGTGTCCGTCTCTGCGGTCCCCCGCGTCAACATGACGGAGTCCGTACCCGCGATTTTGAACGTCACGGGCACAGTCGCGTCCCCATCAGTTTGCTCACGGTACCGTACGTACAAAGTATCGCCCATTTGGACTAACTGCCCGGGCTCGTTGAATTCATGATGTTCGTTGTTACCGTCCTGGTTGACCCAGGTTTCTAGGTGAATCTGCACTGGAACGCCACGTGTCATGTCCATAACTCGTCATCCTCTCTGCTCTGTATTATATGCCAAACACGTGGTGACGGCTACCACCGGGTCGGTTGGTGTGTGCCGACAAAGTGGTGGTGGGGTTGCGGCTTTGTGAACCGCTCCGTCATGACCGCTTCTGGGCGAAACCTCCAACTCGCAAAGTGCGCGAGTTTCCGGTGCGACTTGGAGCCTGCCTGCCAAGTACGGGCAGTCAGTCTCCAAGCTCGTCGCGTTCTAACGGCTAAAGCCGTAAGAGCTCTCGAACTGGCTTCGCCATTCCTGCGAGTAGCACGCAGTAAGCGCTAAAGCGCAAACTGCCTGCGTAACCCCGGTAGCGGTCATAACTCCGGGTTCAGTCGCCTCCACCCCACCACCACTTTGCCGGCACCCGCTAGTTCGGGACTAATAAGTCGGTAGTGGCGTGGTAGCTACAGAAAAAGTATTGTTTAATCAATGACAACACGTGAGATAACATGAATTGAAACGCTTCTCAATACCAGAGTTGTAGATTCATTTTTAACATAGGTTAGGAGTACACTCAATTAAAAACATACAGTACCATGCAGACACCACAGATTTTATTGGTACGAAAGAACGTGTACTGACTTCATGCTAGTCCTCGTCAGAATTAATTCGGCCACTCTACGCCCGATTGTACAGCGTCTGTAGCGGGAGCCTGTGGTCGGTCTTTGGAATGGAGGTGTTATGCCCGGATACGGTGTTTGCGCGGTAGCGTGCGGCCGCGTCGGTCGGGCCGGTGAGCGTAGGCGTGTGGGGTCGGAGTGGTAACCACTGCCAGGGGGTACCGCCGTAGGAACGTAGTGACGTACGGCGCGACGAATTCCAAGACCGGCCGGTGGGTTTCCGGACGGGCTTGGAATCGCGACGGAAACCCGCCCGCACTTGGCGGGTTGGAGCCTTCGCCCTAGCAGTGGTTACCGCGGAGTACCCCACGTAATCCGCAGCTCACCGATCCGGCCGACGCTGCCGCCCCCCGCCTGCGCTTCGTTCCGTTATTTGTTGCTCGTAAAACGTAGCCGTGGCGGGCGACTTTGGCTATACTTAAAGTAGTAGAAACATTCCCAAGGGGGTACTCCATGCCAAACGAAAAGTTACCGCGCGAAAAGGTCTTCCGCGACCCGGTACATAATTACATCCACGTCCAGGATCGTGTCATCCTGGACCTCATCAATTCACCCGAAATGCAGCGCCTGCGCCGCATTCACCAGCTCGGTGTCAGCAGCATCGTGTTCCAGGGGGCCGAGCACACCCGCTTCACCCACTCCCTCGGTGTCTATGAGATTGCCCGAGAAATCTGCGACAACTTTGCCGCCAACTATCCCAGCCAACGTCCCGACGATGGCCTATGGGACAACTCAGAACGCCTGCTCACCCTGTGTGCCGCGTTACTGCACGATATTGGACACGGCGCGTACTCCCACACCTTTGAACACATTTTTAATACCAATCACGAGGATATTACCCGGGAAATTATTACCAGCCCCACCACCCGCGTCAATGCCATTCTCCGACGCGTCAGCCCTGATTTTCCTGCACAAGTGGCTAGCGTCATTGACCATCACTACCCTAACCCGCAAGTTGTTCAGATGATCAGCAGCCAAATTGATGCCGACCGGATGGACTACCTCCTGCGCGATGCGTACAATACTGGCACCAACTACGGCCTCTTTGACCTGACCCGCATTTTGCGCGTCATGCGCCCTTACGCTGGCGGCATCGCCTTTGAACCCAACGGTATGCACGCCGTCGAGGATTACATCGTGAGCCGGTTCCAAATGTACCAGCAGGTCTACTTCCACCCCGTATCCCGCGGCATGGAAGTTGTTCTGACTGGCGTCCTGAAGCGGGCCAAAGAGCTGTATGAAGCCGGCAGCGTCAAAAAGGAGTTCCGGCCACGACTGCTGATTCCCTTCTTTGACCAGGACTTCACGCTGGACGACTACCTGCAACTAGACGACGGGGTGCTCACCACGTACTTCCACTACTGGCAAAGGTATCCCGACCCTATCCTCAGCGACCTCGCCGACCGCTTTCTGAACCGGCGACCACTCAAGTCCCTACCATTTTCGACTGGCACTGAGGGGCTCCTACCCGCGATGAGCAAAGCGGTGGCGGATGCTGGCTTTGATCCCGAATACTACACGGCCATCAACAACAGCTTTGACCTGCCTTATGACCAGTATGACCCGACGAGCGCCAGCCCCAAGACACAAATCGAGATTATGCAACTGGATGGTTCTCTGGAGGAGCTATCCACACTGAGTCCGTTAGTGGCCGCAATCACCGGCAAAGTCAGCGGCGACCAACGCTACTTTTTCCCGAAGGTCATGTTGACCCCCAAAGACGATGAGCACTGGCAACCCGCGTACGGAGAGTTTCAACGGTACCTTGCTCACGGCCAAATTATCGACCCGCGCATTAACGGAATGCTATAACAACCGGAGGTAGCTGAATTGACCATTAAGCTGATTGCAACCGATATGGATGGCACCCTGCTTGGTACCGACAATAACGTTAGTCGGGGCAACCGTGAAGCCATTCTGGCGGCCAAAGCGGCCGGCATACACGTAGTTCTGTGTACCGGGCGGCCACTGCCGGGCATTGCTACGTACCTCAATCCCCTCGGTATGACCACTGATACTGACTACGCCATTGCTTATAATGGTGCGCTCGTGCAGACCTGTGCTAGCGGCACCGTCCTACTGCAGCACGAGCTGGCCCTCAGTGATTACGCGCGCTTCTACGACATCAGCCAACGACTGCGCGTCGACGTCCACGCCGAGGATGATGATATGCTGTACGCGGGGCAGTCGCCGACCTCCGAGCGGACCCGTACGGAGGCGCGCCTCACCTTCATCAAGTTGGCCGTGCGCACCCCTGACGACTTTGCGCGGGACAAGCGGTTTGCAAAGGTGATGTTTATCGACGCACCTAATAAAATTGACCAACTACAAGCATATCTGGGCGAGACCATCCGCTCCGAATACACCATTGTGCAGAGCGAACCGTACTTTTTGGAGATTCTCAACCAAAAGGCCAGCAAGGGGAACGCCCTTGCTGGCCTAGCTGCAACTTTGCACATCCAGCCCGATGAAGTGATGGTACTTGGTGACCAGGCCAATGATCTATCTATGTTTGATTACGCGGGTACCGGTATCGCCATGGGCAACGCCATCCCCACCGTGAAGGCCCGCGCCACCGCCGTTACTGGCACTAACGATGAAGACGGTGTGGCGCAGGCAATTGAACGTTACGCACTCCGCTAGTCCTCATGAATGTCAGCACGCTGCTCTAGCCAGCGCGTGACGGCCCACCGGTGCGTCGGCCGTTTTAGCTGTCCAACCGCAACGCTAATCGGCATCAGCATTAACGTGTTAAAGTTTTCCAACGGCTGCGCGACCTGCTTGATCCCATGACACGCGTAGAAGGTGGCCGGGTGATAATAGGCCGTTTTGCGGTGATGGGAATAAAAATACTCCGCAGCCGCACCTAGTTTGGCGTCAATGGTGACTTCAACGCCGAACTCCTCCAGTAATTCACGGCGCAACGTCTCCTCATCGGATTCGCCCGACTCGATGCCACCACCGGGCAGGAAAACAGCCGCGTTCGGCGCTGCCAACATTAGCAAACGTTGCCCAGACGCATCAGGAATCACGGCGTACACTCCACGCCGTTCAACATAGTGTAACTGCGGATCCTTAATCCCAAAGACGGGGTTAGTCATCTTTATCACCACTTTCTAATTTGCTCTCATTATAATCTATTATCTTCCCGACTGAAAGGCGGATTTTTTTTATGAACTGGAACTGGTTTATTTTTGGTACGGTACTATTTACGGCCGGTTGTTGCGGCTTGGCGGCGTATAGCTACCTCAGCGAACCCCGGCGCCTCCGTAACGGGTTAGTAATTAACATCGCGTTGCTCAGCCTGGTAGGCTTCGCCGCCACAATGGTCATGGCGATTAATAGCCGTTTCTTGCTAGTCATCGCCATTATTGTTTTAGTGATGGTGGTGGTATTGCTCCTCATGCTGATGGCCTTTCACCTGGTTCTGCTCTTGTGGAACGCCCTACTAGTGTGGCGACGCGAAGGGCACAACCTCGGCAACATGCTCACCCTGTTAATTGCAATCGGCCTGATTGTACTAAGCATTCTCGATACGGTCGAACGCCAATTTTTCCCGTCCTGGCTATTTTATTCAATTACCGTGTTCGTTAATTTTTGCTGGTTTTACGTATTCATCACCGGCCTCAACTTTCTCACTGCACTCGTTGCGTACAACCGCTGGCGGACCCATAAGCCACTACAATACCTAATTGTACTCGGCGCCGGATTAATCGACGGCAAGCGCGTTTCCGGGCTTCTCGCGCCCGTATCGACGTGGCCATCAAACGCTACCAGAAACAAGTTGCGGCTGGTCAGCCTGCCCCCACCATCATCTTTTCGGGTGGGCAAGGCCGTGATGAATTAGTCAGCGAGGCCAGCGCCATGCGTGACTACGCCGTAGCGCACGGAATTCCGGAGAGCGATACCCTACTGGAGGACCAAAGCAAAACCACTTTGGAAAACATGCGCTTCTCCCGCAAAGTAATTGACTCCCGGCAACAAGGTCGCCCCTACCAAGCAATGTTCTGCACCAACAATTACCACCTGCTACGTGCCGGCGTCTTTGCACGCATGGCCGGCATCGACGCTAACGGTATTGGTGCAAAGACGCGGCTGTACTTCCTGCCTAACGCCACGATCCGCGAATACATTGCGTTCATGGTGATGAACAAGCGGCGGCACATCATTGTCATGGGTCTCGCCCTCGCGTACACCATTATCACCCTGATTTTGGGCGCCATGCACATCCTGAAGTTCTAGGCATGCTAAACTAGAAGTAGGGTTGAACAACAAGAAACTATACGAGGAGGCAAAGTTATGCTGAAAGAATTTCGCGATTTTATCAGCCGGGGTAACATGATTGACCTGGCAGTTGGTGTCATTATTGGTGGTGCTTTTACCAGCTTGGTTAAGTCACTCACCACCAACCTGATTAGTCCATTATTATCACTGTTCATGGGCAAGTCTAACTTGGATAGTATTTACTTCACGCTATTGAGCGCCAAGTTTACCGTGGGTACGTTCATTAGCGACGTCATCAACTTCATCATTATGGCCTTCGTCGTATTTATACTGGTCAAAATTATTAACCGTGTGACTCATCGGGCTGAACCCGCTCCGGCCGCCCCATCCCCGGAGGAAACATACCTGAAGGAGATCCGCGACCTGTTGCAGGCGCAGAAGCAAAGCAACCAATAGCACTACCACCGGGCGTAATCAAAAAGCCGCATTCCAATCTGGAGTGCGACTTTTTTGATTATAATAGCTTTACTCAGCATCCCGGCGGAACCGGTTCTGGAATAAAGGTGATACCGGACGGTTCTCGTGAATGTGCTTAATGGCGCGGCCGATTAGCGGGCCCACCGACACGGTCACCAGCTTGTCAAACTTCTTGTCTTCCGGCTGCTGGATTGAGTCCGTCACAACCACCTGTTCGATGGGTGAGTTCTTCAACCGTTCAACGGCTGGACCTGAGAACACGGCGTGCGTGGCCGAAACCAGCACGGACTTGGCACCAGCTTCTTTCAAAGCCGCGGAGGCCAACGTAATGGTCCCGGCGGTGTCAATCATGTCATCAATAATGATACAGTGCTTGTCCTTGACGTTACCCACGATGTTCATCACCTCGGCAACGTTCGGACGTGGCCGCCGCTTATCGATGATAGCAATTGGTGACTTGAGGAACTCGGCCAACTTACGGGCACGCGTCACCCCACCATGGTCAGGCGAGACAACCACGGTATCCTCACCAACAAAGTGGTTGCTGAGGAAGTAATCCGCCAGCAACGGTGCACCCATCAGGTGGTCCACGGGAATATCAAAGAATCCCTGAATCTGGGCCGCGTGTAGGTCTAGTAACAGCGCCCGGTCGGCACCAGCACGCTCTAGCATGTTGGCCACCAACTTGGCGGTAATTGGTTCACGACTACGCGCCTTACGGTCCTGGCGTGCATATCCGTAGTACGGCATCACCACGTTAATCGTGTGTGCCGATGCCCGGCGCAGAGCGTCAATCATGATGAGTAGCTCCATCAGGTTGTCGTTCACTGGTGCCGAGGTGGATTGAATCAAGTAGATGTCATCCCCACGGATACTTTCCTCGATGTTAATCTGAATTTCACCATCAGAAAAACGGTTCACAGACGACTTTCCCAGCTCAACACCCACTTCAGCGGCAATTTTTTTTCCGCCAGTGGCTTGTTTGAGTTCAGGGCAAAAATCTTAAGTTTCGGGTCAGCGTAATGCGCAGACATGGTGGCCTCCATATGTGTATTTGTTCGGATTCTACTTACCTATTAAGTCTAGACGATTAATCATAAAAAGCAAGTCGCTACGGCTTGCTCTCATGAAATTATTTCTGAAAGTTCCTTGGAACGACACCACCAGGTGGTGATGCGTGATTGTGGGAACTAATGGGTGTGGGGGGGAGGGCGGGCGGACGCTGCACTGCGTGAGCCAGAAGACGCCGCATAAGCAACGCTAACCAAAAGGCCAAAACCGGGCCTGCGCTGCACTGCCCGGTAATGCTACTACGCTCCCGCGTTAGTATCAGGTATGGAAACGGGTTGCGCAAGGCAGAAAGCGACGTATAAGCAGTTACGAACAGGAAGCCAAGTGCGGGCTTCCCGTCCGTAACTACTTATACTCTGCTTTCTAACCGCCTTGCTCCACCCTCTGAAACGGCCTGCTGCGCTCTCTCTACTTCCATTCCTCCGACTCCGCCAGCGGCAACCGGTCCCAATAGTCCTTCTTTGTCGTCTGCCGTGCGCGCGCAATCGCCATCCCGTGGAATGGCACGTCGTCCGTAATCGTTGATCCCGCCGCAATGAAACTGTGGTCCGCTACCTCTACCGGTGCCACAATGTTGGAATTGCTCCCAATAAACGCCTCATCGCCCACGTTCGTGTGCCACTTCTTCACGCCATCATAATTCACGAAGACCACACCACAACCAACGTTGATGTTCTTACCCAAAGTAGCATCCCCAACGTAAGTCAAGTGCCCTACCTTAGTGCCCGCACCAATCGTCGCCTTCTTCACTTCACAGAAGTTACCAATGTGGGCGCCCTCACCAATATCGCTTTGCGGCCGTAGGTGGCTGTTTGGACCAATGTCACTGCCCGTACGCATGATGCTGTCCTCAATCGTCGAGCTCGTGATGGTAACCCCATCCTCAATCGTGCTGTCCGTAATCGTCGAACCGGTCCCCACGTGGCAATCGGAACCGATGACCGTCTTGCCCTTTAGGTACACGCCCGGCTCAATCACCGTGTCGCTGCCAATTTTGACGTCCGCGTCAATGTACGTCCGCTCCGGGTCAATCAACGTCACGCCATCGCGCATGTGCTGCTCATTGATACGGTTGCGCATCACGCGCGCCGCCGCCGATAGGGCCACGCGGTCATTCACACCCATACTTTCATCGAAGTTAGGCATCTTGTAGGCTGCCACCACGTCCCCGCGGTTCTTCAAAATCTCAATCACGTCAGTCAGGTAGTACTCCCCCTGAGCGTTGTCGTTGGTAACTTCGTGCAAAGCCGAGAACAAAGCCTCGTTATCAAAGCAGAAGACGCCAGTATTGATTTCGTTAATCTGCGCCTCTTCTGGACTGGCATCTTTTTGTTCCACAATCTTCTGAACCGTGCCCAATTCCCCACGGATAATGCGGCCATAGCCAGTCGGATCGGGTGCCGCCGCCGTTAGAATCGTCGCCTTAGCCCCTTTGTCAGCGTGGTACGCAAACAGTTTGTTGAACGTGTCCGCGGTCAGTAAAGGTGTATCGCCACTCACAATCATCGTCACACCCCGGCGACCACCGAGAATGCCCTCAGCCTGCATCACCGCGTGACCAGTCCCCAACTGTTCCTTCTGTTCCGCAAACTGCGTACGGTCACCCAACTCCGCCTTCACAGCATCAGCGTCATGACCAACCACCGTCACTACTGCTTCGGGGTGCAATTGCTCCACCTGCGTGAGGACGTGGTCTACCATCGACTTACCAGCGATTTGGTGCAAAACCTTGTGTAACTTGCTCTTCATCCGCGTGCCCTTACCCGCGGCCAAAATGATTGTGAATTTTGATGTCATTGAACTCGCTCCCGTTTATTAATGTTCTTGTGCACCTGTAATAATAGCATATACATACGAATTTTGTCGGGATTGGTATAGGCCCACGCCGACCCGGGAACTAAATTCAAAAAAATAGGGTCCACCCATAGGCGAACCCTAACGTCATGACTATTTGGCTGTTTGCTTATCATCCGGATTGTCCAACTTGTCAACGGTTTGACCGGTCGGTTCCGTGTTAGACGGTTTAGGTGTCCCCTCCACCTTTGCATCAGGGCGAATCGCCACCTGCTCCGTGCCCGACCACGCCTCGTAGAATAGGCGCTCTCGCCGCCGGACTATTTGCCAGAAGAAGTTCCAGACTACGAACAGCACGAAGCGCTCAGCAGCCCGAGGGCCAGCAAGTTAAGTTGCGTGCGGGCCCCGATATGAACCAATACGTTGTTCAATTCGTCGAACCATACCCCAAACAACGGTAGCGTAACCACGTACAGGAGTCCTTGCCGCAACGCCAACCGCCACCAAGTCAGTGGTTGGCCGTCCACCGCGACGATGCGTATCCGCAGCAGCTTCTTGCCCCACGTCTGTCCGTGTAACCCAAGTGGCACCAGGTACAGCACACACACCATTGGCAATAGGCTCGTGATGAACCAGTTATCGGCCAGTGACTTGAAAACAGTCAGTTGCAAAACGATGCTAATCAACACACCGAACAGCCCGGCAATGATCACGTAATCAATCACCCAAGCAACCAGCCGGCGTAACGGGCCCACTCGGTCGGCACGCGCGTAACTGCGCTCGTCCATCTTTGCCCGACTCGGGAACGCCACCGCAATCAGCGGCGTGAGCCAGAACCCGATGAGGCCCCCCGTCGTGTTAATCAACAGGTCGTCAACATCAAACAGCCGGTACGGCCGCGGATAGATAAAGTACAGGCCCGACAGCTGCGTGAGTTCGTAGAATAAGCTCAATCCAAACGTCAACAGGACCGCCTGCCACCATGGACGCCGGAAGTAATACCGCATGTAGAACCCAAATGGTACGGTCAGCATCAGGTTAAACGCTGGCTGCAGGAATGACGGCTGCTTGAGCGTTTGGATCCACGTGTGATAATTACCTAACTCAAAGCCCGAATACTTCACAAATTCACGCACAAAGGTGAACGGGACAATGTTATACCGTGGCGTTTGTAGCGCCGCCACCGCATGAATGGACGGCAGTGGCAAAATGATCAGGAAATAGGCACACAGCATGTAGAACACGAACGAGAACAGCACGATTGTGCGGCTCCACAAAACGCTGCCGTACCGCCGATACTGCAAAACTGCGAATGGCAAGCTCAGCAACGCCGCTAGAAAGGGAAAGATGAAGACGGCCGTTTTAATCGGCCCTAAATATGACGCCATTACTCACCCAACTCCTTGAGCAGGTCGTCGTTACGTTGCAGATAATTACCGGCGGCCGCATGAATATTTTTATCTTTGGCGTCAGCGGTATCCACCTTCAGTAGCGACGTGTAATCATCAACCATGTGGTCGCCATTAAACGTGCCTTCTGCAAAGACGGATACGCCCACTGTTTCCGCATCAAACTCCTCAATCAGGCTCTTCATACCGTTGACGGTACCGCCGCCCTTCATGAAGTCATCCACAATTAGGACACCCTCGCCAGCGCGTAAGGAGCGCTTGCTCAATTCCATCTTCTGCACGCGGTCGGACGAGCCCGAAACGTAGTTCACCGAAACCGTCGACCCCTCTGTAACTTTGGAGTCCCGCCGTACGATGACAAACGGTACGTTTAAGTATTGGCTCACGCTTTGGGCAATTGGAATCCCCTTAGTGGCCACCGTCATGACCGCATCAACCCGCGAGTCGAGGTATTGTGTTGCAATCAACCGGCCAATCTGGCGCAGTACGTCTGGCGTACCCAGCAAATCGCTCAGGTACACGTAGCCCCCCGGTAACAGTCGCTGACTATCAGCCAGCCGACCTGCCATCTCGTCGATAAATTCGTTGGCCTCGTCCAGCCCAATCATGGGCACGTAACGGACGCCACCAGCGGCTCCGGGTACAGTCTCGAGAATACCGGTCTGACGCTGCTTAAACGTTCGCCGAATAATGGCCAGGTCCTCACTAATAGATGACTTAGCCGACTCGTAACGCCGCGAAAAGAAGGTCAACGGCACCAGGGTGTGGGGCCGCTCCAACAGGTAGCGGGTCATATCAATCAGTCGATCACTACGACGGGTTTTCATGCTTGTTCACTCCTTAGATTCTAAATGTTTTACGTATTTTATCATTCGATTATAACTGAATATCCGTCTTTAAACCAGTGAGTTAGCGTATTTAATCGTAATTGTTCGCATTTGTTTACCAAAAACGGTACTTTTCGTCCCCCACAGCAGATTGCCGGACAGCAACGCGGCGTTAGTGGCCGGAATGCCGACCCCTAACGCCGCGTTTGCCTGGTGTTGATTACCACCATCACTTTGGATTAACTAGTAAGCATTGTCACCATCATTATTACCATACTCTACCTGAATGGTGATGTGGGTAATACCGCACTGCTCGCGGATACTGGCCGCAAGCTCGTCCAGAAAAGCATCGTTATGTTCGTGGGTATTCCGGCGGACGTGCACGGTCAACGCGGTATCCGACGTGCTGATTGCCCATATGTGCAAGTCATGGTAACTAACAACACTCGGACAGCGCGCAATCACCTCTTCAACGCGTTCGGCGTTAACACTGCGTGGTACGGCGGCCAACGCCATATTCGTAGCGTCCCGGAGCAGGCCCCAAGTGAGGCCCAAAACCGCCCCCGCAACGATCAGTGACGCGACGGGGTCCACCCAGCGCCAGCCGGTGACCATCATGACGATTCCGGCGACCACGACGGCCACCGACACCCCGGCATCGGCTGCCATGTGCAGGAAGGCCCCCCGCACGTTCAGGTCTTTGTGACCGCGGCCAAACATTAGCGCGGTGGCCCCGTTAACCACCACGCCGGCTCCGGCAATCAATACGACTGACCAGCCCGCAACGGGAGCCGGGTGCTGCAACTTGCTCACGGCTTCGACCACAATCAGTACCATGCGACAACGAGCATGACCGCGTTGATTAAGGCCGCCATAATCGTTGTGCCTTTGAGGCCATAAGTCCGGCGCAAAGTCGGGTGGCGTCGAGTCAGCAGTTCGGCCACCCACGCTAGCAACAGCCCGACAACATCACTCAGGTTATGCAACGCATCAGCGACCAGCGCGACCGACCCAACCATCGCCCCTAATACTAATTCAATGATGGTGTAGCCTGTATTCAATACCGTCCCTAAAGCAAAATGTTTTGCGGTAGTCTCTGGACGTGAAGATTCTTTGGACATCTTCTCCTCAACCCCTTTGGCAAGGCGCCCTCGGAGGGTGTATATCTCAATGATACGCTGGTGACTGCCCACCCCTGCATCATTCAAATTAACGCGTCCCCAGAAGGCGGCTTACATTCTTCAGTAACATCAATATTCTTGCTGGCCCACAATTGCCAGCGACTGTGGGCGTGCTAACCCATGTTTAATGGCCGCACTAAATACACCTCCTTGCAGAAGCCACGCATACTGTTGTAGACGCGTTCAGCGCGAGCGGGTCGGACATAAGCCGAAGACGGTCGGCCCGGTACCGCTCATCTGGGCGACGCTGGCACCATACTTAATTAGTCGTTGTTGCAACTCCTCAATGACGGGGAAACGCGCGGCCGTCACCGCTTCAAGGGCGTTCCCCATACCTGAAATCATCAGGTCAAAGTTGCACTGCTCAATGCCAGACAGAACGCGATTCGTATCGGGACGGGGCAGCGTGTCTTGATAATCGACCATGCTCAGAATTCTAGCGGTGGTAACGGAGATGGCGGGCTTCACCAGTACCACCCAAAAATTCGGTAGCGTGCCCAGTGGCTGGACGCGTTCGCCCCGACCGGTCACTAAGGCAGTTTGGGAATAGACGCAGTACGGCACATCGGAGTCGACGCGTAGGCCGATGGCAGCGAGGCGTTCACGGCTATAGTTGAGCCCCCAGAGTTCGTTGAGGCCGCGCAAAACCGCTGCGGCGTCCGCGGAGCCACCGCCGAGGCCCGCCGCGACGGGAATATGTTTTTCAATGTAGATTGATGCGCCGGCATTAATGCCAGCCTCTTGGCGTAGAATCCGCGCGGCCTGGAAGGCCAGGTTGCGGGCGTCCTCAGGAACAAAGCCGCTGTCGGTACGCACGGAAATTTTACGGGCGCTAGGGCGGATGGACACGTAGTCCGCGAGGTCGACGCTGGTCATGACCATACGCCACTCATGTTCGCCATCGCCGTGTCGGTAAAGCGCGTCGAGACTGAGATTGATTTTGGCCGGTGCTTTTTGGGTGATCTCCATAGCCCTCACCAGTCTTTACATGTTCGTTGTTGTACTTGTTAGCATTAGTATACGCAAGTTGCGGGGAAAATGCGAGAGAGGGTGGAGCCCCACGGGCAGAAACTGGAGCGTAACCCGTTTAAGTAGGTGGGTACGAACCCGCGGGTGGACTTTGGGACTGCGGCTGCGGCTCACGTGCCCTGCGCTGTGATTGCTACGGTACTGGTTGACGGCCGCGTTGGGCAGACCGGTCCGCCCACCGGTCGCCCAACGCGTCCTCCCGCTACAGTGCCAACCACGTCTACGGGTACGACACCTCCGTCCCAAAGTCCACTCGCGGGTTCCCGATAGTTCGTGGTCTCTAGTTATTTGACCCGTGCATTGCAGTTGAATTACTGACTGCTACATGTTTCACCATTCTCTCAAACAAGCAGTATAGCGTCGTCTAGATGCGTTCTGCCATCGTAGCTTTGGATTATGATGCGCCCTTGAATTTAACGGTGACAGTCTACCGTTGGTCGTACTGGCGTGGTGGCGGAGGTTGAGCGCCAGTACGACCAGCCACTAGCAGCCGCAACCGTTTACAGCGCCGATACGCCACCGTCCACGAAAATCGTTTGCCCCGTCACAAACCGGTTACGCATCAAGAATAAGTATGCGTCGGCCACCTCCTCCGGCAAAGCAACCCGCCCTAGCGGAATCTGCCGGGCCTGCGCTGCGATCTGGACGTCAAGCTCTGCCTGCGACAGCCCGCGCCACAAACCCGTGGGTGTCCAATACGGAGCCACGGCGTTTACCCGTTTGTGCGGCGACACCTCAATTGCAAGGCCCTGCACCAATGTCATCAAGGCCTGGTTGCCCACAACCGCACCGGAAGCATTATATGGCCGGCCACCAGCTCCTGCAGTCAACGTTAGGCTCCCACCATTCCCTAGGTGGGGCAAGACGGCACGGGCAACGCGCATCCCCACCGTGAACTTTCCGCTAATCGCGTCAACCTCTTCCTGTTCAGTATGATCCAAAAAGCCTCCGCCCATAGCACCGCCGAGTGTAGAAACAACGTGGTCAAAATCACGCGCCGTCGCCAGCCAATCAGACAATTGTGCCGTGTCCGTCGCGTCGAGTAGCGCGCCGTGAGCACCAGCTAAAAGGGACAAAGTTTCGTCTAGGTGGCTGCGCGTATGGCCAATAATGGTCACGTCTGCACCATCTTCAAGCGCTTGGCCGGCCACCGCGCGGCCAAAACCCGACGTGCCACCAATCACTAACACCCGTCGCTCGGTCAAAGTATTATTCAATGTCATTTCCTTCCTAAGCAATTCCACAGTCAGTACCACTATTTATCTTACCCTAAATATCATGGTGTGCACGAAGGGCCGGTACCAACATGACGTTGATACCGGCCCTTTGCCGTGACGTAAAATCATTGAGTTTGCTGACTCGGTTGCAGTTACGGCTTATGCCGTCGCAACGTCGTCAAACGAAATTTCGATTGACTTCGTCAACAGGTCCGCGTAGCTGTACGAAACCCGTTCAAAGTCATTTTCTTCCTGATTGAGTTCCACCACGAAAATGGCTGGGAAAGTTTCGCGCAAAATGCCGTTGCGCCGGGTGACTTTCTTCCGCCCTGCCTGGGCAACCACGGTGATCTGTTCACCGATTTTAGAGTCAAGTTTGTTCTTGATACTAGCAAGTGTTATTGGCATGTGCTCACCCCTTCGGTTATGAATGATAGCACAAATAAGCCCCAATTGCAAGTGTGGCAAGGGCCCGGGAGTCCCCGGTATGACTGCATTCTGTCGTTTTATTACAAAATTGGTCTGTATTTTTTTCTGATTATGCGACGTGCTGTTTCTGTAAACTGTTGAACAGCCGTGCAAAGTCGGTAATCGACAGCCGCTCCGCCCGCAAACCGGGTGCAATGTCGCTGTCTGCCAGCGCCGCCGTCATCGCCGCCTTGGTATCCGCGTCTTTGCCGTACAGCTGCTGGAGATTGTTCCACAGCGTTTTGCGCCGCGAGGCAAAGCTGCCGCGCACCAACCGGTTGAACCCGGCCTGGTCGTCCACATCGGCAAGTGGTTCGGCCCGCCTTTGCAGAACGATGATGGCTGAATCCACGTTTGGCGCGGGCACAAAGGAACGGCGGTTCACCGTGAACGCCACCTGTACGGTCATCTGGTTCTGAATTGCAATCGACAAGCTACTGTAATCCTTGCTCCCCGGCTGCGCAGTCAACCGGTCGGCCACCTCGCCCTGCATCATCACGGTGATCGACTCAAAATCGATGTCGATCTGCATCAGGTGCATTAATATCGGCGTCGTGATGTAGTACGGCAAGTTAGCCACCACTTTGACACTGTGCTGACCATCAAAATGTTGTTCAATCAGTGCCCGCAGGTTGGCGGTCAAAACATCCTGATTCTCGACGGTGACGTTCGGATAAGGGGCCATGGTTTCGTCTAACACTGGCAGTAGCGCCTCGTCAATTTCCAGCGCCAACACCTGGTGTGCCGCTTCGGCGAGGTACTGCGTCAGGGAGCCAATCCCGGGCCCAATTTCGATCACGTCGCTGTGTTCGTCGACTCCGGCCGCAGCAACAATGCCGCTCAGTACGTCTAGGTTAGTCAGAAAATTCTGGCCTAAATGTTTCTTGGTGTGAAAACCAAAGCGCTCCATAATCGCGTGGGTGCGGGCTGGCGTGGCGATGCGGGGAATATCAGTCATTGTTGATCCTTTCGTTAACGCGACGTAGCGCCGCAGCAAATTCTTCAGTTGAGATGGCAAAGGCGCGCAGGCGACGCACCAGTTGTTTACCGTTAGCGTAACCGATGTTCAGCTCATCACCCAGCAACTCGCGGCGGCGTTTAGCATCCGGGCCATTCAAAAGTCCGGCTGTCCAAAGATCCTCGCGGGTGATAACTTCTGGGGCGGCCGGACTCATGGTAAACAGGTGCCCCAAAACCTCCTGCAGGTCATCTGCATGGGCGTGCTCCACACCCAATGAACCACCACTGCGCTCGGGTACGGCCTGATTACGCGGCAGGAATGCGTGTTGGGCATCCGGTACGGCCGCCATAATCTTTTTGCGGATTCGTTGTCCCTGAAAGTCGGGGTCGGTCAACACGATTACGCCACGCGTCTCCTGAGCGTGTTTAATCCGCGCCAGCGTGGCGTCGTTGATCGCACTCCCGTGGGTCTCAATGGTGTCAACATCCCCGAACGCCTCACGCAGGCGCTTGGTGTCGTCGCGACCCTCAACCACAATAATTTGTTTAATATGTTCTACCATCAATCATTCTCCAAACCAAAGACGCGGTGGGCGTTGCGTCGGGTAACGGCCGCAATATGCTCGGGTGTGGTCCCCCGCAACCGCGCAATGGCCTCCACCACGTACCGCGTATACCCGGGTTGGTTGGTCCGACCGCGGTAGGGCTCGGGCGTCAGGTACGGCGCATCCGTCTCGACCAACAACCGGTCATCGGGCACGATGCGTACCGCGTCGTGCTCAGGCGCAGCATTCTTGAAGCTAGCGATACCAGAAAAGGACACGTACATGCCCAGCTCTAAGAAGCGACGAGCCCAAGTCCCATCACCGGTAAAGCTATGCATGATGCCGCCGAATGTGCGCACGCGACTTTGGTTCAGGATACTATACGTGTCCATAAACGCATCGCGACTATGAATGGACACGGGCAGCTGGAGTTCGTCGGCGATGGCCAGCTGACGGGCAAAGACGCGGCGCTGGACGTCCCGGGGCGAGGTGTCCCAATGGTAGTCCAACCCGATTTCACCGATGGCCACGGTCTGTGGCAGTGCCAGTTGTGCTCGCAACGCGTGTTCCGCGTCGTCGGTGTAGTCCTTGGCGGATTCTGGATGCCACCCGACAATCGCGTACAGGCCAGGATAACGGGCAGCAAGTTGCACGGCTCCGGCGTTGAGGTCGGTGTCGGAGCCCACAATCGCCATCTCGGTCACGTCCAGCTCCTGGGCGGAGGCGACGAAATCGTCAACGTGCCCAGCGTACGCGGCGTCGTTAAGGTGTGTATGTGAATCAAAAATCTGCATGTCACTCCGTTCCTTTCCGCAACATCTACAATTTTCATTGTACAGCATTTGCCCCACTAACGGATACCGTGTTCCTACGGTAGGATAGTGGTTGCGGCAGCGTTGGTCGGGCCGGTGAACTACGGCTTACGTGGGGTGCT
>NZ_BBAI01000015.1 GCF_001311175.1 Lacticaseibacillus pantheris DSM 15945 = JCM 12539 = NBRC 106106 | reverse complement strand
CCATGGAGCACCCCACGAAAGCCGCAGCACACCGTTCCGACCAACGCTGCCGTCAAACACCACCGTAGCAACCCGAGACTACCTACCAGCAGCGGTAAGTTTCACCAGCGTGGCGCGTTTTTTTTCTGCAACAGCCATTGACAAGACACCCCACAAAGTGGAAAATGAGTTTCGTTACGTAGGGTGTCAAGACACCTAATGGCAATTATATCTGGGGGAATTATTCATGGAATCGACTAAACAGGTAGGAATCTGGGCACACGCGCGGCTAATCACCGGCGTTGGTGTTGCCTGGTTGTTTGACGCGATGGACGTCGGGATGCTTTCGTTTGTTATTGCGGCCGTTAAGGGTGAGTGGCACCTGAACGCTGTCCAAATGGGCTGGATTGGTAGTATCGGCTCAATTGGGATGGCCATCGGGGCGGTGCTGTTCGGTATGCTGGCTGACCGGGTTGGCCGCAAAACGGTGCTCATTATCACGTTACTCATCTTTTCGATTGGGTCCGCCGCATCGGCTTTGGCTACGGGGTACGCCATGTTCATGACGTTACGGTTGCTGATTGGGGCCGGATTAGGCGGTGAGCTGCCTGTGGCGTCTACGTTAGTTTCTGAAAGCGTGGCGACCGAACACCGGGGCCGCAGTGTTGTGCTGCTGGAGAGCTTTTGGGCGGCGGGCTGGTTGGCCGCGGCTTGATCTCATACTTTGTTATCCCCAACTGGGGTTGGCGCGTGGCGATGGTCCTCACCGGACTCACCGCGGTGTACGCGTTCTACTTCCGGCGCGGGATCAAAGAGTCACCCGTTTACCTGGCGGCCGGCCACCGCAAGCCCCGCTTTTGGGCCACGTTAGTCCAGCTGTGGCGGCCACCATACCTGCGGGCGACGGCCATGTTGTGGATTGTGTGGTTCATGGTGGTTTTCTCCTACTACGGCATGTTTCTGTGGTTGCCAAGTGTTATGCAACTCAAAGGTTTCAGCATGATCAGCAGCTTTGGTTACGTGCTGGTGATGACTATTGCGCAACTGCCGGGGTACTTCACGGCGGCGTGGTTGATTGAAAAGTGGGGCCGGAAGCGCGTTTTGGCCACGTTCCTATTGGGCACGGCTGCCGCCGCACTCGGCTTTGGGATGGCGACGAGCCTGGCTTGGCTGCTGGTGATGGGGATGCTCCTCTCTTTCTTCAACCTGGGGGCGTGGGGCGCCCTGTACGCCTACTCACCGGAGCAGTATCCGGGTAGCGTGCGTAGTAGTGGTTCCGGCTTAGCGGCCGGCGTGGGCCGAATTGGCGGCATCGTGGGGCCACTACTGGTCGGTAGCCTGATTGCGAGCGGCGTTAGTTTCGCCAGCATCTTTGCTATTTTCACGGCGGCAATCGTTATTGCGGTACTCGCCGTCATGGTGCTGGGTCGGGAAACGATGGGCCAGCAATTGAACTAATTGAGGCACAAAAAACGACTACTCAGTAGTCGTTTTTTTTGTGCCTAGCGGGGATTAAGCGAGGACGTTGCCGTTAACCCAGTCAGTTACCTGCTTGGGGCTCAGGCGCTCGCCATTACCAATGTGGTTGATCTGCTTGCCGTCTTCAAAGAGGACGAAGGCAGGAATTCCCTTCAGGCCCTGCTCCTTAGCAATTTCGATGTTGGCGTCGCGGTCGACGTCAACCCAGCCGGCACCATCGCTCATTGCGTGTTCCTTAATCTGCTGGACGAAAGGCTTGATGGCCTTGCAATCACCACACCAGTCCGCCGTCATAAACATGACCTGCTTACCAGGCTTGTTCAGTTCGGTCCGGACAGCGTCGTCGGACACCACCGTTGGTTTGTACATTTCCATGAATGAATTACCCCCAATTGTTGGTGCCAGGAAAAATGTCCGGGACACCACTTTATTTAAGTTGTATTATACCACGCACGCTTACAAAAGGTAAGCCTAACGATTAATCTTGGCACCCACTAGCTTTTAAACTGCCGTAAGTAGCGGCTGGCGAACAACTTGTGAAACTTGACCGCCAATGTGGGGTTGGCGGCGTCAATATCGGCGTACATCGCAGTCGTAACTTTGCCCATCAGTCGGGCGAGCTCGTCCAGATCATCGTCGCTGAGCGTGTTCACAAAGGGGGGCACCTCCTGCGCGGCCGCCTCTACTTCCTGGCGACCGGCTGCGGTCAGGTGGACGAGGTTCACCCGCTTGTCATTCGGGGACTTGGACAGGGTCACCAACTCGCGTTTTGCCAGCTTAGCGATAAACTCACTGGCTGATTGGGGTGACATGCCTAGGCGGTCTGCAATCTGGCGTTGGGAGAGGTGGTCATCTTCGGCCAACACCAACAGTACTTTGCCCTGGCCCTCAACCGTTAGGCGTGGTCGGGGTTGTTTGACGATATCGTCGTATATTTTACTGAGCTGTTCGTATTCAGCCAGCTTGCCGGCAACGAGCTCGGCCTTGATATTCTTGCCCACGGTTAATCAGTCCATTCCTTATTTTCTTCAGTATACCGTATTCCACCGGGGCCGGAGAAAGCAAATGGTTGACTTTTTAATCAGGGGGCCTTACTATGTATTCAATCAGGGCACCTGATTAAATGCAAAGGTGGTTTTCAACATGACAAATGATAATGCAATTGAAGTAGTGGGTATCCAGAAGCAATTCGGCACCCAGGTGGCCGTGGACGATGTTTCCTTTACGGTCGGCAAAGGTGAGGTGTTCGGGCTTCTGGGACCGAATGGCGCGGGCAAGACGACCACCTTGAGAATGATCACGACCTTGTTGCGGCAGGACCAGGGGCACATTCTGGTGAACGGCTTTGACACGGTGACTCAAGCCCCGCGGGTTCGGCAACAGTTCGCGTTGACGGGTCAGAACGCATCCATTGATCAGGACTTGAGCGCCATGGAAAATCTGGTGATATTTGGCCGGCTGCATGGGCTCACCCGTGCTGATGCCCGGAGCCGGGCTACTGAGTTACTGGGCGACTTTGATTTAACCAATTCCGCCAGCAAGAGCCTCGACCAGTTCTCCGGCGGGATGCGGCGGCGCCTTGACCTGGCCGTCAGCCTGATTGGCAACCCCAGCATCCTCTTCCTGGACGAGCCAACGACGGGGCTGGATCCCCGGACGCGCACGCAGATGTGGACTGCCATTCGTCGGCTGGTACAACACGGCACGACGGTGTACTGACCACGCAGTACCTAGAGGAAGCGGACCAGTTGGCCGACCGCATTGCGTTGATTGATCATGGACGTATGGTTGCTTTGGGTACGCCGAGCGCCCTCAAACAGCGGGTGGGAGGTCTGCACCTGCAAATAGAGGTGCCGGAGCTGCGGTGGGTTGCGCCAGCACAAGCGGTGGTGCAGGCCGTGTTGGCTGGACCTACGGAGGTGCAGAACCGTAAAGTGAGTGCGTACCTCGATGACGATGGTTTTCGGGCGGTGGCCGCCATCACGACGAAGTTACAGGATGCCGGCGTTCCGCTGAGCAACTTTGCGGTCACCGAGCCGTCACTCGATGATGTATTTTTGCGGATGACCGTGGGTAAAAACTAATTCGGGCTGGACCCAATTAAGGAAATCACATTACGAGGTATCAAAATATGGATAATCAATCAACAAATCACGTTATTAGTAACACCATGACCATGGCCTACCGGAACCTACTCAAGACGCTGCATAACCCGGATAATATGAGCGACGTGGTGATGCAACCGGTCATTTTTACGTTGCTATTTGGCTACCTGTTTGGTGGCGCGATTGCCGGCAGCGTTCATGCGTACCTACCGATGCTGGTGCCGGGGATATTGATTCAAAGTATTCTCAACGCTGCGTCCGGCTCCGGTCAGCAGTTGCGTACGGACATTAATGCCGGCGTCTTTGACCGCTTCAAGACCCTGCCGATATCGCCGCTGGCCCCGCTTGCCGGTCAGCTGGTGGGGGATGTGCTCCGGCTACTAGTGTCTGGAGTGATGGCGCTGGTGACGGCCGCGGTGATGGGGTGGCGCCCAACCGCCGGCCTGGTCGACGTGGCGGCGGCATTATTGTTGGCCATCTTTATCGGCTGGTCCGTTTCCTGGATATTCGCGCTGGTGGGGCTGTTGGCCAAAGACGCGGAGATGATCGGGAGCTTGTCGATGATCATTATTCTGGTGCTGACCTTCCTGTCTAACGCGTTTATTCCCACACGCACCTTGCCGCCGTTGATTCAGACTTTGGTTAAGGTCAATCCGGTGACCCTGACCATTAGTGCGATGCGCAGCCTCCTGGGTAATGGTGGTTGGGGTATGGACGCCACCGTGGTGTTGGTGAGTGGTGCCGTGATTATGGCGGCCTTTGTACCGTTGACCGTATGGGCTTACCGACGTCAGGGATAGTAACTAGCAGCTTCGCGGTAGCGTCTTTACACAGACTTGCTGAAACTCCAGTCCATCTGGGAGCACACAAAAACCCGCCAACCGAAGTTAGCGGGTTTTGCTGTGGTCGTGAAGGAGTAATTAAACTTCTTCAGGAACCAACTTAACGGACTTAGTGCCCATCCAGCCACAGATTTCCTTGAAGGTATCCGTGATGGCCTGAGTACCAGGAGCCAGCAACTTACGAGGGTCGTAACCCTTGCCCTGCTGGTCCTTGCCGGCTTCGATGTATTCGCGAGTAGCCTTGTCAAAGGCAAGCTGGCATTCAGTGTTGATGTTCAGCTTGGCGATACCCATGGAGATGGCCTTTTCAACCTGTTCCTGAGGGATACCGGAACCACCGTGCAATACCAGTGGCTGAGCAACAGCATCAGCGATTTCCTGGAGACGGTCGAAGTGCAGGCCCTTCCAGTTGTCTGGGTACTGGCCGTGGATGTTACCAATACCAGCAGCTAGGTAGTCAACGCCAGTGTCAGCGATCTGCTTAGCTTCGTCAACAGAAGCTAATTCGCCTTCACCAACAACACCGTCTTCTTCACCACCGATGGAACCAACTTCGGCTTCAACGGAGATACCCTTGGCGTGGGCCAAGGCAACGATTTCCTTAGTCTTTTCCAAGTTTTCTGCGAATGGCAGGTCGTGACCATCGAACATAACGGAGTTGTAGCCGGCAGCAATAGCTTCCTTGGCAGCTTCGTAGTTACCGTGGTCCAAGTGAATAACAACTGGTACGGTGATGTTCATGGATTCTGCAGTCAGCTCGATCAGAGCCTTGCAAAGCTTGTAACCACCCATGTACTTAGCAGCACCCATGGAAGTCTGGATAAGTACAGGAACGTTCAAGTCCTGAGCACCCTTGAGGATGGCACGAGTCCATTCAAGGTTGTTGGTGTTGAACGCACCGATAGCGTAGTGACCCTTACGAGCCGCAGCAAACAGTTCTGTGCCGTTAACAAATGGCATTATAAAGTCCTCCTAAAAACTGGAAACAAATTTTTTTTACTCGTTCATTCTAACATAGTTTACAAAGATTGTCGTACCCGTTTACACCCCTAATGCAACAAGTGTGGCATCACAAATTAACAATGTCACTCCGGTCAGGGCGGTAGGATTGCGTAGTGAATAATTGGCATCGCTTTCACGGCGGCCGTAGAGGTTATGCAAATTTTGGGATGATAAAGTGCAATGTTTTGCAAGGTGGGAGATGACGATAAATATTTACGCTAAATTAGGGTGGAGTTGGTCAAAACCGACAGGGAAAATTGCACCGTCAAATCGGTAGTGTACGCAGATTTGTCACCAGCAATTATTTAGTTAGAATGAGTATACTGAACGGTAACTGATAATTGATCAACCATTGAGGAGGCGGCAGATTGACCAAAATTGCAATTATTTCCGACATTCACGGTAACATCACGGCTTTGCGTGCCGTTTTGGCCGACGCCCGGGCGGCATCAGCTGATGAGTATTGGTGCTTGGGTGATATCTACATGCCGGGTCCGGGGGCTGAAGACGTGTGGTCATTGCTGGATGATATCCATCCAATCGTACGGGTGCGGGGTAATTGGGATGACTTTGCGGCCGCGATTATGCGGGGTGATTACCACCCCCAGCGGCCGATGGATATCTTTGTCGCCCGGAACGTCCGCTACTTATTGGAGCGAATGCCCGCAGCAGACCTGCAAAGGTTAGGTCAATGGCCGTTACGTGCAGTTCGTGAAATTGGCGGCCTTCGTTTTGGCATTCAGCACAACTTACCGGCAATTAACTTTGGCCACACGCTGTACCCACGGGCCGAGCAAAGTAATTTCAACGCCCTGTTTGCCGATGGGCGGACGGATGTCGCCGTGTATGGCCATATCCACGCGCAGTTGGTTCGGTATGGGGATGATGGACAGCTAGTACTCAATCCCGGCGCGGTAGGACAACCGTACTCTCCATATCCAGCGATGAGGCGTGATCAGCGTGCGCAGTATTTGCTGTTGACCGTTGATGAGCAGGGAATTGCGGACATTGACTTGCGCCACGTTAACTACGACGTGGACGCCGAGCTGGCCTTGGCCCGTGAACGCCGCTTACCGTACTATGATCTGTACGTTAAGTTGCGTCGGGAGGGGTTGGCTAGCACCCACGATGAGGAGACTTTGCGCCGGTTTAACGAGGAGTACGGGTATACCGAGGAAGTCACTGGTTATTTCCCGGGAAATAAGGACTGATGGAACTCCCTCTGGAAACAGAGTATATATAGACAACTAAGCCTGGCAAACATTCATGTGTGCAGGATTTTTTTTAGGTGATTTCGTCAAATATGCGCTCCTGGCTGGCGGTTCTGGCCGGCGGGGGCGCTGTGGCGTGCTACGACTTTGTGGACCGCTCCACGGTGACCGCTGCTAGGGCGAAACCTCCAACCGCAAAAACCGCGGTTTCCGGTGCGACTTAGAGCCTGCCTGCCAAGCCCGGGCAGGCTTGAAATCGCGGCGGAAACACGCCCGCACTCGGCGGGTTGAAGCCTTCGCCCCAACAGTGGTTACCATGGAGCACCCCACGAAAGCCGCAGATCACCGGTCCGGCCTACGCTGCCGCCACCCACATAACTGACTGACAAATCCACAAATTAACTATTTTTTTTGTCAGTAAGTGTTGACACCGTCCCCAGAGTCAATTATATTTAACTGGTTAATTAACCGGTTAATTAAAACGATGTTGGTATGTTAACGCAGAAATTGGGGAGATTGACTCATGCAAAAGAAACGCATCTGGTGGGCGGTTGCAGTGCCGCTGGTTTTGATTGTTGTGGCATTGGGATTCGTGATTAATCGCGGTCTGTCGCAGCAGCAACAGGGCACCACCAAAAAGGATATTCACATTGTAACGAGTTTGGATTTTTACGGGGAGATGGCTAAAGGCGTGGCGGGGAAGTACGCTAGCGTGACGGCGGTCATTCAGAACACCAAGGTGGACCCCCACGATTACGAACCCACTTCCGACGTCGCCAAGGAATACGCGGAGGCGGACCTGATTATTTCTAACGGCGGTGGTTACGACAAGTGGAGTAGTCAGTTTGCCAAGCAGAACACGGGGGCGCAGTCGATTAACGTTGCTACTTTGACGGGCTTTAAGACGGGTGGCAACGAACATCTATGGTACAAACCCACCACGCCTAGCAAAGTGGTCAACGCGGTCAAGGCCAAGCTAATCAAGATTGACCCACAGCACCGTCAGCAGTACACCGCCAACGCCAAACGGTACTTGGCGAAGTTCGGTAGCCTCACGAAGCTGCAGCAACAAGCCAAGCAGCAGTTGGCGGGCAAACGGTACCTAGCAACAGAGCCGGTGTATGATAACATGTTAACGGCACTGGGCGCGCAAAGTGACTCCACCGGCTTTGCCGAGGCTGTCGACGCCGAAAATGACCCGACGGCGAACGATATTCGTAAGTGGCAGACCGACGTTCAAAACCACACGGTCCAGTTTGTGATTAACAACCCGCAAAATAGTGGGCGGCTGGTGAAGTCGGCGGTGGCGTACGCCCGGAATCACGGGGTGCCAGTGGTGAACATCACGGAAACCAAGCCCGCTGGCGAAACGTACATCCAGTGGCAGACAAAGGAACTAAAGGCGGTACTCAATACGCTGAAGTAACGCATTAACACGACACGGAGGTCAAAAATGGCAGACACAAAGGTATACGCGGAACGGCTAGCCAACCTGTTAAATGAGGTACGGCGGGTGGTGCCAGAGAATCAGCAGGAAGTCCTTCTGGGCGAAAGTACGGGGCAGGTCACGGGCACGCAGGGGCACGCGTTGATGATGTTGCTGCAAGGACCGCAGACGAACTCGACTTTGGCCAAGGAACTGGACATTTCGGCGGCTGGTGTTACCAAGGCGATGCGTGGACTACAAAAATTGGTGCCTGCCGTCGTGTCGCTGACGCGTGACCCCGATGATGCGCGCAGCAAGCAGTGGTCACTGACCGACTTTGGGCAGCAGCTGGCCGCCGCACACGCGCAGAACCACCAGGATACACTCAAGGCGTACATGGCGGTGCTCAACGATTTTTCCGCGGACGAGCAGGCCGTGATTGGGCAGTTTATCCATAAGCTGACTGTTTGCCTCGACGTGTAGTGTTGATTAGATAAAGATAGAAGGTATTTAAGTGCGTATTCTTACTGGTAAGGACGTCGGTATTCAGTTTGCCGACAACAAGCGCTGGCTCTACCGGCACGTGGACTTCCACCTCGATAGCAGCCAGATTCTCGCGCTCGTGGGCGACAATGGTGTGGGTAAGACCACGCTCATTCGGGCCATCATGGGCCAGCGGGCACTAACGGAGGGGGAATTGGTGCGGGATCACGCCCAAGACCTGCGGATCGGATACGTACCCCAGTATCACGACGATATCGGTGCCTTTCCGCTCCACATCGCCGACTTTGTTGGGCTCAGCTACGACCGCGGGCTCTTGCCGTGGTTACGGCGGAGTGAGAAGGAGCACCTGGAGCACGTACTGAACGAGGCTAACCTCACGGAGATTGCCAACGAACGGATTGACCGCGCGTCCGGTGGTGAGAAGCAGCGGGCCTTTCTCGCTCAGGCAATGATTCAGGACCCGGACGTGCTGATTTTGGACGAGGCCACGGCCAATTTGGACAACGTGGCCAAGTTTGCCCTGATGGACGTTGTTAAGCACTACCGTGACCACCACGACCTGAGCGTCATCATGGTGAGTCATGATTTGGATATCGTGGAACGGTACTCCGATAATTATTTACTGCTGAGCCCGGATGGGGCGGAGTTTGGCCCCATTGCGGACCTGGATACCAGTAAGCTTGAGGAAGGGGGCCGCGACCATGTTTAATTATCCATTTATGCAAAACGCGTACGTCGTTGGTACGCTCATTGCCATCGTCAGCGGCTTCATTGGCGTGTTTGTCGTCGCCCGGAGCATGTCGTTCCTGGCCCACGTGCTGAGTGAAATTGGCTTTGCCGGCGCGTCCTTTGCCCTGTTCATGGGCTGGTCACCGCTGCTGGGGATGCTCGGATTTACCCTCGTGTCGTCAGCCAGCATTGGGCAGCTCGACATGGGCGACGAGCGCCGGAGTGAGTCGACCGTGTCGGCCGTCAGCTCCGTGGCGATTGGGCTGGGGATTGCGTTCCTGGCGCTGTCGCAAAAGAATGCCAGTTCGGCCACCAGCATCCTGTTTGGTTCCATTTTCAGTATCAGTCATGCGAACATCGTGCAGGTGATTATCCTAACGCTGGCGGTGCTCCTGGTGGGCGTCGTATTGTACCGGCCATTGCGCCACGTGGCGTTTGACCACGCGACGGCCGTCGATTCACTGCCGTACGTCAAAATGGTCGATGTGGTCTTTCTGGTGTTGATGGCAACCACGGTGGCGGTCTCCGCGCAGGTGGTCGGCTCGTTGCTGATCTTCATCCTGATGACGTTGCCAGCTAGTGCCGCAATGCGCTGGGGTCGGCGGGTGTCCCACATGATTGGGCTCGCCATTATCTTCGCCTTAGTCGGCGTGTGGGGTGCACTCGCGCTGTCGTACTGGACGAACGTACCGGTCAGCTTCTTCATCGCCATGATTGAGTCCATGATTTACTTCGCCTCTACCGCCGCACGGTAGCGGCAGTTGGTGCTACAATTACGTACAGTTCAAATACGCAAAATTAAACAGGCGGGTTGACCGCCAAAGTAGGAATCGGTGCTCACCACGAGTGCCGATTCCTTTTGTTTGGGCGGCGAGGGCACATAAATTTCGTTCGTGACTTGACGTCGTATACGCAAAAATTGTCGATAAACACTGTTTTACCCCTCCATGTTTGTTATTATCTTGGTATAAGAATGGCTAATGCGAGGTAACTATATTTTTGTGGAGATGTTGGTGATGAAGCGCTGGATTCTAGCGGTGGGCTTAACGTTGATTGTGCTGGGTACGGTCGCTTGTGGCCGGTCGACCGCGCATGTTGCTGTGCCCAAAGCGGCGCCGACCGCGATGGTGCCGTCGACTAGTTATGGTCGTGACAGCACGCAGCGCCAACGGTTGGTCCGTTTTACGCAAGCAAAGATGGTCCGCAAGCAGGGTGTGTACACGAACTACCGTGACACCCAGCAACGGCAAGCATCTGCGGCCACTGGGCACGAGATGCTGAGTGAATCGTCTGGCATGTGGCTGCTTTATCTGGCTGAGGCGCACCGTTGGCGGGACTTCCGCGAATTTTACGGCGTCACCAAGCGGACCTTCTACAAGGATGGGCAGTTCAGCTACCGCTACGACCCCCGGTCCGGCAAGCGCTACGGGGTGAACGCGACGCTTGACGACCTGCGCATTATTCGCGCGTTACTGGCGTACGACCAGTTGCGCGGTACGCACCACTACCGACGCACCGCGGCGACTTTGTACGCACATCTCCGCACCGGCGCGTTGGGCAAAGGCGAGGTGACTAATTATTACGATCCCGCCGCCAAATCCGGCACACGCACCGGCAGCCTGGCTTACTTTGATTTGCAAGTACTGCGTTACTACAGCCGTGAGAATGCCACCACGCGGCGGCAGTACGCCCGGCAACTTCGTGTGGTCAAAGGCGGCTACCTGGGCGACGCGTTTCCGCTGTATGCGGTCGACTACAACTGGCAGACCGGTAAGTATGGTCACCAGAACCTGAACACCACGGAGGCCATGGAAACGTTGCTCCACCTGGCGCAAGTCGGTCAGCTACGGGCGACAACGCGGCGGTGGTTGGTGCAACGCGTGAACCGTGGCGATTTGGCGCTTAGCTACAGTACGGCGGGTGAGGTTGTCAACGCCGGTCAGTCGGCTGGTAGCTACGCGGTGTGCGCGCAGATTTTCCGTGTGCTTCATGACCGCGAGCATTACCAAGCGGCGATGCGGCGGGTGTGGGCCGATCAGGTTACCAAGCCGCAATCACCGCTGTTCGGTGGCATTGGGGATGCCACTACGCAGGACGCATTTTCTTATAACAACTTAGCGGCGTTAGTGGCCGCGTTTCAGTAATCACTAGCGTTGGGGGACGCTAGTTTCACCAAAGGGGGTGTCACCGCGTGCGATTAATGGGGAGTGTATGGTCACGCTTTTGGCGTGGCTTTCAACGATTCGTGTCACCGGGATTGTTCATGGTCATCGTGAGTCTACTGGTTGTGTGCCCATTTTTATTCGGGCCAGTCGTTCACGCTATGCCGATAACGGTGATTTTTGGCGTGTCATTTATTCTAACGGCATGTACCCGTTTGCCGCTGGTTCCCGTAGCGACTACTTTGCGTACCTCCACCCGCAATACCACATCATGCAGTACTTTAACGAGCATGCGGTGGTGGTGCATTCCTCCCAGACGCTCTTCGTCAAGCTAGCCCAGCTTCTGAACGGCCTGCTGTATAGTCACAAGATTTTCGATATTCGGTTTATGGGCATCGTGAACTTTGCCCTCTACCTCGGTGCGCTGTACTTGTTGACGGTGGCCTTAACGCACCCAGTCCGGGGGATCCGGAGCTACATCATTGCTTTGATGGTGGTGTTTGTTTTTGATGATTCTGCCATCACGTTATATATGAATAGTTTCTTCGCCGAGCCGGGGGGCTTGACGCTTTTGCTGTACGCCGTGGCGGCAATTTTACTGCTGAGCCGCAACGTGTACCGACGCAGGTGGCCCCTCGTGGTGCTCTACTTTGTCAGCAGTGCCCTGATGGTGTTTAACAAGCAACAAAATGCGCCGCTCGCCCTCAGCATGGCGGTGGTCACGCTCGGGTTGCTGTTTATTCCCCAGTGGCGGCGCGTACGGCCATACATACTCGGGGGTATTGCGGCGGTGTTGCTCACCGGCGTGGTCACCTTTGCCTTAATCTCCAAACAGTTTAACGACATTAATATGTACCAGACGTTTACTTACGGCGTGCTGGTGGAACAGCAGCACCCGGGGAAGGCGATTGCTGGCGCCGGCATCAACCGGCAGTACGCGCTGATGCGTAACGGTGCTTACAACCCGCCGGAGTACGCGTCCGTGCTACCAACGAATAAGGCCACCACGAAGCATTTGACCAGCAAGCTCTCGACCGGTTGGGTTGTGGCCTATTACATAAAGCATCCCCAACAATTCATGGCGCTGATGGACGTCACGGCCAAGAACCTCATGGTGGTTCAGGTGGGCGCGGTGGGCGACTACCCGCAATCGGCCGGCGGGTCCGCCCAGCAGCAGGCGCACTACTTCACCGGGATGAGCACGCTGATGCGCGCGTTCTACCGCGCCGGTTTGCGTTCAACATCCTGCTGGCCGTGGTGTTAATCCTCGTTTTCTCGGTGGGTTTATACGCGGACATCCGGGCGGGGGCAACGGAGGGCGTGCTCCGGTTCATGCTGGTACTCGGGCTCCTGTCGATTCTCATTGGGGTACCCATCGTGTCGGTTATCGGCGATGGTACCGCGGACCTCGCCAAGCACATGTTTTTGGCGCCAATGTCGCTGGAAATTATCCTAGTAATTCTGGTGGCCGACGCGCTGAACGGACGGCTCTGGCACGCGTACCGTGAGGGGGCTGAGCAGGACGTATGAGTAGATTAGTGAGGTTACTCAAAGTAGCACTTGTGAGCGCCGCGGCGGTGGTTGTGGTCGCAACCGTACCACGCACCCCGGTCCATGCGGACACCACGCCCAAAGTCATGTTGGCGTACGATTCCGAGAATGTGTCTGGCGGCCAAACGGGCGACCTGTACGCAGTGGAGCGGTTACTTACGACGGCGGGGGTACGTATTCAGACGGTCAACATCGCCAATTATCGTCGGGGGATGTTGAGCCGTGGTCATTACGACGGTGTGGTCACACTGATTAATTGGCCACAGTTACGGTTAACCAACCAGTCGTTTATGCGGGATCGCGACCAGTTCACCGGTGTGCGCGTTCACTTGGGACCTAACGTGACGGCTAACGAGGCCCAAGCCGCGGGGGTGACACTACGGACGGTTTACCGCCAGCAGTTTATCCTGCATGATGCGCAAAGTAACACCCAGCAACTGTTACCGTTTAGCGCGGACCAGCAGGTGATTACCAGCACAACCGCCGACAGCACCACGCTGGGCACGCTCACGCGGCAGAACGGCACTACACAGTACCCGTTCACCGCCGTTCACGGGCAGACGGCGTGATGCCCTACTTCACGACTAGCGGTATGAACATCATGCTGGCCGAGGAAATGTTCGCAGCCGTTTGGGGGCGCCACACCACCAGCGCACCGTTACTTACAATCACCGGCGTCACGCCGTACACCAATATGCGGGTGCTACGGCAATTGGCCACCTACCTGCAGAATCGCGGCATCAACTTTGCCGTCAGCGTCGCGGGCGTGTATACCAATACCGACCTGCCGGAGCTCGACCGTTATGCCCGCACACTGCGGGCGGTTGAACTCGCTGGTGGTGTGGTGCTGCTGCACAACCTGGCCGTTGGCGATCCCGGTAATAGTAGCGCGAGCCGGCAAGCCTTGCGGAACCACACGCAGGCGATGGTGACGGCCCTGGCGAACCGTGGCGTACTACCGGTGGGGATGAGCGTCGAGGCGTACTGGAACCAGGACGCCGTGTTACGCACAGACGGATTGGGTCAGCCCCAGACCGTGGTTCTCATGGGGAACGAGCAAACGGTGGTGAACGTTGATCACGACGGTCGCGGCCGCACCTTTGCCAACGCGTACTACGCTTTGCCTGGCCGGAAACTGACGTCGACCAAAATGGGTTCCGCATTGGCAAAGTCGTCGCTCCAATTCGCGCTGCCTACCGCCATTACCTTTGGCCT
The DNA here is from genome assembly GCF_001311175.1 of Lacticaseibacillus pantheris DSM 15945 = JCM 12539 = NBRC 106106. Classification (GTDB taxonomy): domain Bacteria; phylum Bacillota; class Bacilli; order Lactobacillales; family Lactobacillaceae; genus Lacticaseibacillus; species Lacticaseibacillus pantheris. Next base: position 39,314 of record NZ_BBAI01000015.1, on the reverse strand, counting down.
GCCAGATAGTGGTCGCGGTTTATCTGACCTCGAACGAACGATTAGCCGGTTTAACGGGTCGTGGCAGTCGCCCGACGCTAGTTGGCGGACCCAATTCACGGTGGGTAGCACAACCATTGCGTACAATCACGGTCAGTGGCAGCTTAACGGGCAAGCCCAGAGCATTACCGCCGGTCAAAGTGCTAGTGCTGGTGCGACCACGCCGGCTAAACCCCGCGAGGCTTGGTATAACCGTTACTTCCAACTGCAAAGTACGGTCATGTGGGTGTTCTTTGGCGTGACACTGACCATTATGTTGGTATTTATTGCGGTTGGTCGCAGTATTTACCGGCGCATGTACCGGCGAAAGGGGGACGAACCTCATCACCATTCTTGATGGATTTTTATTCATAGCGATTTTTGCAATTTGGGCGATTCTCATCGTCAACGTGATACTGACAATCGCCGGTTATGCGTACTACCTGAAATGGTCGAGGACGACGCCGCCGACGTTGCCCAGCACGCCCCCCTTTGTCTCAATTATGGTGCCGGCGCATAACGAGGGTATCGTCATTGTCAAAACGGTGCAGGCGTTGCTGGCACTGGACTACCCGGCCGACCGCTACGAAATTATTGTGATTAACGATAACTCGAGCGATAACTCTGCCGACCTACTCAAAGCCTTGCAGCAACTGCACCCGGACCGTAACTTAACGGTGGTTAACACCGACAAGACCAACGGGGGCAAAGGTAAATCCAACGCCCTGAACATCGGGTTACAGCATGCGCGAGGCTCCGTTATTTCAATCTACGATGCCGACAATACGCCCGAGCACGACGCGCTACGGTACCTGGTGGCGGAACTACTCAGCTACGATCACTACGGGGCGGTTATCGGTAAGTTTCGGACCCGGAACAAAAAACGCCACCGTCCTCACCCGTTTTATCAACGTGGAGACCCTGTCGTTTCAGTGGATGGCCCAGGCCGGACGCCAGTAGTTGTTCAAACTGTGCACGATTCCGGGAACCAACTACGTCATCCGGCGTGATTTGTTGGAGCAAATCGGTGGGTGGGACGTCAAGGCGCTATCCGAGGATACCGAAATCAGCTTTCAAGTGTACGCGCGGAATTACCGCATTAAGTTTCAGCCGCTGGCAGTCACCTGGGAGCAGGAGCCGCAGACGCTGGACGTTTGGTTTCACCAGCGTACGCGGTGGGTGAAGGGCAACATCTACGTGGTGTTGAAGAACGCCCACAAAATTTTTACCAAGGCGGGCCGGCACATCCGGTTCGACCTCATCTACTTCATGTCGATTTACTTTTTGTTGATGACGTCGCTCATACTGTCGGACTCCGTGTTTGTCCTGTCGGTTGCGGGCGTGGTCCACTCCGACATCAACGGGTTCAGTAATGGCCTCTGGTTGACGGCGGTGCTGGCGTTTGTCATTAGCACCTTTGTGACCATCACGACCGAAAAGAGTGAGATGAAGTTTAGCAACCTATTGGTGATCATTGCCATGTATTTAATCTACAGTCAGATGTGGCTAGTTGTAGCGGCATACGATGGTGAATTATGTTCGAGAACAAGTCTTTCATCAACAAGCAAAGTGGTACAAGACAAAGCGTTACAAGTAACTTAATGATGGCCCTGGTGGCGCTAATCGGGGCAATTATGGTGCTGGTGGCACCGGCACATACGGTCCGCGCCGATGACGGTGATCAGACCTACACGCAGAACTTCCAAAACGACACGATGACCCTCTCCGGTAAGTCGGTCACGACGAGCCTGAACTTCACGAAGGAAGATTATTGGGACATCCATAAGGCCCAGTTTAACTTTAGTTTTCAGGTGTCCCAGCTCTCCAATCGGCAAACTTCAGACATTACGTTGAGCCTCAACGGGGTGAAGTTTTACTCGTTCCGGCCCGATAAGACCAGTGGCCTGCAAAGTAAAACCGTGGACCTACCGTTAGACCTGCTGCGGGGTAGCAACGTGCTAACCATCAACGGCCAGATCATCAACCAGGCGGGGCAAACGAGTGATCTAGTGACGACGCCGGCTAACTGGTTAACGCTGAGTAGCGGGGCCAACGTCAACTTTACTTACCACCTCAATGAGCTAGTGAGGACATCAATTCCTTCTACGCCCACTTTATTGGGATGGATACCATCGTTAATCGGCGGAGTGCCATCGTGATGCCGCATGGTGCCAATGACGCGGAGTTAACCGCCAGTGCCTACGCTTTTGCCGGGGTGGCGCGCGTTATTGTGACAACGGACGGGAAGTTGAACCTGACGCGTTGGGGCAGCAGTATTGCCCAGCAGGCCGATTACCGGCTGGTGGTCGCCCAATATGACCGTTTACCGGCAGACTTGAAGCGTTTCGTCCAAGCCGACCAGGTAACCGCGCAGCGTGCAGTATTGCAAACGGCCACTGACGGGAGCACCCATTATCTGATTGTGACGGCCAGGACGGGCGGCCTACTGAAGAAGGCGGCGCAGTTTGTGGCCAACCAAGAGTTAATGAAGGAAACCACCGGTCCAACCGAGAGCGTGACGGCGCAGACCAGTACGTCAACGTCGGTCCTCCAGTATCAGGGTTCGCGACAACTAACCACGGGTACGGACCGGGTTAGTGGCACCGGGCAGCACACCCTCACGTACGTACTGAGTGTGCCCATCGACCGTACTAACTCGCAGGGCTCGGTTGTCCACCTGCACTTGCGTTACGCGGACAACCTGAACTTCAAGAATTCGTTGGTCACCCTGAAGGTTGGTGACCAAAGTGTGGGCAGTGCCCACCTAGACCGCGCCCGGGCCAACGGAGGCACGTACAATTTCCGCTTGCCGACCAAGCTCACCCTGGGTAATTCGTTCACGGTCAGCGTGGTCTTTAACCTGCAATTGGCGGGGAGTGGTGGTACGACGGATGTGACTACCCCGTGGGCCGAGCTGGACAGTCAGTCGACGGCGGCCATTAAAACCACGCCGCAAAACTCGCTCCTCTTTACCAATTACCCGAGCACCTTTATCAGCAACCAGACGTTTGACAACGTTGTGGTCGTGCGGCCCCGGAGTATGAACGACGATGACCTGGCCGCGCTAACGAACATCATGAACCTGCTTGGTAACTACGCCCAACAGAATACCGGGAGCATTCGTTTTACCACGCAGGTGCCTAGCACCGCGCGGATGAAGCAAAGTAGCGTGATTGCCTTTGGCACGTACCACGATAATGCGTTGGTGCGGAAACTCAACGGGCAGTTGTACTTCCGCTTTGCGCGGGGTGGCAACCGGATTTTGAGTAACGAAAAGTTGAGTATCGAACACCGCTACGGTGCGACGATCGGTACGGCGCAATTGTTGCGGTCCCCGTACAACCAGCAGCGGGCGTTGCTGGTCGCCACGGCGGCGCACAGTAGCGACGTGGTTAATGCCACCACGCAGTTGAGTACCCAGGCGGACGTGTCGGGATACAAGGGCGACGCATTGGTCATCGACCGGGATAATAACCACTACTCGTACTGTTTCAAGAAGAACGCAGCGGCTGACGTGAACGCCGCCAAGAAGCAGAAGCTAACCCGCAACCGGCAGGTGATTATTTACCTGGTCGTAGCGGCGGCCGTCATCGTGGTGGTTGTGGCGATAATGGTCCTGATTTTGCGGAAGAACGGTATGCTACGACGGAAGGAGACCGGCGATGAAAAATAGTGATGGCCGCGCCGCCACGATGAGTGACGTGCTGCTGATGGTGTTTCTGGTGCTGGTTTTCTTCGTTGCCGCAGTCACGGCGGTTACGCACACCGTTTTGTTGGGGGCCGTGTACCTTATCGTGACGGTGGTGTTGATTCTCATTGGCTACTTTTTCGGCACCATTCCGGGCCTCGCCGCCGACCTGTTGTTCCTATTGGGGCAGACGCTATTTATAATCTATCTGGCCGAGATGCAGCGGACGTTCAACGTATGGGTGATGCTGTTCTGGTTGGTGGCGCCGGTGTTGCTGCTGCTGAGTTTTAACGGCATGACGCAGCAATTGCGGATTTTACAGACGGATAATGCCCGGATGCGGGCGGACATGGTGGAGCGGGGTGCGTTGGACGAGCAAACCAACCTGCGGACGATGGTCTCCTACATTCAGGATGTGGGGGTGTTCACCGAGACGAACCGGCGCTTTAACTTGCCGGTCACCACGGTGGTGATTCAGGTCCGCTACTTTACCGACCTGCAACGCATGATGAGCACCGAGCGGGTGGATGAGTTAATCAAAGTAGCGTCGGCTGCAATTAACGACGCTACCCGGGACAACGACATCGTCTACATGCTGGACGATACGAACCCCACGTGGGCGGTGCTACTGTACTCGGATTCGGCGGGCGCGGGTATTGCCGCAACGCGCATTAAGGAACGCTTTGTGGAGGCCACCGCGGCATCGGTCGCGTTACAGAGCGTCGACCTCTCGTTGCGTGCGGGCATCGAACAGTGGGACGGTCAAACGATGCACGACCCGCACGACCTCATGAATGGGGCCATCAAGGAATTGGAGTACGACGTTTAGGGTGTTGATGTTAGCCATGGGGGTGGCAAAATGATCAAAGCAATTAAGGTAATGACGGTGTTTGGTACGCGTCCAGAGGCCATCAAGATGGCGCCCATCGTGCAGGCGTTGCAAAGGAATCCAGCGTTTGTGCCGGTTACGGTCGTTTCGGCCCAACACCGCGAGATGCTCGATCAGGCGCTGCAAGTATTCAATATTCACCCCGACTATGATCTTGATATCATGCGGGCGGGGCAGAGTCTTGCGCAAATCACTAGCCGGGTGCTGCTGGCTCTGGGTGATGTATTGACGCGTGAGCAGCCGGACATCGTGCTGGTTCACGGTGACACCACCACTACCTTTGCGGCGTGCCTAGCTGCGTTCTATCAGCAGGTGCCGGTGGGCCACGTGGAGGCAGGGTTACGGACGTGGGCAAAGTACAATCCGTTTCCGGAGGAGATGAACCGCCAACTGACCGACGTGTTGGCCGACCTCTACTTTGCCCCTACCGCGCAGAGCCGCGATAATTTATTGCTGGAACACCATGCGGCTGCGCATATCTTCGTGACGGGGAATACCGCCATTGATGCACTCCACGAAACGGTGAACGCGCAGTACCACCACGACGTACTGGACAAGATACCCGCTAACCAGCGGATGATCCTGGTCACGATGCACCGGCGTGAGAATCAGGGGGAGCCCATGCGCCGCACCCTGAACGCCATGCTGGACGTACTGCGGGCTCACTCCGACGTGAATATCGTGTATCCGGTGCACTTGAGCCCAGCGGTGCAGCGGGTTGCGCACGCGGTGTTCGACGGTCAGGAGCGGGTACACCTAATTGAGCCGTTAGACGTGGTGGATTTCCACAACCTGGCTGCCCGGAGTTACTTCATTATGAGTGATTCCGGCGGTGTTCAGGAAGAAGCACCGTCACTGGGCAAGCCGGTGCTCGTGCTGCGGGATACCACTGAACGGCCCGAGGGCGTTGCCGCGGGGACTGCGGCTGGTTGGAACGGACCCGGACCGGGTGCGCACCGCCATGACGCAGTTACTGGACGACCCGGCGGTGTACAACCAGATGGCTGGGGCCCGTAACCCGTATGGGGATGGGCACGCGACGGAGCGCATTTTGGCGGCCATCCAGTACCACTTTGGGGTGACGGTTACGCGACCCGCTGAATTTAGCTAAAAAGTGCACAATACGCGTCCAGCGGAGATTTGGTCCCGTTGCCGACGCGTATTTTATTATCCCCAGAACACGTTGCTTCCATTATAATGTAAGCCTTTGCAAAACTATCCTGGTAGTGCGATGATTAACTACGTAGACCGTTAACCGTACGTATACGTTTGGGGGTATTGATAATGAAGATAACTGCTGCAGTTGTGGACCACCAGGGCGCCGACTTTGAATTGCGGGACGACGTGGAACTGTGCCCAATGGGTCCTGATGACCTACAAATCCACATGGTCGCCACGGGTATTTGCCACTCGGACGAGGCGCTCCGGGTGGGGGACGCCACGATTGATTACCCGATTGTCCTTGGCCACGAGGGTTCGGGTATTGTCGAGAAGGTTGGCCCCGAGGTGACCCAGTTTCAGCCGGGTGACCACGTGGTGCTCAGTTTCTACGCGTGTGGGCAGTGTGCTAACTGCCTGCGCGGGGTGCCTACCCAGTGTTTGAATTACGCACATAATAATCTGTCTGGTGTCCGGCCCGATGGTTCATCGCACTTTACCCTCGACGGACACCACGTGGCGGATATGTTTGACCAGAGTTCCTTTACCACCACGACCGTTGTTCGGGAGCGGAACGCGGTCAAAGTACCCAGGGAACTCGACCTGCGGATGCTCGGGCCACTGGGTTGTGGCTACGTAACCGGCTCCGGTACCGTGTTGAACACGTTGCAACCACATCCGGGCGACACCATCGCCGTCTTTGGTACCGGCGCGGTCGGCCTGGCCGCCATGATGGCCGGCCGGATCTCGGGTTGCACCAAAGTGATTGCCGTGGACATCGTGGACAGCCGGTTAGCCCTGGCCAAGGAGCTGGGCGCGACGGATACCATCAACAGTCGCAACACGGATGCCGTCCAGGCATTCGCGATTTGACCGGCGGTTACGGTGTTGACTGGGCCGTCGATACCACCGGCGTGACGGCGTGATGGAGAGTTCCATTCAGGCCCTGGCGCAGGGTGGTACGACGGCGACCATCGCGGTCACGGCGCACCATATTGACGTCGATACCTGGAACGACCTGTGTACCTCTGACCGGAAGATTGTGGGGGTTAACATGGGCGACTCGATTCCACAAATCGACGTGCCCCGACTGATTAAGTTTTACCAGATGGGGATGTTTGACTTTGATAAGACGGAGAAGTTCTACCCGTTCGACCAGATTAACCAGGCCAACGCGGATTCACGCAGTGGCGATACCATTAAGCCGGTATTGATTATCGATCCCGACTATCAGCCGGGCGCATAAATGCGATAGGGTCAAAGCGGGAGTCGGCGCACACGTGCCGGCTCCCTTTATGTACGTGACAGATTATGACTAACACCAAGATTGTTATGAAATCATCATGTCAGGTGCGTTATACTGGAAACCAATTGACACACCACGTGAAAGGACGTGCATCATGGCGCAAATTTCAATGTTAGTCGTAATGGTTGCGGCGTTAATGATTCCATTATTCATGGCGCGCTTCAAAATCAACGGGATTCCCACCGCGGTCGCCGAGATTGTGGTCGGGATTATTCTAGGCAAAACGGGGTTCGGTTTCGTGACCACCACTGCTGACCTGACGTTTTTGTCGAGCCTCGGGGTGATTGTGCTGATCTTCCTGTCGGGGATGGAAATTAACTTTGACCTCTTCGTACAAAAGCCGCGGCCCAAGCAGGACGGGACGACGGAACGGTCGCCCGTCTTTATGGCCGGCGTCGGCTTTGCCGGTGTTGTGGTCACCGCGTTAATCTTGGGCGTTGCCCTCAAGTTCTTCGGCCTGTTTAGTGACGTAATGCTGGCGACCATCCTGTTTTCGACCGTTGCGTTAGGCGTGGTCATTGCGGCTCTGACCGAGCAGGAGTTGCTCAGCAAGCCGTTGGGGCAGACGATTCTGCTCACCGCGGCACTGGGTGAAATCGTGCCGTTGCTCGCGCTAACCGTCTATTCGACGATTAATGGCGGGCACGCGGCCCGCATCTGGTTAGTGTTGCTGATATTTGTGGCGGCCATTATCCTGTTACGCCGGTTCAAGTCGATTTACCGGTTCTTTGCCCGTATTGACAAGTCCACGACGCAGTTGGACATCCGCCTGGCGTTCTTCCTCATCTTTGTGCTGGTGACCATCGCCGAGAACGTGGGCGCGGAGAACATTCTGGGCGCGTTCCTGGCGGGCATCGTGATGAAGCTCCTCCGGCCGAGTGAGGTGACGCGCGACAAGCTGACGTCCATCGGCTACGGTTTCTTCATTCCCATCTTCTTCATTATGACGGGGGCAAAGTTGAACCTGCGGACCATGATGGGCAATCCGCAGGCGCTGATGTTGATTCCCGTATTTTTCCTGTGCTTCGTGCTGGCCAAAGTGGTGCCGTACGTTATCTACCACCAGCGGTTCAACGCCCGCAACTCGGCGCAGGTGCCGTGCTGGCGTCAACAACCATTACCTTGGTGATTCCGACGTTAACCATTGCCCGCAACCTGAACGCCATTACTGCCGACCAGTCGGGGGCGTTTACCCTAGCGGCCGTGCTGAGCTGCGTGCTGGCACCGATTGTGTTCAACAAGCTGTACCAACCGCAACCCGAAGACGAGGTCAAGACACGCGTGGTGTTCGTAGGCGCGAACATCCTGACCGTGCCGGTGGCGCAACAGCTGGCAAAGGGGCTGTACGACATTACGATGGTGACCGATTCGGAGAAGAATTTCCGGACGTACAATAGTCAGGTCAACGTCAAGCTATTATCCACATTGGACGAGGACGCCCTCGTGTCGGCGGGGGCCTTTGACGCCGACATTATGGTGCTGGGCTATATGGACGCTGACCGCAACTACCGAATTGCCCGCATGGCGGTGGATCACCAGGTGCCGCGGGTCGTTGCACGGTTTGAAACGCGCGAGGCGGGTAACGAGCGCATCGAGGAATTGGCCGCCGATGGTGTGGAACTGTTTAACACGTTTACCGTGAACGTCAGTTTGTTGCGGGGGATGATTGAGTCGCCGTCGACGTTGAAGCTGCTCACGGACACGGAGGCGGGCCTGTACGAAGTCGAAGTGCACAATCACCGGTACACGGGCAAAACGTTACAGAGCCTGCCGGATATCGGCGCAATTACGGTCAGCCGGATATACCGCAACGGTAACTTTGTGGCCCCGCATGGCGACACGTTAATTGAGCCGAATGACCACCTGATTTTTACGGGTAGCAAGGACGCCGCCCGGGCGCTGCGCAGTGAGTTGGGGGCGCGAAATTAGGGTTTGTTACGCGTGAAACGGTTTTATGATTAAACAGAGACGTCAACACGTAGAGTGTTGGCGTCTTTTGCATTTGAATTAAAGTAATTGATTAATTGTCTGAAAACTAATGATTTTTTTGTGTAAAATCGGATAACTTACGCTAATGTAAGCCACGTAACAACCACGATAATGGCCTTAATATCGCGGCATTTATGGAGAAACAAGAGCTTAAAACTTTGCGGTCGGTGCTGTTCAGAAGGACGAGTATTGGGTATAATTTGGTAGTCGTAAACGATTGCATATCGGAATGTTTAGGAGGTGGCATCGTGGAAATAAGTAACAGAAAATTGAGTCGCCTGTTCTCTCCCTCGACTCTAAGAAAGCTTGTCGATGATTCATCGCATTCGTTTATTGACCAGATCAAGCAAGAAAGTGACTCTTTCATAGTTAATGGTGAATTTTTCGATCAGGCATACGCCCTGATGTCTAAGCGATACCGTAATGAGTATTTCTTTAAGAACACACTACTCAACAAGATATTACTAGGGAGGCACAGTGTCCGTACTTCTACTGCAATCAGAGAATTACCAGTGGGTGGATCAATTCTGGATTTTTTTTGATCATTAATGGTGTCGGTCAGGTATATGAGATCAAGACAGAATTAGATAATCTTGAACGTTTACCAAGTCAAATCATTAGTTACTACCAAGCCTTTAAGTATGTCTCGATTGTTACCGATAAAGCCCATGCGGATGTGCTAAGAAAACGATTACAGGGAACGGATGTCGGCCTGATTGAGTTAACAAATCGGCAGACATTAAGCACGCTAATCGAGCCCCATGAGCATTTGAGTGGTCTTAATCAAACCTCCATGTTCAAAATTTTGCGGAAGCCAGAGTATGAAACTGCGCTTATGGAACATTACAATACTCTGCCTAATGTCAGCCAATTTGACTATTATCGGGCCTGTCAGATGTGGTTCGAGAAAATGGATGTAGAGACTTGTCATCGGTATTTATTGCGGTTTCTAAAAGCAAGAAATACCGTTCGCCAGCATGAGTGTGCGTTTAAAAAAAAGTGCCAATGAGTATCAAAGAGCTAGTGTACTTTCAAAATTACAAAGAGAATGAGTACAGTAAATTGTTTGCAATGTTGGGTCGGAAATAATGGGGGTTTCTCAAATGTACTATCCATATTTACGTGGAAAGCAGTTCGAATTAATTGCCCTACGCGAAATGATTACTAATGGAACACTAACTGCTTCTATAGTGCCGATTATCGAGCCCGTTAAGGCTAGTAGTACGCTAAAGACGGTGCTTCAGTTGTTTGGGCGGGAATCGCATAGCCTGGCTGTTATTCAAAATCCACAGGCCACCCCGTATACCCCTTTTGCAAATGACGAGGAAGTGGATGAGTTAAAACAAGAGCCTTTTTTTTATTCCAGCCGTAATAGGGACATCGCAGGAAGCAGTTGATACCCTAGGTAAATATAACAGCCCTAATTCTATGGTAGTACTACCGAAAACGGTTCATCCAGAGCTTGAATGGGAAAGTCAACCCTTGAATAATGCTCTCAAGGTTATTGCTCCTGATAATCGATCATTTTTGCGCCGTTCACATGGTAGTAGGGTGGTCGTTCTCGATGACGCCTTTACGAAACGGCCTCGCAATGTTGACTACGCTAATAATGAGGATGAGTTCTTTTCGGAAACGCATATGTATTATAGCGAGGATGGATATATTGGCTTCAGCGACTACTCCGTAATTGGCTCCGAGTACATTGATAGTGGCTATGCACCTAGGCTGTTGCGATTCACATAGTATATTTTCGAGCTGATGGTCAGCTACGTATTCGTCATTTTGTGTCCACTACAAATGATGATATTACCAATGTCGCGGGTAAATTTGCTGAGGCGTTGGAGGCGTTCATGCAGTGGTATCAGTCGCCCGAATTTAATCGCGATCAAAATGATTCCACAGCATTGGTAGAGTTTAAACGCATGTATGATCAGCAACAATACTCGGGCCTCGGAGTAGTAAAAAAAACTTTCCATCGAACATCATCTTGAAATTATGGGCAGGTATTTAAACGAGAGGGCGGATTCATGAAATGTTGTGTTGAGTGTTTTCGTGATGAGCAAATTCGTAAATGGATTCGCGCTGTTGGTACAGAGTCGATGTGACGTAAGTATAGAACATAAGGACCATTTGAATAAGGTCATTGATCTGGATGCACTTCAAAACGATGTCAATTTTCAAGGCTTTCAGTCTGAATTTATCGAGATTTTTGACTTATATGATACAGGCTCTACCCGCATGGCACAAAAACTATCGACTCACCTTCGTGATCAATGGGGGATTTTTAACCTTAAATCAGATGAAATAGAACTCTTACTGGAACATTTTGCGCCGGATTATTTCAATGAAAACCAGGAAATGCTCCACGGCCTAGTTGTACCGCTATATAGTCTGCATGGCGAGTATCAACAGAATATGGGTATCTTTTCTGGAAAGAGCTGGTCGGAGTTTGAAACTGTAATACGGCAAAAAAATCGTTATCATAACAGTTTAATGGTCACTGAACGATTGGAATATTTTTTTGCGACTCTTGGTCACCTCCCTGGAAGCGGACGATACACATTATTTTCGCTCACGAATAATTAATGATACTGACAGATCCAAGAATGGCCTACACGGTATGTCCGCCATCGGCCCCGCTCCTGAAAGGCAATCAAAAGCCGGACGGTTAAATGCTCCGGGGTTTTCATACTTATACTTGGGTAGTGATGTTGGAACGAGTCTGGTTGAAATTAGGGCATCAATTCAGGATATTGTTGCAGTAGGCACATTTAAGTTGAGAAGTCCGATACAGGTTGTTGACCTAGATAAATTGGCTGAATTGAGCCCATTTGCTGGAGTTGATAAAATGTCATATTTGATTAATCGTTCAATTTTAATTGACATTGATAAGGCGATGCGACGTAAAACTGGCCGGAACCGCTCTGAGGTGGATTATGTTCCGACCGAGTATATCAGTGACCTAATAAAGACTATGGGTGTCGATGGTATGGTTTATGCTAGTTCGGTAAGCCCGACTGACGCGGTTGACTTGGTTTTGTTTGACACGAAAAAGGTTGAACTACTTGGGGATATTAAACTATACGAAATTGAGCAAATGAACTTCACCTTTAAAAAGGTTGCTAATGACTAATACTTTCTGGGCTGAGTGGTGATTCGGGAATCAGAGGCATTCCACGCACTATAAAGTAAGAGGCAGGTGCGCAACAACAGTGATTATTTTTTTTAGAACTACTATGTCCTAGTTTAATTTTGGCAATGCTTGGGTATATGCCTGTATCAGCTAAACCAGAGTGGCAGGTTATTAGGGTGTTTCTAACATAACGAAGAAGTCAATTTAGAAAGAGTGCTCCGGCCGGTAAATTTGAAAAGCCTACGTTTTTTTAGCTCTGAAATCAACACCGTGAGGGTGATGTGATTTGAGAGCCTTTTTTTTGTTGTGACCAAAAAGAATTCCGCTGTAATGTTTGGTCGCTTTTTGTTGTCGCTTTTTGTTCGTGGCGATTGATCAAATTTTTTTTGGCGTAGTTTCGAAGGTCGCATGATCCTAATTGATGTTGTCACAGTTAGCGGCCCCTGAATCCATGAATGGGGGCGGGGATATAGTGTGAAGGAAGCATGATTTATTGTTATGCACGCATAAAGAGTTGATATCACAGACAGTATCCGTTAATTGCATGGAGTTGTGACCGATATTGGTGGACGCCGCTTGACCAAGACGGAGATATCTTCTGAGATGTTAAGTCAGTGTGGCAAACAAGGGTCGCTATCGACAATCAGCGATTAGTGACCAATAAGAGTACAGGCTACAGCGATAAATTGACTGTTACGTTATTCTACGGTTGAATTTTCTTCTAAAATCAAGACCATTTTTGCAGGGAGAGATGACAATCTATACTCCACACCAGCCATTAAGCTGAATTAGCGCATTCAGTTCTCAACTAATTTGAGAGCTTTTTTTTCGGGCAAAGCTACTAAAGTGAACTGGGTCAAGTGGCATGTGAGTATTGTTCATTTATTGACAGTGTAGATTGAACAACTTTACGCTAATGTTTTATGTGTCTATTGAGTAATGGTAAGTGCCACGAGAGGGAGACTGTTAGTATTAATTAGATAATCGTAGCATAAATAAAAGCGTAAGTACTTGCCTTATGACTTGGACGCATGTCGGTTAATATTGACCGATTTGATGGGCAATAGCAAATTTCTTTATGTTTTTAAAAAGGGATTTCAATAACTATCTCATAATCGTGGTTACACTGCTGAATATGTATCTATATAGTTATTGAAATCCCTGTCATTTAATCCAACACTTAATAATTTTTTTGTTGCGTTATTGATTTGGCCAGGTTATGCTTTAAATAAGCCAAACGACAAAAGCAATAACGTTTGCTAATGACGCATGGTGGAGTAATTATATTTATGGGTTGTGTTACTGGTGAAGGCCATAACCTTCAAACGATGCAGATGTTACTTGATTCACAATACTATAAGATGGGTACGAATACCCACAAGGAGGAAATCGATATGCATAATCAACACTTAGATGTTACACGAACGAATTTCAAGATGTTCAAGGCCGGGCGCCGCTGGGTTTTCGCATGTGCAGTATTCTTTTCAGTACTTGGTGCATCGGCATTCGCATCATCCGAAACTGTTAGCGCCGACACTGTAGATACTCCTGCAGCTGCAGTTGTTACCAATAGCGGTAACGAAGCAACTAGCAGCGCTGCAAGTGACCAATCAACTGAAACTACTGCTACTTCATCAGCCGCACCGACCACTGAAACAGCATCTTCCGCAACGAGTGATGCTAGTTCAGCTCCAGCAAAGACGGCTGAAGCTGCCACGGTGGAGGCCACGGACACAACAAGTTCTTCTTCTGCCAGCGACTTGAAAGCGCTTAACGGTGATGCTGCTGCAACTCCTGCTACATCTGCAGCATCAGAAACATCAAGTGCAGCGTCAACGACCGACGCACCTGCTGACACGGCAACCGAGACTACAACCGCTTCAGCAACCACAGAAAATTCAGATGTACAAAACTCAGAAAAGAGTAGTGACGTTGTTGCTGAAACTGCTGTAGTTGAATCAGCAGCTACTAGTGAAACTACGAAGGTAGACGCTGTGGCCGCTCCAGCTCCTGCCGCAGATGAGGCTGTTATGGCCCCACTTGCAGTGGCTGCTGATCCTGAAGGTGGTATTGGTGGTTCATTCTTTGCCAATGGTACTATCACCGCTAGCGGATCCGGAGTAAATGGCCTTAAGAAGAACGCTGACGGGACGTATACCGGTGTTATTACCTTGGACTACAGTGGTTCAACGATTGGGCTTGATGCCACGACGTCTAAATATGTAATTAAGGTGCCTGCAGAATTATCACCTTTAATTCTTCAAGCAGATAAGAGTGATATCACCGGTACGTTTACGGGTGGAATTCTTGGAACACCACACGAATACACCGCCAGTGATTTCACCATTACACAGGATACTGACGGTTCAGCCATCATTACTTTCAGCAACCCGGCAATGCTCACCGTTGCCTACGCTCCCGTTGATATCACTGTCAACTTAAACGTCGGCGATATGGTTAACAAGTCTGGTATGGTCATTGACCCTTCAGACTCCAACTACTCCTTCGATGGGGCTGTGGTTCTGCCAACTTCAATTATTGACTGGGACGTATTCTCAAACTGGGCATCAACTACCGCATTGCAGACTAACCACCTGATGCCTGCTGAGGTGTCTCAAGGCATTCAAAAACCGTACGTGGTTCAACCGGTTGAAGACAACGATACTGTTGTGAGTGGTACCGGTGTCCCTGGAGCTTCTGTGAAGGTTTACAACGAAGACCGGATGACAACACTGGGTATCGGCACGGTTAACTCTAACGGCTACTACAGTGTAACGATTCCACTGCAAAAGCAAGGAACGGTACTCAACGTTACTCAGACGACGGCCGAAGATGGTGAAAGTGACGCAACTACAGTTACGGTTCGCCACGCACCAGTTGAACTGCAGCAACCAACTATCAGTCCGCTATATTCTGGTGAGACTACGGTTTCAGGGGCTGCTAACAATGCTCCAGGAACTCAGATTACGATTACTGATCAGAGTCAAAATGCTCTAGGCTATGGTTACACCGACGCAACGGACTCTACAGCATCAATATTAATCGTGCACTACGCGCCGGTGAGATTATCAGTGCTGTTGCCTCGAATGGTACGGATAAGAGTGCTCCAGCCGAAAGAGGAGTTCTGGAAACAACAGAAGTTTCCATTGCCGCTCCACATATCAATGATGTGTACGCCGATCAAACAATTGTTACTGGTACCGGCCAAACTGCTGGTGACACGATTACCATCGAAAATTCTGCTCGCCAGGTCATCGGTACTGGTACGGTTAATAGCGATCGCACTTGGAATGTCGGAGTTAACACTATCCTCGAAGAAGGCGACATCATTTACGCCATCGAAAGCGATAACAAGGGCAACGCTAGCCCGGATACAGCCGCGGCTGTTAAAGCTCAGCAAACCGTTACGATTCTCGCTCCAACCGTAACAACGCCAGTTTACAACACCGCAGAGACTGTTCATGGTCAAGGGCACACAGCCAACAACACCATCCGGATCACGGACAACCAAGGTAACGTGATCGGTACTGGGTTGGTTGGTAGTAACCTCAACTACGTGGTCGCATTAACTCGGGCACTGAACACTGGCGAAATCATCTCCGTTGTGGAAACTGACGGTAAGAACACCAGCTCAGCAACCAATGTGACCGTGACTACGCAGACGGCAACTGAAATTCATGCACCAGCGATTGATCGTCCAGTGTACACTACTGATACGACGCTCAAAGGGACAGGGTCAACTGCCGGGAATACAATTGAAATCACGGATTCAAATGATAACGTTGTTGGAACTGGAACCGTTAACACGGACAAGACCTTTACGGTTGAGCTTAATCGCCCACTAATTGAAAATGAATACCTCCTTGTAACTGAAGGTAACGGTACCGTCACAAGTAATCCTGCAGTGGCAGTAGTTACTAAGGAAACAGTGACAACCATTCATGCACCAGCCCTAGATCGCCCAGTGTACACTACTGACACTACAGTTACTGGTACCGGGTCAACTGCCGGCAACACGGTAACAATTGTTGATCAGAATGGCGATACGCTTGGTACGGCCACGGTTGGTAATGATCTTAAATTCACCGTGCCACTGAATAGAGCATTAGTAGAAGGTGATGACCTGCTGGCTACTGAAACAAACGGCACAGTTACAAGTAACCCATCAGTGGCGGTTGTTGAAAAACCAGCGGTTACGGAGATTCATGCACCTGCATTAGATCGCCCAGTGTACACTACTGATACGACAGTAACGGGTAAAGGTTCAACTGCTGGTAACACAATCAGCCTTACTGACCAGAACGGAGCCTCCCTTGGTACCGCCACGGTTAACGATGACCTCACCTTTACAGTTGAATTGACTCGCGCACTGAAGGAAGGCGACGATATTCTTGCTACTGAAAGTAACGGTACTGTTACTAGTAACCCATCAGTAGCAGTGGTTGAAACTCAAGTGACTACTGAGCTTCATGCGCCAGCCTTAGATCGTCCAGTATACGCAAACGCCACAACTGTTACGGGTAAAGGCACGACTGCTGGCAACACGATTAACATTACCGATCAAGATGGTAAGACTGTAGGTACAGCGAAAGTGAATAATGATTTGACTTTCAGCGTACCGCTCAATCGTCAATTGAAGGAAGGCGATGATCTTCTCGCTACTGAAACTGACGGAAATAAGACTAGCAATCCATCTGTTGCAGTTGTACAGGCTGTACCGTCAATCAAGGCACCAACCATCAATGACCTAACCGAAGGAGATACGACGGTTACAGGTACTGGCTCCACACCAGGCAACACTATCATTGTTATCGATAATGCTGGTAACACCATTGGAACTGGCAAAGTTGACGATAATGGCAAGTACAATGTAGCGGTTGACCAACCACTGGTTGGAGGGGATACTATCGCTGTTGAAGAGTCAAATGGTACGCTAACTAGCGCACCAGCAAGTAAGACAGTTAAGGATAAGGAAACGACACCCACTGAGCTTGCCAAACCGACTATTGATCTTACCAGTGTTACTGATGGATCTTCTACCGTAACAGGAACAGTAACAGGAACTGGAGTTGCTGGCAATACCGTCACTGTTAAGAACTCTAGTGGTACAACACTAGGTACAGGAATCGTTGACGACGGCGGTAGCTATAGTGTTCTATTGAATACAAAGCTTAAACCAGGCGACAAAATCTCAGTTACTCAAAGTAAGGGGACTACCGAAAGCCCGGCAGCGAATGCAACTGTACCAACCGCAACAGAAACCACTCTACCTAAGCCTACCAGTGATGGGGTAAGAGGTGGAGCTACACAAATTATTGTTAATGCAGGTCAAAACTCGGAAGGTGGTTATAATGTAGGTAATTTAATCCGAGTTACGAATGGTGACGGGGTTGTAATAGCCGAAGAAGAAATTCCCGCTGATGGTGTTGTTACTATTGATTTACCTGATCAGGCAGTCAAGGTACTGCATACGCGATTGCGGAAACAAATGCAGATAGGACCGTAAGTTCGCCTTCGTCTATTGTTGTAGTTTCTTAATCGTTATACCTGAATAAAATAGAGAGGCACTCCGCACTGAAGAGCTCAGTACGGAGTGCTTTTTTTGAATTATTATACATTTTTCTAAGTGTACTTAGAAAACCGAAATTCCGTCGTACTTTTTACCCGTACTCAGGAGTAATTTCTAAAACGTCGAATTATTTTAAATTGTTGGTGGCGCTTCTTTACGACCAATAGTAAGGCCAATAGAGGTTAATTAAAAGATTTTTTAACTGTCATGTTTTTCTTGATTTTTGGAAAAAGTGGACAGTCAAAAGTTTACGGATAATCCAGTATTCAGCTCCGATTCGGCGTATTATATAGTTATAATTGTCTCATTTTGTGTATTTATACAATTTGTGACTCAAGTGAGGGGGGCGAGGACGTTTATGTACTACGATTTTATGTTGAACTCTGGGGATAGTGCGTGCCTAAGTATCTTGATGCTGCTTGCCAAGGAACCATCGCACAAGGCCAAACGTGAAAGCATTAGTGAGAAATTGGGACTTACTAACTATCACCTTAATAAATACCTTGTGATTATGAATGAGGATTTGGCTACGGTTTCTGAAAACGAACCAAGTTTCATTGATGAAACTACGAAGGGAACCTTTGTCGGCCATAACATTACAACTTTTATTAATCAAAAAAATCTATCTATTGTACTTACGGCGATCAAATTTATTTCCTGCCTATGAATTTCGGGCGTTCTATGATCAACAGGACATTAAGATTAGTGTTTATGCACGTGAACATTTCCAAACAGAGTCTACGTTCTACAAAAACGACCGCAAGCTAAAGAAGGAATTAGATGACCATGACTATTACTTGATTGCAGGTGTTAATCAGGATCCTGAGTTTATTTCTCGATTACGGCTTTTTCAGTTTTACTACACAACATTTACTGGTATTGAGAAACCTTTGCCGCAACTAAACCTGATAAGTGATGAGTTGTGTGCTCGACTGGAAGGGCTTTTCCCCGGTGAACTTAACCCGACTCAAGTCGTCAAGTTAGAAACATTGCTCAAGGTTTGGATTCTTCGTCAGCAAAACCACCGATTTATTCAATCTGAATTGCTAGACGATAATTTGAGAGACAGAACTTATCAAACGGTGTACGAAACGTTACAAGACGGTCTAAAAGATCGGCTTCATATAGATACGGCAGAAGCTGATTATATCTTTAGTTTCCTGTTAACCCAAGGCTTCTTAGGATTAAATGATGTTCAGTATGTTGAGCATAACTTTCCGACGGCCACTACTATTTCTAAGAAGTTTGTAGAGATGGTACTCGCAAAAGAGGTTCTAACAGAAAGAACAGATATCCACAGTACTGACTTATACAACCAACTACTTTCAGTAAACCTTCAATTCACAACCTTTTATGTTGAGCCAACGACATTTATTAGTCCGGAACAGGTAACTTTTTTCCGGGATCTTTACCCTACGTTTGACCTAATCATTCGTGATTTCTTGGGGGCGTTGAAACATATGATTTCATTCGATCTAAGTGAACGAATGATTGTTAATTTGTACTTCTCGTACATGTTTTGTTTGATCAACAGTATTCCAACGACGAGTATGAAAGATCGTGTTTTCATTTGCGTTGATTTTTCTGAGGGCCAACTATATACAAACTATGTGATTAAATCATTGAAAGCATTTAATCATGCCCATATCGTGATTCAAAAAAAACATAACGGATGATACTGATATCTACATTTCAGATTTTCATTCCATGGAAGTTAGTGCACCACAGGTTATCTGGTTGGATCCACCAACATCGCAAGACTGGTCTGAACTTGCCGACTTAATTTTGGAGATTAAGCATAGGCGCCTGGGTCAATTGTTCCCAAATTATAAGTGGCAAAATGGATAGTATTAACTATTCGGAAAGAAGGCGTTTCGTATGAATTCACCAAGCAAACCTACAAATCAACGTTCATCAGCTGCTTTTTATGGTGTGGGAACAGCATTGGGAGTGATTGTTGCCACTACTATGTTTTTTTTCAAATAATTTTAGCTTTTCTACTGTTATTGCCAGCACCACAATCCAAAATGACAATGAAAATCAAAATAGCTCCGATCAATTTGATACCTCAAAAATTGAGTTAGGCACAGGGGATTATGCTTTTCAATCCACAGATGATAGTGTGGTCCAAATTAATGGTAACAGTTCTAATAGTTCTTTTGTTACGAATGTTAAAAACGTGAATGGTAGCGTTATATACAGTGAATCCAGTCAGTTCATTTCTATTTATAATACCGGCGAAGATTTAAGTGGTGCAACATACACTATTACCAACACTAGTAATAGCGCTGTAATTACTAGTGGACGCTTTACACAAGTTAATGTTGGTGGTAACTCGTACTATGCATTGTGCTTGCCAAGCTCAGTTATTCAGGCTGGATTTGATGCTGCACAAACTAGTCAAGGCAAGCTACACATCAATATTACTAATGGCTCCACAAAGACATCGTATCTAACAACTCTTAATATTAAAACCATGTCTAGTACTGCGTCTATCCAATTACCAACAGTGGCGGATACGGAAGATGATCAAAAGGCAAGTACCCATTTTAAAGATCAGACGGGAACAATTATTGATGCCAATAATCAAAAAAATTGGGAGCGTGTTCTTAGGCAGTAGTGATATTACTGTTGCTCAGGATGGAACTGATCCAAAAGAGTACACTTATTCCCTTAGCAACTCTGGAGTAGAAAAAGTTAATACGGCTCTTAATACGATTAATCAGAAGGCACTGACTTCTGGTGGTTTGTACTATACTGCTGACACATCTGACACAGGAAGATTAGTCTTACACCAGCTGCACCGGCCAAAGCGACTCTGGCTATTAAATATGTGGATGACCAGGGCAAAACTGTTAAGACAGATACAGTAAGCGGAAATATTGGTGATAAGGGAAGCTACGCTGCCAAAGCACCTACTGGTTATGCCTTAGCTGATGGTCAGAGTCAGGCTAGCTCCTACACACTAGCCAACTCAACTAATCAGTTGACTATCAAACTCAAGAAAGTTGTGCAGCCTCAGGCTACGTCGTTAACAATTAACTATACTAATACTAATGGTGTCTTGGTTAAAACCGATACAGTAAAAGGCAACGTTGGCGAACAAGGCACCTATACTACCAGTACTCCAAATGGATATGATTTGGCAAAAGGACAGAATAAAACTGTTCCATACACTTTATCGAGCTCAAATAAGCCAATTAATATACAAGTTAACCAGACATCGAATAAAAAGCCAGTAACGCAGAAAATTGATTACGTTGATGAAAATGGAAAAACTATAAAAACAGATACTATCAATGGACTGACAGGTGATTCTGGATCATACAACCTTGTTGTACCATCAGGATACAGGTTAGTTAACAATAACCAAACTCACATTGCGTACACTCTTACTACAAGCGGAACTCCATTATCGGTTGCAATAGAATCAATTACAACGAAATCGTCCGTAGTTAACAACAACCGTGATCATTTGACCACTGCATTCCCAATTATCCCGAGCCACGGTGCTGCTAATTCACAAAAGCAACTTACGGAGTCAAACACGACCATGCGTTCAAAGGGACATCTGTCAACAGCCACGATTATGTATGTTGATGGCGCGACGGGTAGGACTTTAGGTACAGAAATTTTAACCGGTAAAATTGGAGAACGAATAATTTTCGATACCTACAAACAAATAGTTAGTCTTCAACGCGAGGGTTACTATATTGTCCGTGATGACACTATGCGTTTCACTGCAGCCTACTTTACCAATGTACCAATAACTTACCAAGTAGTGCTAGAGCAACAGAGATTGACGAAAGATGATGCTGGTGTGGGACAAACACCACGAACGTCTGACACCACCAGAAAGCATACTAAGCAGTCTGAACCGATTACTAATGCAAGCAGTCATCATAACCATGACGGACACAAACGACGGACTAACCGTACGAAGAAGCAAGATCACAATGAACCAGTCATATTTGACAAGGAAATTGACGCTATCCTCGCATCATCTGGTCGAGGTGGCGGGAATGATGAACCGGACATATCAGAATTGGGTAAATTCTTTATCAGCCTTTCCGGAACCATCAATTTTGGCATCCGAAATAATTAGAACCATTCAGCGACATGGACTTGTTGGCTGAATGGTTCTTTTGCTATGCTTCTAGTTCGTGTTTAACCCGGTAAACTAACGTATTACTACAACCAGTCGCATGCATAATATCCGTAAGACGTTCATGGTTGGTCACCATTTGTTGAATTTGAAGGTATTTATGCCTGCGTTCTGGATCCTCGCTGTCAGCCGTGTAGAGTTTCTGACCACCGTGGAAGGCACCCCGCTTTTTTTTGCCAGTTCAATTCCTTGTCGCTGACGTTCTTTGATCTGAGCGCGTTCTTCAGCAGCAAAATACGTCTTCAAAGACACGATTATATCCTCTAGTAGATGACGAGTATTAATGTTTGACACCTCCTCAAACCGTGGCATGTCCAGAACCACTAATTTGGCTCGCTTTACAGATATTCTAAGCATTAGTTGTGACAGCTGCTCAGTGTCGCGACTAAGGCGGTCTAGGCTGATTACAACTAGTTCATCGCCTTCTTTGAGATGCGCCATTGCCGCCGCTAGTTTTGGGCGATCCTGTTCAACACCCGAAACCTTTTCCATAAAAATACAGTCTACCTCTGCATCATGTAGCCTAACCAATTGACGTTCAAGATTTTGATCTCTACTACTAACTCGCGCGTACCCGTACCTCATTATGTAACCTCCTAAATATATATTATTCAGGCTACATCATTTCGGTTTTCTAAGTACACTTAGAAAACTTGTATAATTACATTTCTGCAATCGACTTTTAATGCTTGGTAGTGCTCCTAAATTCAACAGGGTTTTTAGGAGGAGAAGATATGTCAAAACAGGTTATACATGCTCATGACAAATTAGTCGGAGACATGGTCGATCGAAAAAAAACATTTCAAGCTTTACAAATCCGGAAAGCAATGGCTGATCGCCGGGGCTGTTGTAGCAAGTCTTACGGGGCTGGGATTCACCTTGAGCGATGGTAATGTCGTTAAAGCCGACACAGTTGATGATTCCGGGGCCGCTGTACAAACCAGCGATGATACGACATCTTCTGCAAGTCTGCAGAAGAAAAATGTAGTACTTAGTCAAAGCAATAGTGCAGCAGATGACACGCAAACAGCCACTACTAACAAGGGTAGTGCTGCACCGTCAAGTGCCAGTTCGTCAAAAACCGACTCGCAAGCAACGAGTCCACAAACACAGTCCAGTGCTGCCTCTAATGCACCGCAGTCTGCACCGGTAGATACAACTAACGCTAAGCCTGTTGCAAGCAGCGCAGCTCAATCAAGTGTTGCCTCTGCATCAGATACAGTTAAGTCTGCAACAACATCTGATGATAATGATAGTGCTCAGCCGATGGCTAACGCAACGCAACCGAATAATACTGACTCTGATGTCCTCAGTAGTCAAAATAATGCAATAACAAAAAAACACAGAAACTCACGAAAATGTCGATTCGGCAAAATCATCTACTTCATTAGCTTCAGCTGATATTCAAGATTTAACTAAAGCTATCGGATTGACTGATGCTAAAGCGACACTTGATGGCAATCAAATCACTCTCACTGACTATAGTGGTGACGATCTTTCAAGTACCGATAAAGCTTTAGTTACGTCATATGCCAATTCTAATGGTTTGCAGGCCAGTTATGCACGGGTTGATGCTAAGGCCGTAAAACCTGGGCTTCCAGAATCCACAGGAGGCGTTACCTACACTGATCTTGGGGTTGATGCTGATGGTAATTACGTTTTTGAAGAACAAGCAGATGATCCTACCGATCTAACAGAATTAACTAATTGGTTTTCTGTTAGATCAAAAGTAGGCCAAGAAAATGGGCAAGTAACCAGTGATTTGAGTCAGGCCCAGGTCGGCGTCTTTTTCAGTCACGTTCAATACAATGGTGCAAATAGTACACTTATGAAAGTGTATCCCGATTCCAAAATTGTCGTATTAATGATGAAGGGTGAAGCATTTACCCGTTTTTACTTGGGCTCAAAAATGGTTGTTCAGGCCAACAACAACACATTTGAGAAGAATGACGACGGAACTCTAAAAATAGCCAGTAACGGGGAATACATTCCAGTTGATTCAGCTTCATTAAAGCCATTGACAACAATAGCCGCGGATGCGGTAAAAGCGGGCGGAAGTGCAGTTTACGGATATGAACTAACACCCGAGGAGACAACCGCAATTATTCGAGCTTTGGCCTTTGCAGCGGATAATGGTTTAAATAATCAGGTTCAAGGATCAGATGGCGCTGCACCTGGGAATTCTGCTGGCCTGTATGCCTCTACTAATGGATTTACTGATGACTTAACCTCAAATCAAACCACAGCAACCTATAAAACACTTGATGCTCCAATTAATTCTACCGGCGTAGACTTCGCTGCTAGTGCTAAGGTTCAGATTCAGCGTGTTGATGCTGATGGGAACCCCACTGATAAAGATGGAAACACCGTGGCTGCTGACGATCCGGCATCAATAGTTTTCACAACTGACGTTTCAGTTGAAGGTGGTAAATTGAACAACACCGGGCTGAATGAACTAAGCGCTACAGCAGCTGACTTTCAAGATGATAGTCAAGATGATTTAGCAGAAAAGGATATTAACGTCAGTGATGCTTTGACTACAGCACTTAAAGGTGACGGTACAACTACGTATAAATTAGTTGATACTCAAGCAACTCCTGTTGATGACACCAATCAAAAAGAAGGGTTTTACGATGTTAATGATGATGGAACAGCTAAAATTGCTCTGGACTATAAAACAGCCAAGTCATTGACCAAAACGCCCACCTTGACTTACACGATTACAAAAAAACATTGAAACGCCAGTAGCTGATTCTTATATGGTTAACTACGTTGATGAGGATGAAGACAATCGAAAAATTATTCAGGTCAAAGTGATGGTTGATCCAGGTAATCCCCACGCAGTGTATGGAACAACTACCGGCAATGTTGTTAATGATGATGGATCACTTGCACCCGAGATGGGTGTTTCAAGTGCACTTTTTAAAAACTACAACTTCGATTCAAGCAAGATGAGTGAGACCTATCCGGATGGTACTGTCGAACAGGGGGAATCCGATGGACGGTTTGAATTGATCAGAAACACTGAAGCGGGTGCCACATACACAATTCAGTTAACTCACAAGATTACACCAGGCGAAGCAAATGCAACTCAGACCATTAATTATGTTTATGCTGATGGATCACCGGCCTCAAAATCGACCACAACTAGTGTACCGTTTACTATTCAAACGGACGAAGTATTAAAGGCTGCCGGGCAAGATACTTATACCAAAAAAAGATGGTACAGTCCTGCAGCAAGTCACTTATACAAACACGAATAATCAGGAAGAATTTGATGCGGTTACCGCACCTACTATCGAAAACGCAACGCCGGATAAACCAAACATTCCAGCTATTAGCACAACTGACGACAATGGTATTCCTACAGATAACACCGAAACCATCACGTATACACCTAATAATCGAACTCCAGTAACTAACCCTAGCGATACTGATCTCAAGAAGATGGTTACTGAAACGGTCAACTACGTAGATGCTAGTGGCGCCACGATTAGTTCCATTAAGGATATTGATAATGTAACCTTCTACCGTACAGCAACAGCCAAAGAAGATGGAAGCAACGATTGGAATTATACTGATTGGACAACTCAACCTAGTGGTGTTTCACAATCAGATGCTGATAAGGAAGGTGTCATTGAAGCGCTGAACCCTGGCTATTTAGCAAGTCCAGAAGGATTCACTTCTAAGTACCTCCGCACTGATGTTGATGGCACACAAAAAGGCACAACCAATACCGACGTTACGTTGGAAGGTACTGATAACAATACTGAAGTTGTACGGACAATTCAGCAAACACCAGTTACCTACACACCAACGAACAACCCGAACAACCTGGAATTAACGCACAAGGTCACTGAAACTGATACTTACGGTGATCCTGTTGGTACCACCTCAACAAAGACCGTCGCAAGTTTCTATCGGACAGCAACGCTTAAGTCTAACGATGCTGATCCATCTAAGGATGATAGTTATGACTACACAGCTTGGACAACTAACGAAAACGGTGTCGCAACGACAGGTGACACATCGGTAACTGTTGGTTCGGCTGAGGATAAGACCCCTACTGGCTACACAGTTAAGGCCACAACCCAGGTTGATGATGCAGCAGCAACCAATGACAATGCTGACGTCACGGTTACTGAAGCAAACGACACGATCAAGCGAAACTTCAACTACGATAAGATGACTGGAACAGTCAACGTTCACTACGTCTACCAGGGTGCAACTGGCGTTAAGTTACAAAAGGATGATATGATCACTGGCGACTACGGTTACGATTATGTACCAGACCTAGACAATGATATAGATAACTTTACGAAGTATGGTGACGGTACGACTGCAGTTACTGATTTGGATGGTAACGAATTAGATGATGCCGATGGCGCACTTAACACGTCGAAGCTACACTTTGTGGGTATTGATGACAACTACGGTTACATGGTCAATGGTATTGCCGATGATACTGGTGTTGACGCCGAATTCGGCACAACCGGACAAGACGTTTGGTTGATCTTTGATGCTGAACCAAAGGCTGGCGAATCAGCTTACGATGTTTGGCATAAGACTCACCAAGGAACTGAAGTCGACTTCTTACAATCATTGAAGGGTAAAGATGGTAAGAGCCCAGTCGTTAATGCGGTTAAATATACGAACGCAGACGGCACGACCGGGACGCAACTGACCATTCGTCAATATAGTGATGACGGCACGAAGTCAACTGATCAAGTGGTTGATATTCCTGATGGTAAGACGCCGACGCTACAAGAACAAACGGATAAAGACGGTAAGGTTACTGGTTACATCATTATGCTTGATGGCAAGCCCGTTGGTGAGGTTAAGAACGGGACTGATGGCATCAACGGTATCAATGGTACTAATGGCGATACGATTCAAACCCGCAAGTATACTGACAACGATGGTAACGAACACACCCTCATCGTCACAATTAGCGGCACGGATGGTTCAATCCACACGCAGATTATTGACGACGGTAAGGATGGTACTAACGGAACCAACGGCGATACAATCCAAACGCGGAAGTATACCGATAACAATGGTAATGAACACACTGCCATTGTGACAATTAGTGGTAAAGATGGTTCAATTCACACCCAGATTGTCGATGACGGGAAAGACGGTACCAACGGAACTAACGGCGATACGATCCAAACGCGGAAGTACACCGACAATGATGGCAACAAGCACACGCTCATCGTCACAATTAGTGGTGCTGATGGTTCAATCCATACCCAGATTGTTGATGATGGTAAAGACGGTGTCACGCCAGTTATTACACCGACAGATAAACTCGATGGTGACGGTAACGTCATTGGTACTACGATTACGATCACAACGCCAGGCTCTGGTAAGGATCCAGAAACATTTGACGTCCTGAATGGTCAAGATGGTAAGACCCCAACCGTTAAGGACAACGGCGATGGCACCTTCACCTTTTATATTGACGGCAAGCCTGTAGGCACGGTGAAGAATGGTGTTGACGGTAAGACCCCAACCATTACGCCGTTGAACGGTACTGATGGTAAAGTTCTTGGCTACACGCTGACAATTGACGGCCAGACTCCGGTTACCGTATTGAACGGTAAGGACGGTATCAACGGAACCAATGGGACTAACGGAACGAATGGTACCAACGGCACAACGCCTATTATTACCACAACACCAACGTTGGACGGTGACGGTAAGGTCATCGGCACAACACTGACTATCACAACGCCAGGCTCCGAGAAGGATCCACAAGTGGTTAATGTTACTAATGGTACTGACGGTGTCGATGGTAAGACACCAAAGGTCACTGACAACGGTAATGGTACCTACACCTTCACAATTGACGGCACACCAGTTGCCACGGTTAAGGATGGTAAAGACGGCATTAACGGCACTAATGGCTCTGTTGTCACGACCGAAACAGTCAAGGATCCTAGTGGTAAAGTCATTGGTTACACGCTACTCATTGACGGTAAGGATTCCGGCACAGTGCTCAACGGCGCCGATGGTAAAAATGGCACTGACGGTAAGAATGGTATCGACGGCGTTTCACCAGTCATCACACCAGAAAAAGACGACGACGGCAACGTTATCGGCTACATGATTACCATGAACGGCGTTGAAACCGGTGAAATTAAGAATGGTAAGGATGGCGTCGATGGTAAGACACCTGAAATCACACCTACTACTGACGGTGACGGCAATGTTACTGGCTACACCATCACAATCGATGGTAAGCCAGGTGTCACCATTAAGAATGGCGTTGATGGTAAGGATGGCATTACGCCGGTCATTACCACTGCGCCAACGACCGATGGTGATGGCAACGTTACTGGCACTAAGATCACAATTACCACACCAGGTTCCAATAAGGATCCACAAGTCATCAACGTCACTAACGGTGTTGATGGTAAAACGCCAGAAGTTACTGACAACGGCGATGGTACCTTTACCCTGACGATTGATGGCAAGCCAGTTGCCACTGTCAAAAATGGTAAGGACGGTAAAGATGGTGTTGACGGTAAGACGCCAACCATCACGCCGCTAACTGGCACTGATGGGACGATTCTTGGTTACACCATGACGATTGACGGTCAAACTCCTGTTACTGTGATGAACGGTAAGGATGGGACCGACGGCAAGGATGGTAAAAACGGCGCAACACCAGTTATAACTCCAGAAACTGACGGTGACGGTCACGTGACGGGCTACACAATCACGCTGAACGGTGTGGACATGGGTGAAGTCAAGAACGGGACGAATGGTGCCGATGGTAAGGACGGCTCAGTCATCACTACCGAGGAAGCCAAGGATCCTAGTGGTAACGTTATTGGTTACACGCTGTTAATTGATGGCAAGCCTTCCGGGACAGTCTACAACGGCTTGAACGGGAAAGACGGTGTCGATGGTAAGGATGGCGTTGACGGTGTTTCGCCAGTCATTACGCCTGAAACTGACGCCGATGGACACGTTACTGGTTACGTCATTACCCTGAACGGTGTAAAGACCGGTGAAATTAAGAACGGTGTTGATGGTGCCGACGGTAAAACGCCTGAAGTTACCCCAACCACTGATGGCAACGGCAATATCACTGGTTACACCATCAGTATTGATGGCAAGATACTGGGAACCGTTAAGAACGGTACCGATGGTAAGGACGGTGTTGATGGTAAAGATGGTGTAACACCAATTATCACAACGACACCTGAGGTTGATGGTGAAGGCAATGTAATTGGTACTACCCTAGTTATCACGACTCCAGGTTCTAGCCAAGCACCACAGGTCATCAATGTGGCTAATGGTAAGGACGGCAAAGATGGTGTCGATGGTAAAACACCTGAAGTCACTGATAACGGTGATGGCACCTACACCCTAACCATTGATGGTAAGCCAGTTGCCACTGTCAAAGATGGTAAGGACGGTAAAGATGGTGTTGACGGTAAAACGCCAACCATTACCCCAATTACTGATACTGACGGTACGGTGCTCGGCTACACGTTGACAATTGACGGCCAGAACCCTATCACCGTGATGAACGGTAAGGACGGCAAAGACGGTAAGGACGGTGCTACACCAGTCATTACGCCTGAAACTGACGGCAACGGGAACACGACTGGCTACACGATCACACTGAATGGTGTGGACATGGGCGAGGTCAAGAACGGTACCGATGGTAAGGACGGTTCAACCGTCACTACTACTGAAGTTAAAGATCCTAGTGGCAAGGTCATCGGTTACACCATCCTTATTGATGGTAAGCCTTCCGGTACGGTGCTGAATGGGATCGACGGCAAGGACGGTAAAGATGGCGTGGACGGCACCTCACCAGCTATTACACCAGTCACGGACGGTAACGGTAACGTTACTGGTTACGCTATTACAATTGATGGCAAACCAGCCGGTGAAATTAAGAACGGTACCGATGGTAAGACACCTGAATTCACGCCAATCACTGATGAAAATGGCAAGACTACGGGTTACACCATCACCATTGATGGTAAGACAGTCGGTACTGTGCACAACGGTAAAGACGGCGTGGACGGCAAGACGCCGATTATCTCCACTACGCCAGATGTTGATTCTGATGGTAAAACCATTGGCACCATCATCACTATCACGACACCAGGCTCTGAAGACCCAACACAGGTCATCACGGTGCACAACGGTAAAGATGGGAACGATGGTAAGACGCCAGAAGTCACTGATAATGGTGATGGCACCATCACGATTCATATCGATGGTCAAACTGATAAGACCATTCGGGTCAAAGGTGACAAAGGCGATAAGGCGACAATGGTCAAGACGCCAAAATTACTGATCATTACACTGACGAGGACGGCAACACGGTACTTGTCTTCGCTGATGGCACTGAAGTTAAGGTTGCCAAGGGTGATAAAGGTGACAAGGGTGACGACGGTAAAGATGCCACAATCACCGACCATTATACCGATGAGGATGGCAACACGGTCATCGTCTTCAGCGATGGTTCCAAGGTCAAGGTTGCTAAAGGCAATGATGGCAAGGACGGCGCTGATGGTAAGGATGCTAAGGTTACCGATCATTACACTGACCAAGACGGCAACACGGTACTCGTCTTCGGTGACGGCACCAAGGTTACGGTTGCTAAGGGTGATAAAGGCGATAAAGGTGACAAGGGTGACGACGGCAAGGACGCTGAAATCGTTTCTGAAACTAAGAACGGTGATGGCAGTATTGTCCTAGTCTTCGGTGACGGCAAGACCTTGACGATCCCAGCCGGTTCCAACGGCTCGGATGGTAGCAACGGTTCTGACGGTGCCTCTGGTAATACACCTGACATCAATATCAACAACAACAATAACAATAACAACAATAATTCGAACAACGGTGGCAACATCAACATCAATACTGATGGCGATGATGGCAACAAGGGTTCTGATGGTGCATCGGGTGATACTAACACGACTACGACCGGAGGCTCAAAGACCACCAACACTACTGACAACGGTGGTGGTTCGGATAAAGGTACTGGCACGACGATCACTAATGAAGGCGGTGACGGTGGTAATGCCACGAACGGCAATAACACTCAAACCAACAATAATGGTGGTGGCAGCAATGGTACCGACGGTAGTAACGGTGCCGATGGCAACAACGGTACTGATGGTGACAACAATGGGGCGCCAGACACTGACAACAACGGCGGCGTAGATGGCGGCAACAATAACACGACCGACAATGGTGGCAATGGCGGTGACCACACCACTACTACAACTGACAACGGCGGTAACGGCGGTGATCACACAACTACCACAACCGATAACGGCGGCAACGGTGGCGATCACACCACTACTACAACCGACAATGGTGGTAACGGTGGTGATCACACAACTACGACGACCGACAACGGCGGTAACGGTGGTAGCAAGACTGGTACCGATGGTGGTTCGCCACGTGGCACGCTGCCAAACACCGGGAACTTTGGTGGTAACGGCGGTAACAACAACGGTACTGACGGTGCAACGACGGTCGGTCTGGCCTACAACGGTAACAACAATGGTAATGGCGGTAACACCACTACGACCAGCACCATGACCTCTGCCGGACGCGTGGTTGCCTCTGGAGCTATGACTGGCAACGCAGTTGCGGCCCGGACACTGCCACAAACCGGTGATGATTCGGACAATGAATTTGTTGTTCTGGGTCTTGGATTAACCGCAGCGGCTGCTTCCATGCTTACGCCTTTGCTAGTCGCAAACGTCGTGAAGACGACGATGGCGAGGGTCTGTACTAGAAATAGGGTTACTTTCCACCCGATGAATGTTTTCTGACAGAGATCCCCCCTCAATCGAAAATATATGATGTACCAGACAGCTCGCTACAGACTTCGCGGTAAGAACTAGGCAGACTGCACAGCTGAATCAATGGCTGTGCAGTTTGTCGTACATAGGGACTTTGATCCCACATATAGCTTCACTAATTCATAGTCCGGAACTTAATTCCGGACACATACATATAGCTCGTTGAGGGCTAAACAATCACTACTTTGGAGGAGAGCACATGAACAAACGCATTAGCATCATCTTACCCGTGAACAACGTTGAGGAGAGCGACCTGAGTATCCCCATCTCGTCGATCAACAACCAGATTGGCATTGATTTTCATGATGTCGAGTTGCTACTAATTGATAATGGCCCCTATAAATTGGAACATCCAGAATTCTTTGACCTATTCCGCAACGTTGACCTGCGTTACCTGATTACGGATCAGGTAATGGAGAGTAATAGTGCCATCCAGTTCGGCATTGACGCGGCCCAGGGCGATTACGTGACCATTCTGGAACCAAATAATCAGTTGCACCAAGCCCCAACACTACAAGGCTACTTCACGATGAGTGATGCCCACCCGGATGCAGATTCGATCAATGGGATTGTTACCACTCAGTACTTTGATAAGCAGCGGGTGGCCCACTATCAAGTTGGCCGGATGGTCCAGAGTATCGCTGGTCGCTGGATCAAGCGCAGTTTCTTGCAAGACAATCAGATCCGGTTCAAGGACGACTTTGGGCCCTACGCCGAAGAATACGTGAGTCGGTTGGTGAACAAGCTCTCGAACGACGCTGTCGATTTAGACGACTACGGGGTCATGAAGTTTATGAGCCGGGCATTGCCAAATAATAATGCGCTACAGGCGCCAATTAACGTGACCTGGATGAAGATGATGTCACTGTACTTCCAGCAATTACAGAATGCCGACCAAGTGGCCTACATGAACGAATTCGCGAAGTTCACTATCCGCTTTTACACGCAGCTGAAATCGGTACCGGTTGCCGACCGGTCGAGTCTCCAAAGCATCATGAAGACGATTGTTGGTACCAACGCACTAGCCTGGGCGCCTACCCTGGCCTACGTGAAGCAGGTGCGGGCCAAGGATCAATCACCCGCCGCGCCATGGAATGCCGAAGCGCAGCAGTTTGATAACTATCTGAATGGCCTGAGTCAACATTTGAATGCATATGGCCTACAGATGAACATTAACCAAGAGAGGAGCTGATTCCCATGCAGAAGCAAGTTTCCATCATCGTGCCGTTTCATGGCGAGACCGAAGCCCAACTAGGGATTTGCTTGTCGTCCATTAACAATCAGATTGGTATCGATTTTAAACAGGTCGAGGTTATCTTGATTGGCGATGGTGGCCTAAAGGTTGATGATCAAGATCCCTTTCCCTACCTCGCTAATTTAGATATCAAAATTTACGAGTACGACGTCGTTAAAGGCCCTGGTTTTGCCCGCTCGATGGGCATGTTTATGGCTACCGGCAAGTACTTTATGTTTGTGGACGCCGATGATCAGCTACATTACGTGGGCGCGTTACTGGACTTCTTTAATGCCATTAAACATGGAGACCATCAGGTAATTATTGGCCGTTATATTAACCAAATACGCAATGATCAGGGTGATTTTAAGTACTACACCCACGGCTATAACGATTGGAATGTGGCCTACGCCAAATGGTTTAATCGCGATTACCTAGATTCAATCAAGCTGTCATGGAGTGAACGTCTGCAAGTACACGAAGACACTTACTTTGTCAGCACGGCCTGTGAATTGGCAACAGATATTGCGACCTTCAATCCCATTGTCTACACCCACTTGTGGAACGAGCATTCTATCACTCACGAGGATGACGGTCAAAAAGTTCACCGCCAACTAGATCAATGGGTATTCGCAAAACGTCTGTATCTCGCAAGATTGCGAAGTACCGGCCAGAGAACCTTACGGCCGATTACTTGGACTACATGGCCGACATTTACCTGCGGTATCAAGCATCCCCACCGCTCGACGCTCAAGCCTTCCGGAAGGAACACAACCAGCTATTCTTTGAATTTGCCGATCAGTGGGAACAAATCAAAGATAATATGCCAGATGCCGTCAATGCACGGATTCAGGGCAATATCCGCTATCGTTCCTTCACCACCAAGGGCTTGGGTAAATTTATCGAGTCACAAGATGCTGTACTACAAGAACATGCCGCCCAGGTACGATAGGTAGTTTCCTAGAGGGCAGCATATCCTGAAGAAAGGAGGTGCCCGGTCATGAGCAGTAAGGATGGTAATTTAGAAACAGCACTACGTCCATCGATGCTTGCTGATCTCACTGACCAACAGTTTGGAGAGTTAACAGTCAAGCAACGTTTGGGATTGGACGATGGGGGCATTCAGATATGGTTATGTCAGTGTTCGTGTGGGCAAACGGTCATCATTACGCAAACGCACCTACTTAGTGGCAAAACAAAGCACTGTGCTTCAGCCGTGCACCATAAGCGTCTGATTAACCTAACGGGACGACGATTTGGCCGCCTAACGGTGCTCCGCCAGGCCCCACAGACATCATCTAGTGGGAATGCACGCTGGCTCTGCAAGTGTGATTGTGGTAATTATACCGAAGTTGATAGTTACAACTTGCGCCATGGCGTTACCAAGAGCTGCGGATGTTTGCGGATCGAGAACTCACGAAAATTGACGCAGCATAATGACGGATTTAGGAAACACATGGGTAATGTACAAGCATTGAAGAATGATGAAGGAATTTATATCAGCTCGGTAAATCTATCGAAACGTAACCACACAGGCGTCATTGGGGTCTCTTATGACAAAAGCAGTGACCGCTGGGTGGCTCGGCTGAGGTTTCACAGCCGGTACGTTTTAAACAAGACCTGCAAGACATTCGAAGAGGCCGCAGAGTTGCGCCACGCTGCTGAACGACAGTATTTGGGGAAAAGTAATTAATGGGTTTGTCGGAATTAGGCAAGTATGTAGGACGATCTTTGGAGGAACAGCTATGGTTAAAGCGATCGATATGACCGGCCGTAAATTTGGCCGACTAACGGTACTGCGTCGGGGTGGATTAGCCGTTAACGGGAATGCAATGTGGGTTTGCCAATGTGAATGCGGCAACGTTTGTACAGTCAATAGTTACAACTTACGGCGTGGCGTAACTAAAAGTTGTGGGTGCTTGGCCCGTGAATTATCACGGAAGCGATTGATTAAACAAAAGCAAGAATGGCAAGCCAACCACCAGAACTTTATGCACGACGCAGCATCTTACCACCAGATTCGTGCGAACAACCAGACTGGTGTGGTGGGTGTTTCTAGAATGACCGACTCCAATCTCTGGTGTGCGCGACTCATGGTGCACGGCAAGTTGGTGTTGAATCGAGTCTTTTATCACTTCACGGACGCTGTAGAGGCTCGCATGGCGGCCGAGCGCGAGTACCTGCCGGCCAAGGCTTGGCAGTTTGTAGTCTTTGAGCACACACCACGACAGCAAACACGTCACGTTGTCATCAACGATGGCTATGGCGTGCAGTAATAGTTAAGTAATGGATTGGGTAGCGGGTTGGTATTACTACGAAAAGTTGATGATGGTGTCTAACGCCATCAAGCAGGAGTGAACGCTTATGAGCGAGCAAGACCACACAGCGTTGGAAACTGTGAGGAAAGATTTGGGGAACTGGCGAACTTTTCGCCGCATGATCAGGCTACCTGGGCGGGTTCCAGTGGGTTTGATTTACGTCGTGACCGTGATTTTGGGTGCATTGTTATTGGGTAAACTGCTCCTATTGAATCACACGATGGAAGTCGCGGTGTTACAGGTGTTGTTATTAGTTGGCGTAGCGTTAGTTGATCAACCGGTAATGCTGGGGATGTGGTTGTACGCCGTGTTGGCGTTCATCTGTTTATTAATTGTGTCGGTTACCCTCTACTGGTGGCGGCACCGCCAGATTGCCCGTCTGTATCGGGATTGGGTTGACGGCACCAATACCGTCGATGTCGTGTACTTGGAACCATTAGTAGGTGATTTAGTGTTGGTTTACACAGCCAAAACCGTTCCCACAGCGGTGTTACCAGTCGCATTAGCCCGTGAGGCGGATGAGATTAATACTTCACGGTTGGCGTTTCGGCTTAACTGGCAGCGAACGTTGCAATCAATCTCAGCCAGGCAATTTATTAGCGTGATGATATTTTGGCACGTGTCATTAGCGTGACTCGGCCCTTTGGCGCGGTCGCACCAGTTGATGTGACCACGAGTAACGTACAACATTACGTTGGTTTGATGAACGTCGCGGGTGGTCAAGTCACTTTGGCTGTGGGGATTCAATGGCATAATCGCACCGTCTTTTTTTTAAGGCGCATCGGCACGTAAAAATGGCACGGTTAGTGGTCAAAGCGGCAGAGGGCCGGACTAACGTGTAGGGGGACTAGTGGTCGAATTAACAGGGTACTGAGATAAGTTAACATACCGGACAGTTGGGGACTGAACGGTATTCGGTGGGGAGGCTACAGTTCGGCGTACTGTAGAAAAAAAGTGGGGGATGTTGATTGCAATGTTGGGGATGAAGCGGCAGCTGGAGTTTAATCAAGTGCGGGTACGCGCACAGTTCCGCCAGTGGTCAGCAAGATTGATGCGGTTGGGTATCAGTGAACAAGCGGTTAGCCAGTGGTCGGATGCCTGGATGGAGGCCTTCAGGGTGGCCGCGGCGATTACCAACCGTCAATTAGACGCGGGACGTGTTACGGGTCGACAAGATAACACACGGCAGTTGCTACGGACAACCCTGAGCTTTGACGAATTCTCTGTGTATTTTTTTATTTAACGTCGACCGTATTCGGCACTATCTAATTCAAACGCAGCGAAGTATCGATACTTTACCGGCGTATTTATTACGGCAGTTGGTTGGTAGGGTGCCAATATCTGAAAGCCAGTTGGTCAACTTTGGCAACGGCCCCATTATCGCAATTGACTGGGCTGCTGGTGATTCACAGTTACTCATGGTGAGTGGGTTTCAGACGATGGCGGACTGCATGGATCAAAGCGAAATGCCGTTGTATTGCCTTAGCTTTAGCGAGGTGCTTGCCAGTGGTGCGTTACAAACCGAATATGAAAAGTGTATGTACCTATTTTTGGGCCAGGCCGCGTTGTGCAACGTAGTAACGACGTCGATATGGTCGAGCGGGTGTTAACCGGAACGTACGCGGCGGATGTGCTGAAAAATTTGGGGGCATAGC
This sequence comes from Lacticaseibacillus pantheris DSM 15945 = JCM 12539 = NBRC 106106, assembly GCF_001311175.1. Lineage (GTDB taxonomy): Bacteria > Bacillota > Bacilli > Lactobacillales > Lactobacillaceae > Lacticaseibacillus > Lacticaseibacillus pantheris. The sequence goes on along the minus strand of NZ_BBAI01000015.1, from coordinate 2,344 downwards.
GGGAGTCTCCGGCAGGTAAAGGTACGGAATAGACGGTTTTAGCAATGGATGAGTTTCATCCCCAAAATAAAGCGGGCTATCAATAAGCACATACTTGCAAGTGCTCGTTGATAGCCCGCTTTAGACGCAAAAAAAATGGCACCACTAAGTCAAACTTTTTGGTGTGGCTGAGTAAGCGAGTTCGGTTACAACACCGGCCCGGCTGACAATTAAACCTGACGCTGTTAACAACAAAACTTCCTCACCCCCGTTCACTTTGCCCGCGCGGAATGTTACATTGGGGTAAACGACGTGAAGGGGCTTACATTATGGGTAACAAAATTGCAAGTATTACGGTGGATTCGCAGCGGTTACCGCTGGCGGAGCCGTTTACCACGGCGCAGCACACCGTAACGCAGCTGGAAGCAATGGTCGTACGCATTCAGTTGGATAACGGGCTGACCGGTATTGGCGCGTCGAGTCCGAACGCATCGTGACGGGCGACACGATGGGCACCATGCAGTCGGCGGTTCGTGAGGGGATCACGCCGACGATTATTGGTGCGGACATCGATGACTGGGAGGCCCTGCTAGCGTTGGTACAAAGCAGCATCCGCAACAACTCGGCGGCCAAGGCGGCGGTGGAAATTGCTTTGTACCACCTCCGTTCCCAGCAGTTCGACACCTCGCTCGTCCAGCTGCTGGGCGGCTCTGGGGTGACCATTCAGACTGACTACACGATTGGTATCGCGGACACGGAGCACATGGTGGCCAAGGCCCGCACGTTGGCGGACAAGGGCTTTGCGGCGTTCAAAATCAAAGTTGGGGGCGCCGACCTCGACACGGACCTTGAACGGGTGCGGGCAATCGCCAACGCTGTCGGCGCTTAACGCCGCTTCGCCTGGACGCCAACCAGGGTTGGACGCCCAAGCAGGCCATCCACGCCATTAACCGTTTTGCGGACCTGGATCTAAACATTCAGTTTGTGGAGCAACCCGTGCGTGCTGATGATTTGGACGGTTTGGCCCACGTTACGGCCAATGTTGGCCTACCGGTGATGGCGGATGAGGCGGTGCACACTTACCGTGATGCTTTGCGGTTGGTTAACATGCACGCGTGCGACCTCATCAACATTAAACTGATGAAGACAGGTGGCTTATCGCAGGCAACCAAGATTGCAGAGTTGTGCGCGGGCTACGGAATTGACTGTATGGTCGGCTGTATGATTGAGGCGCCGATCAGCTTGGCGGCCGCCGTCGCCTTTGCCTCCGCGCACGCCAACGTGCAGTACGTCGACCTGGACGCGGCGTACATGATTGCGCCCGACGCGACGTGCAGACGCCGGGTTACGCGGTGGACGGCAGTTACCTCACGCCCATCACGGTCGACGATTAGCGTTCGGGCGGTGGGTGCAAAGTAAGCCGGGGGAACGCCGTCACGTGGGTGTACGTGACGATGTTACCCGGTAAATGGCGATTCCCGGCCTACGAAAATGGACCAGCAGAAACCCCTGAGTACGGGATTTTCTCTGGTCCATTTTGCGTTGGTAGAGTTGCCGCTACTTTGCGCTGGTTAGTATGTTTGGGCGTCGAAGCGGTTGTAATACCAGAGGTAGTAGCGCATGGTTTCCTCGCTGAAGGAAATCTTGGTGACACTGGTGTTGTCCGGTTCGGGGATGCTCATGGGTTCGGTGCTCTTGGTGGCGACGAGCGTGGCGGCTTTGATGGTAAACCCGTGGGACACCACGATGATGTTGTCGGTCGGATGGCTAGCGGCCATGTCGTGCATGAAGTCGTTGACGCGGGCGTTGACGTGGGCAAACGTCTCCCCGTCGTGGGCGAGCTGCGCATAGTCGGGGAGCACGTCGTGGAGGAGGGGATCGAAGACGGAGGGGTGCTCAGCCTCAAGCTGGGCGTTAGGTTGGCCGTCCCAGGAGCCGTAAGAAATTTCCAGCAGGCGCTTGTCGGTGGTGAGCGGTAGGCGCGCCGTGTCGTTGAGAATTAGCGCCGTCTCGCGGGTACGGTCGAGGGGACTGATAATGATCTGGTCGGCAAAGCTGATATCGAATTGTCGGTGCAGGTGTTCTGCTTGGGCCTCACCGACGCTGTTTAGGTGGGTCATATCGTCGTTAATGGTACCTTGTTTAAGGCCGAGCGCATTGGCGACGGTTTGTCCGTGGCGGACGAAGTAAAAGGTGGTCATGAGGTCCTCGTTTCTGAACTGTACGTTATTTGTTGGGCATATTATCGCATACCGCGTTGATGGTTGTCAGCTACGGATTAATATTTTGGGAGTTGGCGGTTCTGGCCGGTGCGGGTGCCGTGGGGTACTGCGACTTTGTGGACCGCTCCACGGTGACCGCTGTG
>NZ_BBAI01000014.1 GCF_001311175.1 Lacticaseibacillus pantheris DSM 15945 = JCM 12539 = NBRC 106106 | reverse complement strand
CTAGACCGGCCGGTGGGTTTCCGGACGGGCTTGGAATCGCGGCGGAAACCCGCCCGCACTTGGCGGGTTGGAGCCTTCGCCCTAGCTGTGGTTACCGCGGAGTGCCCCACGAAAGCCGCAGCTCACCGGGTCGACCGACGCTGCCGCCACACCACTACCGTAGCAATCACGGCGCAGGGCGCGTAAGCCGCAACCCCCGCCCGCATGTTCGAACCGCACAACCCGTTTTTTTTCGGATGAAGGTCAAAGTTTCGCCACATTTTCAGAATAGAATATATAATTGATAATTGTTGGACTACTATCTGCGGTCGTAACGGCCGTCACGACGGTACTCCGCAACTTTGAAACACCCAACCAGCTGGTCACACACACCTGCACGTACCGGCTGCGTCAAACAACTTAAATCAGTAACTTTGGGAGGTATTGAGGTGGCGAATTCAGCGGTACAATCAACCAGCCAGCCCCAGAAGAAGAAAAAAACGGGTCTACCTGTACGAGGTGGACCTGATGCGTGTCATCTTTATTTTCGGGGTTCTGGCGAACCACGCAACGAGTGCGGTGACAACACCCATGACGGCCGAATCAGCGCCATGGTACATCATGTTGGGCACCCACTTAATCCTGCACTTTACCCGGATGGGCTTTATGTTCGTCAGCGGACTGGTACTATTTCTGGGTCATTACAACAAGAACCGCAACTGGCCACAGTTTTGGTACAAGCGCTACAAGGGATCCGGCATCCCCTACCTGTTCTGGAACGGTGTGTTCATATTAGGAACCGCATGGGTAACGGGTGCCGCCATGACCCCCGGCACCTGGTTCCACCAGTGGATTGACGCCGTCCTGCACGCCAACCAATTTTATATGTATTACTTACTGGTCATGTTCCAACTCTACCTCATCTTCCCGATTCTGGTGTGGTTCTTCCACAAGTTGGGCTCGCTCCGCAACCACATGATTCTGCTAATCCTATCCGGGACGGTGCAACTCGCCTTCCTGTTTTGGACCAAGTACGTCTTCCCCAACGTGAGCCACGCCGGTTGGCCGTACATGTTCGCCAACTACGGTAACTTCATCGGTTCCTACCAGTTTTACTTCATCGCCGGCGCGTTCACGGCCATCCACTACAAGACGGTGGTCGCCTTCCTACAAAGTCACGCAAAGTGGATCTACAGCATCACCGCCGTTCTGGCCGTGGGCACCTTTGGGCTCTTCTACTTCAACATGTTCATCCTGAAACTCAGCCGCCACTACGTCGAACTGATTCACCAGCCGTACCTGGGCGTTTACTCCAGTTTCATGGTGGTGACAACGTTCATGCTGTCGCTGGAGTACGCAAAACGACGTATACGGCCAAGCTGGCAGTGGTTTAGCAACTTTGTCGGTCTCTCCTCCAAGATCAGCTTCGGCGTCTACCTCCTGCAAACGGTCGCCCTGACCGCCTAGCGGGAATCCTCGACGTGCTGAAACTGTCGGATTGGGAACTCATCGCCGCCATTCCGTTCGCATACATCTTTGCCCTCGGGAGCACCTGGCTGCTGTCGTACTTCTGCTACAAAGTACCACCGTTTGGCATCCTGATTGGGCGCCCAAACTTCTCGTTTAAACAAACCTACCGTAAGCTTTTTGGAAAAGAGGCTACCGCCAATGACTAATTTAACCAACGAACTTGCCAGTCACCTCCAGGCCAACCTGGACCGCGCCATCGTCAAGGATGAGGTCACCGACACCTGGTTCACCGGGCAAGACCTGCAGCACGACATCGCCATCCTGACCACCGCCCTGCGCGCCGCCAACGTCGGTCGTGACGACGTGGTGTTCATGAGCCTCGACAACTCGCCCGTCTACGTGCCCATTAACCACGCGCTCTGGCAGATGGGCGCCACCGCCCACCCCGTCGCGCCGACTACGGGCCACGCGGAGTTGGTCAACGACTTTGAGGAGGCCCAATACGCTGCCGTGCTTCTCGACCCGGACCGCTGGGGCATTCAAAGGTGCGCCTGGTGCCGCCGCGACGCACATTACCGATCTGCGGATGTTCCCCGACCTCGTGCTGATTCGTAACGTCCACCACACCGTGCCGGCCAGCCAGGAGGCACCCACCGACACGACTTTGGGTATGATTCTCAACACCTCCGGCACAACCGGCAAGCCTAAGCGGGTGGGGCTGAACCACTACATGATGTGGAAAGCCGCGCACAACGACCTGGAAAGTCACCAGATGACACGGGCTGACACCGTGTTGATCGTGATGCCGATGTTCCACATTAACGCACAGGAAGTCATCATGCTGTCGACGTTCCTGTCTGATGGGCGGATTGTCGTCGCGCCCAAGTTTTCCGCCCGCAGCTTTTGGCCGGAAGTCTTGAATAACGACGTGACCTGGACGTCCGTCGTGCCAACTATCGTCACCATTCTCTTGCAAAATGAGAACGCGCTCCGTGCTTACCGTCCGGAACACAAGCTCCGGTTTGTGCGCTGTGCGTCCGCCATGCTGACGGTGAACCGCCACCAGGCCTTTGTCGACAAGTTTAACGTGCCCATCCTGGAAGGTTACGGGATGACCGAGGCCACGAGCCAGTGCACGCTTAACCCCATCGGTGCCGTTAAGATGGGCTCCGCTGGCAAGCCATACAAAACCGACGTGGCCATCGTGGAGGGTGACCACTTCACAACCGCAGCCGGCGTTCACGGTCAGATTGTTATTCACGGCGACCACGTCATTACGGATTACCTGGACCGCAAACCTGACGAATTCATGGACGGCTGGCTGCTCACCGGCGACCTCGGCTACTTTGATACCGATGGCTACCTGTGGCTCGAGGGCCGCGCCAAGTACGTCATCAACCGGGGCGGCGAGAAGGTCAGCCCGACCAAAGTCGAGAACACGCTGTACGACCTCGACTTTGTCCGCGCCTGTGCGGTAGTCGGAGTCAAAGACGCGGTGTACGGTCAGGCCGTAGCGGCTGCCATTAACGACGGCAGCGACGACCCCGCGGTGCACGAGCAACACCGCCAGGCCATTCTCAACTACACGGCGGCGCACCTAGCTAAGTTCGAGCGGCCCACCCAAATCTACTTTGTGGATAGCTTTCCAAAGAACCCGACCGGCAAGATTATGCGGCCCAAATTGGCGGCCCAACTGGAAGCACTGGCGACACCAAGCCACCCCGGCGTTCAGTAGCACGCTTCAGCACGCGTACCGGTTACGCGTGACTGTACATATTAATTGCAAACCACTTGGGGAGGTGGTGCCCGCACCAACAGAATTAACGTTATCCACGATTCGTTCCGCACCACGTTGTTATTATTCATCGTAATTGGAGGAAATGAACATGCAAAAGCATACCTGGAAGCGCGTCCTGTGGGGCGTCTTTCTGGTCGTGGTTGTAGTATTTGCCATCTGGGGGTACAAGACTTCAACGAGCGACAACAGCAGTAGCAGTGACTCGCTACAAACCGTCACCATTGGTTACCAAGCAGGTGACCCTATCTCCATAGCCAAGGCGCGTGGGGAGTTGAAGAAGAAGATGAAGGCCAAGGGTTACAAAGTGGTCTTCAAGGAGTTCCAGAACGGGGCTGCAGAAATGCAGGCCATGAAGTCTGGCTCCATTGATTATGCACGTGTGGGTGATACGCCACCGATTACGTCCATCGCCCAGGGCACAAAGATTACCCTGGTGGCCGCCGGTTCGTCCAAAGCCAACGGTAGCGGCTTACTGGTGGGCAAAAACTCGGGTATTAACAGTCTGTCCGACCTGAAGGGTAAAACCATCGCCTACACGAGCAACACCAGTTCGCAATACATGATTCTGAAGGTGCTACAAAAGGCCGGCTTGTCCACTAGCGACGTAACGCTGAAGGACATGAGCCAGGCCGACGCCGGGGTCGCCTTTGCTAAGGGCAAGATTGACGCGTGGGCCAACTGGGACCCGTACACCGCACAAGCCCAGGTGAAGTATGACGCCAAAATGTTGATTAACGGAGCCACCCTTGACGTCAACAACCGTGACTTCCTGATTTCCGGTTCGTACGCTAACCAGCACAAGACGGTTTCCAAGCTACTGGTCAAGTACCTTGGCCAGGATATGGCTTGGGCTAACAACCACAAATCACAGCTGGTGACGATGATGGCCAAGGAACTCAGCCTGAGCAAAACCATCGTGAAAAAGATGGTTGATCGCCGTAGCTACAGTCTGGGGTCTGTTACCACCACGGAACTCAAGGAAGAACAAAGTATCGCAGACCTGTTCTATGATGAAGGCATCACCAAGAAGCAGGTGACCATCAAAGTGAATAACAACTAGCACGCAAAGATGGCCGCGCTTCCCGCTTGTTGGGAGGCGCGGCCATTGTGGTTTGGTTTTGGTTGACTGGGACCGGGGGTGTGGGGTTGCTCCGTCAGGCTGGCGGGGAGTAGTGACCGCTTCTGGGGCGAAGGCTCCAACCCGCCAAGTACGGGCGTGTTTCCGCCGCGATTCGGAACCTGCCCGAAAACCCGCCGGTCAGTTTCCGAACTCGTCGCGCAGTACGTCACCTGCGGTTCGTACTGCGGCAAGCCCTCGGTAGCGGTCACTACTCCCCACCCACCTGACTACACAACCCCACACCCCCGGTTCCAGACAACCACCGTTACGGTCCCTGCTAATCAACTCAATACATACCAACAGAGTACACACATTTAACACAGCTCGAGCCCGGATTAGTGTTTCCCCGCCACTTCGGCTCTTTCCCGGCTGACAACCAACCAGTAAGCTCGTGCAGTCAATATGACCAGCATGACGAATGCCACCACTGTTGCTATTTTAGTAGCTTCGTAACTACGCCAATACGCCGTCACGAAATTTAGGCCGAACACCCAGGCGCACAGTGAAAGGAAACACATCCTGACCCAACGCCCACGCCACGCTTGATCAAACAGCATGTAGAATGCATATGCCCCTGCACGCCAATAAACGCTAGGGCCTCAAAGCTAGGCTCGTTGGGCGGAATGGGTCCGTAACGCACAGCGAAATATAGAGGTAAGTAGCCTAAAAAGTATAATGCCATCCGTTTGTATCGCATAACCCATCCCCCAAAACATCTCAGCACGACTAGCAATTACCAGAAGCATACAGTAGGGCTTGACCATTAGTAATCATTACATCAGTGATGATTACCGATAGTTGGCTTAGGTTTTGTCTGAATATAGAAGTACAAATTATGCAGGACAACTATCTTGTTGACGGTTATTGCCGGTCTGCTGCCCGGCCCCGGGGTGCGGGGTTATGTAGCCAAGTGGGTGGGGCATCGGCGACCGCTACCGGGGGCTTGCCGCAGTAGTCGACGGAGTCGGCGTACTGCGCGACGAATTCAGAGACTGGCCGGTGGGCTTCCGGGTAGCTCTGAATCGCACCGGAAACCCGCCCGCATTTGGCGGGTTGGAGGTTTCGCCCTAGTAGCGGTCGCCGATGCCCCGCCCACTTGGTGGAGTAACCCCACACTCCGAGGCCGGACAGCAGACCACCACCGTCAAACAAAATAGTTATGGATGTCGGAAAGATGATACAATTCCTATTAGAAGTAACCACGGCATTAAAGATTTTTGGGGGAATCATCCATGGTGGAACTAGCTGGTCGCTTTGTGACCTTTATTACCAACAGTTTGGTACTCGTCGGCTACGTGTTCGTCTATAACTGGCTGACGAATCGCCAATACCGGCCCAACCAATCGGAACGGCAAAGGTACATACTAGACCTCTACATGGTCGGCCTGACCACCGCCTTTTTGGTACTCTTCCACACCGCCTCCGTCATTTCCATCATCCAGTCCCATAACGGCGTCGGCTTTGGCTGGACGTACATCAACTTCCAAATTGCGACCGTCCTGTACGCGCTACTACGTTCTCGCCGTCCCGCCATCTTCACCAGTATTGTGGTCCTCCTACTAATCTGGTTCTGGTGGATTCCGCACACATCCAATTGGCTGGTTTACTATGCCGCCAGCATGGTGCTCGTCGCCGCCGCCCAATGGTATAGCCCCACTATCAACCGCCGCGCGTGGTACTACTTTCCCTTTGCCATCGCCTTTGACCTACCGTTCTTTGCCACCAACTACATGTCCCTTGGCGGCATTAACGTCGGTTGGCTGTGGCAATGGGCAACCAGCATTGTCCTGTTCATCGTCATTTGGCTGCTGCAAACCCGCATGGATGCTTCCCGCCGCCGTCAACAACGCCTCCTGCATGACGCGCGGATCGACGAGTTGACCAAAGTGCACAACTTCCGTGTCTTCAACGAGGACCTGCTGGCCGCCTACGATGAGTGTCAGCAAAGTGGCACATACTACGCGGTCTACGCGCTCGATGTGGACCACTTCAAAGAGGTGAACGATCGCTATGGTCACTTGGTGGGCAACCGGGTCCTCCAAACCGTCGCGGCAGAACTACAACGCCTGACCAAAACCATCGAATTTCCGGCGCAAGTGTATCGCACCGGCGGCGAGGAGTTTAGCTTCCTTATCACGGGCCCCCATCCAGACTTCAAGAAGCTTGCGCCATATGCCAGTCCATTCACGACCATCTGTGCGCCCTCACCTTTGACAGCGACCAGGGACCGTTCAGCATCACCGTCTCGCTCGGCCAGGACCGGTCCGATACCACCGACCGCAACTACCTAGAGGCATACAGGCGCGCGGACCAGTACCTGTACAACTCCAAGCGTAACGGCCGCAATTCCATCACGGTGGCGGGAGTGCTCATCAGCGACGGCCAACCACTCGCTGGAGCGTGATGCTATGCGGTTATGCGCGGTATTGATATAATCAATTAATAACAGCAACTCCAGTAGTTATAAATGAGGGTATAATTTATGCAAAAAAATTTGGCACCGCACGTTCATGACGGCGTTCTTACTGTTCGTCATCGGCTTTGCCTTTTGGGGCTGGACACTCACCAGGAGCGATGGTAAAAGCGGCACGCTGGAAACCATCACCATCGGGTACCAGGCTGGAGACCCCGTTGACGTCGCGCGGATTCACGGCAAATTCAAGAAGAACATGAAGGCCGCCGGGTATAAGGTCGTCTTTAAAGAATTCCAGAACGGTGCCGCCGAAATGGAGGCCATGAGTTCGGGCACCATCGATTACGCCCGCGTTGGTGACACGCCACCTGTTTCCGCCATCGCTCAAGGTCATACCATCACCTTGGTTGCAGCGGGTTCCTCTAAGGCCAACGGTAGCGGAATTGTGGTCGGCAAAAAAATCGGGCATTACGAACATTAAGCAACTCAAGGGCAAAACCATTGCGTACACGTCTAACACTAGCTCACAATACATGGTGCTCAAAGCCATCAAGCAGGCCGGTCTCTCCACGAACGACGTTAAGCTGAAGGACATGGCCCAGTCTGCGGCCTCCGTCGCCTTTGCCAAAGGAAAAATTGCTGCGTGGGCCAACTGGGATCCTTACACCGCGCAGGCCGAAGTTAATTACGGCGCAAACATGATTGTGAACGGCGCCAAGCTGGACGTGAACAACCGTGACTACCTCATTTCCAGCTCCTACGCGCAGGAGCATACCGACGTGAATAAGCTGGTCGTGAAGTACCTGGGCGAGGAGATGGATTGGGCCAACGGTCACAAATCCAAACTCATTACGCTCATGGTAAAGGCCCTCAAGCTGAAACGAACCATCGTTGCCAAGATGGTCAATCGCCGTAGTTACGCCATGGAGCCGTCACCACGGCCGAAATCAAGGAAGAGCAGGCCATCGCTAACCTCTTCTACGAGCAGGGCGTCACGAAGAAGCAAATTACCATCAAGAAGGTTAATAACAGTAAGTAACCGTATACGTAGAAAAACGGCCGTGGTCATCCTGCTAACAGGGATAACCACGGCCGTTAATTATTCGTGAAAATCACGCGGCTCGTGCGGGCGGGAAAAGTAATACCCCTGCCCTCGCGTAATGTGGAAGCGGTGGGCTAACTCCACGTCCTCGGAGTTCTCGATACCCTCAAAGGTGAACAGCATCTGTTGCTTCTCCGCTTGATCGAACCAAAATTTCAGTGCGGCGATACTCTCTTCCGATGGCCGTTCGCCGTATTTGCGCATATTCTGTAGCGCAAACTTAATGGTATTGACGTAGGGTAGCAGGTCCTCAATTTCCTGAAATTGGTTGTCAGAACCCACATCGTCAATTGCGAGGAGAATACCCGCACTACGGTAACCAGCGCTCATGGTTTGGAGCACCTCTAGGTCCGGGCTATCGACCAACTCCACGGTTAACTGTCGCGGGGCCAACTTTGTCCTGACGAATTCGCTGAGTTGCTCCATCATGTGAACGTCGTTAAACTGGGCCCGCGTTAGGTTCACCGACACGTGATGATTATCCAGCTGGCTCACCGCCTCATCAAGTAATTGCACCACAACGCTCGGCGCAAGCTCAAAGTTGGACGGAATACGCCACGCGGAACGTTCCTCGTCCCACTCGCGTAACAGCAATTCGTACAATATTACGCGCTTCGTGGCGATATTCTCGATGGGTTGAGCAAAGTATGTATAGCGCGTCATTGGCGGTTGTACCGGTCCTCATACATTTTCTAATGGTTTCATTATGACACTAACTTTCCAGACTTGCACCTATTACACCCCGTTATTCAGCGAACTTCGTTTTCTCACGCAACTGGCTAACCCTCACCCCAAACAAAACGTCGTGTACCGCGGCAGCACACGACGCTATTGGGGATTAGGGGTCACCTGCCTTATTGGGGGAAAGCAGGTACAAATATAGCGTAACTGCCCGCCATCAATTAAGCTAGTGCCACTAACCAGTGCAGCCCGACACTACGCGCTTTAGTTCCACAATTATTTTGGCTCGCTGGCAAAAACCGGGAATCTATGTTGCAATTTACGCAAAATTCGACATTGGCCTAGGTGGCGGCTATGGGTGGCTATGGTGCCGTGGAGTGCTGCGAACTTATGGACCGCTACTAACGGCGAATCCTCAAACAGTGGTCGCCACTCCGGTTCGAGTGTCTCCGCACCACGTAGCACCTTGACCGGTCATAACCATACTTGCAAACAAATTTAGGAATGGGTTGACCTACACCCATCACCGTCATCCTACAGAAGTTACTCCCAGTTATGTTTACATAGCCCTATCACAGCCAAATTTCGGATGGCAGAGCACCAATGACAGCACTGTAACCGTACTGACGAGAATAGTGAGAACTATACCGGTCACTAGTTCAACTGGAAAAAAAACACAATCATCGTATCAGGAAGTTTGAGGTCTTAGCCGACGAACTATCGGGAACCCGCGGGTGGGCTTACACCTCCCACACTTTCAGCTAGTAGTGGTAACCATGGAGCGCCCCACGTAAGCCGTAGCTCCCCGGCCCAACCAACGCTGCCGGCCCCCACACATTTCGCTCTGTAAGGGTTTACTGTAACCGCTATATTAGGTATGCTGGAGGTATCATAATTGGTCTGGACCGTTAGCAGCGGTCACCCAGACCAGCAGACGGAGGTATTCAAACGTGAAATTTGCAGATTTTAACGCGGCTGTTGGTGGCCGCCTCATCGTTTCGTGTCAGGCACTGCCGGACGAGCCGTTATACACGCCAGCGGGTGGCGTCATGCCGTTACTCGCCCGGGCAGCGCAACAGGGTGGCGCCGCAGGTATCCGGGCCAACACGGTGCGGGACATTCGGGAGATTCAGGCCGAAGTAGACTTGCCCATTATCGGCATCATTAAACGCGATTACCCGCCGGAAGAACCGTACATCACCGCCACCATGCGCGAAGTTGACGAGTTAATGGCAACCAACGTCGCAGTGATTGCACTCGACTGTACGGACCGCCCCCGGCACGACGGCCAGTCCGTCATCGACTTTGTGCACGCTATCAAGGCAAAGTATCCGGATCAACTCCTGATGGCCGACATCGCCACCTACGCGGAAGGCGTGGCCGCTCACGATGCGGGTGTTGATTACGTTGGTACCACGCTGTGCGGCTACACGGCTGCCAGCAAAGGCACCCCGGTTCCACCGTTCGACCTCGTTCGGCGGCTAGCGAATGCGGGCATCCCCACAATTGCTGAAGGTCACGTCCAGCAACCCGAACAGGCCAAGCAAATGCTGGCAGCCGGGGCCCTAACCGTAGTCGTTGGCGGTGCCATCACTCGCCCTAAGGAAATTACGGCACGCTTCGTTGCTGGCATGCAATAGTACGCGTGACTAATGCCACACGTGGCCTTAATTAGTTGCACTCCCCTAACTGATTGCGTTAGAATGAAAAACGGATGGTTGAAAGCGCATTCTTTGCAGTCAAGCAAAGATATACGCCTATCTAGTTGCGCAACGCGGGTCTTCATGTGGGGTGACTAAAAATGAACATGCACGCGTGGGCTTTCATCACGCTCGGACTGCTAGGACTGTGCCTGATGGTGGTAGGCATCTACCAAATCGTGGCGGGACTCACCAACTTCATTGCGCTGGGGTTTCTCAACGCGGGCTTTGGGCTCATCGCGGTGGCCGTTGGCATTGCCTTCCTCATGGTGGCAGTCAACGGTGGTGCCGCCGGGCGTCGGTAGTGAATGTAAAAAGGTGTGGCGAAAATTTCGCCACACCTTTTGCGTTTTATTGTTAAATTACTTACCCACAGCGACTGCTTGGTTAGTCCGCAACGAGCGGGTTTGCCGCCGTGCCATCTTCACCATTTGTGCCTGGCGTGCCTTGTTCAGCTTTTCGGAGCCAATGTACCGCTCTTCCGCCGCGAATCGGGCACCACAAGCAGCCTCAAAGCTATGGAACTGATGGTTCAACACGAGGTGCCCTTCATACATCATCCGGGCAACCCACTTGGACGACTGCTTATCAAAGCTGACGCCGACCACGCCACTGCTATTAGTGCTACGCAAAACGGTCATGCCATCCACGTGCGCCTTCTCACTGATGTGGTGCTTAACCATCTGTGCGCGGGTCTTTTCCTGCGTCATGATGTTTTTGCGCGATACTTCCGCGCGGTAGCAACCACAACTTTGCGTCTGGCCTTTACGTAGGCGGTAGCCATCGACCACCACCTCGTTACCGCATTCGCAGCGGCACAGCCAGTTTGCGTTACCATTCAATGGGTTACGGCTAGCATATTCGAGCACGGTTAAACGCCCAAACTGCTGCCCAGTTAAATCAATCCTTGTCAATAAACTCACTCCCGTTTGTTATTACTATCATTACCTTGCGGCCGACGCAGCCCCCAAGCTCCGCCAAAACAACCGACTAACAACCAGCAATGCCCAATCCCCCCAGACTGGTTCACTACCTTGAACTAATTATGCCACGGTCAGCCCGTGTTTTCCACCACTTCCCGGCCTATGTTACGACCAAATAACATTAACGCGGCCAAAGAAGCCCATAACCACGCATTTGCCCGCCCTATACAAAAATCGCTAAAAAAAACATCCGCAATTGCGCATCCGTCACTATCCTTGATCACACACTGTTGGTCAAAGTAAAAACCAGTCATCACACCACCAACGGTAGTGTCACAACCGGTCTTTTATGTGCTTTACTGATAGAACCATCTGTACCCACCGCAGTTAACCAATAGCCTGCTCTAGGCTTTCACCCTGTGTGCGTCCAAGGTATTCTGTCTCCGCCGCCAAGCGTGCCCGGCGTGCTACGTTAAAATCTTTAGACCGCTGGTTCAGCACCAACCGGCCTTTGTACATCATGCGCGCAACCCACATGTCAGTTTTCTTGTCGTAACAAACCCCGACTACCCCACTACGATTACTACGGCGGCGCGTCATCATAATCCCGAGACGGATATCCTCAGTGCAGTTTTTGGTCTGCATTTGGGCCCGCGTAGCTTCATTGTGCATGATGCTTTCGCGCGCAGTCTCGGACCGCAAGCAGCCGCAGCTACGGGTCATGCCTTTGCGTAACCGGTAACCATCAACCACTACTTGCCGGCCGCACGTACATTGGCAAAGCCACTGTGCGTTGCCCGTGTGGGAATCATTGCCGGCATAGCTTAGGACCGTCAGCCGCGTAAAGGTGCGTCCAGTCATGTCTACTCGCTTCATATTGGTCATCCTTTCAATCACAGCAAGCTATCTCTACCGTGACCTACTCCCCAAAGACGTGCAGTCAGACGTTGGTATACTCACGGCCCCCACCGTGCTGGCTCGAATTTATCCGGCGATAACCAACGTTCGCCTGTGTTATATAGTGAATGCGGTACGCGAAAAACACAACGTGCCTGATCCACCGGGCATCATCCCATTGAGCGGGGGTGGTACGCCACGCCATCCACCATTTAATGGACGACTGTTGCCTTTGTTAACTCTAATGATAACACTTGTTGCCCATAATTGGTGTAATTTTTGCACAAAATCGTCATTTATCTTGTGGGCTGACCATTAGTTTCCAGTAGCCCTATTTTGACGGGCCTGCACCAGACTAATTAAGCGCAAAGAAAAAGCCGGTCCGTCATATTTACGCACCGGCTTTGCCCTCAAAATGTAGACATTAAATGACGTTCCGTTCAAACGGGTCGTCAGAGATACCTTCGGCCAAAATCTTCTTGGACCATTCCTTTGCGGAGAACAGACTGTGATCGCGATAGTTACCACAGCTCTTAATATCCGTACCGGGTACATCTTCCCACTTGATGTCGTTTGCAATTTGTTCCAGGGAACCCTTCAGCGCCTGTACCACCTCAGTGGTTGTGTGCTGGCCCCAGGTAATCAGGTGGAAGCCGGTGCGGCAGCCGAACGGCGAGCAGTCAATCACACCGTCCATGCGGTCCCGCAGCAAGCCAGCCAGGAGGTGCTCGATGGTGTGCAGGCCGGCCGTCGGAATGGCGTTCGCGTTTGGCTGAACTAGACGCAGGTCAAAGTTACTGATCTGGTCGCCTTTGCTCCCCGTTTCCACCGTAATCAGGCGCACGTATGGTGCCTTTACGGCCGTATGGTCCAACTCAAAACTCTCTACTTTAGTCTGTGGCTTTGTCATAAATCAAAAGCTTCCTTTCCTGCCCCGAATAGCTCCGGGATTTCGTTGACCGTCTCTTGGTACGGCGAATCACTGACACCATTCTACCGCCAATGGCTGGCAATGTCATGGTGCAGTCGTAGCGACATCCACAACGTTGTCGCCCAAATACCACTGGTAAATGGCCTCCCCAACTGCCAAGGGTACGTAGCGTAAGTCGACTTCGTACTCGCCATCGCCGCGGCGCAGACTTACCTGGACGTGCGCCAAACCGGTACGGACCATCCACCACGACTGGCGCACCGTCAAAGATTGTACCCGGTCGCGCGGGGACACCAATAATTCACGCTCAAACCAGCGTCCCGTCTGTAGGTAGATGAAACGCCCCGCAGTGACGTAACCCCGCCGCGTGGCCGCATATCGTCCCTGTAGTCCGCCCCAAACAAGCAACAATAAGGACAGCCACCCCCACGGACGTAGCCAGATTATACATGGGATCACGGCGATTACTGGTAAAATCAGCGCATTCCGAATTAATGCCCAGTAGCCCGTCATCACCGGGGTAACTGCGGGTATGCGGTCCGGTAACCAGCTCACGTACCGCGTCAGCTGTTCCCAAACATGGTCCTGGTGCACCAGCGGGTAGATGACCATATCCTTATCGTCCTCTTTGCTCGCCACGTTCGACGCCAAAATCACCTGCGCCGTCCCAACACTCAACCATTGGCGAATAATGTTCTGTTTATACCGCACCGCCTGAATCCGCTTGGCGGTGGCCGTAACCGTGTTCGTTTGCAGCAAGCCTTTGCGTGACTGGAGTCGGCGACCGTCAAAGTCGAGCGTGAAACCCCAATAGCGAATGAGAATACGGACAAACTCGGTCATGACGCCCAGCCCAATTATAACCACCAGCAGAACAACAATACTAATCGCGGGCAAGTGCATCAAGAGATTCGCCAACCAATCCTCCACACCGGGAATCCACTCGCTCACACGTGACCAAACGGCCAGTAGCAAGAAGATTAGCGGGATAAAGCCCAGTGACGTAATACCGAAAATCAGCAGGTCTTCGTTGGGTAGGCGGTAGGTTGTCGATGCTACGGTAGCGTTGTCCGTCGCTATATCCGTATCGCTGTCCATACCTGCCACCGGCGTAGTTTGCGCACCAGGAGCGGCGGCACGGGCGGCCTGCTGTCGCCGTTCAATTTCGGTGCCCACCGATGCGTGAACCAGGGTCAGAACCACCTCGCCATGACCACTGCCACGGGCAGCAGTCTCGATCTGCACCTTTTCCAATCCCAGTGGCTTCAGGAAAAACCACTGTAAATGTTGCACCGTCTGAATACGCGCGTATGTCACGTGCAGGTGTTGGCGCCGCAATACACCACGATTAAGCGTCACACCCTTATCCGTTAGTTCGTATGTAGTCATTACGTACGGGAGCACCACCAGCAACAGCGTGATGCCAATCACACCCAATATGATTAGTACTAGCCAGTGCGCCATGTCTTGTAAAATCGCATTACGTCCGCCGTTATCGGTCGCAATATCCACAAAAATAATCACAGCCAGCATCCAAAAAAAATTTGGATGGCATTCACCAACATTGACAGTGGGTGTAAATGTCGTGGTTTAGAGGTCATTATCCTGCACCTCCATCGCGCGGGCCATGATTAACTCCCGCAGGCGCGTGGCCACAGCCGTTTGGACGCCCTCAATATCATGCGTGGTTGCCGCCGTGGCAATGACCACCTGTTCAAGGTGTTGCCACTGCATGAGCGGACCGGCCTTGAGCGTCACGTTCTGAATGCGGGCGATGGGAATCGCAATCCGGTTACGAAAGATAAAGCCGGATTGAATTTCCACTGCGTTATCCGTAATCACGTACTCTGAGAATCGATAGCGGTAGGGGACCAGCGCCAATTCCACAATGAACTCAACGATGGTGAGCCCCAATGCCACCCAGACTAACCAAAACGGCCAGTTCCATAACCAATTGGCCACCCCCAAACCCACGGTAATGAGCACACCCATACAAAGTGACCCTACGGCACTCAGCGCCCAGATACGCTTGATTTGTACCGGCAATTGTTGCGTTGTTTGCATTGCTCTTCCCCCACCGTCGCGGTTCTCGCCGCTGCTTGACCCCATAGTTTCTGCATTTAATAGTTAACGATTTTGTCCAAAGTATATCACGGATGGTACCGTTCACAAAGAAGATAAGACCAGTAATTTCGCCGACTATAAATAACGAAACGTTTTATATCTACGTCTGTAATCGATTTAAGTAATTAAATACAAAGAAATGTATTTGGCGGAATCGGTACCCAATCCAAACTGGTGCCAGCTAGGTTTGCTTGGCCACCAACTATTGCTGCCTAAATGGCAATTAACCTCAACATGGTTCCGTACACCTCGGTTGAGACAAAAAAAGCATGGTCACCATCCAAAATTGAACGGTGACCGTGCTTTTAATACAGTTAAGCTGTTCCTTTCCCAGACTTTTACTTCAGTCTAGGGGACGTTAATCGTACCCGGTTTATCGGGTCACACCACCACGCTAAATAGATGCTCACACCCACAAATAAGCTTTCTGCTTGTGGACCGGTTAAATCAAAGCCCAATGAGCTATTTCAGCGCTTCCCGCCACTTGCCCATGGCCCGGCTGTACGTCATTTCCGTAGCCCAAGCGGTCGCAGCGGTACTCTTGGCCTGCCAGTCCTGTTGGTCCGTCAGTAGTTTGACGACCTTGGCCGCCATCTGCTTAGTCGCATTATCCGGAACCACGTAGCCATTGTCGCCGCTGCGCACTAGGTTAGCGGCACCATACGGTACGTTATACGTGACCACCGGCACCCCGTAGGCCATCGCCTCGACCAGGTTCATACCAAAGCTCTCCGCACTGGATGTCTGCACGATGACATCGGCTGCGGCGTAAACTGCGTCGAGATCCTGACGACTCAGGTAAGCGCCCAGAGTCACGTTGTCCTTTAGTCCCAGCTTGGTTATTTGGTTATTCAGGTTGGTCAACGTCTCGTTATCCGGGGCGTACCCGTAAAAATTCAGCTGCGCCGCGGGTACCTTTTGCACCACTTGGGCCATCATTTGCAACGCCTGCTCGGGCCGCTTGTCGGGACCAAACCGCCCTACGAAGACAACGGTCGGCTTGGCCGCCTTTTGGTGGTCATGCGTGGCCGCAACCGCGGTGTCAGGAGCTACCCGCACCGTCATGTGCGGATAGCGCTGCTGCAACTCCTGCTGCTGCTCTGGAGTCGCGACAAAGACGCCATCAAAGTCGTCAGCACGGTCCTGCAGTAACGTCCGGTACACGTTCAGTACGTGACCCCGACCCGGGGCAGCGGGCTTGTCGGTGTGCACACCGTGTAAGTACCCCCACTTTGCTTTGGCTCCCTGGACGTCAGCCACCACGTAGTCCAGCGTGTGGCGGTCGCTGATAATGGTCGCATCCCCATCCGTACTAATCAGCTCGTTCAGGAAGAACAGGAATAACTGGTCCTCCGTGTTAAACTGGTACTTGCGGCCCTTGTAGTTGAGCAGCTGCCACATGGACGGGGCCAGTTGGCCGTTCACATTCATCCACAATTCTTCCAGTACCGGGTGGCCCTGCAGGTCAAAGTAGGTCCGGGACGCGACGCTACCATCGGGGTGGAAGTAATCACGCGATGATTTGAAGCCCCGCCAATCCCAATTTTCACGGGCGACAATGTTACCACGGATATCGCGACTTTCCACGTCCATGGTTAGCCCCACCGTTGCGGGCAAAACATTGATGCGGCCGACCTCACGCCCCGCGTGCTTAATGACGGAATAGTTCGCACTCACGCCATCAACGTGATACTTATCGAGCGGTACTTCCGGCAGTAGCCGTAAATTTTGTTCGCGACGCTCGACGTCGAGGGTTCCCTGAAAAAAATCGTACATATTAATGGACTCTGCTGGCGTCAAACCAATATTAGCCAAATCGCGGTTCAGGAACCGGTTGTAGTTGCGGGAAACGTAGTAAGCCCGCTCCCCCTCGGCGTTAAACATGTTGGTACGCCGAGCCGCAGCGTGTTCGGTGCCAGAATTGAGGCCAAAGACATTTTCGGTAATGAAGTAATACATCTAGTTATCCCCCTTTGCCGGTACGGTGGTCATACGTGCCGCGGCCAACTTTGCGGGCCAAATCGCGTCCGCGTCATCAATGAGCGCACGCCAGGCCTGCCACACGTTGGCCTCCGAGTAGCGTTCCGCCGAATCATATGCGGCCGTGCTGTACTGCTGGGCCAAATCGGATTTTGCAGAATCTCGATTACTGCCTGGGCAAAGGCATCGATGTCACCGTACGGCACGACCCGTCCGTTCACGTGGTCCTCCGTGATTTCATTAGGGCCATAATTGACGTCGTAGGTCACGGGAATCAGGCCGTGGGCAATGGCCTCCATGATGGCTAAGTTGAAGCCCTCCATGTTTGAGGTCAGACCGTACAACATGCCGTCATTTTCAGCCGTATCGACGTCCGTGGTGTAACCCTTGAACGTCACCGCATCCCCCAAATCGTGCTCATCAATCACCTTTTGCACGGCGCGTTTAGCCGCATAATTGTTGCTGTTATCGGCATAACCGTACAGATCCAGCGTGGCTTCCGGCACGGCGTCATGCACTTGTGCAAAGGCCTGGGTTAATTGATCCAGTTGCTTTTCAGGGGCAATCCGGGCAAAGACGACCATTTTACCAAAGGCCCGCTTCGTTTCCGGTACCCGCGGGGCGTTGATTAGCCGGTCCGGTACCACCCCAACAGGAATGGTAAACAGTTTCGCGGTCGGGTGGTACCGCTTGTCAACGTCGGCGCTTTGCTTGTGGGTCGACGAAACAATCGCGTCATAACCATTGATGGCGTTGAGCGTAAACTCGTAGTTGTTGTTAACAATCGGGGCCATGGGGTCCTGACCACTAGCGTGCGCGTTGTGCAGGTGGTTCACGGTGTACGCCGGTCGGTCTAGGTGCAAGAGCCCCCAGTCGGCGACGTGTCCCCGGTCGAGCACGAACACGTTCGGGTGCTCCTGGGACCAGTACTCCGCATTCAGGTCGTTAAGAAACTGCAAAGTCAGTTCCTCAATCGTGTCGAACATGTATACCTTACCGTCATTGCGGTCGGTGAGCCGCCAACCGTGGGGGCCAGTTCACCGGTGTTATCCGTACGGTAGAACTTCTCCACCACGGGTACGCCGTTAACATCCAGCCACGCCTCGGTACCAATTTTATTATCCGGCGTGTACCACTGCTCCAACGTTCTAAAACCACGCGTGTCGTAATAGTCAACGCGATAAAGGTTACCAAAGCCGTCGAAGAGTTCGGTGGAGGTTACCACCTGATCGTCACCGGTAAAGTTAACGCGGGCCACCAACTGATTATTCGCGTTATAGACCAAGAAGCGGTTAGCCTCCTGGTCAGCGTGCGTATTGAGTACGCCAAAGTCCAAGCCTGCCAAATGCACCGGCTGCTCCGGAACCACCATCGCGTTTTGAAAGTACTCGAACATATTAATTAACTGGGAGTCGGGCACACCCGCGGCTCGCGTTACGGGGTGTAGTTTAGGATCCCAATCACGGACCACCAACCGGTAGTCCTCATTATGGTCATTAAACAACTCAATTCGCTTCAACTGGGCGAACTCAATCCCAGATTTATTTGCCTGCATAATGCTGTTAATGAAAAATATCACTTCAACAACCCCTAACTTTGGCCTTTTTATGTTGTTAATGTCTTAAACCTATTCTAGCTCATCCGCCAACATCCGCATACACACATTCCTAAGTCTGTTACAGATAACCGTCGGCCGACCAGTGAGTATAAAAGTATACATTTATACCATTAATCGTACAGCCTTTTATATACCGACAGGTCTGAGTGTCGTTATTTTGTGTGCCAACTTGCACGTAGTATAACATTATTTAGTAAAGAACTATTGCTAAAATAGTGGCCAAACGGTGAATTTATTGCGTACAATTAGGCCTGTTTTGTCCCGTTACGTATCCACAAAACATTTGCATAGCGCCGTTCTAAAAGCTTTGGTTTCATAACTACATCCTTTACGTATCAGAACCATAACCAACTTAAACCGGACTTTTCTATTTGAATTGTCTGGTGACCTAAAGTTATTCTATTTGTATAATGCGGGTGTGGTTGGGTAATTGTATGTCGTTAGCAAAAAGTGAGGTGTAGATACCATGAGAATCGACTTAACCGGACGGCGGTTTGGCCGTCTACGTGTATTAAAGCCCGCAGGTCACGCTAAAAACGGTAACGCGCTTTGGCTTTGTCAGTGCGACTGCGGCAACTCAACGGTGGCAGACAGCTACCGTTTGCGTCACGGCATGACCCGCAGCTGTGGCTGTTTGCGTCAGGAATCATCACGCACGTCTTCGCAACATAACGCCGCCTTTCTGCAACAACAACACAACCACGGCAAGTACCTTTTCAACGAAGAAGGTGTCCCGCTATGCTCCATTAAGATGGGCAAACGAAACACTTCCGGGCACATTGGCGTTCACTTCAACCGCCAAAGTAACCAGTGGTTTGCACGCCTGATGGTCAACGGCCACTACGTTTTACTCAAAGCATTTTCAACCTACGAAGATGCCGTTGCTGCACGTGAGGCGGCAGAGGAGCAATACCTACGTCCCCGCCAAGTAGAGGTGGGTTAATTTGTGGCTCACAAGAATATTTATTATATTTACGAATTTTTTTTCGCAATAAATGTGCAATTTTTACCCTAACGTTATTCCGAGCCATTTATAATAGAGATAGAGCCGGGCTGGCAAGGTACTGCAGGCCGGCCGCCGCAAACATTTCTGGGGGGGATTTGTTTTGACTAACCACAATCGCAACTGGGAGAGGACTCACCGGCGCATTGCGCAAGCAGTCTTTGCCCTCTGGTCCAAGAAACCGATCAACAAGATTACCGTGAACGAGGTATGCCAAATTGTGGGCATTAACCGGTCCACTTTTTATGAACACTTTGACAGCATCTACGCCGTGTCGGACGAGACCGGAGCCGACGTCTACAACGTTCTGCTGACATTCTTCTACCCCGAGACGGGTAAGTTCTACTTATCAAATAACGTCAAAGACGGCGCCGTTCACTTCCTGAAGATGATTAAGGCGGACCAATCGTTTTACCGCATCTACTTTGCACAGATGAACGTACTACCGTTTGGGCATGAGGAGGAACTGTACCAGCGCTTGTACGATGCGCTAGTAGAGCCCTACCACCAGCGTCATCCTGAACTCACCAATTTGGAGTTAGACTACATGTTATCCGCGTTTGAATCGTCCATCGCGATGATTCTGCGGCAGTGGACTCAGAGCGACTTCAAGGATCCTGAATCCAGCCTGGCACGCGTGATTACCATGCAACCGCTGATTGCCCAATTTATGGATGACCAGGACTGACGTACCAATTCACCCAATTACCGCAAACACCCTGTTGCCGCCTGGCCACAGGGTGTTTGCGGTGGCTTTGGATGCAGGCGACCGGGTTGTGCGCTGGGGATGGTTCCAGTAGGTGGGGCGTGCCCGTGGCCGGGTTGGGCGTTGGCAATGACTCCGGTAGTTGGGGGCGTGCCCGTGGCCGGCTACGAGCCTCACGCTCACGCACGTTCCGTGCTACCGCGAATTGGATAGCCTGGGCCAAGCCCGCCCAGTCTATCCAATTTGATTCTGTACGTCGGCTCCGCTCCTACAGAACTACGGGCCTGCAGCCGCCACGGCCACACCCCCAACTACCTCCGTCATTACCAACACCCAACCCTAGTTTGAATTTCCACCCCAGATATATTGGTAATCGCAAACCATACGGAACGGTCAGTAAAACACCAAACGTGCCGAAGAAAATACTATTGTAGGAAAAACTCAATAACCGTTATATAAAACCTCGTGCAACTGCCGAAAATATGTGCTTTTCGGTAAATTTACATATCTATCGCCGTATACGTGAGAGCTGATGTCTAGGTAAGTTAACAAGGAGAATTACAGTTGTGTGGATACCATTTTATACGGACTAGTGGACCCGTATTGGTGTCTCAAAACATGGCCGCTGTAGCAAATATTATTGAGGTTCAATCAACTATCGAACCGGATGTTCACTATGCAATTATGGGGGAATTATGCTAACTAGGTTTGTGCGGTGGGGATGGCGGAAGTAGGTGGGGTGTGCCCGTGGCGCCTGCAGGCCTGTAGTTCCGTTCGAGCGTAGCGAATTACGGAATCAAATCTTGGAAATCGAGCGGGTTTTGCTCGAGTTCCAAGATTCGCAGGAGGCCGGAACTGCCGGAGCGTGAGGCTCGTAGCCAGCCACGGGCACGCCCCACCTACTGGAGCCATCCCCACCGCACAAACCGGTCAGTGCCGCAAAGCATGTTGACAGACACAGTTGACGGGGAGGCGTCTTGTCGACCGGTTTGATTGCTACAGTAGCACGAGGCCGCGTCGGTCGGGCCGGTGAGTGTAGGCGTGTGGGGTCGGAATGGTAACCACTGCCGGGGAACACAGTCAGTTTGCGCTTTAGCGCTTACTGCCTGCTTCTCGCAGGAATGGCGCAGCCAGTCCGAGAGCTCCATTGGCTTTAGCCGTTAGAACGCGACGAATTCTGAGACCGACCGGTGGTTTTTCCGGGCAGGCTCAGAATCGCACCGGAAACTCGCGCACTTTGCGAGTTGGAGGTTTCGCCCTAGCAGTGGATTACCATGGAGCGCCCCACAAAGCCGAAGCTCACCGGCCTGACCTACGCTGCCGCCGGCCAACACCCGCAAAAAAGTTGTTGACAGTGACTGACGACGGGGGTAGACTCAGTAACAATTAAATAATTCTGTTTCGATAAAACCGTTGAGGTGGAGATCAAACCAGTTGTGCACGTACAGAGAGTCACGGTGATGAGAATGTGACCGAACGCAGGCTGGCAAATGGACCACCGAGGGTTCCCTCAAAGTTGCTGCGGCAACGAGTACCGGGAAACGTGTGGGCATACGTCAGTTGCCGGGAGAGTGTTGGCTCTTCGCTAAGAGTGACCGTAAGGTACTGGACGCGTTGGGCCCGTAGTGGATTCTATTCACTGCGGGCTTTATCGTTGGCCGTTTGTCATCGGCAAATGTTCCACCAGTACCGTGGTCAAATTAAGGTGGCACCGCGGAAAATCCGTCCTTATTCTACGTCGTTATTGACGTGGAATAAGGACGGATTTTTTTTGTACATCAGGAGGATCAATCATGTTGACTAACTACACCAACTTAAACGCCATCGCCGTACGTCAGAACGACATCGACGCTACATCCGTGCTCACCCAGACCGGTGACCTGCTGACCGCGGGCGGCTTTGCCGATAACCGTTACACGACGGCCATCCTCGATAGTTTCCGCAGCCACGGCGCCTACTTTGTCATTGCTCCCGGCATTGCCTTACCGCACGCCCGACCAGAACAGGGAGCGCGCCGCACCGGTATCAGTATCCTCACCCTCACACGGCCCGTTGATTTCGGCAACGCCGCTAACGGTCCCGCTAATCTATTGATTGGCCTGGCCGCCACCAGTAGCGACGACCACATCGAACTGCTCCAAGAACTAGTGGTCAAGTTGAGTGAGCGATGGCGGTACACCGCCATTGTTGAAGCTACTACCAAAGCCGCCGTTTTACACCTATTAGAATAGCGTATCCCTAAACAAGGGATTGACGCCGAAAGGACCTTACTTATGCAAATTCTGACCGTTTGTGGTGCCGGTGTCGGCACCAGCCTCATGGAAAAAATGTTCGCAGAACAAATCCTATCCGCCGCCGGCATCAACGCCACGGTTGATAACGCCGATATCACCTCCGCCACCCCGGACGATTACGATATCGTCCTGACCACCTCGACTTTTGCCGACATGTTGCCCGCATCCAGCGCGACCATCATTGTCCAGGACAACATCATGGACCGAAACGCTTTGCAAACTAAACTGTTGGCCGCCGTGGCCACCGTCGAGGACTAGCCCATGGGTGTCTTACTGTACTTCATCAATAACGTGCTCAGCCAGCCAATCTTCATTCTCGGACTAGTTGTCGTCATCGGCATGTTGGCCCAACACCAACCCGGCAGCAAAATCCTGCCCAGCACCCTCAAAGCAGTCATTGGTTTCACGATGATCAACGTCGGCGGCCAGACGCTGGGGACGGCCCTCCTGCCGCTCCAACAACTAATCGCCCATATCTTTCACATGCACACCCCCGCCAGCAGCAACATCGGCGCAACGCAGGTGGCCAGCCTGACTGATATCGGTACCGACATGGCTAATCTTCGCCTGCGGGTTCATCATCAACCTGTTGCTCTCGCGGTTCACCCCGCTCAAGTTCGTCCACCTCTCCCCGCACGTATCGTTCTTCTTTGCCGGCCTCATCGCCGCACTCCTGAAGTTTGGTACCGACCTCAACTTCCCGGTCCGCGTCGTTGTTGGTTCCGTGCTGCTGGGACTGTACATGACCCTCTCATGTGCGTACGTGAACCTGCTCATCAAGCCCGTCCGTGGCGCTGACGGGTTCACACTCGCCCATTCAAGCTCATCCGGACTGCTAGTAGCCTCGCTGCTGGGTAAGTTCTTTGGCAATAAGGAGCATGACCTGGAGGACCTCAAGTTGCCCGGTAAGCTCAACTTTCTCCGGGACATGACCGTGGCGTTAACGCTGGTTATGATGCTGCTGTTCCTCATTCTCGGACTGATTGCGGGCCCCGGTTTCACCATGAGCAAAGTCGCGGCGGGTAAAGACGTCGTGGTCTTCGCTATCACCAAGGGTATCGAGTTCGGCATGTGGATCACCGTTATTCTTGCCGGTGTCCGGATGATGCTAGCGGAAATCATCCCCGCCTTTCACGGCATCGCCCAGCGACTTATCCCTAACGCTAAACCCGGGCTCGACATCCCACTACTCTTTCCGCAATACCCGACCAGCGTCATCGTCGGGTTCCTCATGAGCCTGACGACCGGCATCATCGGGATGCTAATCCTTGCCGCAGCGCATTACCCGATCATCGTCTTTCCCGCATTGATTCCCACCTTCTTCACCGGGGCCGCCACCGCCATCTTTGGCGACGCCCACGGTGGCCGCCGCGGCGCAATTCTCGGTTCGGGCGCGAATGGCTTCATCCTAATTTTCGGTCAGGCGTTGCTACTGCCCATGGTTGGTACCTATGCGCCCATCATGCGGATTCTTTCAGAAACCGACTACTGTGTTTACGGGCCGCTACTCGGAGGCCTACTCAAAATCATGCACCTCAACTAATACCGGTACGCACAACGTAACCGGCGCATAACAAAGGAGAAATAATATGACTACATCATACACACCCACAGACTCAATGGCTTCCGGTCGCTACCTGGAATACGGCGGCCAGTACCTACCAGAAATCTTGTTGCCCGAAATCAAGCGCGTCGAGGCGGCATACAACCGCTACAAGGACGACCCCGACTTCCTGAACGAATTCCACACCCTACTACGTGAATACGCTAGTCGGCCTTCGCTACTCTATTACGCTAAGAACATGACGGAGGACCTCGGCGGTGCCAAAATCTACCTCAAGCGCGAGGACCTCAACCACACCGGGGCACACAAAATTAACAACGTCATCGGTCAAGCGCTGATTGCCAAGCGTATGGGCAAAACCCGGCTGATTGCAGAAACCGGCGCCGGCCAGCACGGTGTCGCCACCGCCACCATCGCGGCCCTGTTCGGTATGGAATGCGAGATCTTCATGGGCAAAGTCGACACCGACCGTCAGCGGCTGAACGTCTACCGGATGGAGCTGCTGGGTGCCAAGGTTAACGCCGTCACCAGCGGGTCAATGGTCCTCAAGGACGCCGTCAACGCGGCTTTGCAAAACTACGCCGCCCGGAGCGAGGACACGTTCTACGTCATCGGCTCCGCGGTCGGCCCGCACCCGTTCCCCGCGATGGTGCACGATTTCCAAAGCGTCATCAGTAAGGAGTCCAAAGAACAGTTGCAGACCGTTGAGGGGCGCCTCCCCGACTACGTGGTGGCGTGCCTCGGCGGCGGCAGCAACGCCATCGGCAGCTTTGCCGACTACATTCAGGATCCTAGCGTCCACCTGATCGGTTGTGAGGCGGCCGGCAAAGGCGTGGACACACCGCAAACCGCCGCGACGATGAAGCTGGGCTCGACCGGGATCTTCCACGGAATGAAGTCCCGCTTCCTGCAGAACCAAGACGGCCAGATTGACGCTGTCTACTCCATTTCGGCGGGACTGGACTACCCCGGCATTGGACCGGAACACGTGGCGCTCATGGACTCCGGACGCGCGGAATACGTCGCCATCACCGACGATGAGGCCGTGAACGCCTTTGAGTACATTGCCAAGCAGGAGGGCATCGTGGCCGCCATCGAGAGTTGCCACGCCATCGCTGAGGTGCAGAAGCTCGCCCCCACTTTAAGTAAAGACCAAATCATCATCTGCACGGTTTCAGGCCGCGGGGACAAGGACGTGGCCTCAATTGCCAAGTACCGTGGCATTGAGCTCAACGAAGATTAGCACGGGAGGTAACACTATGATTACAGAAGCCATTCAACGGGTCGCAAACCACCAGAACCTCGACTTTGACCAAGCCGAAACCGTCATTAACGAAATTATGGACGGCCAAACCAGCAACGTGCAAATTGCCGCACTCCTGACCGGCTTGGCCATGAAAGGTGAGACCGTGTCCGAAATCGCGGGGGCCGCAAACGCAATGCGGGCCCACGCCCTGCCGTTCGACGCGGGCAGTAACGTCCTTGAAATTGTCGGCACCGGTGGCGACCACGCCAACACCTTCAATATTTCTACCACCACCAGCATCGTGGTGGCCGCCGCCGGTACGCCAGTCGCCAAGCACGGCAACCGCGCCGCGTCTTCCCGCAGCGGGGCAGCGGACGTTTTGGAAGCACTCGGAGTCAACATTAACGCTGACCCCACCGTCAGCGCGGAGACCCTGCGCAGCATCGGCATCTGCTTCCTCTTTGCCCAGGAGTACCACCAGGCCATGCGCTTTGTTGGTCCCGTGCGCAAGGAGCTCGGTATCCGGACGATTTTTAACGTCCTCGGCCCCTGGCCAACCCCGCACACGCAACGTCGCAACTGCTAGGCGTCTACGATGAGCAACTACTGGAACCCCTCGCGCACGTGTTGGCCGAACTCGGCGTTGAGAACGCGCTGGTAGTGCACGGCGCGGACGGCCTGGACGAGGTGACTACGACCGCCGCAACGGACATCGTGACGGTGCGCCACGGCCAGTTTGAACGCAGCACCATCACCCCTGAGCAGTTTGGCTTGCCGCGGGCGCACCGCGATGACCTCGTTGGCGGCACCCCGGCCGAGAACGCCGCCATCACCCGCGCAATCCTGCGGGGGACGCCGGGGGCAAAGTTGGACACGGTGCTGCTCAACGCGGCGTGTGCCCTCCATGCGGCCCACGCCGACCTCAGCATCGCCGATGGTTTAGCGTTGGCGCATACCACCATTAATAGTGGTGCGGCAGCCGCCAAACTCGACGAACTTATTGACCACACCCAGCGGGCGGTGAGCGCATGATTCTGGATGAGCTGGTGGCGGCCACCCAGCAACGTCTAGCTCATAACCAGGCCCGCGTACCGGCCGCAACGATGCACGCGCAGGCCCTGGCCGCACCCACAACGGATCCCGCTGACGTCTACCAGGCGTTACGGCAACCACCGTTGTCAATCATTGCTGAGGTGAAGGCGGCATCCCCGTCAAAGCACCATCGCCGCAGACTTTGACCCCGTCGCCACGGCCCAGGAATACGCAGCTGGTGGCGTGAACGCCATATCGGTGCTGACTGAGCCCACCTACTTTCACGGCGACATCAACTACCTCCGTACTATCCGCCAGGCAGTGACGGTACCGCTACTGCGGAAGGATTTCATCATTGACGATTACATGATTGATGAGGCCAAAGTCGCTGGGGCCAACCTGATTCTGCTGATTGTCGCCATTCTCGACGACCACCAGCTGCGCGACTACATTCACAAAGCCGCGGCGTTGGGGCTGGCCGTGCTGGTCGAAGCGCATGATCCGCACGAAATCCAACGGGCTCTTCAAGCCGGGGCGGACATCATCGGCGTCAACAACCGTGACCTACGCGACTTTACCGTGGACCTACACCGTAGTGTGGCGTTGCGCCCGTTAGTACCCCGTAACATCATCTTTGTATCCGAAAGCGGCATTCGTGGTCCGCAGGATGTGGACCAGCTACGGACTGCCGGCGTTGACGCCATCCTGGTGGGTGAAACCCTCATGCGGTCGCCCAACAAGGCCGCCACTATTAACGCACTGCGTGGAGGTGAGCACGATGACAACTAAGGTCAAGATTTGCGGGCTCACCATCCCCGCAGACGTCCAAATTGTGAACGACGAGCACCCCGATTACGCCGGCTTCGTCTTTGCGCCCGGCCGGCACCACGTCAACATCGGCCAGGCCAGCAAGCTTCGCGCACTGTTAGATCCTAGCATCGTGAGCGTGGGCGTCTTTGTGGACGCACCGCTCGACACCATGCTCAGCGCTGTTGATGCCGGTGCGATTAGCATCGTCCAGCTGCACGGTCACGAACCCGAGGCCGTGGTGGAGTTATTGCAAAGTCGTGGTATCCCGGTCATCCGCGTATTTCAGGGGCAGCAAGCCGCGCTCCCACCCACCGCGGCGGACTACGTCATGCTCGACGCAGGTGCTGGTAGCGGCCGCACCCTCGACTGGCGGCGGTTAACCACCGCGCCGGACCCGCTCTTTTTAGCCGGCGGGTTGACGCCCACCAACGTGGCAACGGCGATTAAGGCCGTCGCCCCGTTCGCGGTGGACGTATCCAGCGGCGTCGAGGTTAGGGGACACAAAGACGCGGCGCTCGTGCGCGACTTTGTCCGTAATACCCGCGCCGCAATGACGCAGGCCAGTTAACATTGATAACGTACAGAAAGGTTGATTAATATGAGTCATTTAACTGCAGCATTTAACCACGGCAAGGCGTTTATTCCCTTCATCGTGGCCGGCGATCCCGACGCGACAGCACCGTCAATAACATCGTCGCGATGGCCAACGCCGGCGCGGACATCATTGAGTTGGGTATCCCCTTCTCAGACCCCGTAGCGGACGGTCCCGTAATCCAGGCCGGTGACCTCCGCGCTTTTGCGGGTGGTATTAGCGTCGACGAGGTCTTCGCAATTGTCGCGGCCGCCCGTCAGCAAACGGACACGCCGATTGTGTTCCTCACTTACGCGAATATCCCGTTCAAGTATGGTTACGAGCGTTTCTGCGCCCGCTGTGCGGAACTGAACGTTGGCGGCCTGGTCATCCCCGACCTGCCGTACGAAGAACAGGGCGAGATTCGGCCCGCCGCGGAGCAGTACGGGATTGACATCATTATGTTGATTACGCTCACCTCTGGCGACCGCGTGGCCCGCCTGGCCGAAGCAGCGTCCGGCTTCATCTACGTAGTCAGTTCGGAAGGTATTACCGGCGAGCGCGACGAATTCGACCAGCGGCTCAGCAGCCTCTTTGCGGAAATCCGCCAACACACCGACGTGCCGGCCGCGTTAGGGTTTGGTATCCACACTCCCGAACAAGCGGCGGACCTATCCCGCTTTGTTGACGGTATCATTGTTGGCTCCGCTATCGTTGACATCGCCGCGCAACACGGGACGGCGGCGGCCACTGCGATTGGTGACTACACCAAGACCATGAAGGCGGCGATTGCCTAGTCATCAGGCCACGCAAAAGAGAGTGGGCCACAATGCAGCTCCCGAGCACTAACGTAATAATGCCGATATTCCCGAACTTAGGAATATCGGCATTATTGTGTTAAGCACAGGGAGCTGCATTGTGGTCCACGTTTGTAGGCCGGCGTCGATGTGCGTCGGTTTATCGAAGCCGCTAACTATGACCGGACCTCTTTGCGTGGTGCCAGTACGTTAACGGGCCAAAACTTCGGCGCGGAACGCATCCATATCAAAGGTCTTGCCGAATTCGGCGAGGTGCACCAAGTTGCGGAGGAAGTTATGGGTGGACGCTTCAAAGCCGTGTGCGTGCCCCACTTCATAAATGTAACCGTTGATGTAGTCAACCTCGGTTGGCCGGTTCTTCGACATGTCTTGGTACATGGATGGGTAGTGTAGCGGGTTCGCGTCCCGACTAACGTGAACGACACTCTCCCACTCCTCTTCACGCGTGTTGAGCAACTGGATACCGGCCGCTTCACAGGCAGTGTACGCTTCGTCAATCAGTTGCTTGGACAATTTTTCCGCCACGGGTGACGCGATAAATTCACCCATCGTAATTTCGAACATCGTGCAAAGGGTGTTGACCACGGAATTGAACGTGACTTTGGCCATCAACGTGCCGACAAAATTGTCGGTCAGGTTTGGATTCAGATGTGCCGCCTGAAAATCAGCGACCACCTGGTGGGTAAAGTCGTCAGCCACCTCCGTCTGGGGACAAATATTCATGGTCCCGGTATTCGGCCGACCAATGAAGTCAACGTCGCCCGCACCATTGAGGACGGTCGCAATCAACGCGGTTCCACCAACACGTGTTCCTTGGGGAAGTACTGATTAATCTTTTCAATGTGGCCCATCCCGTTCATACAGGAAATTGCGTACTGGTGCGGCTTAAAGAAGTGAGCACACTGTTCCAGCATCTTTTGGAGCCCCATCTGCTTACAGAAGATGATGTAGGCGTCCGGGTCGCCGGTGTACTCCTCCGGGCGGTAAATATTAATAGGCACCAGGTGCTTTTCCTCGCCGTCACGAGAAACGTAGACGCCACCCTGTGAGTGGATGGTGTCTACCTCTGGATCCCAGTTATCGACAAAGTCGACCTTCATGCCCGCTACCTCTTGCAGTAACACGCCGTAACGTAATCCCATTGCACCCGCACCAAGAACTGTATAATGCATATCCTTTACCCCCTACACGCTCTCACAAGAGCGTCCACTGACATAATTTTATGTAACAAACAAAACGCCGTTGGGGATATTATGAGACTTTAATTAAATTAAATCAAGCGTTTTTGCCATTGTAAAGTTGTCATGCCACGTATTTTTTTTAATTAAAAGGCAATCAAAAGCCCAGATCCACACGCTACTTGCGGTGGCATCCAGGCCTCAGTCTAGGTATCAATTATTTTGGCGTTCGCTGTGAACAACCGGCCGGTCATTCGCTGGCGGTATATGCCTGCTGCTTGACGATGTCCCGTTTGAGCATGAATGGTGCGATCATCGTGACGATGATTATCGCTAAAATAATGGCGGAGTAGAAGTCCTCGCGGAGCAAACCGGCCGCAAAGCCAATCTGGGCGGTGATTAGCCCCATCTCGCCCCGGGAAATCATCCCCGAACCAATAACGTTGGCGCTCAACCACTGGAAGCCGCTAATGCGCGCACCCAGGCCGCAACCCCACAGTTTGGTGAGGACCCCCAGGACGCTCAAAACCAGAATGAACAGCCAATCCCGCCCGATACCATCAAACCGCACGTTCAGACCCACGCTGACGAAAAATAGCGGGATGAAGGTGGCATACCCTAGCGGTTCAATATCGGATAGGGCTTCAGCTTTGTAGTCGGTCTGCGCAACGGCAATCCCGGCAAAAAAATGCGCCCACAGCTCCACTCAGGCCAACCTCTTCGGCCAGCCACGCGGTCCCCAAGCAGATAACCATCGCCATAATGGTCGAGCTGCTGGTCATCATGAGGCGGTCGCTAAAGTGCAACAGGAACGGCGTCACCCACCTAATCAGGACGTACACAAAGGCAAAGAAGGCCACTTGACCTGCCAGTACGATTACCAGGTTACTTTGGTGCCCGCCGGTACTCATGCCCTCGCCGCCGAGAATGGCAATCATGACGCTCAACAAGATCACGCCGATGATGTCATCAGCAACCGCCGCGCCAAGAATTGTGGCCCCTTCGCGGGTATCCAGGTAATGGAATTCCTTGAGTACGGCCACCGAAATGGACACGGACGTCGCGGAAAAGATGACGCCGATAAATGCGGCTTCGGTCCAACTGACGCCGAAGAAACGGCTAGCCAGGCCGATAAGCGCAACCGGCATGATGACGCCGGCGCACGCCACGATCAGGGCGGGACGCAGGTACCGCTTGAGTAGGTCGATATCGCTTTCCATCCCGCCGAGAAACATCAGGATAACTACGCCGATATCCGCAAAGGTGGTGAGGTTGGTGCTGGCGTGCACCCAACCCAGCATTGCGGGGCCGAGCAGCACACCTACCAGTATCTGCGGCACAACGGCGGGCAGACCCGCGCGCTGGCCGAGGTGGCCGGCGAGTAGCGTGGTGATTAAAAGTAACGTCAATGTGCCGATAAAATGCATCGTTTACCTCCCCAATCGTTAAACATAATTATGTACGGAACCTCGCGGACTTGGTGCACCGCGCTAATTGAATTGCCACTAGCTTATCATATCCTCGCGTTCGTGCACAAAGATGGCTGGCCTGTGCTGGCAAAGTGGCGGTGGGGTTGCGGCTTGCGTGTCCTACGACGTGATTGCTACAGTAGTGGTAGCCGGCAGCGTTGGTCGGGTTGGCGAGTTCCGGCTTTCGTGGGCACTCCGCGGTAATCCACTGCTAGGGCGAAACCTCCAACTCGCCAAGTGCACGCGAGTTGGAGGTGCGATTCTGAGCCTGTCCGGAAGCCCACCGGTCAGTCTCAGAATTCGTCGCGCCGTACGTCACTACGTTCCTACGGCGTTACACCCCGGCAGTGGTTACCGCTCCGACCCACACGCCTCCACTCACCAACCCGACCGACGCGGCCTCTGACTACTGTAGTAACCACAGCCCAGGACACGACCCCACCACCCCATCACCACTTTGCCGGCACCCGCTAGTTCACATTTCTACCCAACAGTGTAAAGTGCCAGTCTGCTCAGCCAGACATGTTAAAATAATAGTAGAAAGGGAGTATGGTGGATGAGCGAACGACGCGTAATCGGCGCAGTGATGATGGTGATAGGTTTAGGTTTTATCTTGGGCAGTACCTATACCATCAGCGGTAAACTGGCACTTTTCGTACTTGATGCAGTGGGACTCGCGCTGTGTTTGTGGGGACAGCAACTTTTAATGAGTCGGCGCCACTAACAGATATATTAATTGACACAAAAATTGGCTCAGGAATCACATAGTAACGGGTGCTGACAAGGTCGCGGTGGGGTGGAGGCGACTGAACCCGGAGTTATGACCGCTACCGGGGTTACGCAGGCAGTTTGCGCTTTAGCGCTTACTGCGTGCTACTCGCAGGAATGGCGAAGCCAGTCCGAGAGTTCTTACGGCTTTAGCCGTTAGAACGCGACGAGCTTGGAGACTGACTGCCCGCACTTGGCAGGCAGGCTCCAAGTCGCACCGGAAACTCGCGCACTTTGCGAGTTGGAGGTTTCGCCCCAGAAGCGGTCATGACGGAGCGGCTCACAAAGCCGTAACCCCACCGTGGCCTTGTCAGCACATCCCAACAGCGGGAGCCGCGTTGCCACGAATGGCAATGCGGCTCCCGCTGTTAACATACATAAGGATTGTTTCTAGGCATCGTAATCCGGCGTGGAGTCCGGCCATTTTTGCGTGGCCATGCCAAAGTCGGTGTCGCTGCCGTACCAACCAAAGGCGTCATACCACAGCGCGTGCTGGTTCTGATCCAAGCCCGCAATCGCGGCGACGTCCTGATCATCCAACTCGAAGTCAAAGATGCGGGCGTTCTCCACCATGCGCTGTTCGTGCACCGTCTTCGGAATCGTCACAATTCCGCACTGCAAGTCGTAGCGGAGAATAACTTGCGCCACCGACTTGCCGTGTTTTTGCCCAATGAGCGCAATGACCGGATTGTTCAGCGCCTTCCCCCCACCAAGCGGTGACCAGCCTTCAACCGTAATGTTGTGTGCAGGCGCAAACTTGCGCATCGCCTGCTCCTGCATGAGCGGGTTAAACTCAATCTGGTTGACCGCGGGTTGCACATCGGCCGCACGCAATAAGACCTGCAGGCGCTGCACATCAAAATTAGATACGCCGATTGCACGCACCCGGCCGTCACGATACAACTTTTCCAGCGCACGCCAGGTTTCCACGTATTGACCGTCAACCGGCCAGTGGATCAAATACAAGTCCAGGTAGTCCAACTGCAGGCGACGTAGCGTGCCCTCGAACTTATCGAGGGTGCGCCGGTACCCCTGGTCGCCGTTAGCAACTTTGGAAGTCACAAAGATATCCTGGCGCCGCACCGCACCGTCCGCGAACGCCGCTGCTAGTCCACGACCCACCCCGCTTCGTTGCCGTACTGCTTGGCTGTATCAATCATACGGTACCCGTTGCGGATGGCCGCCTGAACGGACGCCTCCGCAGTCGTGTTGTCCGTCTGCCACACGCCCAGGCCAAACCGGGGCATGGCGACACCGTTGTTGAGCTGAATGGTACTCGTTAAATCTAATTGTGCCAAAATTCTGCCTCCCACATTGTGGTGGTACACCCACCTATCTACAATCACGATACTCTAAATCACATCGCGCGTTAAGCACCAACTGCGGCTTAATCGCCGTATACGGTGAACCCGTAACCCCGAATGTGCTCCTTCAGCATGACGAGGTACCGTTGCGCCGTGTCACTCAACTCCATTTTGCGGTGTTGTAGGTACCCCAGCGTCATCGAATCGTCGACGTCCAGCGGAATCGCCACAATTTTCTCGTCGTTCAGCTCGCTCGAAATAATTCCCGAACTGATGGTGTAGCCGTTCAGCCCGACCATCAGGTTAAAAATCGTCGCCCGGTCACTGATTTGAATGTGTTTTTTTATGTGGTAAGGTGCTGAGAATTTCTTCCGCAAAGTAGAACGAGTTCGTGTCCCCCTGTTCGTACGACAGGTACGGGTAGTCCGCCAAGTCGGCCAGTGTTAACCGCTACTTACGCGTCAAGGGATTATCGCGACCCACAAAGACGTGTGGTTTGGCCTCAAATAACGGGGTGAACTCCAAATCTTTCTCGGCAATCAGCCGCCGCATGACCGTCTGGTTAAAGCCGTTCAGGTAAATCACACCCAGCTCACTCTTCAGGCTAGCGATGTCGTCCAGAACATTTTCGGTTTGCGTTTCCCGCAACGTAAACTGGTATGCATCCCCACCGATTTCCCGCACCAGGTCGACAAAGGCATGGACCACAAAGGCGTAGTGTTGGGCCGAGACGCTGAACACCCGCTTACGGACATTACCCTGGCCAAAGTGTTCCTCCAACAGGCTGACCTGGTCCAAGACGCCGCGCGAATAGTTAATAAACTCCCGTCCCGCGTCAGTGAGCGTGATGCCGCCACGACTACGATAAAACAGCTGGACGTTAAACTCCTTTTCCAACTCCTTCATCGCCTGTGATAACGATGGTTGGCTAATGTATAGCTGCTTCGCCGCCTCGTTAATGGAGCCCGTGGCCGCAATCTTCTCTAGGTATTCTAGTTGTTGAATCCGCATAGCATGACCTCCGTGTTATAGATTGCGCCTATTATACCACCAAGCAATTAAGAATTACCCCTGACGCAGCCATAGCGGTTAGAATAATCTCAACCATTTAATTTACGGAGGCCACCACCATGACACAATCACGTTTTCAAATTGTCGGTTCACTATTGCGACCAGCAGAACTGTTAACTTACAAGGACCAAATCGAGCACCGCGACGACATCCAGTACCCGTTCTACAACGACTTTCCCGGTTACCAGGACGTTGAAACCAACGCCATCAAGCAGGTGATTGCGGAGGAAAAGGCTCACGGCATCGACGTACTCACTGACGGTGAGTACAGTAAGTCCATGTGGCACCTGGACTTTCTGTGGGGATTCCAGGGTATCGAGCGCTACATTACCGACCATGGTTACACCTTTGAAGATCACGACGGTGGCAACTTTGAAACCCGGAAGGATATTGGCATTCGGATCACCGCCCCGCTGTCCGGCAAGAACCACCACTTCATTGACATCTTTAAGGAACTCAAGGCGCAGGCGGGAGATCAGGACGTCAAAACCACCGTTTGGGGCGCCGCCCACGCGTTCACCGAACTATCCGTCTTTGACCACCTGTATGGTGAAGGTCAGGTTTACCCCACCGCGGACGCACTCCGTGACGGTCTGATTAACGCGTACAAGGAATTTCTGACCGAGTATCAGGCTGCCGGCGGTACGATCATCCAGTTTGACGACTGTTTGTGGGAACTATTTGCCGATGATAACCAGCAGAGCTTTTTCGGGGATGGCAAAGGTGGTGTTGAGGACCTGGCCGACGAATTTGTCGCCATTAACAACGCCGTGGTCGACTATGGTCACGAGCTCGGGCTGAAGGTGTGGACCCACAACTGTCGTGGAAACTACGCCAGCCGGCACGCTGCTGGCGGTTCGTACGCCTCCATTGCGCAAAAGTTTCTGCACGACCAGCACTACGACCGTTTCTTCCTGGAGTGGGACGATGACCGTGCAGGTAGTATTGAGGCACTCAAGGCTCTGCAAGACCGCCCCAACGTGGAGGTGGTACTCGGCGCGCTGTCCAGCAAGACCAACACTCTGGACGACGAGGACCGTGTTCGTCAGTTACTAGATAAGGCTAGCGCCATTCTCGGGAAGGACCGTTTGTACCTGTCCCACCAATGCGGCTTTGCTTCCTGCGACGGGGGTAACGAATTGACGGCAGCACAGCAGTGGGCCAAAATCGATCAGGGTCAGCGCATTGCGGCGGATTATTGGGCGCACGCGACGGTTTAACTATGTTTCGGAATGAATGCGTACCCTCGGAGGTACGCATTTTTTTTGTTTTGGTAAAGGTGTTGTCTTAATTGATGCGTGTATGCGTACTATACTGTGAGCATACGAGAGTCACTTGCGGACAAGATGAGGTGCGTGTTAATGCCAAAACCAGATTACGCAATCTACCCAGCAGTATTTTCAAGGGATGCAGACGACGGCTACTACGTTGTGACGTTCCCTGATGTTCCCGACACAATCAGTCAGGGCAAAACGTTGACCGACGCGGTTAAAAACGCGCCCGATGCACTGGGCGTGGCATTACCAGACTATAGCAGCTACCCTACCCCAACACCATTACGCGACGTTCAACGAGCATTTCCGGGCGACATTGTGAGCTTGGTGGGCGTAGACTTGCGTGCCGCCCGCCGCAAGCGCAGGGACTCGACAGTGCGCAAAAGCGTGACCATCCCCCAGTCCCTAGACCACGCAGCACGCAGGGCCGGAATTAACTTCAGCGCCACGCTCACGGAAGCTTTGGAAAGGGCCTTAGAGCACCGCCAAAACTGACGTATTCAAACAAAGCGCCCGCAGATAACGGAACTACCCAAAGAGGGTGCCGTGTCATCTGCGGACACTTTATTAATTAGATTTTTAGCCGACCTGGCCGCGGCGCAGGCTCGGCTCGGTGAACCATAATAACACAAAATTAAACAGCAACATGCAGGCCGTGCAAATAAACACGGCATTATAGTCGAAGAGTCCGGCCAACGCACCACCTAAGAACGCACCGAACATGTTACCCAGCGCTTGAAACGATTGGTTCCATGAAAAGATGGCGGACGTCGCCGTGATGGGCGAGCTCTTCGTCAGCAGGGTCTGAATAGACGGGAACAAAGCCGCGTCCGACACCCCAATCATCAGCCGCAAAACGCCCAGGATGACGATGCTGCTGACGAACCCTTGGGGGAAGTACATAATCACGGCAAAGAGGTAGCCCGCGGTCAGCACCTTCCCGGTACCATGATGGTCGCCATACCGCCCCAACCGTGGAGCGGCAATGATGTTCGATAGCCCCGGCAGTGCGGCAATAATCCCAGCCACGATGGTGATGGGCCCCCGGTAATGCATGAGCTCACGCACGTAAAGGCTCAGGATGGGCGAAATGGAGGCGTTACCCAGTTGCACAATCATGGTTGAGCACAACAGCACAATGGTGAGCTTAGGGTTCGGGAACCCGGCCAAAAAGGAACGCTTCTCCCCCTTTGCACGCTTGGGGCGCTCTACCGGCACGAAGAACTCCTTCACAAAGAAGCCAGCGATGAGTGTGGTTACCAACAGCAGGGCCGCCGTGATGAAGAACGTACTCCGGATGGAGAAGACATCGGCCAAAATTCCGCCGACGATTGGTCCTAGCAGCATCCCGCTGGTCGATCCGGTCACCAGGGTGCCCAGGGCGCGGCCACTTTGGTTACGCGGCGTTTGGGAGGCAACCAGGGCTTGGGAATTGGAGATGAAGCCGGCAAAGATTCCCTGGAGGGCACGGCAGGCGAACAGTTGCCAGACGGAGGTGGTCAACCCCATGAGCAGCATGGAGAGGGCAGTCCCGAGTCCGGCGCGAATAATCATGACTTTGCGTCCCTTACGGTCGGCAAGGGCACCCCAAATTGGGGAAGCGATGGCGGTGATCAAAAAAAGTAATGGCGTAGACCAGGCCACTGTAAAAGGTCACTTGCGACTTGGTGTAGTGACCCATGCTGGCCACGTACAGCGACATGAAGGGCATGATTTCGCTAAAGGCCAGGCCAGCCACAAAGGTGCACACCCACAGTATGTAAAGATTTTTCTTCCACGGCCCCTTGGCGCGTGTTTCGTCATCCATTACGACTCACCCC
Source organism: Lacticaseibacillus pantheris DSM 15945 = JCM 12539 = NBRC 106106 (assembly GCF_001311175.1). Lineage (GTDB taxonomy): Bacteria > Bacillota > Bacilli > Lactobacillales > Lactobacillaceae > Lacticaseibacillus > Lacticaseibacillus pantheris. Next base: position 20,949 of record NZ_BBAI01000014.1, on the reverse strand, counting down.
TGACAAAATTTCTAATTAAAGGGGCCGACACATGGGTGTCAGCCCCTACTTGATAAACCGATAACTGTTAGTATGAACTTTTGGTAAGGAGATGTAAAGAGAGAGCGGAGCAGGCCGTTTAGAAGGCAGAGCATAAGCAACTCTAACCGAAAGGCCCGCACTTGGCCTTTTGGTTAGAGTTGCTTATGCGGCGTCTTCTGGCCTGTGCAGCTCGTTTTAACACGCACGCATAGCGAGGGCGCGGAGTAGTGTTCCCAAGAAATATAGCGAAACCCGAACCTGGTTTCATTGCCGTAGCGGGTTACGCGCAAGTTTCTGCGGGGCGCAGCTCGTTTAGAGAGCGGAGCCCCGCGGGTAGAAACCAGAGTATAAGTAGCTCTGGACGAGAATCCCGCACTTGGATTCTTGTTCGGAGCTACTTATACGTCGGTTTCTGCGGGGTGCAGCTCGTTTTAACACGCACAACTAACGAGGGCGCGGTGCACCGGTACCAGAAATTTAGCGAGGCCCGCACTTGGCATTTTGGTGACAGTACCTTATATGTCGCTTTCTACGGGGCGGAGCTCGTTTTCAAAACTCACGAGTACCAAGGCACATTGCGGCGTTTACGCATAATTGTCATGGCATTTTTAAGTTAACCATTGATGTGTTGGTTACCACGGTCACCGCTGAACCCTCACCCTTCATACCGTCTATGCAGGCGAGCAATCACCATCAGCACCACGATCACAGTCATACCACCAACAAACAAACCGCCAATGGTGCTCCAACTAAGGTAGTAGTGACCCACCAGAATCAGCGCCACGCCTAACAGAACTATAACTGTAATTACAATTGCTAGTCGCCGTGAACGCCTTCGCTGGATATTCTTGACGTCTCTGCCAGCCAGATGGTTAATCTCTTTCTGTGCCGGCCACATCACAACCATATTTACCAGCACCAATACGCACACAATCATGCTGCGATGCCACCAAGCTCAAACCCAACAACGTGTAATTGCGACAAAATCAACAACGCCGCCAGCGCCACATCGATAATCCACGAAGCCCAAAATGTTACCATTGTCTTACGTAACGCCATGGCGTCCGCACGCACTTTATCCATCATCATGTTATCCTCCTTGAGTAAAATATCAAGGGATAGACCGTACAGGTTGCTCAAATCAATCAGACTCGCAACGTCAGGATAGCTGCGTTCATTTTCCCAATTAGATACCGTTTGACGGGTTAAATGTAGTTGATCCGCGACTTGTTGTTGCGTCAACGCGTGCTCTTTACGTGCCGTTGCGAGTCGAATTCCAATTTGCATCCTGCTGCCCTCCCACATTCTCAAGGTAATACCGTTACCGATATTGTACTAGCAAAGAGGCGTTGTCATCACGTTTTGTGGGCAAATCGCCCGCCAATAATCTTGGCGCTGCATTATTTCCCGGGGAATAATGGCATATTTCGCACCCGTCCCGTGGTATCACCGTTTCTAGCACCACCGATTATACAGTGGCACAGTTTTGACCTTTTTCAAATTATGTTGGCTCATCGGGTACCTCCTTGGAGAATATCCCGTTGAGCTTTTTTTTGCGACTTCAAAGTTACTGTTGGGGTAGAGATGACCGTAGGTGCCGAGTGTCGTTTCGATGTCTTCATGCCCCAGACGTTCTTTGCTCTGGAGTGGATTTTCACCGAGGCTAATCAACAGCGACACATGCGATTGACGGAGGCCATGCACAGTAATTCGCTGAACTTTGGCGAGTGTACTGTACGCGCCCACAATATCAATGAATTGCTGTTCAAAGCACGGAATCCCATCACGTGAGAATACCCACTCGGAATTCACCATCGCCGCTTGTACGGCCTGCCACACGCCTAAGCACGCCACGGTATCATCATCAAGCGCCACGGTACGGCGACTGGCAGCGGTCTTTAGTGCGGGCGTTTCAAACCAGTCGCGGTTGTGATAGTCCATGGTCTTATTGACGTTCACGGTCTTAGCTTCGAGGTCAACGTCTGTCCACTTGAAATCAATAACCCAATCATCAACAACTGACTCCTCCATTTCGTATTGGAGCTTGAGGATACCAGATACTTATAGAAAATTGTAAACATATATCTGGAAGTACTAAATTGAAAAGTTACCGAGCAGTAATCCCAAGCAAATCATACGGTGATAAATACAATGCCCGCATAATCACTTTTGATAGCTCGTTTTCTGACAACAAATCATCACCCGACAGCCAGGTAAGAAGAACTGACATGATGGCATTCGTAACTATGCACAACGCATATTCTTGGGGTAAGTCCCTTATAAACGTGGCCTCGCCTTTAACCCGTTTTAGTTCGCCTAAAATTGATTTTTGAAGCATCGCTGTAATCGACGTCGCAAAAGCCGGATCACCATTGGGGCCGAAAAGAAAGCTAAGCATTGCTTTGTTCTCAGCCGCAAAAGCAACAATATCTTCTATTACAGGATACGGTTGACCGACACTTAAGTCTTGATAGTTCATGGTACCGTCAATTCCGGTATCTAACATCAACTGAAATTTAGAAGAAATACTATCCTTAACTTTTGTGACCAAATCATCTTTATCAAGGTAGTGCAAATAAAATGTCCCTCGACTAATACCACTAAGACGAGTTAGATCACTCACGGTAATTTGGTTTAATGATTTAGTTTTCCCCACGGTAACCAGCGCGTTTAAGATCGCCGCATTAGTCTTCGCAATCTGTTCTTGATGTGTTGGCATGTCAACCTCCTCTGTTTAATTGACACTTTTCAAATAAATGGTCATAGAATTTAGCACAGCATGTGATTTAATAATTGAGTAGTTTGATTAACACGTTGTCCATTATTATCCGGCTGGAGGGAAAAATCAATGACATCTTTCATCTCAGTACAAAATGAAACTAAAACTTATGGTAGTGGCGATCACGCTGTTACCGCAAACAAGAATATCAGCTTTGAAATTGCTCCCGGTGAACTCACTATCATTCTCGGCGCGTCTGGAGCTGGCAAGTCAACTTTACTCAACGTGCTTGGTGGAATGGATCATCTGACCAGTGGCACGGTAAATGTGAATGGGGTTGAGCTTGGCGAACTCGATTCACGTGGATTAACAACTTATCGCCGCAAACAGGTCGGCTTTGTTTTCCAGTTCTACAACCTGGTGCAAAACTTGACGACTATCGAAAATGTTGAATTAGCATCCGAAATTGCAGATCAAGCCATGCCAGCCGAAGAAGCCTTGACTGCTGTCGGCCTAGAGAAGCGTACCCAGAACTTCCCCGCCCAACTTTCAGGCGGTGAACAACAACGCGTCGCGATTGCCCGCGCGATTGCGAAGAATCCTGATCTATTATTGGCTGATGAACCAACTGGCGCCCTAGACTATCACACGGGCAAAAAGATTTTACAATTATTTCAAGATTTCACGCGTAAATCCGGTAAAAACGTGATTATTGTGACCCATAATTCAATGATTCGACCGATGGCTGATCATGTCATCGAAATAGCTGACGGTCAAGTAAAAGCAGACACCCGCAACGAGAATCCAACTCCGGTTGCCGAATTAGAATGGTAGGCGATAATTGATGAAAATGCTGAACAAAAATATTGCGCGCGAATTCAAAATGTCTCTTGCAAGGTATATCTCGGTATCAGCGCTTTTGATGCTGGGCGTCTTCGTCTTAATTGGGTTGAACGTCACCGGACCAAATATGCGCAAAACCGCTCAAACCGCATACAACACCGAGCAGCTTGCAGATGCTAAAGTCACATCAACCGTGAGCTTGAGCACAAAAGATCGAACGGCGATTAAAAATCTTGCGGGCATCAAAAAGACCGAATTCGGCTATACAACGGACACCGTAATTAAGAACACCAAGCATGCGCTGCGTGTTCAAAGTAATCCTAAAACATTATCTAAATTGACCATCACTAAAGGGCACAGGGCGACCACTGCTAAACAAATTGTGTTAAGTGACAAGCTCCGTGGTCAATACAAGCTCGGTGATCATATTACCGTAGCCGCCGGCAAGTCTAATGGCAGCACTGGGCTGACACACAAAACATTTACCATCGTTGGCTTTGCCACCTCAACAGAGTATCTAAAGAAGGACAGCCTCGGTTCGACAAGCCTTGGTAGCGGTACTTTATACGGTTTTGCCTATACCACCACTGGGGCATTTTCTAGCACCAAACCGAACGTTGCCCGCTTAGCATTTACTAATTCCAAAGGTGCCGCCTATTCCACGGCCTATGAACACTATGCAACTAAGCAAGTGGATAAACTGCAAAAGAAACTTAACCGACGCAATCGGGCGCGCGTCGCAAAACTTCGCCAAGATTTAACAAAACAAATTAACGACGCTGAAACGAATATTGCCAAAAACACAACGGCCATCACCAACGCAGAAACAGAGCTCTCTGCTGCGCAATCGCAACTAGACACCCAGATGATCCAAGCTAAAGCTGCTCAATCCTCGAGTACCGTTGCGACGCTGACGATCAAACAGCAAGCGCTGGATCAGCAGCGGGCGAAATTGAAGACGCAAAAGCAGGCCCTCAAAGATGCAAGAGGCAAGCTGACAGAAGCCAAGTCCTCAAAGCGCCAGTTAAAAGATGTAACGCTAACGATTGCTAGCCGTAACGACTTCAACGAGGGTTACAACAATTATGGCGAAGATGCCGCGCGCATTGACGCACTCGGCAAGTCTTTCCCTGCATTTTTCTTCCTGATTGCAATTTTGGTCAGCTTCACTACAATGCGTCGAATGGTTGAAGAAAAGCGTATTGAGATGGGGACTTTACGCGCACTTGGATACACTAAAGGCCAAGTCATGCGCGAGTTCCTTGTCTACAGCGTCACCACCGCGGTCACAGGTACGGTGCTTGGTAGTATTCTCGGCTTACTCGTGTTGCAAGAATCATCTTCCGCGCGTACACCGCCAACTTTAATTTCTCGAATCTCCAACTAGCACTGCATCCGGAATTCATTGCTGCAGGCTTCGCCCTCGCTCTATTCTCGACGGTACTGGCCTCTTGGCTAGCCGCACATTCTTCCCTAAAGACGATCACCGCTGAGCTCATGTTGCCAAAGCCCCCCGTCAGTGCTCACTAATTTTGTTGGAACGCATCACGCCAATCTGGATGAGAATGAGTTTTTCCCATAAAGTCACCGCGCGTAACTTATTCCGCTATAAGGGACGCATGCTCATGACCATCATTGGAGTTGCAGGGGCCACCGCGCTGATGATCACCGGCTTTGGGATTCGCGATTCGCTAAACACGATTATTGACCGCCAGTTCGGCCAAATTAGCCAGTACGATCTTGTTACTGTGTACAATCCTAATGCTGAAAAAAAGTGAGGTCACCTCTGCTCGAGAGACTATTACCAAATCAAACACTGTCAAGCATTACAGCTCGGCTCACTTTGCCAATGTTTACGCAACAGATAACGACTCTAACTCGCGTGAAGACATCTCTCTAATTGTCCCAAGTTCGGCCTCTCAACTTGATCGATATATCAAATTGAGGGACTACAAGACAAATAAAAAGATGACCCTCAGCAATAATGGCGCAATCGTATCGCAAAAACTCGCCAAGCTTCAAAATGTTAATGTTGGTGACACGTTCACAATCAAAGAAGCTGATGGAACCAGTCACAAAATAAGGGTAGCCGGTATTACAAAGATGTATGCTGGGCACTCCATCTACATGAGCAAAGCATATTACAATCAGGTTTACGACACTAAAGTCACCGCTAACGCATATCTAGTGACGCTGAAACATGCCACGGACAAATCTGTGAATGCTTTTGCTGCCAAATTCAACCGGACAAGCGCGGCCGTTCAAACCGTCCAGTCTAAGGAAACTAAGAAGACAATCACTAACATCTTAAGTAATCTGAACAACCTAATCCTTGTCTTGGTGCTTAGTGCTTCACTGCTCTCGCTGGTCGTGTTATACACGCTAACCAATATCAATGTGTCAGAGCGGGTGCGTGAATTATCCACGCTCAAAGTGCTCGGCTTCTATCCTAAGGAGGTGCTAATGTATATCTATCGTGAAACCAATATCTTAACCGGTGCGGGGATCATAGTCGGCATTGGGGTGGGATACGCTTTTCACGCATACATTATGGCGCTTCTCCCTCCTGCGACAGCAATGGTAGCGCCTGGTCTAACTTGGATCAACATTATCATTTCTGTCGGTTTAACAATTGTATTTTCTCTGATTGTGATGTTCATGATGAACCGGAAGATTCAAAGCGTAGACATGCTAGAAGCTCTTAAATCTGTTGATTAGTTTGTTGATTCACGCTGCGTGAGCCCTACAGATTAGCACAGCTTATGTTCTTCCACGAGGGCACCACAAACTTATTATGGACATCTTTAATGAACCGCCTAGCCATCTCGGCTTGGTGGTTTTGTTTTGCTCTTTGGTTGCTAAATTTCGGAAAAATCAAATTCGGTTTCATTTCAGCTCTTGATTTCCGTTTGTGCATGTGCCGAAAGCAAATCATTTAGCTCATGAGGTCAGTATTATGAGTAGCGAACGCAAAGTATCTCGTACGTTTATCAGATACATGCAACAAGTTCTCCGAAACGAGCGAATCAACATTTATCGAAAATACCTTAATACCGTCAAGGAAACCCCACTCGAAGAATGGTTGTTGGAAGAAATTGCCGAGCCTGGTCATCTTGAAGACTTTCTTTTGACCGATGATGGAGTTGATCACCTTGAATTCTTCGAGAACGAACGTCTTGCCGCGGCCATTGCAACCCTTTCCACAGCTGATAAGATGGTGTTGTATCAATACTACTATTCTGAACTGAACGACGTGGAAATCGGTAGCCACACCGATAAGACTAGTCAGGGGGTGAATAAGAGGCAACGACGGGCACTAGCGCGAATTAAGGAAGCATACGAAAAGGTCTAATGAACCAAGCAAATTCGGTAAAAGCATATTCCAAATAAATAAGACTGCCAAAGTAACCGCAGTCTTAATCGTTGAGGTGGCACATCAGTGGCACATTCCAGCAGCAGTATATTTGATGTTGGTACTGCAATACATTCCATAAAGCGTATTGTCCTGAATTCTGTGAGTTAATCGAACAAGTAGTTTATTTCCCGGGTAATACGTGATTAGGCATTGACCTACTTTCGGCCCAGGGCCAGACTATTGGTGACAATACAAACTACTTTTAATCATGGAGCTGATGTTATGCCAACCAGTGATGCAGAACCATACCCAACGAGCACGGAGCTGACTACCTTAATCAAAAAGGCCCTGGCTACTGACTACGTACGGTCCCAACAACCACTAAACTACGAGTTAAACGAGGCTCTAGCGCGACTGCAAAGACGGACGGCCGTCGACCAAATTGCGCCCCACATAGCGCGGTTAATTCTCAACTACACCGTAGCCGATATCTCTATGCCGGACGCGTTACTACCACTATACCAAGCCACCTACCGTACGCCTTCAGTGAAGGACCAATACAACCGTGCAGCCGGCCTGAGTACGTTGCTGAGTCACATTTGGTTCAACTAATCACAATGCTCATGGTGAACCCGACTTTAACTAGAACTCATGGCTACCAATACACAAAACGTGGTGGTCCCTGGCCATACACCTCGCGATGCACGATACCCTCATTTTCTAGCTCACGCAACTGTTGCGTGAGCATTTTTTGCGTGATTGTATGAATGGCCCGAAGCGGTTCGCCTGGGCGCATCTTACCGCGGCGTAAATGGCATACGCGAGAAGAACGGAAACTACACACGCACTAATCGAAGCGAATCTATCCCGCCAATAATCTAGGCGTGAGTCTTATTACCCGGGAAATAATGGCTGACCGGCGAAACCCGCGCAATTTTGCCCTGGTGTTGCCGTCACCGAAAAAAAATCAGTCAGCGTCTGCGGACACCACATCCAGATCAATCATGGATTGGGCGGTTGCAATAATGGACTCCTTTGCGGAACGTGGATACCACCCCAGTAGTTTAACCGCCTTGGCGTCACTAGTCTCAGCGTACTTATCCGCAACCGAAGCAACCATCCGTAGCATCGGATTTGCCTTAGCCGCTAATTTGAGAACAGCAGTGGGGATGGTCTTAGTCGGCAATCTATCGGCAAAATCCGGAAACGCCTCACGCAGAATGTTCGCCACTTCGAGCATTGAGTAGATTTCACCGGTAGTCGCCAGGAAGCGTTGGCCAGCAGCAGCGGGCTGAGTCATGGCCAAAATATGCAGACTGGCAACATCACGCACGTCAACGTAGCCTGAATTAACGCGTGGCACCATCTTCGTCTTGCCCGCGAGCATTTCTTGAATTTGGATATTGGAATGGGAATAATCGTCGGCGAGCACGGGGCCCATCACCGCAACCGGATTGACCGTAGCTAGTTCCAGTCCACTATCATCTTTGGCAATAAAATCCCACGCCGCACGTTCGGACATGGTTTTAGATTTTTGGTACGGGTGAACCCCCTTGGCACTGAGGTCAGACCACACGTCCTCGGTAAATGGAGTATTGCGCTCGGGGTGTCCTGCAAAGATGGCGCCGTACGCGGACGTCAGAACGACACGCTTTACGTGGTGTCGGCTAGCAGCACGTAGCACGTACAAAACGCCATTAATGGCGGGCCGAATCATCTCGTCCTCGTTTTTAAAGTTCAGGGTCGGAGTTGGGGAGGCAACGTGGATGACGTAACTGGCACCAGCGATGGCATCATCCCACGGGTCTTCATGCGTCAGGTCGGCAGCAACGACTTCGAGTGCGGACAAGTCGCTCACCCCACCCTTCCGCAACATTTGCTCAATCAATGGCCGCTTAGCAATTGACCTAGCAGTGGTCCGCACCGCGTATCCTTGCTGTAGCAATTGTAAAATGATGTGGCTGGCAATAAAACCACTACCACCGGTGACAACAACGAGTTGTTTTTCAGACATATTGATTCCTCCTTATTTTTTTAGCCGCGATACACTTGTAACGGCAGTGATGTTAATGTACACTGATGCCATTCGTGAAACAAGCGTAATCAACGCATCTGTGACAGGAGTGATAAATTGTAATGTCAGCGACCAAACATGCGCAGCAGATTCGTGAGGACTCCATTAACTACCTCACAACGGCACTGTTACAACTACTGGAGAAAAAAACCACTGGCCGAGATTAAGGTGACCGAACTGGTGGCGCGCGCTGGTGTCAGCAGGATGGCCTACTATCGTAATTTCGACACCTTGGAGGATATCTTGCGGGCATACTTTGCCCCACGTATCAGTCATCTGTTCGACGACGTGATTGAGCGTGTACCCACAGACGCCAAAATTGCCGATATGCAGCAATTTTTCGAGGAAATGGGCGCGGCACTATCACTGGCGGAACGACGCAATTACGAGTACATCATTCAGCGACTGTTCGATGGCAACATGCGCCGCTTTTATGACAACAACCGGCACTGGGACGGTCTGGACCCGACGGCCAAAAGATACTGGGCGAAGTTTATGAGCGCTGGTGTATACGGTATTTGGCGCGAGTGGTTGCTACATGGGCAACAAGAGCGCCTAGCGACATTCACTTGCTGGTAGGGACGATGCAGGACGCAACATCGGCCGCGCTCGGCAGTGTTGATTTACACAATAATGCGCGCATGCCAATTAGCCCCAATGAACGTGAGGATTAATAGTCATGGAAATTATTGTTTGTACGCAGCGACCTTCGCGCCTGATTGGCCAATTAGTGCAGCTTTGGGAAGGATCAGTTCGAGCAACGCACCATTTCCTGGATAATGCCACCATTCTTGAAATCAAGCAGTACGTTCCTGAGGCTCTGCAAAGCGTCCCGGTGCTGGTAATTGCCCGCAATTCCAGCAAGCGGCCTATTGGATTCCTAGGTACTAAAGGTGACAAGCTGGAAATGCTATTCGTGGCGGCAGAAAACCGCGGCCAGGGCATCGGCCGCCAACTTTTGCAGTTCGCTATCCACCGGTTTGATCTGCACACAGTGATTGTCAACGAACAGAATCCACAAGCACGCGGATTTTATGAGCACATGGGGTTTCACACGGTTAATCGCAACGCGCTGGACGAACAAGGACGGGCATACCCAGTGCTAACAATGCGGCGTTCTTAGCAGGCTCTGATTCCCACCCCATCGCTAGCGGTAGTGAGTAAGTCAAACTCCCTAAGGACAAACAAAGGAGGGTACCCAGTCTAATCAATCCGTATCGGTTGAATAGGCTGGGTACCCTCTTTCGCTATTATCTGGGCGCTAACGCCACGTCGTCACGGTGTACCAACTGAATGTCTTCGCCACACGCCCGCCGCTCATCGATATTCTCTTCACCCACGTGCACAACATACTCAAAATTTGGTTGAGGCTCTCACCCCGCTCCGTCAGCGAATACTCAACGCGCGGTGGCACCTGCTCGTACACCTCGCGATGCACGATACCGTCATTTTCTAGCTCACGTAACTGTTGCGTGAGCATTTTTTTGCGTAATTGCGGGAATGGCACGGCGCAACTCACCCGTCCGCATCATGCCGTGGCGCAGGTGGCATAAAATGATGGTTTTCCACTTGCCCCCGATGATATCCATGGTGGCTTCAACCCCAATATTATATGTCGTCATGCTTTCCCCTCCATAGGCACCAAAAAGTGCGTAGTTGTATTAATGTGCCTATCCAATATACTTGTATTTCGTAAGTAACACAAGCACACGTATTGGAGGAAAGAATGGAAACCACTACTAATACCACCCGCACTGCTACTTGGACGCTACTGGCATTAGCTCAGTGCCTTTGCTATCGGCATGACCGAATTTATTAGCGTTGGGGTGATGCCCCTCATCGTCAGCGACTTTGGCATTCGCCTCAGTACCGCCGGACTAACCGTATCCGTGTACGCCGCTGGCATCATGGTGGGTGCACCCGTCCTCACCGCGATCACCAGCCGCTACCAACGGAAAACGTTGCTGTTAGCCGTCATGCTGACATTTATCATTGGTAACCTCGTGACGGCCATCGCACCCAACTTTGCCCTGTTACTGGTCGGGCGGGTGATTGCCGCGCTGGCCCACGGGCTGTTTATGGCCGTCGCCACGGTCATTGCCGCTGACGTGGTCAGCGCCGACAAGCGGGCCAGCGCCATTGCTACCATGTTCACCGGGCTGACCGTTGCCACTGTCACCGGTGTGCCTTTGGGAACGTTCATCGCCCAACATGCGAGCTGGCGGTTGGCCTTTGTCTTTATCGCCGGGCTGGGCGTGGTCGCGTTGCTCGCCAACTACTGGCTCGTGCCCAACGACCTCACTCAACCGGCCGCACCACGCCGCGGGGCCGTCCTGCGACTAATTCGTGAACCACGGCTACTAGCTGGACTCATCATTACTGCATTGGGTTACGGCGCCAGCTTCCCCGTCTACACCTACATTAGCGCCATTCTCCGCCGAATGGGCTTTGGTGCCGGCATCAGCGTCATTCTACTGCTAATTTACGGGATTGCCGTAGCCATCGGGAACACGCTGGGTGGACGACTCGCTAACCGTCGACCGCTACAGGCACTGAGCATTATGTTTGCCGCCCTCACCCTGGTCATGATTGCCATGCTTTTTGGCCTCCGTTATACCGGTCTGGGGCTCGCACTACTACTCGTCATGGGGCTCCTCGCCTTTATGAACGTTCCCGGTCTACAACTTTTTACCATGCAGGTCGCGGAAGAACGGTACCCCGAGGACGCCCCGCTCGCCTCAGCACTCAACATCTCCGCCTTTAACGTTGGCGTAATGGCTGGAAGCTTTGGCGGTGGGCAACTACTCAACCATTGGGGTCTCCTCAGCACGCCAATTGGCGGGATTATCCTAGACGCCGCGGCTTTGTTACTGACACTGTGGCTGATTCGCACCGACAAATAACGCATCATAATACGGTAACCAAAAATACGCCACGGTTCGTCGCCGGCCCTACAGCCGGTATCGTTACCGTGGCGTATTTTTACTGGCCATCGCGGGGCTGTTCAACGATTCCCACTTTGGCCAAAGTTGCAATAATAGCGTGCAGGTGCTTGGATAATTCATCACGTTCCGTCCCGCTTAACTTCGCTAACTGGACGTCCATTACTTGCTCCACGTCCCGCATATTCTGCTCCGCAACCGTATCCCCGTGCGCGGTCCGCATCACCTGCACCTCGCGCCGGTTGTCCGGATTATGTTGCCGAGCAACTAAATCCAGCCGCTCCATCCCCGCAATCAGCCGGGTTAGCTGGGCATTCGCGATACCCATTTCGCTGGCCAGCTGCGTCATGGTTTTCCCTGGATGCGTGTAGACAGTCATCAGTGCTACTGCCTGCAGGGGCGTCATCCCCTGGTCCGTACGCTCCAGAATGCGCATGACCGTCTGCCCCACCGCCACAAAGAGGTGGCGAAACAGCTCCGTGTTCTCTTGTTGCTGCTGATTATCCATGTTTTCACCTAATTATTTTCCGTTTGTCATATATTTGATTATACTCAATAGTTGACATTTGTAAAATGTAGTCCATAATTAGTCACCAGCAACAGTCAAAGTATCGTATCAAGGGAAGGAGTCACAATCCGTGCTCGAACTAAAACACATTAAAAAAATACTACCACGTGGGTGACACCACCACGAAGGCGCAGGATGACGTTTCCGTTGCCTTCCGTAAACAGGAATTTGTCGCCATTCTTGGTCCGAGTGGTTCCGGGAAAACCACCATGTTGAACATCATCGGGGGGCTGGATCGCTACGATTCTGGCGACCTGCTCATTAAGGGGCGGTCCACTAAGGACTTCAAGGACAGTGACTGGGATGCTTACCGTAACAACTCGGTCGGCTTTATCTTCCAATCCTACAACCTGATTAGCCACCTGAGCATCATGGAAAACGTCGAGATGGGGATGACCCTTTCCGGCGTGCCGGCGGCCGATAAGCGACAGCGGGCCACCGACGCGTTGATTCGCGTGGGGCTCAAAGACCACATGCACAAGCAACCGTCACAGCTCTCTGGCGGGCAAATGCAGCGGGTAGCCATCGCGCGTGCCATCGCCAATGACCCCGAAATTCTGCTGGCCGACGAACCAACCGGCGCCCTCGACTCCGAGACGAGTGACGAAATCATGCAGTTGATCCAGGACTTGTCCAAGGAACGCCTGGTCATAATGGTGACGCATAACCCCGACCTCGCGCACAAGTACGCCGACCGGATTATCGAGTTTGCGGACGGTCAAATTCAGCACGACTCCCACCCCCACATTGAGGGGGACAAAGAGGACCAGTTCCAGCTCAAGCGGACCAAGATGAGTTACTGGACCGCCCTCAAACTCTCCTTTGACAACATCCGGACCAAAAAGGGGCGGACGTTCCTCACCGTCTTCGCTTCCAGTATCGGCATTATCGGAATTGCCGTTGTTCTGGCCCTCTCCAACGGCTTCCAGAAGCAGATCAACAAGACGCAGAGCGAGGCCATGGCTTCCATGCCGGTCACCATCTCGCAGGTGGGCACCGACACGAACTCCATGATGACCGGGACAAAAGCGACCAAGTTTGCGCACACCAAAACGGTCACTGCCGAAAAGAGCGACGCAGATAAGGCGCAGCACGTCAACAAGCTGTCGCAGTCCTACATTAATTACGTCAAAAAGATGCCCAAAGCCGACGCGAAGAACATCGCGGTGACTTACAGTACGGGGATGAACCTCCTCCGCGAGGTTAACGGACAGTACAAATCCGTGACCTTCTCCACTAACGACCCTGACAACAGCAGTAGCGTCAACACTGCGGCTTTGATGGCGTCGAGTACCGGTGTCGGCGGTTCCGTTTACCCCATCGACCGCAACGGCAAGCAGAGTTTCCTGAAGACCTACTACAAAGTCATCGCCGGCAAGTACCCGACGAAGTCCACGGACATCGTCCTGGTGGTCAACAAGGATAACTCCCTCAACATTAACGCCATGAAGAACCTGGGCTTTAACGTTAAGGAAGGCCAGAAGTACGACTTTAACCAACTGGTCGGCACCCAGGTCAAGCTGGTCACCAACAACGATTACTACTCCCAGCTGCCAACCGGTACGTACATGCCCGGCAAGGATTACACCGCCATGGCGAACGCCGCAAACACCAAGACGTTGCGCGTCACCGGGATTATCCGCGTGAAGTCCAAGAACTCGGATGGGCTTCTGTCGAGCGGTGTGGCGTACAGTTCGGCGCTGACCAAAGAAGTCCTGGACGCCAACAGCAACTCCAGCATCGTTCAGGCGCAGAAGTCGAGCGCAACTAACGTGATTACGGGCCAAACCATGGATGCCTCGACCCGGTCGACGATTTTGGCCACCCTGGGCGGTTCCAAGACGCCTAGCAGTATCCAGATTTACCCCACCACGTTCAAACTCAAGGACAAGGTGCTCAGCTACCTGGATAAGTACAACAAGGGCAAGAGCAAAGCAGATAAGGTCATCTACACCGACCTGGCCGGCACCGTGTCCGACATGACGGGCGGTTTGATGGACGCCATCACGTACGTGCTGGTCGCCTTTGCCGGTATTTCCCTAGTAACGTCCATGATCATGATCGCCATCATCACGTACACCAGCGTGCTGGAACGGACCAAGGAAATTGGGGTCCTGAAGGCGCTGGGTGCCCGGAAAAAGGACATCACCCGCGTCTTTGACGCCGAGACGTTCATCCTCGGCTTTGGCGCCGGCCTGTTCGGTATCCTGGTCGCATGGCTATTGACGTTCCCTATCAACAGCGTACTGTACGGCGTCACGGGCCTGGCCAACGTGGCGATGCTGAACCCAATGCACGCCATCGTGCTGGTCATCATTAGTACGGTGCTCACCATCCTCGGAGGTCACGTACCCGCACGGATGGCTGCCAAGAAGGACGCCGCCATCGCGTTACGCGCAGAATAATTACTATTGTAGGCAGAACGTAAACAGCCACCGCAAAAATGCGGTGGCTGTTTTTATATAGCGTTACTATTCGTCTCGGTTAAGCCCACACTGCAGGTGCCGCCAGGGCGTCCTTGATGGCCGCCTCCATAGCGTTAGGCTGCGTTAGCGGACTGTAACGGTGGATGAGTTGGCCGTCACGACCCACCAAAAACTTGGTGTAATTCCACTTAATCATCCCCGCATGGGAAGCGCCCTTGAGGTACTTGAAGAGCGGGTCGGCCTGCTTGCCGTTAACCGCCACCCGCTGGGTAATGGGAAAAGTCACACCGTAATGTAACTGGCAGTACTCGGCGGCCGCGCTGTCGTCGGCCAATTCCTGGTGAAATTGGTCTGAAGGCAGTCCCACAATCGCCAAACCCTGGTCGTGATAATCCTGATACAACCGTTCGAGCTGTTCCAACTGGGGAGCGAGGCCACACTTGCTGGCGGTATTCACAACAATCAGCACCTGCCCCTTGTACAGGCGCAGCGGAATTAATCCGCCACCAATTTCTTTGACCGTAAAGTCGTACACGCTCGTTGCCATACGCATCGCTCCCATCCATTAGCCCACGTTTTCCAGCTATCTATTAATTATATTATCGCTTAAAAATAGCCGGTAGTATGCTAAGAAATGGTAAATCTCATTATTTTTGGGTTGCGGGGCCGTTATTTCCCGGGAAATACTCACCAAATGGCTACTGAATCCGCCCACCGCGCGCAGCCAGTACCTGCTGACCAAAGGGACTATCGTAAATTTGGTCTAGTTTGGCCGCAAACTCTGGCCGTGGAATCGCCTCACCAAAGAGCGGGCTCCCCGGCTCCAGCAGCAATCCGAACCGTAACGGGCCTAGGTCGAACGGATCGAAACCGAAGTCGGTCAATATCTGTTTGACCTGGGGACGAATATCGTCGTGGTCCGTGGCAAAGGCCATCGCCCGCGGCACGTCGGGGTGCCGGTCAACCTCAATTTCCAAGTCGTGATATCCCATGTGGTTGAACGCCTTAGCCACTTTGGCTTCCGGTAACCAATCCTGAATCACCTCGGAGCTGGAATGGTTGAAATCGGAAATGTCGTTGTGCGTCCCGTCAACTTCCTTCCAGTAATTGGTGGCGTCGAGCACCAATTTACCCGCAAAGTCACCAGGTACCAGGTCCTGGTAGTGGCTCAAAGGAATCGCCAAGACAATCACGTCCGCCTGGGCCACAACATCGGCGGCGGTGGCACTCACTGCCCCCGGCGCCAGCGTATCAATCACCCACTTGAGGTCCTGCACCGAATGGGTACTACCAATCATAATCGGGATATTGCGACTCGTCCCAATCCGTGCCAGCGTGGAGCCTAACTTGCCCGCGCCCAGAATACCAATGGTTGGTTCCGCCATACTACTCGCCCCCCAGCAACTCTTTGACCCGTGGCACCACACGCTCACCAAAGTTGCGGATGGTAGCCTCGCGTTGGTTCAACAGCTGACCACCCGTACCGTAAACCAAGTCGAACCGCTGCATGTCGAGTGCCTTCATATTGTGCGCAATCTTCTGGGCCACCTGCTCCGGCGTACCCACATAGTACGCACCCTTATCAATTTCAAATTCAAAGCGGTCGCGCGTCATGGGTGCCCAGCCACGGTCAATACCGATACGGTCCATCTCGGCTTTGATGTACTTGAACCCCACCTCGACGGCCTCCTGCTCATCATCCAGGATGATGCCGTGCGCGTGCATCCCCAGCGGCCGTTCCGGCTTCTTAAACTGCTTGGCCGCCTTCTTGTATAGGTCAACGTACGGACGGAAGCGCACGGGTTCGCCACCAATAATCGCGATGACTACGGGGATATCGTAGGCCACGGCGCGGATAATGGACTCCGGTGAGCCGCCCACCGCTAGTGAGGTGGACACTGTCTCACCTTTGGGTAACTGCGGGTACACCGCCGTGTCGGTCAGCGTTTGCGTGAACTGGCCCTTCCAGTTCATGGGGTCGCCCTCCAGCAGCTTTTGCCACATGGCAATCTTTTCTTCAAATAACTCGTTATAGTTTTCGAGATCAAAGCCGAACAGTGGGAATGACTCCGTAAACGAGCCCCGGCCCAGCATAATCTCCTCACGGCCGTGGGACAGACCGTGCAAAGTTGAAAACCGTTCAAAAACGCGCACCGGGTCATCAGATGACAGCACGGTGACCGCCGTCCCCAGCTTAATATTTTTGGTGACCATCGCCATGGCGCCCAGCACCACCTCGGGGCTGGAAATAGCAAACTCCGGACGGTGGTGTTCCCCGAGCGCAATACGGTCAATACCCAGCTCGTCCGCCAACTGTGCTTCTTTGACTACCTGCCGTAACGTCTCGTCACCATCCAACGGCGTCCCATCGTCGTGGAAAGCCAGGTCGCCAAACGTGTTTAAGCCAAACTCATATTTTTGATCAGCCATAATTGTCCCTCCGCTCGCTTACTTTTTGTAAGTATAATGGTATAGTAACCGGAACAACCCGAAAAAGCAAGTACTAAGCACGGATAAATGTTATTTTTTTATTGAGCAGTGCGACTGGCTGATGGAGGTACCGTTCGACTAGGACCCTACGAGCCGCATATCAAAATAGACCCGTTAGTTGAGCGGCTTGCACCACCGTTCAACTAACGGGTCTATTTGTAATTACTTGATGTACGCGTCATAGAAGAAGTACGCCGCCAAACCGAACGCCCCAAAGGCAATCACCCGTTGTAACAACTTCACCGGCACGTGCCGCACCACGATGGGGCCCGCGTAGCCGCCAATAAAGAGTCCTGCGCCCAGGGGGATGACCATTAGCCAGTATACCTTGGTGGTCACGGCGTAAATAACCAGTGAGAATACGTTCGCAACGAAGGCCGTGAAGTTCTTAATGGCGTTACTAACCGCAAACGGCTGGTCCAGCGAGATTGCCAAAATAGCAAGTAGTATGACACCGGCCGACGCCCCAAAGTAACCAATGTACAGGCCCACCAGGCCAATAGCCACGTTCTTGGCCACCGTCACCCGAGGACTCTGCGGACGCGGCTTTGCCCGTGTCTCGGGCTTAGAGCGCCCCGCCAGTAACATCAACACGCCCGCTAGCGCAATTAGGAACGGCACAATGTGTTCAAACGTGCTGGCCGGGGCCACCGTCAGTAACAGGCTACCAATAATTGCTCCCAGCAATGCCCATACGGTCACGCTCATGGTTAGCCGTTGGTGACTGCGTAATTCTTTGCGCGACGAAATGGCCGACCCAATGCCAGTAAATACCAGCCCCGCCGTGTTGGTGACGTTCGCGCTCACGGGTGGTAACCCTAACGCCAGTAGCACTGGATACGTCACCAGTGACGCCATCCCCGCCATGGTGCTCAGTAATCCACCCGCAACGCCAGCAACCAACAAGATACATGCGATCCAATACCAGGCCATAACGCGCCTACTTTCTAAAAATATTCCCAGTAGGATTAGTATACACCGGGTACCAGACCACTCAAGCTGCCGCCCGTACCGGTGGCCTAGTCGCGAGCCCCCACCGGTAGTTGTTCAACCGGAATGAACCCAAATTGGTCAAAGTCGAACAGCCCTTGGTCCGTCAGCTTCAGCGTCGGAATAACCGGCAGGGTGAGGAACGATAGCGTAATGAACGGGTCAAAGTCAACGCCGCCACTCACCTGATCATAGGCAGCGCGTAACGCCCGCATTTGTCGCGCCACAACCGCGAACGGCTGGTCGGACAGGATGCCACCAATCGGTAGCGGTAGGTTGGCCACCACCCCGTCGGCGGTCGCCACGCTTTGGCCGCCGTCCGTCTCCGTAATTGCCGCAATGGCGTTCATGATTGCCTGGTCGTCGGTCCCCACCGCCACAATGTTGTGGGCGTCATGGGCAACCGAACTCGCAATTGCACCACTGCGAATACCAAAGCCGTGCACAATGCCGACACCCACGTTACCAGTATCGTGGTGGCGTTCCACTACCACCATCTTGAGGAGGTCATGCGCCACGTCAGGCACAAACTCGCCGTTTTGGGGCGTCACGTGTGCGTGTAAGTGGTCCGTGGTGATGTGGTTGGGCTGCACCCCGATGACGTGCACATCTGCCCCGCTAACCAGCGGCAGGCGTAAATCACTGCTCTGTACGTGGTGGTGCAGCTGCGTGGCGGTAAATGGCAAAGGTGTTGTGGATTCCGTCGCCACTTTGTCCGCACCGGCCACCCACTCACCCGACTTCATTACCCGGGAAATATCGACCTGGTCAAGGTCACTTACCACCACGAGGTCCGCCAATTGGCCTGGAATTAGGGCGCCGCGGTCGGTCAGTCGGTGCGCCCGCGCGGCGTTATTAGCCGCCATCGTGTACGCCAACTCGGCCGGGAGTCCATACTTAATCGCCAAACGAATATTGTGATCAATTGAGCCCTCACCCATCAGGTCGCCGATGGTCTTGTCGTCCGTGCAGAAGGCGAACCGGTCAGCGTTGCGCGGCGTGACGGCACCAATCGTATTCGCTATGTCCCGTTCCACCGTACCTTCGCGCAGGAAAACGTACATGCCAGCGTCCACACGGGCCAAGGCGTCGGCCACGGTGGCACTTTCGTGGTCAGTATCCATGCCGTGGGCCCGCATGATTTCAATTTGTTCCGCCGTCAGTCCGGCAGCATGACCATCGGCATGGTGTCCGTGCGCGTAGGCATCCCGAACTTTGCCCATCGTGTCCGCATCGTCGCGGGCCACCGCACCGTAATCCATCACCTCGGCCAGACCGTTGACCTCTGGGTACTGGTAGAGTGGTGCCAAATCGGCGGCATGCAAAGCAGCGCCGTTATTATCAAACGGGACGCATGGTACCGATGAGGGTAGCATGTACCGAATGTCTAACGGCGTTTGTCGTGCGTCTTTAATCATGTACTCAATGCCCGCCACGCCGGCTACGTTGGCAAGCTCATGCGGGTCCGCCACGATGGTCGTGACCCCATGTTGTAGGAGGATATGACCGATTTCACTAGGGGCCACCAGCGCACTTTCCACGTGCACGTGTGCATCAATGAATCCCGGAACGACGTATTGTCCCGTGAGGTCAACCGTTTCGCGAGCTGTCAGATCCGGGTGGGGCAAGCGGGAAACCACTTTGCCCTGATCCAGCCATAAATTAGTTTGTTCAAATTCACCAGTATATACATTCAACACACGCGCGCCAGTTAGCACCATTGCGACAGTTTTCAAAGCGGGTCCTCCTCGTACCTATAGAAGACCTGATGTGGATGGTGCGGTGCGCGGTGGCGGGCGGGAAGCGGCGTATAAGTAGCTCTAACCAAAAGGCCAAGTGCGCCTTACCACCTCGATTAGCTTGGACGCTGCTAGGTCCGCGCGTTTCTTTCCGGTATTAAAACAAGCTGCGCCCCGCAGAAACTTGCGCGTAACCCGCTACGGCAATGAAGCCAAACCCGGGCTTCACCGCCGCAGCAAGTTACGCTCCAGTTTCTAAACGCGAGGCTACGCTCTCTACCTTTAAACGAGCTGCGCAGGCCAGAAGGCGCCGCATAAGCAACTCTAACCAAAAGGCCAAAACCGGGCCTTTCGGTTAGAGTTACTTATGCTCTGTCTTCTAAACGGCCTGCTCCGCTCTCTCTCCTATAGTCCAGAATTTACGGCTCCGGGTAGAAACTGACCATCCACATCATGGCATTATATAGGCAATATTAGTTTGCAGAAACATATTTAGTTGTTGTCAACTCTACCACCGGCCCCGGCGACTTGCAAGGGGCTGCGGCGCCCCTCGAATCCGCAACGGCGAACATCTACCGTTGGTCGTACTGGCGTGGTGGAGGAGGTTGAGCGGCTGGTCCCCGCGACGGCTGCATGCCCGTAGTTCTGTTAGAAATTACTGCCAGTTAGTGCGTTAGCACTTACTGGCAGTTATGACTTACAGAATCAAATTGGCTAGACCGAGCGGGTTTTGCTCGGGCTACGGCAATTCGCGGTAGCCCGGCACGGGCGTGAGCGTGAGG